>NZ_JBSHAF010000001.1:590030-610152 GCF_053611365.1 Streptomyces sp. NPDC054813 | reverse complement strand
GCATCCCCACACTCCCCCCGCGCCCCGCCCCGCCCCCCCTCCCGCGCCCGCGCCCGCGCGGCGCGCGGCTCCCGTGGTCCGCCCCGCCCCCGCCCCCTTTCCCCGACTGACCTTGTACACAACGGGAGTCCAGCCGTGCCCATGCAACCGTGGTTCACCGACGCCAAGTTGGGGATCTTCGTCCACTGGGGGATCTACGCCGTCGACGGCGTCCAGGAATCCTGGTCGTTCTACGACGACATCGTGCCGCACGACCAGTACATGTCCCAGCTCGCCCGCTTCACCGGCGCGAAGTACGACCCGCGCGCCTGGGCCGGCCTGTTCGCCCGCGCCGGCGCCAGGTACGCCGTGCTCACCAGCCGTCATCACGACGGAGTGGCGCTGTGGGACACCGAGTTCGGCGATCTCAACCTCGGCAGGGACTACCTCGCCGGTTACGCCGACGCCCTCCGCGAGCAGGGACTCAAGGTCGGTCTCTACTACTCGCACTCCGACTGGAACCACCCCGACTACGCCTCCACGCGCAAGCCGGGCCGCCCGCCCGAGCAGGAGGACAACCGGTACTCCGAGTGCTCGGCCGAGGACGAGGACCTCGATGCCTGGGAGCGGTTCATCGGCTACCGTGACGGCCAGATACGCGAGTTGGCCTCCCGCTACCGGCCCGACCTGATGTGGTTCGACGGCGAGTGGGACCGCAGCGAGGAGCAGTGGCGGATCAGGGAACTCGCCGCGCTCGTCCGCTCCTACTCACCGCACGTCGTCTTCAACGCCCGGATGCTCAGCGAGGGCGACTACGCGACACCGGAACAGGGCGCACCCATCGAACCCCCCGCCGGGCCCTGGGAGCTGTGCCTCACCATCAACGACTCGTGGGGCTACCAGCACCACGACGACAACCACAAGTCGCTCAGCCAGCTGGTCCGTTACTTCACGGAGACCATCGGCGGTGGCGGCAATCTCCTCCTGGACGTCGGCCCGATGGAGGACGGCACCATCCCGCAGCCGCAGGTCGAGCGCCTCGAAGGCCTGGGGGAGTGGATCCGCAGACACGCCGAGGCCGTGTACGGCACGGTCCGCGGGCTGCCGGCCGGGCACCACTACGGGCCGAGCACCCTCTCCGCCGACGGCCGCACCCTCTACCTCACCCTGTACGACATCCCGCGTGCCGAGATCGGCGTCCGCGGCCTGGTCACCCCGGTCCGCAAGGTCAGCGTGCTCGGCACCGGCACCGAACTCGCCCACCGTGTCGTCGGCGGACTGCACGAGGCGGTCGGCGTGCTGTGGATCGACCCGCCGGCCGCGGCCGACCTCGACCCGTACGCCACGGTCCTCGCCGTCGAACTGGACGGGGAGCTGGAGCTGTACCGGGGATCCGGCCGGTTCTGATCCGGTCCTGATCCGATTCCGAATGCGGTTATGGTCCGGTTCCGCGCCAAAAGTCGGGAATTCTCATATGAAGAATTAAGAGAACGGTAAGTTGCCTGGTCACGGCGGCTTTTCGGGCCGCCGTGACCCCGTTGGTTCGCCTCTTGGACATCTCGAGTTCGCCTGCCACCCCTGGGATGCGGAACGGCAGGGACGAGAGAAAGGCATCACCGTGCGAGACCCGCGAATGTCAGCGATCGCCAAGGGGCTCAGGCGCCGGGGACGGCTCATGGCGCAGGCGGTGAGCCCTCCGCGCAAGACCCTGGACGCGATCCCGACGCAGCGTCAGGTGAAGCCGCAGCTCTCCGCCGACTACGTGGCCCCGCGCGCCCCGCGCCTGGTGGCGGCCCCGGTCTTCGTCCTCTCCTCGGTGCGTTCCGGCTCCACGCTGCTGCGCGTCCTGCTGAACAGCCACAGCCGCATCCGCGCCCCGCACGAGATGCATCTGCGCACGGTCCACGTCCAGATGTCCCGGGAGTTCACCGCGGACGCCATGAAGGAGCTCGCCCTCGACCGCGAGGAGCTGGAGCACGTCCTGTGGGACCGGGTGCTGCACCTGGAGCTCAGCCGCAGCGGCAAGGACGTCATCGTCGACAAGACCCCGCCGAACACCCTCATCTGGCCCCGGCTGCACCGGTGTTGGCCCGACGCCCGGTTCGTCCTGCTGCTGCGCCACCCCGGCGCCGTCATCCAGTCCCTGACCAGCCGCCGCACCGATCCCGACCACGAGGCGATCCGCGCCGAGGTCCTGAGCTACGCGGAGAAGCTCGAAGAGGCGCGTCTCAAACTCCCCGGCGCCCATGTGATCACGTACGAGGACCTCACCGCGGCACCGGAGCGGGTCACCCGCGACCTGTGCGGGTACCTCGGCGTCCCCTGGGAGAGCGGCATGCTCGACTACGGCAAGCAGGACCACGGCACCTTCAGGCCGAAGCTCGGCGACTGGAGCAGCGAGATCAGGTCGGGCCGCATCCAGGCCGCCCGCCAGGCCGACCCCACCGCCGAACTCCCGCCCCGGCTCGCCGAGATAGCGAAGGCGTGGGGGTACCCGGTCTAGGCACCCCCACGCCACCGCCGCCGCTGCTCAGCCGGTGAAGCCGGCCGTGATCGAGGTGAACTGCCAGTTGCTCTGGCTGATCCCGGAGCAGTTGCTCACCACGCCACCGCCCGCGCAGCCGCGGTCCCGGTTCACGGCCCAGAACGCGAGCCGGGCGATGTGGTGCGAGTTCCCCCAGTCACGGATCTGCGTCCAGATCGCCGGGGTCGTGGTCTCCTGCTGGTCCGACAGACCGTTCATGCCGGAGATCCCGATGTGCGCGTAGGCCGTCGCGTCGTCCCACCCGAAGGTGGACTTCAGCTTGGTCTTCAGCCCCTCGGCCGCCGCCACCGTGTTGCCGTACATGTCGGCGCCGCCGCCGAAGTCGAACGGCATGATCGTGAAGACGTCGATGTTCGCGCCGAGCGACTGCGCCTGCTCGATGAGCCGGTTGCCGTAGTACGTCGGCCCGGTCGTGGAGGTGCCGAAGGTGACGATCGTCTTCAGGCCGGCGTTGTTGGCCTTGACCGTCTTCAGGGCGGTCAGGATCTTCGCCTGCACGGCTTCGTTCTCGAACTCGTCCGTGTTCTCGATGTCCATGTCGACGGACTTGAGACCGTAGGCGTCGATCACCTTCTGGATCGCTCCGGCCAGCGCGCTCGCGGAGGAGCAGTTGGCGCCGAGCTTGCTGCCCTGCCAGCCGCCGAACGACGGGGTGATGTCACCGCCGGCCGCCTTGATCTGGTTGATCGCGGTCTGGTCAACGCCGCCGGTCAGCGCCCGGCTGCCGTCCCAGGCCGGGGTGCAGCCGCCCGAGTCCAGCACGAAGGCCATGGTGAACGACTTGATGCCGGTCGCGCTCATCACCGTGGACGGGCTCGGGGGATCGCCCCAGCCCTCGAAGAGGTAGGGCGCGGCCTGCTTGAAGCCGGTCCCGCCGCCGCTGCCCGCGTCGGTGGTGACACTCACGGAGTTGGAGGCGGCCGAGACGTTCCCCGCCGCGTCACGGGCCTTGACGGTGAACGTGTACGCCGTACTGGCAGACAGCCCGCTCACCGTGGCGGAGGTCCCGGAGACGCTCGCCACCTGGCTCGACCCGCGGTAGATGTCGTACGCCGTCACACCGACGTTGTCCGTCGCGGCCGACCACGACAGGGACACGCTCGACGAGGTCTTCCCGGTGGAGGTGAGGTTCGTGGGCGCGGTGGGCGCCTGCGTGTCCGAACTGCCGCCGGGCCCGTCGAGGCTGATGTCGTCGGCGTAGTAGGTGCCCTGCGCGTACCAGCCGTGGACGTAGATCTGGGCGCTGGTCTGCGAGGCGCCGGTGGTGAAGGAGACGGTCAGCTGACTGTACTGGGACGGCGAGCTGGTCCAGGTGGAGCTGGAGCCGGTGACCCCGAGGTAGACGTACGAGCCGCGGACCCAGCCGCTGAGCGAGTACGTGGTGTTGGGCTGTACGGCGACGGTCTGCGTGCACTGGGCGGTGTCACTGGAACTCACTGCCCCCGCGAGGGCCTTGGACCCGCCGTGCACGGGGGAGGAGACGACCGAGCCCAGGTTCCCGGTGCAGGACCAGGGCGAGAGACTCCCCGACTCGAAGCCGGGGTTGGAGAGGATGTTGGCCGCCTGTGCGGTGCCGGGGAGCGCGATGGCCCCGGCGAGCGCGAGGGCGGCGGACCCGAGCAGTGCGAGTATCCGACGTCTGGAACGTCTGAGTGAGTTGCGCACGCGATCTCCCTGGAGGAATGGGGGTGTTCGGGAGTTGCACGAAGGTGCAAGGAGGTGCGCAACCAAGTTGGTATGGACCAATCCGCCTGTCAAGGAGACGGGCGTGAATTGGTCCATACCGGTGACCGGAGAAACCCGGCTTGTTCCTCCCGGGCGCCGCCGCCTCTCCGACCTGCTACCGGAGACTGGCGATCTGACCAGTCGGCTGCCCGGATGATGGATGCAGCGATGTCGGGAACGGAGCCCGTGGAGTGGCTTTGCCCACACCGACGGTGCCGTTGATCAGGAGGGCCTTGGCGCCCCGGGGGCTGCCGGTGTGCATCTCGGCATCGTACGTCGAGGCGTGAGGAACCCGGCGCACGCTCGTGCGGGTGGCCGTCGAAGGGAGCGGCACCGCCGAACGAGATGACCTCTTACGGGGGCGTCGTACCTGTGCCGTGTCCGGCGGCAGGCGGCCAGGCCCGGAGCGCCGCCTCGGCGATCTGCTCCAGATCGCTTCGTCCGGCGCCGTCGCGAGCCCGGGCGGACATGCCTTGCAGGACGGCCGAGTAGAAGCTCGCGAGGGCATGGGTGTCGGTGTGGGCGGGGAGTTCGTCCGGCGACGACGCGGCGATCTTGTCTTCGAGCGCGCGGACGCCTGCGGCACGGAGATGGCGCAGGTGGTCCGCCATGTCGGCGGATTGAGGGGAGCAGTTGGTGGCCGCGTTGATCAGGAGGCAGCCGCGTGGGCGGTCGGGCCTGGTGTAGGCGGCGGCCGCCTCGCGCAGCAGGCGCTCGACGGCCGCGCGGGCGTTCGTTTCCTCGGCCAGTGCGCGTGCGGTGAACGCGCCGTAGGTGCCGAGATAGCGGTCGAGCGCCTCAAGGAACAGGGCCCGCTTGTCGCCGAACGCCGCATACAGGCTGGCCGCACCGATGCCGACCGTCTTGGTGAGCAGGGCGATGGAGGTGGCTTCGTAACCGTGTTCCCAGAACACGGCGATGGCGCCCTCGAGAGCCTCGTCCCGGTCGAACGACCGGGGTCTTCCCGTCTTCATGCGCCCATTCTAGAACGATCCTTCAAGAAGTCTGTTAACTTACTTCCAGAAGGATCGTTCCAGAAGTGAGAGGGATGGGGGGATTCACATGGTCACCGTGGGGCTGCTCGTCCGCTTCGAGGCGAAGCCGGACAAGGTGTCGGAGGTTGAGGCCGCGCTGAAGTCAGCGCTGGATCAGGTGCGGGAGGAGACGACGACACCCGTCTGGGTCGCGCTCCGTCTGGGGCCCACGACGTTCGGCATCTTCGACGCCTTCGCGGACGAAGCCGGTCGGGAGGCGCATCTGGAGGCATTCGGCGAGGCGCTGCGCGTGGCAGGTGCCCAGCTGGGCGTCGTGCCGCCCACGATGGAGTACGCCGACGTCATCGGCGCCAAGCTCCCCGGCGCGTAAGCCGGATGCGCCGACCGAGACCTGTGTGCTGTGCGCCGCCCGCGTGGCGGCGCACAGCAGACGCCGGCCGCCCACCGCACGATCCGCCCGTTCCCACGAGGTGCCGTGCGGACCGCGCACGTCCATGACATCGACCTCGAGTACGAAACCCTCGGCGAAGGTGAGCCACTTCTGCTCGTGCACGGTTCCGACCTCGCCACCGGGCCGGCGCCACTGGCGGCCGAACGCCCGGTCTCATCCTGTGTCCCCGGCACGGCGTCCACCTCAGTCTCCGGCCGCAGGGGATCGCACCATCAGGCGCTCAGGCGCTCAGGCGCTCAGGGGCGCGGGGCCGTGTCGACGTGCGGCTCCGCCGCGGGGGCGCGACAAGCCGCACCGGGGCCGCGCCCGGCAGGCAACCTAGAGCGGCAACACCTCGGCCGCTTCGGTCACGGACTGCACCGCCGCGGGCATCGGCGCAGGCAACACCATCTCCTGGGCCTCCTCCCGCTGCACGGGAACCGACGGCAACACCTGGCGCGGCCCCGACACCACCGCGTAGTCCTGCCCCAGGAACGGCGGCTCGATCACCCCGGGGTCCTCGCCCAGCGCCAACTGCACGGCCGCCCACGGGGCGTTGACCCCGCAGAGTGACAGCTGGTGCAACCCCCCGGCGGGACGCGTGTTGACGTCGAGCAGCACCGGCTCGTCGCCGTACATCCGGAACTGGATGTTGGACAGATAGTGCAGCCCGAAGCCCTCGGCGATCAGCCGGGCCGGCTCCAGCCACCGCTCGTCCAGGGTGAAACCGCGACGGCGGCCCTTCTTCGTGCGGCCCACCGCCAGCCGGACCCGGTTGTCGGGCCCGGTGAGGCAGTCCACGGACACCTCCGGCTCCTCCAGCCGCGGCATCACCAGCCAGTCCACCGGCTGGTCGGCCCGCCGCAGCGCGTCGACGACCAGGTCGAGCTGGACATACGGCCCCGGGAACCCGTTGAGGTGGAAGAGCGAGAAGGGGGCGCGCGTGATCACCCGGAAGCCCACGCCACCCGCACCGGCGGCCGGCTTGAAGCAGGCCTTGTGCCCGTCGGTCTCCAGCTTCTCGACCGCGGCGACCAGTTCGTCCGCCGTGCGCACCCGCCACCACGGCGGCACCGGGACGCCGGCCGAAGCGACGGCCTCGTACGCGGTCGCCTTGTCCTCGAAGACCGCGGTGCCCTCCGGCGTCGGCGCCAGCAGCGCCGTTCCCGCCGCCTCGAAGTCGGCCCGGTGGGCGACGATCGCCGACTGGTGCAGCCGGGGCACGAAGACATCGATGCCACGGCGCTGGCACTGGTCGAGCGCGTACTCGACGTAGCCGGCCGGGGACAGGCCCTCCGGCTCCAGTTCGGCGGTGTCGGCGGCGGCCAGCACGGGGGAGTCGGCGTCACCGTGCGTCGCATGGATCTCGACCGCCCGGTCGCTGGGATTTTTCCGCAGCTGATCCATGAAGAACACGTTCTCCGCGTACGTGCGGTTGAGCCAGACGCGTACGCGAGAGCGCATTAATGCCGCCTTCCGGGGTTTTCGGGCAGGGCTCAGCGGGCCCGTGCCCGGGCAGGGTGGTTGGAGGGTCACCAAACCGCCCTGGACGAAGGGAAGTTCGTGGCGGTGGTGTTGGGGGGATCATACGGCTTTCAAGGGGCCTCGCGTGCAACGCCAGTGTTACGGATTTCCCGGGACTGTCCACGCGCGTTTTCCTGCACTGTCCACGTCGGTTTCCTTGACTGACCGGCACCGGCCCGGCGAACCGCCGAGGGTCGGCCGGCGAATGCCCGCCGACAGGCCGACAAGTCCCCTTGTTCCGTCGACCCGTCATGTGTTGAGGTGGGTGGAGACGACATGATCGGAAGGGGTACGGGGTGGAGTCCACGGCCGGTGCCGGGCAGTTGCTGGCCATCAGTGATCTGCACATCTCGTACCCGGAGAACCGCGAGCTCGTCGAGAAGATGCGCCCCGAGACGGACGACGACTGGCTGATCGTGGCCGGTGACGTCGCGGAGACCGTCGCCGACATCCGCTGGGTCCTGGAGACCTTCGCCGGCCGCTTCAGCAAGGTGCTGTGGGCCCCCGGCAACCACGACCTGTGGACCCACCCCAAGGATCCGGTCACGCTGCGCGGCGTCGCCCGCTACGAGCACCTCGTCGGCCTCTGCCGGGAACTCGGCGTGGTCAGCCCCGAGGACCCCTATCCGGTCTGGGAGGGCCCGGGCGGCCCGGTCGTGGTCGCACCGCTCTTCCTCCTGTACGACTACTCCTTCCTGCCGGCCGGCTGCGCCACGAAGGAAGAGGGCCTCGCGTACGCGCACGGCACCGGCATCGTCTGCAACGACGAGTACCTGCTGCACCCCGACCCCTACCCGACCCGCGAGGACTGGTGCCGGGCCCGGGTCGAGGCCACCGAGCGCCGGCTCGCCGAGCTGCCCGAGGACCTGCCGACCGTGCTGGCGGGCCACTACCCGCTGGACCGGCACCCCATGGACGTGCTGTGGTACCCCGAGTTCGCCATGTGGTGCGGCACCACCCGCACCGCCGACTGGCACCGCCGGTTCCGCGTCGACACCATGGTTTACGGTCATCTGCACATCCCCCGGACCACCTGGCACGACGGCGTCCGCTTCGAAGAGGTCTCCGTGGGATACCCCCGCGAGTGGCGCAAGCGCTCCCAGCCCCCGGGCAAGCTGCGTCGTATTCTGCCGATGGAGGTCGGAACCGGTGATCGAGGAGCTGCTCCCGGACTCGGTGGTGGCCGTGGAGATGCTCGGTGACGAGGCGATCCGCGAAGCCCCCCTCTACCCCGAGGAGGCGGCGCTCGTCGCGCGTGCCGTGCCCAAGCGGCGCCGCGAGTTCTCCGCCGTGCGCGCCTGCGCGCGGCGCGCCATGGAGAAACTCGGGGTGCCGCCGCAGCCCGTCGTGAGCGGCGAGCGCGGTGCACCGCGCTGGCCGGACGGGCTGGTCGGCAGCATGACCCACTGCGAGGGCTACTGCGCCGCCGCCCTGGTCCGCGCCACCGACCTGGCCTCCCTGGGCATCGACGCCGAACCGCACGCCCCGCTGCCCGAGGGCGTCGCGGAGTCCGTCCTGCTGCCCTCGGAGCAGGAGCGGCTGCGCCGGCTCGTGGCCGAGCGGCCCGGCGTGCACTGGGACCGCCTGCTGTTCAGCGCCAAGGAATCCGTCTACAAGGCGTGGTTCCCCCTCACCGGGAAGTGGCTGGACTTCATGGAGGCCGACATCGAGCTCGTCCCGGAGCCCGGCGAGCGGCCGCACGGCACCCTGCACGCCCGCCTCCTGGTCCCCGGGCCCCAGGTCGGCGGGCAGCGGTTGCAGGCCTTCGAGGGCCGCTGGAGCGTGGGGCACGGCATGCTGACCTCGGCCGTGATCGTGCCCCACCCCTGACAGCGCCCCCGGTCGTGCTCCGTCGGCTCAGGTGGGTGGGCACCAGTCGTGCAGGAGGCGGAAGAACGCCTCCTCGTTGCCGGCGAGTCCGGCCCGGGCCAGGGCCTCCTCGGCCTCGGCGAGCACGGCAGGCGGGACCAGGAAGGGGCGCGGGGCGCCGTCCGGAGGTCCGTCGAAGGCCGCGCGGACGGTGTGCAGCAGCCGCAGATAGGCCTGGACGGCGGTGCGCTCACGGTCGGTCAGTACGGCGGTGGGCATGGCTCGGCTCTCCCCGTCGGTCGTCACGGTCACGCGCTCGGACGGCGCGGCCGCACCGCGTGTGCGGTGCGCACCCACCAGCTTGCCGTCCGCCACTGACAACGCCTGCCCGCTACGCCTCGGTTCGCCCGCTCAGCCGACCCCGAACCGCCCCGGGACCCCTTCCTGAGGGAACATCCGGTCGGCATCGGTGCCCGGTCGGGCCGGGCTCACTTCCCCGGGTAGCCCAGCGAGGCCTCGATGCGCCCCGCCACGTCGTGCCGCCGCACCGGGCCGCGCAGGGCCGAACCCGCGAGCCAGGTCCGGCACTTGCTGGCCAGCAGCAGCCCGAAGGTCTCCGCGTCCTGTTCCTCGGCCTGGTCGAAGCGGGTGCGGGCGGCCATCCGCCGGACGGCTGCCTGGACCGCGGCCCGGTCACTGACCGCGCCGCCGCCCGCGCCTTCGCCGATGAGCCGTGCCGCCACCGCGACCCCCTCGACATCGTGGCCGTGGTGGTCGGCGTGCATGTGCCACAGCTCGTGGCCGAGGATCACCAACTGGTGGTCGGGCGCGGTGCGTTCCTCGACCACCACCAGGTCGCGGTCGGTCAGGTCGAGCCACAGCCCGCTGGCCGTGCCGGGCGGGAAGACGGCCGTACGGAACAGGACCGGGCGGCCGCGGCGGCGGCTCATCGCGTCGCACAGAGTCTGGTACAGCTCCTGCGGCGGGGTGGGCGCGGGCAGGGTCAGCTCCCCGACCAGCTCGCCGCTCAGCCGGCGCATGTCCCTGCCGATGGCCATGTTCTCCTGTTCCCCCTCAGCTCACGACTCGGGCCGCTTGACGCTCTCCAGGAGCATGTCCAGCCATTCCGCGACCTTGTCGCGGTGCTGGTCGGTGGGCAGCTGGGCGGCCCGCCAGGCGATCCCGCGCACCCCGTGGTCCTGCAGCAGCCGCTCCAGGGGGTCCGCCGCGGCCGCGGCCGCCGCCCGCTCCCGGTCGGCCAGCTTCTGCAGCAGCTCCTGCTCGACGCGCTGGAGAGCGCCGGCCAGTGCCTCGGGGTCCGCGGCGGTGAGGAACCCGGCATGCACCCGGAAGAAGCGCTGGAGGGCGTCGCAGTGCTCCATGGTCGGCCGCCGGTCGCCGTTGAGCAGGGCGCCGGCCTGCTGCCGGGACATGCCCGCGCCGTCGGCGATCTCCTGCTGGGTGTGTTTTCGGCCGTTGGGCTTGAGGCGGGTGCGGCGCAGCAGGTCCAGACGCTGCAGGAAACGTTCCTGGACATCGGGTTCGCCCGCGGGCCGGCCGCCGAGCAGGGCCCTGACGACGGGCTCGGGGACACCGCAGGCGTAGGAGAGCCTTCCGATGTCGTAGACCTCGGCGTACGCCACGCCGAGCCGGTCGGCGAGCGCGGTGACGCGGGAGACGACGGCCGGCAGCTGGGCGGTCGCCGTGGCGCCCGGATCCTCGTAGCCATCCGTCACCGACAGAACTCCTACGTCTCTCAGAGGAACCAGGGGCTTCACGCATGTGGTCGCCGTGGACTTCCCGGCATGAACTTCCCGGAGATTAGCGGGTCGTTCGAACTCACATCCAGGTGTCGCCACAACTGTGGCCAATTTCGGCCGTCAACAGGCATGAAATGCCACGATAGTTGACATGCATCCGAGTGGGGCAGCAGGATCACATCGCCGCGAGAAGGCCGCATAGGCAAGAGGGGTGACCTCCCGATGGCATATCAGGCAGGTGGGCAGCGGCCGGCGCCGCGGCCCGTCCCCGAAAGTCTTGAGGCCCAGGCATATCTTCAGGACTACGCGTTGCTGCTGGACGCGGTTCCCTTCCCGTCCCTGGTGGTGGACCACCGCTGGGACGTGGTGCTGGCCAACGGCGCGTTCGAGACACTTTTCGGGGGGGTCGCCCCGCATCCCACGGCGATGCCCGGGGACAACTTCCTCCGGTTCGTCCTGTTCCACCCGGATGCCGGCTCGGTGCTCGGCGCGCACGAGTCGGGCTGGTGCCTGCCGATGCTGGCCCAGTTCAAGACCACCCTGGAGCGGTACGGCCACGACCACGAACTCCAGTCGATCCGACGGGAGATCGCCCAGGACCCGATCATGGAGGCGGCGTTCCGGCACGGTCTGCCGCACTGGCTGCGCGCGGTCGGCGAGGAGGGCGCCCGGCTCGACGGTGCCGTCCGGCCGGTGCTGCACCCGGACCCGCTGCTGGGGGCCACCGAGTGCCGGGTGGTCGGCGAGACCGCCAGGACCCTTCACGACATGGGCTACGCGCGTTACACCCTGGTGCTGCGCGCGGCTCCCCGCCCCGCCGCCCCGCGCCGCTCCCGCCGGCCGGGCGGCCTGGGCGCCCATCTGACCGTGGTCCCCACCCCCGACGCCTGACCCGGCACCGTCGGCGTTCAGGTCGCCGACGGCGCCGGGCCGGACGCCCACACCGGCACCGGCCCGCACTCCCCGCCACCACCTCTCCGGACGCGGGTCCCCGCTCAGCCGCGGCGCCCCGACGCGGGTCCCCGCTCAGGTCGCAGCCACCGCCAGGACCAGCGGCACGCCCCGGCAGGGCACCAGGCGCAGCGCGCCGAACGTGCCCGGCCGTCCGCTCTCCAGCACGGCCGCGAAGTCCGGCCCCTTGGTCAGTGAGCCGGCCAGATGCGCCGGGTCCGCCGACGCCGCCACCCGGCCGCGGGCGTTGACCAGCCGGGCGGGGCCGGACAGCGCGCGCAGCAGGGGCAGCGCGGCCGCCTCGAAATGCCGTAGGTACACGTCCGCGGCGGCCACGCCCAGGAAGCGGCCCGCCCGTTCCACCGGCGCGGACAGGGTGAGGCTGTACTCGTCCGAGCAGAGGTAGTCGACGTACGGCCCGGCCACCGCACGCCGCCCGGTGTCCCGGGGCAGCGTGAACCAGTCCCAGTGCGTGTAGTCGGAGTAGGCCGAGGTGCGCGGGTCGAGGTCGAGGAGCAGTGGTCGTACGTCCCCGCCGGCGTCGCTCTGCCACCACTCCAGCCAGGCCGGCACGTCGGCGAGCAGTCCGGGCGCGGCCACGAATCCGACACCGGAGACCAACTCCTGCCGGGCCAGGCGTAGATGGAGCCCGGGGCGCAGCGCTGCCAGGTCCGCGGTGACCGGCCGGCGGCCCGTGGCGGCCACCCGGGCCAGCAGTGCGGCGGTGTCGGCGCGGGTCTGCGCGACGGCGTCGAACACCGCCTCCAGGGCGTGGCCGACCCGCTCGGCCACGTACTCCTCGGGGGCGGCCGGGGCCCTGGTCACGGATGTGGAGGGGACGGTGCCGCGGCTCATGCTGCCCTCCGGTGGACGGGGGAGCGGGCGCGGCGCGGCTACAGGGTCAGCCGCAGGGCGATGAGCCGCGCCGTCGAGTCCCGCACGCACCGCTCGGCCAGCTCCCCGGCCGATGCGTCCGCCCCATCCTGCACGGCCGAGATTACGGACCGGTGACGGTCCGCCACCTCTTCACGATATTCGTCGTCGCCGAGCACAAGGCACAGCAGCGCGCCGACCTCCGTCTGGAGCGCGACCTGTTCCCGGGTGAGCCGGGCCGACTGGGCGGCGGCGGCCAGTTCCACGTGGAAGCGGCCGTACAGCCGGCAACGCGCCGAGGTGTCCCGGGCCTTGCGCAGCTCCTCGGTGGTCCGGCGGAGTTGGTCCAGGTCGTGGTCCTCGGTGCGCTGTGCGGCGAGGTGTGCGGCGGTGCCGGACAGGGCCGCCCAGTGGTCGCCGAGGTCGCGCAGCTCCTCGGGGCTCCAGCCGCGCAGCCGCTCCAGGAGCCGCTCCCGGCCGGGTGTGTCCGGCAGGGAGACGAAGCTGCCGCCGCCGCGGCCCCGGCGGGTGACGACCAGGCCCTGCTGGCGCAGCGCCATCAGCGCCTCCCGCAGGGTCACCGTGGACACCCCGAGCTGCCCGGCCAGCTCCGTCTCGCCGGGCAGCTGCTCGCCGTCGGCGAGCAGTCCGAGCTCGATGGCGTCGCCGATCCGGCGTACGACGGCGTCCACCCGGGCCCCGCTGTCCACGCGGGCGAAGACGGCCTTTCGGGCGCCGCCGTCCGTCTGCTGCTGTTTCACGGCCCACCACCCTATGCGTTGACCCAAGCTTTACCTCAGAAGGGTCTTGAGCTTTGAACTATGACTTCATATCTTTCCGATCACCACATGCAACGCAAGAGAGCGCCAGAAAGGTTCCCGCCCATGGAGGCCAGCGCGATCCGGTTGCGGGATCTGCGGAAGTCGTTCGGCGAGACCAGCGCCGTGGCAGGAGTCGACCTGGAGATCCGTGACGGCGAGTTCTTCTCGATGCTCGGCCCCTCCGGCTCCGGCAAGACCACCGTGCTGCGCCTGATCGCCGGCTTCGAGAGCCCCACTTCGGGCGTGGTCGAACTCGCGGGGCAGGACGTCACCCGCCGGGCCCCCTTCGAACGGGACGTGCACACCGTCTTCCAGGACTACGCCCTGTTCCCGCACATGAACGTCGAGCAGAACGTCGCCTACTCCCTCAAGGTCCGCAAGGTCCCCCGGGCCGAACGCCTGGTCCGCGCCCGCAAGGCCCTCGCCGAGGTCCGCCTCGACGGCTTCGGCGGCCGCCGTCCCGCCCAGCTCTCCGGTGGCCAGCGCCAGCGCGTCGCCCTCGCCCGCGCCCTCGTCGGGCGGCCCCGCGTCCTGCTGCTCGACGAGCCCCTCGGTGCCCTCGACCTCAAGCTGCGCGAGCAGATGCAGCTCGAACTCAAGGCCCTGCAACGGGAGGTGGGCATCACCTTCGTCTTCGTCACCCACGACCAGGAGGAGGCCCTGACGATGAGCGACCGCGTCGCCGTCTTCCATCAGGGCCGTATCGAACAGGTCGGCACCCCCGCCGAGATCTACGAACGCCCGGCCACCGCCTTCGTCGCCTCCTTCGTCGGCACCTCCAACCTGCTCACCGGGGACGTCGCCCGGCGGTTGCTCGGCGAGAGCGGCACCCACAGCATCCGGCCCGAGAAGATCCGGGTCCTCAAGGAGACCGCGGGCCCGGGCGAACCCGACCACGCCGACGCCGTCGGCACCGTCGCCGAGGTGGTCTACCTCGGCGACGCCACCCGCTTCCTGGTCGACGTGGACGGCGGCGGCCGGCTCACCGCGCTCCAGCAGAACCTCGACACCTCCGCCGAGGACGTCGCCGCCTACCGCGGCACCCGCGTCCGGCTGCGCTGGCAGCGCCGGCACACCGTCCACGTCCCCGGCTGACCGGCCGCCCGTCCCGGCCGGATCCGCCGTCCCTCACCTCTGGAGTACGTCGTGCGCCTCACCCGACCTCGCACCGCGGCCGCCGCCGTCGCGCTGCTGCTGGCCGCCACCGCCTGCGGTTCCTCCGGCTCCGGCTCCTCGACCGGACTCAACCCGCCCGACCTCAAGCCCCTGGCCAAGCTCGGCAAGAGCGAGGGCGAGGTCAACCTGATCGCCTGGGCCGGCTACGTCGAGGACGGCTCCGACGACCCCAAGGTGGACTGGGTCACCGACTTCGAGAAGCAGACCGGCTGCCAGGTCCACTCCAAGGTCGCCGCCAGCTCCGACGAGATGGTCAAACTGATGAAGACCGGCGAGTACGACGCCGTCTCCGCCTCCGGCGACGCCTCCCTGCGCCTGATCGCCTCCGGCGACGCGGCTCCGGTCAACACGAAGCTCGTACCGAACTACAAGGACATCTTCAGCGGCCTGAAGAACGGTGCCTGGAACTCGGTCAAGGGCCAGATGTACGGCATCCCGCACGGCCGCGGCGCCAACCTGCTGATGTACAACACCCAGAAGGTCAGCCCCGCGCCCACCTCCTGGTCGGCCGTCTTCGACGACGCGGCGAAGTACCAGGGCCATGTCACCGCCTACGACTCGCCGATCTACATCGCCGACGCGGCCCTGTATCTCAAGGCCACCAAGCCCGAGTTGAAGATCAAGGACCCCTACGCGCTCGACCAGAAGCAGTTCGACGCGGCCGTCGCCCTGCTGAAGAAGCAGAACGCGGACATCGGCGAGTACTGGAGCGACTACCTCAAGGAGATCTCCGCCTTCAAGAGCGGCGACTCCGTGATCGGCACCAGCTGGCAGGTCATCGCCAACCTGGCCGCCGACGACGGCGCCAAGGTCAAGGCCTTCGTGCCCAAGGAGGGTTCCACCGGCTGGTCCGACACCTGGATGGTCTCCGCCAAGGCCAAGCACCCCACCTGCGCCTACAAATGGCTCGACTGGATCGTCTCCCCGAAGGTCAACGCCGAGGTCGCCGAGTACTTCGGCGAGGCCCCGGCCAACGCCAAGGCCTGCGATCTGACCAGCGACAAGAGCTTCTGCACGACCTATCACGCGGCCGACGAGAGCTACTGGAAGAACATCGCCTTCTGGAACACGCCCATCGAGCAGTGCCTGGACGGCCGCACCGACGTCAAGTGCGTGCCGTACGCGAAGTGGGTGCAGGCCTGGACCGAGATCAAGGGCTGAGCCATGACCGTGCTCACCCGGACCGCGGGGGCGCTGTACCGGCGCCCCCGGCTCCGCCTCGCCCTGCTGCTGACCGCCCCGCTGCTCTGGCTGGCCGTGCTCTATCTGGGCTCCCTGGCGGTGCTGTTCGTCTCCGCGTTCTGGACGACGGACTCCTTCACCTCCGAGGTGGTGAAGGTCTGGTCGACCGACAACTTCCACGAGCTGTTCACCACGCCGGTGTTCCGGCAGGTGATCCTGCGCAGTGTCGGCGTCGCCCTCGCGGTGACCGCCCTGTGCGCGGTGATCGCCTTCCCGGTCGCCTTCTACACCGCCCGGGTGGCCAGGCCGAGCCTGCGGCCGCTCCTGGTGGTCGCCATCCTCACCCCGCTGTGGGCGAGTTACCTGGTCAAGGTGTACGCCTGGCGGCTGATCCTGTCCGAGGGCGGGCTCGCCGACTGGCTGCTGAAGCCCTTCGGGCTGAGCGGGCCCGGCTTCGGGCTGCCGGCCACCGTCCTCGCCCTGACCTACCTGTGGCTGCCGTACATGATCCTGCCGATCCACACCGCGCTGGAGCAGTTGCCCGACAACCTGCTGGACGCCTCCGCGGACCTGGGCGCCCGTGCCGGGCGGACCTTCCGTTCCGTGGTGCTGCCGATGGTGCTGCCGTCGGTCGCCGCCGGGTCGGTGTTCACCTTCTCGCTCAGCCTCGGCGACTACATCACCGTGCAGATCGTCGGCGGCAAGACCCAGCTCATCGGCAACCTCGTCTACGCCAACATCGAACTCAACCTGCCCATGGCCGCCGCGCTGGCCACCGTCCCGGTCGTCGTCATCGTGCTGTACCTGCTCGCGATGCGCCGCACGGGCGCGCTGAGCAGCCTGTAGAGGAGCCCGCCGTGCAACTCTCCCGTTCCGCGCGGATCGCGGTGCGTGTCGCCGCCGGCCTCGGCTTCGCGGTGATCTACGTGCCGTTGCTGCTGGTCCTCGTCAACTCCCTGAATCCAAACCGCAGCGCGAGCTGGCCGCCGCCCGGTGTGACGACCCGCTGGTGGTCGGCCGCCTGGCACAGCTCCGGTGCCCGCGAGGCCCTGTGGACCTCGGTGAAGGCCGGGCTCGGCGCCACCGCGATCGCCCTGGTGCTCGGCACGCTGATCGCCTTCGCGGTCGCCCGGTACCGCTTCTTCGGCCGGGACGCCCTCTCCTTCGTGGTCGTCCTGCCGATCGCGCTGCCCGGCATCGTCACCGGCATCGCCCTCAACTCGGCCTTCAGCACGGTCCTTGCGCCGCTCGGCGTCGGACTCGGCCTGTTCACCGTGGTCGTCGGACACGCCACCTTCTGTGTGGTGATCGTCTTCAACAACGTGGTCGCCCGGCTGCGCCGCACCTCCGGCACCTACGAGGAGGCGGCGGCCGACCTCGGCGCCGACACCTTCCGCACCTTCGCCGACGTCACCTTCCCGCTGGTGCGCTCCGCGCTGCTCGCCGGCGGACTGCTCGCCTTCGCGCTCTCCTTCGACGAGATCGTGGTCACCACCTTCACCGCGGGACCGGGCGTCCAGACCCTGCCGCTGTGGATCTACGACAACCTGACCCGCCCCCAGCAGGCACCGGTGGTGAACGTGGTGGCGGCGGTGCTCGTGCTGCTGTCGGTGGTCCCCATCTACGTCGCCCAGCGGTTGTCGGCGGACACGGCCACGGGCAGCCGTGTCTGACCCCGGCTCCCCAGGCTTACGCAAACTGCTTGCGTAACTTGCGCTACGCTTGCACCCATGACGCGACGACTTGCGGAAGTGGCCAAGAAGGTCGGGGTCAGCGAGGCCACGGTCAGCCGGGTGCTCAACGGCAAGCCCGGGGTCTCCGAGGCCACCCGGCAGGCGGTGCTCTCGGCCCTGGACGTCCTCGGCTACGAACGCCCCACCCAGCTGCGCGGCGAGCGTGCCCGACTCGTCGGCCTGGTCCTGCCCGAGCTGCAGAACCCCATCTTCCCGGCCTTCGCCGAGGTCATCGGCGGCGCGCTCGCCCAGCTCGGGCTCACCCCGGTGCTGTGCACCCAGACCAAGGGCGGGGTCTCCGAGGCGGACTATGTGGAGTTGCTGCTGCAACAGCAGGTCTCCGGTGTCGTGTTCGCCGGCGGTCTTTTCGCCCAGGCCGACGCACCGCACGACCACTACCGGCTGCTCGCCGACCGCAACATCCCGGTGGTGCTGATCAACGCGGCCATCGACCATCTCGGCTTCCCCGCCGTGTCCTGCGACGACGCCGTGGCGGTGGAACAGGCCTGGCGGCACCTCGCCTCCCTCGGCCACGAGCGGATCGGACTCGTCCTCGGCCCCGCCGACCACATGCCGTCGGCCCGCAAGCTGGCCGCCGCGCGCACGATGGGCGACCTCCCGGACGCGGGCGTCGCCCGGGCCATGTTCTCGATCGAGGGCGGTCACGCGGCCGCCACGCGCCTCATCGACCAAGGCGTCACCGGCATCATCTGCGCCAGCGACCCCCTGGCGCTGGGAGCGATCAGGGCGGCCCGTCGCAAGGGCCTGGACGTCCCGTCCCAGGTGTCGGTCGTCGGCTACGACGACTCCGCGTTCATGAACTGCACCGAACCCCCGCTCACCACCGTCCGCCAGCCCATCGAGGCCATGGGCCGGGCCGCCGTCGAGCTGCTGAACGCTCAGATCGGCGGCACGGTCGTCCCGGCGGAGGAGCTGCTGTTCGAGCCGGAGCTGGTCGTCAGGGGGTCGACCGCGCAAGCGCCGAAAGCCTGAGAGTCAACAGATCCCATCTGCTGTCGAATAATTACAGATTCTGCGCGACATCTTGCGCGGCAGTGCTGCCGGTGCTTGAGTGTGCGGCGCCCACCGGTCCCGGTGCGGCGCCCACTGCTCCTGTTCTGGGGGGTCCACCGATGTCCAGCACCGGGTTCCGCCGTGCTCTCGTCGCGATAGGTGTCTGCTCGTCCCTTGCGCTCTCGGCCTCGGCCTGCGGGTCGGGCGGCGACGACGCGGGGAGCGGCAAGACGCGTATCACCGTCAACTGCGAGCCGCCGAAGAGCGCCAAGGTCGACCGTTCGTTCTTCGATCAGGACACCGCCGACTTCGAGAAGAAGAACCCGGACATCGACGTCGTCATGCACGACGCGTTCCCCTGCCAGGACCCGAAGACCTTCGACGCCAAGCTCGCCGGCGGCCAGATGGAGGACGTGTTCTACACGTACTTCACCGACGCCAAGCACGTCGTGGACATCAACCAGGCGGCCGACCTGACGCCGTACCTCAAGGACCTCAAGAGCTACGACACCATCCAGAAGCAGCTGCGGGACATCTACACCGTGGACGGCAAGGTCTACGGCATCCCGCGCACCGGATACAGCATGGGGCTGATCTACAACCGCGCGCTCTTCCAGAAGGCCGCACTGGACCCCGACAAGCCGCCGGCGACCTGGGAAGAGGTCCGCGCCGACGCCAAGAAGATCGCCGCCCTCGGCAACGGCACCGTCGGATACGCCGACTACAGCGCGCAGAACCAGGGCGGCTGGCACTTCACCGCCGAGCTGTACTCCCAGGGCGGTGACGTCGTCTCCGCCGACGGCAAGACGGCGACCGTCGACACCCCCCAGGGCCACGCGGTCCTGCAGAACCTGCACGACATGCGCTGGACCGACAACACCATGGGCAGCAAGCAGTTGCTGATCCTCAACGACGTGCAGCAGATGATGGGTTCGGGCAAGCTCGGGATGTATCTCTCCGCCCCGGACAACATCCCGATCCTGGTCAAGGAGAAGGGCGGCAACTACAAGGACCTCGCACTCGCCCCGATGCCCGGCGGCCAGGGCACGCTCATCGGCGGCGACGGCTACATGTTCAACAAGAAGGACACTCCGGCACAGATCAAGGCCGGCCTCAAGTGGCTCGACTCCATGTTCCTCACCCCCGGTGACGGCTTCCTCGGCGACTACGCCCGCGCCAAGAAGAACAACGCCCCGGTCGGCCTGCCCGAGCCGCGCCTGTTCACCGGCGCCGCCGACGCCAAGGACCAGCAGGTCAAGAAGGCCAACGCCAACGTCCCGGTGGAGAACTACCAGGCCTTCCTGGACGGCAACCAGTCCCTCCAGATGAAGATCGAGCCGCCCAACGCCCAGCAGATCTACTCCGTCCTCGACGGCGCCGTCTCCGCCGTCCTCACGAAGAAGGACGCCGACATCGACCAGCTCCTCAAGGACGCCAACGAGAAGATCGACGGCATCCTGGCCCGGGGCTGACCCGCGATGACCAAGACGGCCGAGGGCCCCCCCCCCCCCCCCCCGGGGCCGCCCCCCCCCCCCCCCCACGCCCCCCCCCCCCCCCCCCCCCGCCCGCCGCCGCCGCCACCCCACCGCCCCCCCCCGCGCGGGC
>NZ_JBSHAF010000001.1:564030-590020 GCF_053611365.1 Streptomyces sp. NPDC054813 | reverse complement strand
CTGTTGCGCGGGGGCGCGGGGCGGGGGGGCGCCCCCGCGCCGCCCCGGGGGCCGCGCCCCCCCCCCCCCCGGGGGGGCCCCCCCCCCCGACAGGCCCCGGCGCCGTCCCCGGCAGGGGACCGGAGGCGGCGCCGGCTCCTCGACCAGGCCCGTGCCTACGGCTTCCTGCTCGGCGGACTGATCTGCTTCGCCCTGTTCTCCTGGTACCCGGCGATCCGCGCGGTCGTGATCGCCTTCCAGAAGTATACGCCCGGCTCGTCCCCGGAATGGGTCGGCACCGCGAACTTCACCCGGGTCCTGCACGACCCCGAGTTCTCGGCGGCCTGGCGCAACACCCTCACCTTCACGCTGCTGGCCCTGCTGATCGGCTTCGCGATCCCGTTCGTCCTCGCCCTGGTCCTCAACGAGCTGCGGCACGCGAAGGCGTTCTTCCGGGTCGTGGTCTACCTGCCGGTGATGATCCCGCCGGTGGTCAGTGCCCTGCTGTGGAAGTGGTTCTACGATCCGGGAGCCGGCCTCGCCAACGAGACCCTGCGCTTCCTCCACCTGCCCACCTCGAACTGGTCCAACGGCGCCGACACCGCGCTCGTCTCCCTGGTGATCGTGGCCACCTGGGCGAACATGGGCGGCACCGTCCTGATCTACCTCGCCGCTCTGCAGTCCATCCCCGGCGAGCTGTACGAGGCCGCCGAACTCGACGGCGCGAACCTCCTGCAGCGCGTCCGTCACGTGACGATCCCCCAGACCAGGTTCGTCATCCTCATGCTGATGCTGCTTCAGATCATCGCCACCATGCAGGTGTTCACCGAGCCGTTCGTGATCACGGGCGGCGGCCCGGAGAACGCCACGGTCACCGTGCTCTACCTCATCTACAAGTACGCCTTCCTCTACAACGACTTCGGCGGCGCCTGCGCCCTCAGCGTCATGCTCCTGGTGCTGCTCGGAGTCTTCTCCGCCGCCTATCTGCGGCTGACCCGCTCCGGGGAGGACGGATGAGCAGCGCCACCCGAACCCTGATCTCCCCGGCGACCCTGGCCCGCCCGCGCGGGAAGGCGGTCTACTGGACCGTCTTCACCGGAGTCGTCCTGCTCTTCGCGCTCGCCTTCCTGTTCCCCGTGTACTGGATGGTGACCAGCGCGATGAAGTCCCCGGACGAGGTCGCCCAGACCCCGCCCACCCTCATCCCCAAGCACCTGCACCTGACCGGGTACACCGACGCCTGGGACCTGATGCAGCTGCCCCAGCACCTGTGGAACACCGTGGTGCAGGCGGCCGGCGCGTGGGCCTTCCAGCTGGTGTTCTGTACGGCCGCCGCCTACGCCCTGTCGAAACTGAAGCCGGCGTTCGGCAAGGTGGTCCTCGGCGGGATCCTGGCCACGCTGATGGTCCCGGCCCAGGCCCTGGTCGTACCCAAGTACCTGACCGTGGCGGACCTGCCGTTCATCCACACCAGCCTGCTGAACGACCCGCTCGGCATCTGGCTCCCGGCCGTCGCCAACGCCTTCAACCTCTACCTCCTCAAGCGGTTCTTCGACCAACTGCCGCGCGATGTGCTGGAGGCCGCCGAGATCGACGGCGCCGGCAAGCTGCGCATCCTGTGGTCGGTGGTGCTGCCCATGTCCCGCCCGGTGCTCGGGGTGGTGTCGATCTTCGCCCTGGTCGCGGTGTGGCAGGACTTCCTGTGGCCGCTGATGGTCTTCTCGGACACCGACAAGCAGCCCATCAGTGTGGCCCTGGTCCAGCTGTCGCAGAACATCCAGCTCACCGTGCTCATCGCCGCGATGGTGATCGCCAGCATCCCGATGGTCGCGCTGTTCCTCGTCTTCCAGCGGCACATCATCGCCGGGATCAGCGCGGGCAGCACCAAGGGCTGACGCCCTTCCTCCGACAGAAAGGCACGCACAGTGGGACAGCCCAGCCATGCCCCGAAGGACCTCGACTGGTGGCGTTCCGCCGTCATCTACCAGGTGTACGTCCGCAGCTTCGCGGACGGCGACGGCGACGGCACCGGCGACCTCGCGGGTGTCCGCGCCAAGCTGCCGTACCTCGCCGGACTGGGCGTGGACGCCCTCTGGTTCAACCCCTGGTACCTGTCACCGCTGAAGGACGGCGGCTACGACGTCGCCGACTACCGGGCCATCGACCCGGCGTTCGGCACCCTCGCCGAGGCCGAGAAGCTCATCGCGGAGGCGGGGGAGCTGGGCATCCGGACGATCGTGGACATCGTCCCCAACCACGTCTCCGACCAGCACCCCTGGTTCCGGGCGGCGTTGGCTGCCGGGCCGGGCAGCCCCGAACGCGAGCTGTTCCACTTCCGTCCGGGACGTGGCGAGCACGGCGAACTCCCGCCCAACGACTGGCCGTCCCAGTTCGTCGGCTCCACCGAACCGGTGTGGACCCGGCTGCCCGACGGCGACTGGTACCTGCACCTGTTCACCCCCGAACAGCCCGACCTCAACTGGGCGCACCCGGCCGTCCGCCAGGAGCACGAGGACATCCTGCGGTTCTGGTTCGAGCGGGGCGTCGCCGGCGTCCGCATCGACTCCGCCGCCCTGCTCGCCAAGGACCCGGACCTGCCCGACCTGGCCACGGATCCGCGGCCGCACCCCTTCGTCGACCGCGACGACCTGCACGACGTCTACCGCGCGTGGCGCGCGGTCGCCGACGCCTACGACGGGGTCTTCGTCGGCGAGGTCTGGCTCCCCGACGCCGAGCGTTTCGCCCGCTACCTCCGCCCCGACGAACTGCACACCGCCTTCAACTTCTCCTTCCTGTCCTGCCCCTGGGACGCCGGCCGGCTGCGGACGTCGATCGACACCACCCTCGCCGAGCACGCCCCGGTCGGCGCGCCCGCCACCTGGGTGCTGTGCAACCACGACGTGACCCGCACGGTCACCCGCTACGGCCGCGAGGACACCGCCTTCGACTTCGCGACCAAGGCCTTCGGCACCCCCACCGACCTGTCGCTGGGCACCCGCAGGGCCCGCGCGGCCGCGCTGCTGTCCCTGGCGCTGCCCGGCGCGGTGTACGTGTACCAGGGGGAGGAGCTGGGGCTGCCCGAGGCCGAGATCCCGGCGGACCGCATCCAGGATCCGATGTACTTCCGGTCGGGCGGCACCGATCCCGGACGGGACGGCTGCCGGGTGCCGATGCCCTGGGTGGCCGACCTGCCGTACGCGGGATTCGGTTCGCGCGAGGAGCCGTGGCTGCCGCAGCCGGCCGGCTGGGCCGCCTACGCGGCCGACCGCCAGCAGGACGACGGCGACTCCATGCTCAGCCTCTACCGCCGCGCCATCGCCGCCCGCCGGCTCTTCGGGTCCGGCCCGCTGACCTGGCTGCCCGCTCCCGAGGGCGTCCTCGCCTTCACCCGGGCCGCGGAAGTGATCTGCGTGGTCAACCTCGCCCCCGACCCCGCCGAACTCCCCGCCCACACCCAACTTCTGCTCACCAGCGGCCCGTTGGACGGCGCGGGCCGTCTGCCGCAGGACACGGCGGCCTGGCTGATGACCTGAGCCGCCGGTTCCGCACGCGCTATCCCCCTCCCCCCACCCCGAAGGGATCAGCAGATGCACAGCACCACAGCCAGATCTGTCAGGAGCATGCCAGCAGTGGCGGCCGCTGTCGCGCTCGCCGCCGGCATGCTCGTCGCCGTAGCGCCCGCCGCCCACGCGGCCGCGGGCGCGAGCCTGCCGTTCACCTCGGTCGAGGCGGAGGCGGCGACCACCACCGGCACCAGGATCGGCCCGGACTACACCCAGGGCACCCTCGCCTCCGAGGCCTCCGGACGCCAGGCCGTGCGCCTCACCTCCGGCCAGCGGGTCGAGTTCACCGCGCCCCAGGCGTCCAACGCCGTGAACGTCTCCTACAGCGTCCCCGACGGCCAGTCCGGCACCCTCAACGTGTACGTCAACGGGGTCAAGCTCGCGAAGACCCTGACCGTCACCTCCAAGTACTCCTACGTCGACACCGGCTGGATCGCCGGCGCCAAGCAGCACCACTTCTTCGACAACGCACGCCTGCTGCTCGGCCAGAACGTCCAGGCCGGCGACAAGGTCGCCTACGAGTCCACCGGCGCCCAGGTCACCGTCGACGTGGCCGACTTCGAGCAGGTGGCCGGGGCCGCCACCCAGCCCGCCGGGTCGGTCTCCGTCACCTCCAAGGGTGCCGACCCCAGCGGCAACGGCGACTCCACCCAGGCGTTCCGGGACGCCATCGCCGCCGCCCAGGGCGGGACGGTGTGGATCCCGCCGGGCGACTACAAGCTCACGTCCTCCCTGAGCGGCGTGCAGAACGTCACCCTCCTGGGCGCCGGCAGCTGGTACTCGGTCGTGCACACCTCGCGGTTCATCGACCAGTCCAGCTCCTCCGGGAACGTCCACATCAACAACTTCGCGGTGATCGGCGAGGTCACCGAACGCGTCGACTCCAACCCGGACAACTTCGTCAACGGATCACTGGGGCCGAACAGTTCGGTCTCCGGGATGTGGATCCAGCACCTCAAGTGCGGGTTCTGGCTGACGGGCAACAACGACAACCTGGTCGTCGAGAACAACCGCATCCTCGACACCACCGCCGACGGCCTCAACCTCAACGGCACCGCCCACGGCGTCCAGGTCCGGGGCAACTTCCTGCGCAACCAGGGTGACGACTCCCTGGCCATGTGGTCGCTGTACTCGCCCGACACCAACTCCAGCTTCACCGGCAACACCATCTCCCAGCCGAACCTGGCCAACGGCATCGCCATCTACGGCGGCACGGACATCTCCGTGAAGAACAACCTGATCTCCGACACCAACGCGCTGGGCAGCGGCATCGCCATCTCCAACCAGAAGTTCGCCGACCCGTTCTCACCGCTGTCCGGGACGATCACCGTCGACGGCAACACGCTGGTCCGCACGGGCGCGATCAACCCCAACTGGAACCACCCGATGGGCGCGCTGCGCGTCGACTCCTACGACAGCGCCATCAACGCCACCGTCAACATCACCAACACCACGATCACCGACAGCCCGTACAGCGCCTTCGAGTTCGTCTCCGGCGGCGGGCAGGGATACCCGGTCCGGAACGTCAACGTGACCGGCGCGACCGTGCGGAACACCGGGACGGTCGTGATGCAGGCCGAGGCGCAGGGCGCCGCCACCTTCCGCAACGTCACCGCCACCGGCGTCGGCGCGGCCGGCATCTACAACTGCCCCTACCCGGCGAACTCCGGGTCCTTCGCGCTCACCGACGGCGGGGGCAACTCCGGCTGGTCCAGCACCTGGTCGGACTGCTCCAGCTGGCCGCAGCCCGGCAGCGGCAACCCCGACCCGGACCCCGGCCGCAACCTCGCCAAGGGCCGCCCGGCGACCGCCACCGGTTCGCAGGACGTGTACACGCCCGGCAAGGCGGTCGACGGTGACGCCAACAGCTACTGGGAGTCCGCAAACAACGCCTTCCCGCAGTCGCTGACCGTCGACCTCGGCTCCTCCTACGCGGCCCGCCGGCTGGTGCTGAAGCTGCCACCGTCCTCGGCCTGGGGCGCGCGCACCCAGACGATCACCGTGCTGGGCAGCACCGACGGCTCGAACTACTCGACCGTTGTGGGTTCCACCGGCTACCGGTTCGACCCGGACACCGGCAACACCGCCACCGTCGCCCTGCCCGGCAGCACCGACCTGCGATATCTGCGGCTGACGGTCACCGCCAACAACGCCTGGCCGGCCGCGCAGTTCAGCGAGGTGGAGGCGTATCTGACGTCGTGACCTCCGCCGCCCGGGGAGCCCCGCGTTTCGCCGCCTGGATCTGCTCGTAGACATGGGTGCGCAGTTCGGCGAAGCGCGGGGCGGCCCGGGTGTGCAACTGGTTTCGCCGGTCCGGCAGATCGACCTTCAGCTGTTCCTGGACGACGGTCGGGGAGGCCGACAGGACGATCACTCGCTCGCCCAGATAGACCGCCTCGTCGATGTCGTGGGTGACGAACAGGATCGTGATCCCACGCTCCTGCCACAGCCCGCGGACCAGATCCTCCAGATCGGCCCGGGTCTGGGCGTCGACGGCGGCGAACGGCTCGTCCATCAGCAGGACCCGGGGTTCGTAGGCGAGGGCCCGCGCGATCGCGACCCGCTGCTGCATACCGCCCGAGAGCTGCCAGGGATAGGCGCCGGCGGCGTCCGCGAGGCCGACCGAGCGCAGCGCGTCGGAGACCAGTTCCCTGCGCCGCTCCCGCGTCAACCGCTTCTGCTTCAGCGGGAGTTCCACGTTCTCGGCGACCCGCATCCAGGGGAACAGGCTGCGGCCGTACTCCTGGAAGACGAACGCCATCCCGGGCGGCGGCCCGGTCACCTTCCGGCCCTCCAGGAGGACTTCACCAGCGGTCGGGGTGAGCAGGCCGCCCATGCACTTGAGCAGAGTGGTCTTGCCGCAGCCCGACGGGCTGACCAGGCAGACGAGTTCGCCGGCCTCCACGGTGAAGGTGAGGTCCCGCACCGCCTCGATGCGGCGACCGGAACCGTCGTAGACCTTCTTCAGGCCGCGTACGTCGAGCATGGACCGCCCCTTCACGATGCTCACTCAGGACCGCCGGGTTGTCGCGCGCAGTCCGTGGTACCAGCCGAGCACCCGCCGCTCGACCAGCTGGAAGACCACCGAGAGCGCGAAGCCGAGCAGGCCCAGCAGCAGGATCCCGGTCCACATGTCGGGGATCGCGAAGCCGCGCTGGAACTGCACGATGGTGAAGCCGAGCCCGTTGCTGGCCGCGAACATCTCGCTGATGACCATCAGGATGATCCCGATCGACAGCGCCTGCCGCAGGCCCGCGAAGATCTGCGGACTCGCCGAACGCAGGACCAGCGTACGCAGCCGGGCCACGCCCGTGATGCCGTACGAACGGGCCGTCTCCGCCATCACCGGGTCCACCGCCCGTACACCCTCGACGGTGTTGAGCAGGACCGGCCAGACGCAGCCGCTGGCGATCACCACGATCTTCATGGAGTTCCCGATGCCCGCGAACAGCATGATGACCGGGACGAGGACGGGCGGCGGCACCGCCCGCAGGAATTCGAGGACGGGTTCGCAGACCGCCCGCACCCGCCGGTAGGAGCCGATGACCGTGCCCAGGCCGATCCCCAGCACAGCCGCCGTGGCGTATCCGGCGAGCAGCCGCAGCACACTGCGCAGCAGGTCGTCGCGGAGCCGCTGCCCGGTCCAGACGTCCGGGAAGGTCTTCAGGATGGTGCGCAGCGGCGGCCAGTAGACGTTCGTGCTGCCGTCGGAGGCCACCCACCACAGCGCGACCAGCACCACGGGCAGGGCCAGCAGGTACACCGCCGTGAGCAGCAGCCGCCTCATACCGCCACCTCCCCGCGCACCGACTGGTGCCAGGCCAGTGCCCGCCGTTCCACCGAGCGCGCGCCCACGTTGATGAGCAGGCCCAGCAGGCCGGTGACCACGATCAGGGCGTACATGTCCGGCACCGCCTGCGAGGTCTGCGCGACGGCGATCTGCCGACCCAACCCCGGTGCTCCGATGACCAGTTCGGCGGTGATGGTGAGGATCAGAGCGACCGCGGCGGCCAGCCGGACAGCGGTCATCACGTACGGCAGCGCGGTCGGCCACAGCACATGACGGACCCGGGCCCAGGTACCGAGTCCGTACGACCGTGCCGTCTCCTCGGCGACCGGGTCGACGTCCTGGACGCCGTACATCACCTGGATCAGGACCTGCCAGAAGGAGGCGTAGACGACGAGCAGCAGGACCGAGCGGAGTTCGGTGCCGTAGAGCAGGATCGCGAGGGGGATCAGGGCGACCGAGGGGATCGGGCGGAGAAACTCGACCGTGGAGGCGGTGGCTTCGCGCAGGTGCGGGACGACCGAGAGGACGACCCCCGCCACGATGCCGGCACCGACCGCGATGGCCAGGCCCACCGCCCAGCCGGTGAGGGTGTCGCCGAGCGCCGACCAGAAGGCTCCGTCGGCGAGTTCGGTGCCGAGGGCGCGGGCGATCCGGCTGGTCGGCGGGAAGTAGTCCGCCTTGACCAGACCGAGCCGCGGCACCGCCTCGCCGAGGGCGAGGAAGGCCGCGAGCCCGGCCGCACCGAGTGCGGTGTTCAGCCCCTTCACTTCCTTCACGGCAGCAGCTTGTCCAGGTCGGGTGCCGTCTTGAAGAGGCCGTCCTGCTCGCTCAGCTTCTCCAGGGTGTCGATCGACGAACGGTTCGGGTCGGCCGGCCACTTCGGCAGGGTCACCGCGGCCAGCACGTTGGCGGGGGTCTTGGTGTAGGTGGTGACGATCTGCCGGACCTCGTCCGGGTGCGCGTCCGCGTAGGCCAGCGACTCGGCCGTGGCCTCCTGGAACTTCTTCACGACGTCGGGGTTGTTCTGTGCGTACGACGTCGAGGTGAAGTACATGGCCACGGTGAGGTTCATCGCCACGTCGACCATCGGTGAGGCGATCTCGGTGGCGCCCTGGAGTTTCATGGTGGCGAGCGCCGGCTCGACCGCCATCGCCGCGTCGATCTGTCCCTTGTCGAGCGCGGCCGGCATCTGGTCGAAGGCCAGCTCCACGAAGCTCACCTTGTCCGGGTCGCCGCCGTCCTTGCGCACCGACTCGCGGACCGCGGTCTCGTTGATGTTCTTCAGCGTGTTGACGGCGACCTTCTTGCCCTCCAGTTGCCTCGCCGAGGTGATGCTGCTGCCCTTCTTCACGACGAGCCCACCGAAGTCCTTGCCCGCCACGCCCGTCGAGGCCACGCCGTTCGCGATCGCCTGTACCGGTACGTTGTTGGACTGGGCGATCATCAGCGAGGTCATGTTGCTGAAGCCGAACTGGAACTGACCGCTCGTCACACCCGGCACGATGGCCGCGCCGCCCTGCGCGAGCGTCATCGACAGCTTCAGGCCGCGCTTGCTGTAGAAGCCCTCCTTCTGCCCGAGGTAGAGGGGGCCACGTCGACGATGGGGATGATGCCCACCTTGACGGTGGTGGTGCCGCCCGACGAGGACGATGTGGACGACGAGCCCCCGGAGGAGCCGCAGGCCGCCGTGGTGAGCAGGATGGTGCCGACCGCGAGACCGGCGAGCAGACGACGCATGGGCTCCTCCTGTGCAGACAACGGTGTTCCGACAGGGTGTGCGCTGTGCGCACAGTAGTGCTCGATTGGTGCTCAGCGGGAAGGTAGAACCGGCCGGACGACCCGGTCAATGGGTTTAGCTGACAAAATTGTTGACAGTTATCGAACCGCACTCTCACCGTGTTCTCCGTGTCGAACCGTCACGCCGCGAGGTGGCGTGACGGACCGTGACGGGACGAGTCGGACCGGGGAGGCGTCGATGTCGAGTGATTCCCGCGCACCTGATGCCCGCGCACCGCACTTCGTGAGGTCGTTCGAGCGCGGCCTGGCGGTGATCCGCGCCTTCGACGCCGAGCATCCCGCGCGCACCCTCAGCGAGGTGGCCCGCGCCTGTGACCTGACCAGGGCCGCCGCCCGCCGGCTGCTGCTCACCCTGGCCGACCTGGGCTACGTCCACTCGGACGGCCGCCGGTTCCGCCTCACCCCACGCATCCTGGAACTCGGCTACGCCTACCTCTCCGGCCTCGACCTGCCGAGCCTCGCGCAGCCGCATCTGGAGCAACTCGCCGCGCTGGCGGGGGAGTCGGCTGCACTCTGCATGCTGGACGCAGAGGCGGTCGTGCATGTCGCGGCGGCCCCGGCCCGGCGGGTGATGGCGGCGACCGTGGCGGTGGGGGCGCGCTGTCCGGCCCACCGGACGGCGGCGGGGGCGATGCTGCTCGCCCATGCGTCCGGGCCCGGCGCACCCGGTCTGCCTGAACGGGAGTTGATACTCCGTCAGGGATATGCCCTGCTCGAGGACGACCTGGAGGTCGGCGTCAGAACACTGGCCGCCCCGGTGCGGGACCGGAGCGGCCAGGTGGTGGCCGGGGTGGCCCTGGCGGTGCACTCCGGCCGGATGTCCACCGCCGCGGCCCGCCGCGACCTGCTGCCGCCACTGCTCGCGGCGGTGGCGCGGATCGAGGCGGACCTGCGGATCACAGATCGAGCACCAGACGCCCCCCTCGGCACCGCGACACACAGATGAGCATGGTCTCCCCAGCCGCCCGCTCCTCCTCGGAGAGCACCGAGTCCCGGTGGTCCGGGTCGCCTTCGAGGACATCCGTCTCGCACGTCCCGCAGGTGCCCTCGGTACAGGAGTAGAGCACCTCGACCCCGGCGGCCCGGACGGTGTCGAGCACGGAGACCCCGGGTGCGACGGTGAGGGTACGGTCGCTCTGTGCGAGGACGACCTCGAACTCGCCGTCCTCGCCGTCCTTGCCGTCCTGTCGGGCCTTCGGCTGAAAGCGTTCCACCCGCAGCACGCCCGCCGGGCAGCGCTCCTCCACCGCGTCCAGGAGCGGCCCCGGCCCGCAGCAGTACACCAGGGTGCCGTCCGGGACGTCGTCCAGCACCGGGCCGAGGTCCAGCAGCCCGGTCTCGTCCTGCGGGGCGACGGTGACCCGCTCCCCGCCGTAGCGCGCCAGTTCTCCGGTGAACGCCATGGACCGCCGGGTCCGGCCGCCGTACAGCAGGGTCCACTCGGCACCCGCGGTCTCGGCGGCGGCCAGCATCGGCAGGATCGGGGTGATGCCGATGCCGCCTGCGACGAACCGGTAGCGCGGGGCCGGCTCCAGCCGGAAGTGGTTGCGCGGGCCGCGCACCCGCACCGTGTCGCCGACGCCCAACTGCTCGTGGACAAAGGCGGATCCGCCCCGCCCGTCGGGTTCCCGCAACACCGCGACCCGCCATCCGGAACGGTCCCCGGGATCCCCGCACAGCGAGAACTGCCGCTCCAGCCCGGGCCCGAGCACGACATCGACATGCGCCCCCGGTTCCCAGTGCGGAAGTTCCTCGCCGAGAGGATGCCGAAGGGTGAGGAAGACGACCTCCTCGGCCGCCGACACCCTTTCGCCGACGACCAGTTCGGCTTCGTACAGGCTCATGTCGTGCGCTCCGGGGGCTGGTGTCCTTCGGGGTGGCCGAGCATCCACTCCCACATCTCGACCGGGTCCTGCGCGGTGTGCTCGGCTCCGCAGTGACAGGTGCCGTGCAGCACGTCGGTGCCCGGCAGCCAGTCGATGCGGTAGATCTCACCGGTCGGGGTGTTCACAGGACCTTCTCCACGGGCTTGTCGCCCTCCTCGACCAGCCGGGCGAGGATACGGCGGGCGGCGAGACCGCCGGTGTCGATGTTGATGCTCAGCTCCTGGTAGCCGGCCCGCTCCGAACCCAGCGTCCGCTGCAGGAGGTTGAGGGCGTCCACGTCCTGCATGACCACCGTGTGGTTGTTGTTCCGCAGGAAGTCGGTGACCTCGGTGTCGTCGGTGGCCCAGTCCCGGGAGACCATCCAGAAGTCGTACACCTTGCCGTCCGAGGACGGGGTGATCGCGTAGGTGATCTCGGTGTGGAAGCCGTTCGGGTCGCTGCCGTCGGCCTCGGGCACCACGCCGACCGGTGCGATCCGGCTGTGCAGCAGGTACAGGCAGGGTGCGTGGTACTCGATGTCCTGCCAGCGGGTGATCCGCCCCTCGATCCCGGTCGAACGGGCGTAGAACGGCGGGCACTCGGCGTCGTCCATGTGCCGGCTGACCCGCACGATCCCGGCGCCCTCGTCGACCTCCGTGGTGATCGGTGTCTCGGCGACCTCCGGGGTGCCTATGTAGCCGCCGTGCAGATAGGTCTCGTGGGAGAGATCCAGGAGGTTGTCGACGAGGAGGCCGTAGTCCGCGTCGATGGGCTCCAGGCCCCGTACGGTCGTCCAGCCCGGGGCGTCGAGGTGCCGGGCCCGCGGGATGGCGTCCGGGTCGGCGAGCCCGGGGTCGCCGACCCAGACCCACACCAGGGAGTCCTGCTCGACCACCGGGTAGGAGGCGACCCGGGCGGTGCGCGGGATCCGTTTCTGCCCCGGCACGTACACGCACGCGCCGGTCCGGTCGTAGGTGAACCCGTGGTACCCGCACACGATCCGGTCACCGTCCAGCCCGCTCTCCGACAGCGGGTAACGCCGGTGCACACAGCGGTCGTTGAGAGCGACGGGACGGCCGTCCTCCTCGGCGCGGTAGAACACGAGCGGTTCCCCGAGAACCGTCCGCCCGAGCAACTCCCGCCCGACCTCGTGACTGTAGGCGGCGACGTACCACTGGTTCCTGGCGAAGGCGGTCATGTGCGGCATGAGATGGGGTCCCGTCATCCTCGACGTCGTGTCAGGAACACCATGACGACGTCGCCTCCACCCCGGCAATAGGACTTCCGCCGGACGGAAACGCCCTGGTCATCCGCTCGCTGCCGGTCGCGTGGTACTCAGTTCGCTTCACCGCTCCGGAGGTCGACACTCCGCAGGCGAGTACCCCTCCGGTTGCAGCGCCCCGCCGAGGGTTCTTTACTCATAGGTACAGATCTGACCGAACCATGCGGCCCGTGAGACAGGACGCCGGAGGACTCCGCCGTCGGTGAGGGCGTAGTTGCCGCGTGCCGGTGCGCTGGGCCTTCAGCCGGTCTCTGGTCGAGTCGCCACAAGGGAGATGTGGACATCATGGGACAGCTTGATGGGAAGATCAGCCTGGTGACCGGCGGCTCGACCGGGATCGGTCTGGCCATAGCGCGTCGGTTCGTCGCCGAGGGCGCCACCGTGTACCTCACAGGGCGACGCAAACCCGAACTCGACGCGGCTGTGGAAACCCTCGGGGGACGGGCCATCGGCGTACAGAGTGATGTCTCGCGTCTCGACGCTCTGGACGAGCTGTTCGCGATCATCCAGGGTGGCAGCGGACGGCTGGATGTCGTCGTCGCCAACGCCGGGGGCGGCGAGCTGGCGCGACTGGAGGAGATCACCGAGGAGCAGTACCGTTCGACCTTCGACATCAACGTCAAGGGGACGATCTTCACGGTCCAGAAGGCTCTCCCGTTGCTGCCGGACGGGGCCTCGGTCATCGTGCTCTCGTCCACCAACGCGTCGATGGGCGTCCAGGCCATGACGGTCTACAGCGCCACCAAGGCGGCCATCCGCAACCTGGCCCGCACATGGGCCGCCGAACTCGCGGGGCGCGGCATCCGGGTCAACGCCCTCAGCCCGGGACCGATAGAGACCCCGGGCATCCGCGGTCTGGGCAGCCCGGCAAAGGGCGAACAGCAGCTGGCGGACCGTCTCGCCGACGAGATTCCCCTCGGCAGGATCGGACGCCCCGACGAAGTCGCCGCCACGGCCGTCTTTCTCGCCTCTGACCAGAGCTCCTTCACCACGGGAGCCGAACTCTTCGTCGACGGCGGCCTGGTCCAGGTCTGAATACAGGCCGCCTTGTTTCGGCGTAGCCGCGAAGAGGGACGGGAAGACGGAAAACGGCCCGTACTGCCCTGTCTTCGCCCCGTAATGCCCCGTACGCGGCGTACAGTTTTCTCATGGCCCGGCCTCGGCAGTTTGACGACGAGGAAGTTGTTCGGGCTGCTCGCGACCAGTTCTGGTCCCACGGTTACGACCGAACCTCCATCGACGATCTGAGCGCCGTCACGGGCTTGGGACGCGGAAGCCTGTACGGGGCCTTCGGAGACAAACACGCCCTGTTCCTGCGGGCTCTGGACAGCTACAACAGTGACGCGATCGGAGCCTGGCGTTCGGCTCTGCGCGGCCCGGGACCGGCCCTTCCACAGCTTGAGCGCTTTGTGTGCGACGTCGCCGAAGCGATCAGCAGGGACGTGGCGCGGCGCGGCTGCATGATGGCCAGGAGCGCCACGGAACTCGCCGCAGTCGACAAGACCGTCGCCGAGCGGATTGCTGCGACTGTCCGCGGAATGCACAGCGAGCTGTCGGACTGCCTCGCCCGGGCCCAGGAGGAAGGCTCGCTGGATGCCGAGGCGGACACGGACGGGCTCGCCAGCCTTCTCCTTGCCGTGCTGCGGGGACTGGAGGCCCTGGGCAGGGCGGGAGCCGCAGCGGAGGTTGTCATCGGCGCTGCCGAGCAGGCCCTGGCCCTTCTTCCCCGCGTGTCCACGAGCGAGCCGGCGCCGGATCGGCCGGAGGACCGCTCAGCGCCGTGACCCGGCGCTGCCTCTGCCAGGTTGCCGAGACCGTGGGTGGCGGCTGGGCAAACTGGTCCTTGGCCGCCATCGCGATCGTCTTCGCGGCGGCGATTCGTGCACCCGGACGCGTGGGGATCATGGTGCGACGAGGTCGTGACTGTCCCCTATCAGCTCCCGAATCAGTTCGTCCGGGACATCGCCGGCCAACGAGATGTTGACCCAGTATCGCTTGTTCAGCTTGTACGCCGGGTGCACTGCCTCGAAGCGGTTCTGCAATTCGGTGACCCGCTCCGGATCGGCCTTGACTGTCACCTGGTCGTCCGGGAACTCATGGCCACTGAGGATGGCGAAAACCTTGTTGTTCGCCGCTGTCTTGAACACCACGCGGTCCGGGGCGAACGGACGCGACTCGCTGACTCCGGCGAAAGAGAGCGCCAGCTCCCGGACGTCGTCCACGGTCATCACGGCTTCCTCGCTTCGATAACTGACGTAGCAGCGGCTACCAGGGGCGGATGAGGACGGTGCCGACCTTGCCGGGCTGCACCGCGTGCTTCACGGCGGTGGCCAGCTCGCCGAGGTCGTACGTAGCGGCCACGTCGAACTGGTCCTTGAACGCCAGCGCGATCAGTGTCGCGGCGACCGCGTCCGATGCCCGCCTCTCGGCGGATGCCTCCAACAGCCACCGGCCCAGGTTCGCGCCCCGCACCGTCAACGACTGGTAGAGCAGCGTCGACGCATGCACCGAGATCGGCTCCTCGGCGAGTTCCCCGTAGATGACCAGCCTGCCGCCCGGCGCCAACAGGTCCAGAAGGCTTTCCGTCAGCTGCCCGCCGACAGGGTCGAAGGCCACACTGAGCGGGCGGCCGCCGGCTGCCGTGCGGACCTCGTCGGCCCAGCCCGGATTCTCTGTCGCCACGACCGGGACGTCCGGGAACCGCTTGCGCAGCTCGGCGGCACCGCGGTCACTGCGGACGACGTTGACCAGGCCCACGTTGTGGTACTGCATCACGCCCGTCACCAGCCGCCCGACCGACGAGCCGGCGGCGGCCTGCACCAAATAGCCGTCGTATCCCAAGGCCGGGTGATGCTCCGCCTCACGGCGCAGCATCACCGCGGTGAGCGGGTTCGTCAGCATCTGCGCGGCGACCTCGTCCGATAGCTCATCAGGCACGGGGACGACAGTCCCGGCGTCCGCCAGGATCCACTGTGACCATCCCCCCGGCAGGGGAAAGACGGTTACCCGGGCGCCGACCTCGACGCCCTGAGCCACGCGCGTATCCGGGCCGATGGCCTCCACCACGCCGGTGGCCTCGACACCGACTGGAACCGGCTCAGGTGCCGTCCCGGGGTAGGCCTCGACGGCCAGGAGATCACCACGGTGAACCGGGAAGGCCGTGGTGCGGATGAGGACCTGACCGTGCACGGGTGCTTCCGGTTCGGGCTCCTCGATGACGGTCAGGACGTCGGCGGGCGACCCGCCGCGGGTGTAGACGACACGACGGTTCATGATCGTCCTCCTGTGCGCTGGTGTGCATGGGGCTTGGCCGGGGTGTCAGCCGACGTCCATGAGCAGCAGGTGCTTCGCGCTGAGTGCTCCGTCCAGTTGCATCAGCCGGCCTCCCTCCCGTAGACCGCCGAGGTCCAGGGCGGCGAATCCGAACTCGTCGAGCAAGCCCGCCACGGCCGCCTTCGCATCGGCGTCGTCGCCCGCGTAGAAGACCACCTGACGGCCTTCCGCGTGCTGGGGGTCCGCGGCGATGAACGCGGCGAACAGGCTGTTGAACGCCTTCACGATCCGCGCTCCGGGAAGGCGCTCGGCGACCCACTCGCTGCCCGTGAGGTCGCCGACGTCGTACCGGCCCCTCCAGGGGTTGGCCGCCGCGAACTGATTCGTCGTGTCGACGACCGTCTTCCCGGACCAGTCGGTGAGGCTGGTCAGGTCCGGCACTGCGGAGAACGGCACCGCGAGGAAGACGAGGTCCGGCTGCGCCGCCTCCTCGGCCGTCACCGCGTGGGCCTTCGGCCCCAACTGCTCCACGACTGCCTTGAGTGTCTCCGGGCCCCGGCTGTTGCCGATGAGTACCTCATGTCCGTGACGGACGGCCTTGTCGGCGACGGCCCGGCCGATCTCTCCCGCGCCGAGAATGCCGATAGTGCTCTGTGCGGCCATGCTGCCCACCCTTGATCGTGTGTTGGGAAGTCGTGCCGGCGCCCCGGCAGCGGCTGTGTGATCGGCTCCGGCCGCTTCCTGCCGGGATGGTCCCGGCCTCGGCGGCAGGTGCCGCGGCGCCTACGCGCGATGCGGGTTGAAGTCCAGGAGGACCTTGCCCTCCTCCCGGAAATGCGCGAGTGCCTCGGGAAAATCCGCTGCCTTGTAGACGGGAGCGGAGGGCAGGACGAGTCTTCCCTCGGAGACCAACCGCGCGGACTCCGCGTTCAGAGCCGGAAGCGGGGGAAGGAACTCGTCCTGGTACATCCAGAATTCCGTCGTGGTGATGTTCTTCGTCCTCAGCACGTCAGGATCGGGCGTGAACGGCCGGCCGCTCAGATACCCGTAGATGGCCAGCAGGGCGCCGTCGGTCAGCACGTCAAGCAACAGTGCGGTCGCCGCTCCGCTGACACCGTCAAGGCCGAGTAGCACGGGATCGGAGCCGATGGCTTCCCGCACGCGCGCGCCGGCGTCCGCCGAGTCGACCACCACGATGTCGGCGCCGAGATCACGGAGTTCGCTCAGGTTCCGCGCGGCGAACGATGTTGATCGTGCGCAGCCCTCGTTCCTTGGCGAAAACGATGACAGACCGGCCCACCCCGCTGTTGGCCGCGTTCTGCACCACCCAGGACCCGGCCGGAAGGTCACGCAGGCCGACCAGGAGCCCCGCGCTGACGGGATTGATGGCGAGCATCGCCGCCTGTTCCAGACCGATGGACTTGTCCACGACGGTCAGGTCCGCTGCCTCGGCCACCACCCGCTCGGACCAGGAAAAGACGCCGAAGGGAAGCAGGACCCTCTCGCCGGGGCTGACCTCCATGACGCCGGGCCCTACCGACACGACCGTCCCGACGCCCTCGTTTCCGATGGCCGTCGGCAGCTCAGGGCGTACGGGGTAGACACCTTGCGCCAGGAGAAGGTCGTGGTGGTCGAGCGGGGCATACTCGACCTGGACCAGCGCCTGTCCGGCGGTGGGAGCCGGGGGCTCGGGCACCTCCACCACCTTCAGGCTCTTCTCCGGCTCCCCGAACCGGGTGAGGTGAATGGCGAGCATGGGACACGACTCCTCGCTTCGTCGCCTCTCGAAATTCGAGGTCGATTCGAGACAATGCTCTGGATGCCGACGGCCCGGTTCCCGAGGGTTTCCACGGCGGTATCCAGCTCGGTTCTGCTCCGGCCCGACGCGTAGAGAGCGAAGCACGCCGACATCCGGCAATTCATGCCGTCCACCTTGTGACGCCTCGTCGACGACGGAATGCTCCGTCGCGACGCCTCACGGACCGCACGCTTTGGTGAGATTTGTACCTACTAGTAAAGAACCCGAACCGGGTCACTGCAACCGGAGAGCAGCTGGTCCGGGAGTCAGGTGGTGACGGATGTGTCGTTCCGCGTGAGCCCTCGAGACTGCAACCAGGTGTCGATGACGGCTGCCAGCTCGTCGCAATCGGTGAAGACGTGTCCGTTCATCCCCGTGGCCTGCGCGGCGCGTACGTTCTCCGCGCGGTCGTCGACGAAGAGGAAGTCGGTCGGGGCGGCCCGCATGGCGACGACGCAGTGATGGAAGGCTGCCGGTTCCGGCTTCGCCGCTTTGATCTTCCCGGAGAAGGCGACGTGGTCCAGATGGCGCAGCCAGGGCTGGGCGGCGAGGAACGCGTCCGCGTGGTCCGAGGGGATGTTGGACAGCAGGGCGACCTCGGCGACGTCGCGGAGGGACTGGGCGAAGGCGACCATCCGGTCGTCGACGCGTGACCAGCTGTCGATGTCGGTGAGGCGCAGTTCCTCGATGGTGTCGGCGTCGACGGACAGGGACAGCCGGCGCAGTACAGCGGTCCAGTATTCGGGCGCGGACTGCCGACCGGCGTCGTAGGGCGGGCGGCAGTCCCAGTAGGCCGTGGTGAAGGCGTCGGCGGGTGTGTGACAGCGGGCGGCCATCTTTCCCAGGGCGCCCGGGCGTTGATGGCGGGCGATGACCCCGAAGAGGTCGAACAGCACGATGCCGCGGTCGGTGGACATCATCGTGGTTTCCTCCGGATCCCGAGGGGTGTTCAGCGGCTGCTTGCTGTCATCTCGCGCGTGCGGTCGGATCCGGTCCGCAGGATCCCGGCCGCCACGGCGGTGGTCGCACACAGCAGGATCAGCACTACGAAGGCGTGGTTCAGGGCGACGAGGTGGGTCAGCCAGCCGATGACAGCGGGGCCGGCGAGCATCCCGACGTAGCCGAACCCGGCGACGCGGGAGACATTGGCCCCCGCGGCGGAGGGGTCGGCATGCCCTGCCGCGCTGAACAACTGCGGGACACAGCCGGACAGCCCCAGACCGAACAGCGCCCACCCCGCGAACGCGGCCCAGATCCACGGGGAGACGGTCACGATCGTGATGCCGACGGCAGCCGTCGCCGCGCCGTACCGCAGGATCGCCAAGGACCCGAACCGGGCGACGAGGCGGTCGGCGAGCAGCCGGCCGATGGTCATCGCCGCCGCGAAGGTGCCGTATGCGAAGGCGGCGGTGCTCGCGGGTGCGCCGAGGACGTCCTTCAGGTGCAGCGCGCTCCAGTCGTTGGCGGCTCCCTCGCACAGCATGACCATGAGAGCCAGGGCGGCGAGGATCCAGATGCGCCTGCTGGTGGCGCGGCGCCCGGCGGCCGGCGCCTGCTCGGTCTCCCCCGCGGAGCCGGTGCCGGCGGCGGTGGGTGCGGTCGGCAGCAGGGCACGTGCCGACACCAGGGCGATCGCGATGCCGAGGGCTCCCATGGCGGCCATGCCCGCGGCCGGGCTCAGGCCGGCACTCGCGGTGGCCGCTCCGACGAGCGCGGCGAGGACGCTGCCGACCGAGAACGTGGCGTGGAAGGCCGACATGACGGGCCGGCCGTACGCCTTCTCCACGTGCACGGCGTGGGCGTTCATGCTCACGTCCAGGCAGCCGTTGCAGAATCCGAAGACCAGCAGGGCGGCTGCCAGCGTCCATGGCTCCCGGGGAAGGCCGGGCAGCACCAGGGCCGCGCCGCACAGCACGCCGGTGGCGGGAACGACGGTGCGCGCCCCGAGCCTGTCAGTCAGACGCCCGGCCACTTGCATACCGATGAAGGCTCCCAGCCCCAGCAGCACCAGCAGTCCCCCGAGCGTCGCGTGGCTGATGCCCACGCGCTCCTCGATGGCGGGGATGTTCACCACCCAGGTGCCCATCAGGGTTCCGCACAGGCTGAAGTAGACAAAGGTCGCTATTCGGGCGGCTCGCAGCGAATCGTTCATGACAGGCACCGTAACGAACATCGGGAGCGGTTGAATACTGTCAATTCGCACACATTGAATGTTCGTTTCGTGTGGTGTTCAATCGCGGTATGAGCAACGCAGACCGGCACGGGATGATCGCGCAGGCCGTCAGGGAGACGGGAAGGGTCACGGTCCAGGAACTCGCCGAACTGACCGGCGCCTCCGAGATGACCATCCGGCGCGACCTCGACGCGCTGGCCGCGCACGGCGTCCTGGAGCGGGTCCGCGGCGGCGCGCGCACCCTGCTGCTCAGGGGCGAGGAGCCGCCCTTCGCGCTGCGTGCTCACGATGCCGTCGACGCCAAGCGCCGCATCGCGGCCGAGGTGTCCTCGCTCATCGCCGACGGCGAGACCGTACTCCTCGACAGCGGCACCACCTGCCTGGAGATCGCCCACCTGCTGCGCCGGCGGCCGGTCACCGTGATGCCCCTGTCCTTGCAGGCCATCCAGGTATTCGGTGAGGGCCCGGGCCCGGCCACGCTGATGGTGCCCGGCGGACAGCCACGGGCCGCCGAGGGAGCCCTCACCGGGCCCCTCACCCTCGCGTCCCTGGCGGCACTGCGCTTCGACACCGCCGTCATAGGCTGCTGCGGTCTCAGCGCAGCCCAGGGCCTGACCGCCTACGACCTCGACGACGCGGCCGTGAAGAAGGCCGGCATCGCCGCCACGCGCCGCATCATCGTCGCCGCCGACGGCAGCAAGCTCGGCCACACCGCCTACGCCTACGTCGGTCCCTCCACTCTCCTGCACACCCTCGTCACCGACACCGCAGCACCCGTCGACGAGGTCACCGCGCTCGAAGGCACCGGCACCGTGGTCAAGACCGTCTGACAAGACCGTCGGCCATCGCTCGGGGACCTCCTCACGGACCTCGTCACGGTCGAACCAGTGCCTGGTCAGCAGCCGCGACACGGAACGGCGGATGCCGTCGGGCCGGCCTGTCGGCCCCGTCGATCCGATGCTTCCGCTTCGAGCCGGTCACTGCGACTCCCAGCCGGTCACTGCGACTCCTAGGATGAAGCGTTGCTGGCTGCCCGCGCGGAGGGTGCCGACCATGGGGGCCATGACCTCGTCCCCTCGTTGTGCGGCCGCCGCCCGAACCGCGGTCGATTCCGCCCAGCCGCCCGGCGGCCTGACCAGGGCCGGCCTCGCCGTGCTGATCACCGCGGTCTTCCTGCCCCAGGTCGACTTCTTCATCGTCAACGTCGCGCTTCCCACGATCCAGTCGTCGTTGGAGGCGAGTGCGGGCGCGCTCGAACTCGTCGTCGCCGGCTACGGGACGGCCTATGCCGCGACACTGGTGCTCGGCGGGCGGCTGGGCGACATGATCGGCCGCCGGCGGATGCTGCTTACAGGACTGTCCGGCTTCGTGCTCACCTCACTGGTCTGCGGGGCGGCTCCCGGGATCGGCGTCCTGGTCGCGGCGCGGATCCTGCAGGGGGCCGCGGCGGGCCTGGTCGTCCCCCAGGTGATCGCGACGCTCCACGCGACGCTGAGCGGGGAACGGCGGCACCGGGCCCTGGGGCTGTACAGCTCCGCCGCGGGCGCGGCGATCGTGGTCGGCCAGCTCGTCGGCGGCCTGCTGGTGACCGCCGACGTCGCGGGCACCGGATGGCGGCCGATCTTCCTGGTCAACGTGCCGATCGGCGCGGTGGCCCTGATCGCGGCCGGGCGCCTCGTCCCGGCAACCCGCTCACCGCACCCGCTCGGGCTCGACCTGGCGGGGACGCTCCTGTTCGCCGGGACCCTGGTGGCCCTGCTGGTGCCGCTCGCGGAGGGACCGACGATCGGTTGGCCCCCGTGGAGCTGGGGCGCGCTGGCGCTGGTGCCGGTGCTCGCGGCGGCGACGGTCGTCGTCGAACGCCGCGCCGAGGCGGCCGGGCGCGTGCCGCTGCTGCCTCCCTCGCTGCTGCGGCTGCGGTCGATGAGGCGCGGCTTCGCGATGCACCTCCCCTTCATGCTCACCTACGGCGCCTTCATGTTCGTGTTCGCCCTCACCGTCCAGACGGGCCTGCACAGTGGGGTGCTCGGCGGGGGTCTGGCGGTCCTCCCGCTGGCGGTCGCCTACTTCGCCGGGTCCCTCGCCGCGCCGCGCGCCATCGCCAGGTTCGACGCCCGGCGCGTCGTCGCCGTCGCCGCGGTGGCCGTCGCCCTCGGCCTCCTGGTGCTCGTCCTGGTCACCGTGACCACGTGGCCGCACACCGACTACTGGGCGTTCGCACCGGGACTCGTGGTGGCAGGGGCCGGCCAGGCGCTCGTCTTCGCCTGCCTCTTCCGGCTGATCCTGCTCGACGTCCCCGAGCACCTGGTGGGGGTGGGGGGCGGTGTGGTCACCACGGTGCAACAGTCCGGCCTGGCGCTCGGGGTGGCGACGCTGGGCACGTTGTTCGTCGGGCTCGAGAAGACCGGCGTCGGCACCGCCTTCGTGGTGTCGCTCACGGTCCAGGCCGCGATCATGCTGGCGATCGCGGTCGGCTCGTTCACCCTGCCCCACCTGCATGCGCGACCGGGGGGACCGGGGTCGCGGTCGAGGTGTGACCGCCCGCGGACCGCAGGAGTGGCGTGACCCAAAGCGGGTTCGCGGCTGATCGTCGGGCCCGTGCCGCTGACCAGGGGCGAACGGCGAGACGGTGGCCGATGCCGCACTGGCCGGTCTGCCGCACCACGGGGGACCGACCCGACGACCGGGCCGGCTGAGCGCGGGACGGGCTCAGCCGGCGTCGGCGACCAGCCTGGTCAGCCGCTCGACGGTGTGCGGGTCCGCGGGGAGCAGCACCTGCAGCCGGGTCGTCGAGCCGGGCGCGACCCAGGTGTTGGAGACGGTGAAGGTCATCCGACCGGTCGCCGGGTTGTCGATCCGGCGCAGCACACCGGCGTCGACACCGCGGACGGAGTGCCGGTCCCACAGTTCGGCGAACTTTGACGACTCCGCGCGCAGCCGCGAAACCAGCGCCTTCCACCGGCCGTCGTCGACGTGCTCGGCCATGGCGACGCGCAGGTTCGCGACCTGGCGAGCCGCGGCCTGCTCCCAGTCGACGACGCGCTCGCGCCAGCGAGGCTCGGTGAAGGTGAGCCAGACGCAGTTGCGCTGTGCGATCGGCACCTCGTCGAGGTCGGTGATCAGCAGGCGCATCGCCCTGTTGTAGGCGAGCAGGTCGAACTTGCCGTTCTGGACGCAGGCGGGGTAAGGGTCGAGCTTGTCCAGCACAGCGTGCAACTCGGCGCTCACGGCGTTGCACTCCGTGACCACGGCGTCGTCCGCGGCACCGGCGAGCCGGTAGAGGTGGTGGCGCTCGTCGTGGTCCAGGCGCAGCGTGCGGGCGAGCGCGTTGAGCACCTGCGGCGAGGGGCGCACGTCGCGGGCCTGCTCCAGGGCCGTGTACCAGGTGACGCTCATCCCGGCGTGCTGAGCGACCTCCTCCCTGCGCAGACCGGGGGTGCGCCGCCGAGCGACCGCCACGATTCCGAGCTCGCCCGGTGATATGCGCTCGCGGCGACTGCGCAGGAAGACGGCGAGCTCCCGGCGCCGGACAGCCGCGCCGTCGGAGTCGCCGCGGCTCTCGGGTCCGATGGCATTTCCGGAACCGGGCGACGGGTCGACCGGCTCCTCGGGCCGCGGCACGGTGTACACAACCATCAGGATCCTCCGGGGACCAGCCGGCCCCTACGCAGTTCTGGAACTAGCATCAGCAGTGACTGGATACCAGTCTTGAGGCCCGAAATGATACGGCCATCGGCCTTGTGCACCCTGCCCTGAAGGAGCGCCCCTACCGTGTCCGTGTCCGCCGTTACGTCCTCCTCGCCGTATCCCGCCGACGCACGCCACCTGCTCGTGATCGGTGCCGGCCCCGGCATCGGTGCCGCCACCGCCCGTCGCTTCGCCCGCGACGGCTACCGGGTGACCCTGGCCGCCCGGCGTCCGGACAAGCTCGAGGAGCTCGCCGCCGACCTGCGCTCAACCGGGGCCGAGGTGGCCGTCGTGCGCGTCGACGCGGCCGACCCCGGGCAGCTGCGCGAGGCGTTGAGCTCGCTCTACGCGGCCCCGAACCCGCCCGGCGTCGTGTTGTACAACGTGGCCCGGCTGACGCCCGACGACCTCCTGTCGGCCGCGCCCGAGGACCTGCTGAGCGCCTACACCGTCGACGTCGTCGGCGGGGTGGTGGCCGCCCAGGTCGCGGTGCCGGCGATGCGAGCCGCCGGCGGCGGCACGTTGCTGTTCACCGGTGGCGGTCTGGCCGACCGGCCGCAGCCGAGCGTCGCCACGTTGTCCCTGGGCAAGCTGGGGTTGCGAGGGGTCGCGAACCTGCTGGGCACCCAGCTGGCCGACGACGGCATTCGGGTCCTCACCCTCACGGTCAACGGGGCGGTCGAGCCGGGCACCCCGTTCGACCCCGAGCACATCGCCGAGCGGTACCGGCGGGCGATCGACGACGCCAAGCCGGGTTTCGTCGACGAGCACTTCAACGGGGCCTGAGCCGGCGCCGTTGTCACGGCAGCCCACATCCGCCGTCAACAGCGTGTCTGGCAAATGATCGTCCGGCTGGTTCGCGGCGCTGGAGGACCGGGGAGGCCAGGACGACCCCGGCACGGTAACGACCCCGGCACGGTAGCGACCCCGGCACGTAGCGGTCGGCGGGTCTGTCGAAGCGGTGGCGATCGCTCGCAACGGGCGCGGCCATGGGAGGCCCGGCCGGTGGGCCCCGTGCTAGCGTGGAGCGTTTGCAGCGTCGCTGTGTCGGTGCCCGGTCCGCGGCCCCTGGCCGGTGGCCGCGTCCCCGCCGCGCCTTCCTCGGTACGGTTTCTTCGGAGGAAGGCTTTCTGTGAGCGAATCAGCACGTGCCGACGCCCGGCGGCAGGATGAGGGGCCCGAGGCGTCGGGCGCCACTGGGGCTCTGCCCTCGGCGGCGTCCTTCGCGGAGCTGGGGCTGCCGGCCGAGATCCTGCGGGCGCTCGACGAGCACGGCGTGAGGGTGCCCTTCCCCATCCAGGCGGCGGCACTGCCGAACGCGCTCGCGGGACGGGATGTCCTGGGCCGGGGCCGCACCGGATCCGGCAAGACGCTCGCCTTCGGCCTGGGGATGCTCGCCCGGACGGCCGGGCGGCGCGCGCAGCCCAAGGAGCCGCTGGCGCTCGTTCTGGTGCCCACCAGGGAGCTGGCGCAGCAGGTCGGTGAGGTGCTCACCCCGTACGCCGAGGCACTGCGGCTGCGGCTCGCGACCGTGGTGGGCGGAGTGTCCATCGGGCGGCAGGCCGCCGTGCTGCGGGACGGCGCCGAGATCGTCGTCGCCACGCCCGGCCGACTGCACGACCTCATCGACCGCAAGGGATGCCGGCTGGGACAGGTGCGCATCACGGTCCTGGACGAGGCCGACCAGATGTGTGACATGGGGTTCCTGCCGCAGGTCACCGAAGCCCTGGACCAGGTGCGCCCCGACGGGCAGCGGATGCTGTTCTCCGCCACCCTGGACCGCGATGTCGACCAGCTGGTGCGGGACTACCTGCGCGACCCCGCCGTCCACTCCGTGGATCCCTCGTCCGGCGCGGTCTCCGCGATCGAACACCACGTCTTCGTCGTGCACGGCCCGGACCGGTACGCCGTGACCACGGAGATCGCCGCCCGGGACGGCCGCGTCCTGCTGTTCCTGGACACCAAGCACGGCGTCGACCAGCTCACGCGGCATCTGCGGGCCAGCGGCGTGGCCGCCGCCGCCCTGCACAGCGGGAAGTCCCAGCCGCAGCGCACCCGGACCCTGGCCCAGTTCAAGAACGGGCAGGTCACCGCGCTGGTGGCGACGAACGTCGCGGCACGCGGCCTGCACGTCGACGACCTCGACCTCGTGGTCAACGTCGACCCGGCCACCGACCCGAAGGACTATCTGCACCGCGCGGGCCGCACGGCCCGGGCCGGCCGCTCCGGCACCGTCGTGACACTCGCCCTGTCGGGACAGCGCCGCGAGACGAGCCAGGTCATGGCGGACGCCGACGTCGCCCCCAAGGTCACCAAAGTGCGGTCCGGCGAGGCGGAGCTGAGCCGGATCACCGGCGCCAAGGCCCCCTCCGGAAAGCCTCTCGACGGCGGGCCGGCCGTACCGCGCCCCAAGAACCACAACGCCCCGTTCCGCGGCCTGGGCAGCACCAAGGACGCGAAGGGCGGCTCCGGTGGCAGGCCGTCCCGCAAGAGCAGCGAGGCCCGCAAGCTCGCGGAGGCCCGCGAGGCGGCCCGGTTGCGGCGCGGCGGCTGAGCCCCACCTCCCGGACTGCCGGGCGGTGTCCTGTACGGGTGACCGTGCGCGGGGGGTGGCGCGCAGGCGACGGCGAAGGGCGCGGACCTGCCACGTTCGCCGTGGGCGCGGACGGGTGTGAACGCAAAGGCGCCCGGTCGCGGCGCGGCGGGGGGGTGCGCGGCGTGTGCGGGGCCCGGTGCATTTCGGGGGTGGTGAGCCGCCCCCGGACGGGTGGGAACCGCGGGGT
>NZ_JBSHAF010000001.1:531792-564022 GCF_053611365.1 Streptomyces sp. NPDC054813 | reverse complement strand
GTGGGGGGGGGGGGGGGGGGGGGGGGGGGGGCGCGCGGGGGGGGCCGGGGGGGGGCGCCCCCCCCCCTCCGCGGGGGGGGGGGGGGGGGCCCGCCCCCCCCCCCCCCGCCCCCCCCGCGGCGGGGGAGTCCGCGGCGTGACCGGGCCCGTGAGCTGTCCTGGTGTGGTCAGCCGCCCCAGGACGTGTCGTCACAGCGGGTTTGGGGGATGCAGCCCGCCGTCGTGACGGACTGCGGCCGTACGGTCTCCGTGTGCTGGGCGAACCCCAGGAAACCGAATGCCACAAGGGCGGTGACCGCCGCACAGATCCGGATTCGCTGTGCGCAGATCAGACGCTTCATCACAAATCTCCTGTACTGATGCCTCGTTGCCCGTGCTTCGTTCTTCTTCGAGTGGCGCTGCGGTGCCGGGGCGCGCCGTCGTACCGAATCCCCCGTGATCTTGGACGGCAACGGAACGGTCTCTGTTGCTCCGTGATCGGGTTCCGGCCTCGGCGGGATGCCAAAGCGGCCGAAAGGGCGCGCTGTTCAGTCGTGGTGGGTCGGCTCGGGTGCCGCGCCGGCCATGAGCGGCAAGGCGCACATCAGCAACTGCATGCGGTTGCGCGCGCCGGTCTTCGCCCGGATGCGCCGGATGTAGGTGTCCACGGTGTGGCGGCTGAGTGCCATGCGCTGGGCTATCGCGTCGTACGTCAGCCCGTCCGCCATGTGCACGAGCACCTGTCGCTCCCGTCGGCTCAGTGGCGCGGCCGGGGCGGTGACAGCGTGGTCCATTCGCTTGCAGCCCTCCTGGTCGTGAGGCGAGTAGCCGTCTCCGGTGGCGCCGGACCGCGCATTCGTGGTGCGCGGCGCCGGGGTGGGCGAGTCGGGAGAGGGATCCCGGGCGATGCCCGGAGAGCCGGGTCTGCCGGGCTCGGCCCTCCGGGAGGAAATCCTGGCCCGGGAGCGGGGCCCAGCGAGGCCGGCAGGCCGGTCATCAAGCTGTCGTGCAAGAAGAGGAGGAGGGGACATAACGGGATAACGGTGCGAAGTGGCGATCGTGGGTCCGTCCGCACCTGGCCCCTGACCTGGGCCGCCTTAGCATGACGGCTGGTCGGGGGCCGGCGGGGCCGGTCGTCGGCGCCGGGACCGACTGCGAGGAGGGCACGTGCGCACGCTGCCGGTGGAGGGCGCGGAGTTCGTCGTACGGGACGAGGGTGAGGGGGAGCCCGTGCTGCTCGTCGCGGGCAGCGGGGCCCCGGGGCGGGTCTGGGACCTGCACCAGGTGCCTGCGCTGCGTGCGGCCGGCTTCCGGGTCCTCAGCTTCGACCGCAGACCGGTGCGGGATCCGTCGGAGCCCTCGGAGTCGTCGGAGCTGTCACAGGTGCCGGTTCAGCCGGTGTCGCCGGGGCCGCGCCGTGTCGCGGAGGAACTGTCCCATGTGCTGCGGGAGTTGGGCATCGGTGCGTGCCGGGTCGTGGGGGCCTCGTTCGGGGGAGAGGTGGTGCAGGAACTCATGCTGGCCCGGCCGGACCTGGTGACCGGGGCCGTGCTGATGGCCACCCGCGGGCGCGGCGACCTGTCCGGCCGGGCGATGGCCGACGCGGAGCGGGAGCTGGCGGCCGAGGGGATGCGCCTGCCTCCCCGCTACGCGGCCTGGCTGCGCGCCGTGCTCAACCTCTCGCCCGCCACCTGGCGTCGTGAGGACGAGATGCTCGACTGGCTCGATCTGTTCGAGGCGGCCGAGCGCGCCGGGACGGCCCCGGTGCCGGCGCCGGCCGTGGCCGACGGGGAGCCGGAGGACCGGCTCCCCGCGCTCGCCCGGGTGTCCGTGCCGGTCCTGGTACTGGGCTTCCAGCACGACATCGTCGTACGGCCGCACCTGTGCGAGGAGGTCGCCGGGGCGTTGCCCCGTGGGCGGTACACGCAGATCGCGGACTGCGGGCACTACGGGTATCTGGAGCGGCCCGTGGAGGTGAACGACGCGATGCTGAAGTTCCTCACCACCGTGTCCTGAGCCGGTTGTCGGGCGTCAGTGCCGCTCGCCGGACTCGCGCAGCACGTCCCCGAGCAGCCGGTGGGCGAGGGCCAGCCGGTCGGCCGCGGAGAGCCGGGCGAGCGCGGGCCACAGGACGTCGACGCCGGAGGAGGCGGCGGGCGTGGACGCGACCTCGGCGGGAGCCGGTGCGACCTGAGCGCTCCCGGTGGTCCGAGTGGTCCGGGCGGCGGCGGGCGGTGTGGGTGCGGCGGGTGACTCCGATGCGCCGGAGGCCCCGGGCGTGACGGGTGCGGCGAGCAGCTCGGCGACCGACGGGGCGGTCAGGAGGTCCTGGAGGGCGATCTCCCAGCAGTGGTCGTGCTCCAGGGAGCTGACCAGGCGGGCCGCGTCCAGCGAGGAGCCGCCCAGTTCGAACCAGCCGCCGTCCAGGCCGTCCTGGCCCAGGTAGGTGCGGGCCAGCTTCAGGGCCTGGGCGTGGACGTCGTCGGTCATGGTCATCGCTTCGTTCTCCTTCTAGGGCTCGGTGAAACCGGTGTGTGGGGTGGGAGTCGTCATCGGGTGGGCCGGTGCGGGGCGGCGGGGCCCGGCGGTGTCATGGGCTTCCGGGCGGTGCCCGGCTCCGGCGGTGGTGCGGCGAGACGTTCACGGGCGACCGCGGTCAGTGGCGGTCGGTCGGTGCGTACGCCCAGCAGCCCCACGTGGGCCCAGCGGAACGAGGCACGCAGCAGGACGCGCTCCCGCAGACCCGGCCGGATCGTGCCACCGCCGCGGCGGTACGCCGACAACAGCCGGTCGAGCAGCGGGCGGCCGCCGGCCAGGTACTGGTCGACGAAGTCCGCGGCCGGATCGTCGAAGGCGGCGTTCGTCCAGTCCAGGACACCGGTCACCGCCTCCGAGCCGGGACCGACGAGGGTGTGTCCCGGGTGCATGTCGCCGTGGGTGAGCCGGACGCCGTGCGCCCAGTGCCGGTCGTCGTCCAGCCAGGCCCGCCAATGTGCGTACCAGCGCTCGGGGAGCGGCACGGCGGTCCGGGCCTCTCCGAGCGTCCTCTCCAACTCCTCGCGCACCCGGCCCGGTTCGCGGGGCGGGACGCCCGCGTCCACGGCCTCCTCGACCGGCACGCAGTGCAGGGCGGCGAGGGCGGCCGCGAGGGAGGTCACATAGTCCGTGCCGGGCCGGTCGGCGCCCGCGGCGGGGTGCCACTCGTAGCGGAGGCTGTCCTGGTCCTCCGCCCCGGCGGGGACGCCCCGGAGTCTGCGGTAGGCGATGAAGGTGCGGTCGGCATGCTCCCAGCGCGGGACGGCGACCGGCAGCGCGGGGCGGACCGCCGAGAGCACGGCGGCCTCGACGGCGATCAGGTCGGCACTGCGGTTGCGGCGCGGCAGCCGGAGGATCCACTCGGTGCCGTCGGTGTCCTGGACCTCCACCACCCAGAAGTCCCAGCCCGCGTCGTTGAGGACCGCCGTCCCCGGGCGCAGGGACAGTCCGCGGGTCGCGGCCGACTCCACGGCGGTGGCGAGGACTTCACGGGGATCGGTGAGCGTCACGCGGACTCCGTCCGGTCGGTCGTGGCGGCCGTCGGCTGCCGGTCATCGGTCACCGGTGCGCGGGCCCCGCCGTCCGTCGATTTCTCAGCGTCGGCCTTCGGCTGCGGCGCCGCGCCCGGCAGGGAGCCGCCGAGGACGTATCCCTCGGGGATGTCGCGCAGGGTGCGCAGCGGTGAGCAGTAGATCCACAGGAACGACAGCGTCGTCGCGATGCCCGCGATCCACAACGTCGTTCGCACGCCCAGGAGTTGGCCGAGGAGGCCGCCGAGTACCGCGCCCAGCGGCAGGGTGCTCCAGACCAGCAGCCGGTTGAAGGCGCTGACCCGGCCGAGCAGCCGGTCCGGGGTGATGGACTGCCGGAAGGTGACGACGATGACGTTGTAGACGACCATGCCCGTCGAGGAGACGAACAGCCCCAGGCTGACCAGGGACAGCCGCCAGCCGGTGTCCACCAGGGGCACCAGCGTGAACCCCGAGCCGGCCACCAGCGTGGCGGTCCAGATCGCCGGACCGTGCCCCAGTCGCCGCGCCACCTTCGCGGCCAGCACGCCGCCGAGCAGACCGCCGACGCCCTCGAAGGTCAGCAGCAGGCCGATCACGCCCGCGCCCAGCCCCAGTTGACCGGCGAGGAGCAGCGGGATCATCGGAGTGCCCATGCTCCAGAAGAGGTTGAAGCAGGCGGTGCTGAGGGAGGTCCGCCGCAGCAGCACGTCGCCCAGGACCGCGCGCAGCCCCTCGGCGGCGTCCCTCCGCCAGGAGGCGGCCTCGCCGTCGGCGCGCACGGGCACCGGCTCCCGGCCCCGGACGAGCAGTACACAGGCCGCCGACCACAGATAGCCGCCGATCGACACCAGCACCGCCACCGGCGCGGCCAGCGCCTGCACCAGGGCCCCGCCGATACCCGGGCCCGCGGCCTGGGCCACCGACTGGACGACCTGGAGCCGGGTGTTCGCGTCGATCAGCCGCTCCCGCGGCACCAGCGAGGGCACGTAACTCGCGTACCCCACCTCGAAGAAGACCGTGAGCAGCCCGAACACGAAGGCCAGGACGATGAGTTGGGAGGCGGTGAGGACGCCGGTCCACCAGGCGATCGGAATCCACAGCAGCAGCACGGCGCGGGCGGTGTCCGTGACGAGCAGCAGCGGGCGCTTGCGCACCCGGTCCGCCCATACGCCGGCCGGGACGCTCGCCAGCAGATAGGGCAGTGACTCGGCGGCCGACAGGGCCCCCACCTCCAGCGGGGAGGCGTCCAGACTGACCACGGCCACCAGCGGCAGGGCCAGTGTCAGGATCTGCGTGCCGAATTGACTGATGCTGTCCGCGAGAAAGAGCTGTCGGAAATCGCCCAGCCGCAGAATGCTGTCGGCCGGAATTTTTGGGCGCATGGCGGCAATAGTGCCATGGGAAACTCGACGGGTCACTACGGCCCCGGAAAGTGACCGGGACCCGGTCGGCCGGGCGGACCGTCCCGAGGCGCGGCCGCCCCGGCGCCCGTGCGGTCGAAGGCAGCCGGCCTGCTGTAATGGATGCCCAGGTGGCAGTGGAGGCGACGGTGCGACCCCGGGTGCGGACCCTGTCACGTACTCGCGTTACTTGTAACCGTCACGCACCTGTTGATGTAATTGGGGCAGTCGGCACCGATTTCCTCCCCGCCGAGTCGAGGCGCATTGTGTGTGCCTGAACTCGCTCTTCACCGATTTTCACGAGCCCTTATCCGATGAGGTTTTCTTCGTGTCACGGACTCGAATGGAATTAAATACAGCGCGCCCTGCGGAGCCCCCGGTACTGGAGGAGTGGTACCGGCGCCGGCTCGGGCAGGCGCAGCGGGACATCAGCTCCAGCGGAGTACACCCCTACACCTACGCCGAACTGCGCCGGCTGACCGGCCTGGCGGCGACGGACCTCGACGGCGTCCTCGTCGACGACAGCACCTCGCAGGGCTCGCCCGAGCTGCGCCGGGCCATCGCCGACCGCTATCTCCCCGGACAGGCCGACCGCGTCATGGTCACCCACGGCTCCAGCGAGGCCATCGCCCTCACCCTGGAGACCCTGCTCGGGCCGGGCGACCGGGTGGTGCTGCCCGACCTGCTCTACCACTCGCTCGCCCACTATCCGCAGGCGGCCGGCTGCGTGCCGCACCCCGTCTCCCTGGACGCGTTCACCGCGGCCGACACCGACCCCCTGGCCCTGGAGCGGGCGATTCCCCCGGACACCCGGGCCGTGATCGTCAACTTCCCGCACAACCCCACGGGCGTCACGCTGACCCCGACCGCCTACCGGCGGCTGATCGACCGCGTCGCGGAGATCGACGCGGTCCTGGTCTGGGACGCGGCGACGGCGGAGATGGCCTGGTACGGCCCGGTGCTGCCCGACCCCGGCACGCGGTACCCGCACACCGTCAGCTACGGCACCTTCTCCAAGGCGTTCGGGCTGCCCGGCCTGCGGGTCGGATGGTGCGCCGCGCCGCCGGAGCTGATCGAGCGCAGTTTCACCGTGCGCGACCGCACCACCCTGTTCCTCTCCCCGCTGGTGGAGACGATCGCCACCGCCGCCATGCGCTCGGCGGACGCCCTGATCGGTCCCCGGCGGACCGAGGCCCGCGCCAATCTGACCGTGCTGGAGAAGTGGGTCGCCGAGCACGAGGGCCTGGTCGCCTGGACGCCTCCGAGCGGCGGGGTCTGCTGTCTGCTGGAACTGCCCGGCGTCCCGGACTCCGAACGCTTCTGCACCGAACTCCTCGAGCGGTACGGCACGTTGCTCGTACCCGGCACCGCCTTCGGCCGCGAGGGCGCGGTACGGCTCGGATTCGGCGGCGACGAGAAGGACTTCACCGACGGACTGGAGACACTCTCCGCGTTCCTGCGCGACGGGGGCGGCCGATGACGGGGGCATCCGGCACGGTGGCCGGGCCCGACGCCCTGTCCCGGCTCTGGCGCGAGGTGGTGATCCGACACGGCGGCCGCGTCGCCCTCACCGACGGACAGCACGAGCTGACATATCGTCAACTTTCCCTCGCGGCAGGGTCCGTGGCCGGGCGGCTGATCGCCGCAGGGGCCGGACCGGGCCGGTACGTGATGCTGGACGCCCTCGCCCCGCTGGACGCCGTCGTGGGCATGCTGGGCACGTTGGCCGCGGGCGCCGCCTTCGCCGTCCTGGAGGACGGCCTCCCCGAGTCCGCCCGCGCCGCCCGCTGCGCCCGCGTCGACGCGGCCCTGCTCGTCGGCCGGGGTGCGGCGCCGGGCGGGACCGACCTGCCCCCGTGGGTCGACCTGAGCCCCCAACTGGACGGTCCCGCACCGGAGTCGGCCGGGGACGACCCGGGCGACCGTACGGACCTGCCCGGCGGTCCCGCGTACGCGATGTTCACCTCCGGGTCCACCGGCGAGCCCAAGGCCGTCGAGATCGGACGGGACGCGCTGCACGGCTTCGCCCTGGCCGCCGCCGACCGGCTGGCGCTCGGCCCGGGGGACCGGTGGCTGCAACTGGCCTCCCTCGGCTTCGACGTGGTCGTGGAGGAGGTCTTCCCGGTGCTCGCCCGCGGCGGGACCGTCGTCTGCCGTCCCGGTACCGCCGTACCGGACCCCCAGGGCCTGCACGCGCTGCTCCGCGACCTCGACGTCACCGTCGTGGAACTGTCCACCCAGTACTGGCGCGAGTACGCGCGCTGGCTGGACGTCCGGGGCACGACCACCCCGCTCCCGCTGCGCCGGGTGCTGGTCGGCGGCGAGCGGATGGACCCCGACGACTGGCGGCGCTGGGAGCGCGCCGGGCGGGCCGCGCTCGTGCACGTCTACGGGCTCACCGAGTGCACCGTGACCTCCACCATGTACGAGGGCCCGCTGGCGGAAGCCGCCGCCGAGGTGCCCGTCGGCACGCCGCTCGCCAATGCCGAGGTGAGCGTGCGCGGACCCGGCCGGCACCCCGCGGCGCCCGGCGAAGTCGGGGAGATCCACATCGGCGGGCCCTCGCTGGCCTCCGGCTACCTCGGCGACCCGGAGCAGACCGCCCGGCGGTTCGTTACCGGCCCCCGGCCCGGGGACGGCCGGCTGTACGCCACCGGCGACCTCGGCCGCGTCCTGCCCGACGGCAACGTGGAGTTCCACGGCCGGGTGGACGACCAGATGAAGATCCGCGGCCACCGGCTGGAACCCGCGTCGGTGGAACGCCTGCTCGCCGCCGACCCCTCGGTGGCCCAGGCCGTCGTCCTCGCGGACGCCCGGACCCGCAGCACCCTGCTGGCCTGCCTGGTCCCGGCCGGGCCGGCCCCGGCGCCACCGCCGGACGGCGTGCTGCCGGTCACCGCCGAGCAGCGCGCCCGGCTGCTGGCCCGGGTCACCGCCGAACTGCCGGGCTGGGCCGCCCCGCAGCGGCTGTTCTGGACGGGAGTCCTGCCGAAGAACGCACACGGCAAGGTCGACCGCCGAGGCCTCGCCGCGCGGCTCGCCACAGAGAACCGGCCGGCGTCCGGATCCGCCCCCGCCCCCGGAGCCCCCGCCCCCGACGGACCGCCCGTGGCCGCCTCCGCTGCGGTCGAACTCCTTCCCGCCGTGCTGCGGCGCTTCCGGGACCTGCTGGACGACCCGGAGTTCGGCGTCGACGCGGACTTCTTCGCCGGTGGCGGGCAGTCGATCCTGGCCATGCGCCTGGTCACCGAGCTCCGCGCCGACTTCCCCGGGACCGTCGGGCTGCGGGCGACGACCGTCTTCGACCACCCGACCCCCCGCCGGCTCGCCCACTGGCTCTCGGCGGCGCAGACCCGGCCCCGCTCGGTGTCGACACCGTTCCCACCGGCCGCACCTAAGGAACATAAGGACTGAACTGTCATGGACACACCCTTCGAGGAGCGGCACGTCCTGCTGCTCACCCCGGACGAGGCGCGGCAGACGGCCGAGCTGACCATCGGCGTCGCGGAGCGCCACACCGGTGACGACGACCCGGCGCTCCTGCTCGACCTGCCCCGGCTCGCCGCCGGACTCCCGGTGCGCACCCAGCGGTTCCTGCGCACCTTCGCCGTCGACGAACCCACCGGCTACTGCGTGGTCAGCGGGCACCTCTTCGACCAGGACCGCATCGGACCCACCCCTGACCACTGGCGTGGCCGGCCCCGGCCCAACCGGGAGTTCCCCGAGGAGATCCTCGTCCTGCTCTACGCGGCGCTGCTCGGCGAGCCGTTCGGCTGGACCACCCAGCAGGACGGCCGGCTGGTGCACGACATCTTCCCCGTCCGCCGCCACGAGCACGACCAACTGGGTCTGGGCAGCGCGGAGTTGCTGACCTGGCACACCGAGGACGCCTTCCACCCGCACCGCGGCGACTACCTGGTGCTGGCGTCCCTGCGCAATCCCGACAAGGTCGCCACCACGGTGGGTTCCTACGCCGGCGGATCGCTCTGCGACGACGACCTGGAGGTGCTGTTCGAGGAGCGCTTCCACATCGCGCCCGACGAGTCGCACCTGCCCAAGAACAACTCCGCCCGCGTCGACGGCGACGCCGAGCGGTTCGCCACCATCGAGCGGCTGATCCACGAACGCCGCCCGGTGGCCGCCCTGTTCGGCCCGCGGGAGGAGCCCTACCTGCGGCTGGACCCGTATTTCATGGAGGTCCCCGACGACGACCCGGAGGCGCGCCGGGCCCTGGACAACCTGATCGCGGTCGTGGACGACGGACTGCGCGAGGTCGCCCTGGAACAGGGGGACTGCCTGGTCGTCAACAACCACCGCGTGGTGCACGGCCGGGTGCCCTTCACCGCCCGCTACGACGGCACCGACCGCTGGCTCAAGCGCATCAACGTCACCCATGACCTGCGCCGCTCGCGCACCATGCGGGCGAGCGCCGGCAACCGCCTGATCGGCTGACGCGGCCGTGGCGGACCTGCCGGCCCTCACGGTCACCACTCTGGAGAAGGCACCGGAGCTGGAACCGGCCGTCGACGAGCTGACCACGCGCAACATGCCCGTGTTCATGAGCTGGGAGTCGCCCGGCAACTGGCGCTGGCACCGGCTCTACGACACCCACCCGGCCCACCAGATCTGCGTGCTGGACGAGGAGGGGCAGCTCGTGGCCGCGGCCAACGGCTTGCCGGTCTCCTGGGACGGCACGGTCGCCGGGCTCCCCGGGGGATCGGACGACGTCCTGGTCTCCGCGTTCGGCGGGCCCGTCGGCGCCGACCCCGACACCCTGTGCATGCTCTCCGTCAGCGTGTCGCCCCGGCTGCGCGGCACCGGCCTGGCCGAACAGCTGCTCGGCCACGCCCGGGACGCGGCGCGCGCCGCGGGCCTGCGCGGCGTGGTCATCCCGGTCCGCCCCACCCGCAAGGCCCGCTACCCGCTCGTCCCGATGGCCGAGTACGCCCGCTGGCGGCGCCCGGACGGCACGCCGTTCGACCCCTGGCTGGCCACCCATGCCGCGCTGGGCGCCGAACTGCTCGCCCCCTGCGACCGCTCGCTGGTGATCAGCCAGCCCGCCGCCCGCTGGGAGGAGGTGGCCGGACACCCGCTGCCGGGCCCCGCCCGTCATCTCGTGCCCGGTGCGCTCGCCCCCCTGGAGGTCTCGGCGGACGGCCAAGGCGTCTACGCGGAACCCAACTTCTGGGTGTTCCACCCGGCCCTCCCGGCCGACCCGTCCCATGGGGCCGCCCCGTCCCTCTCGGCCGACCCGGTCCACCCCTCCGTCCTCCCGGCCGTCACCTGACCGCCCGCCCTCGATCCGCCCCCCTTACGACCACACCCGAGGAGTCGCCCATGCAACCGCTGCGACTGGCCGTCGTCGGCTGCGGAGCCGCCGCCCGGTCCTGTCATCTGACCGCGCTTCCGCACGTCCCGCAGATCCGGCTCACCGCCCTGATCGACCCGGACCCCGAGCAGGCCCGTGCCGCCCTGCAGTGGTACACCGACCAGGGCGGCTCCGCCGAGGACGTGCTGATCGCCCGCTCGGTGGAGGAGGCCGCCGACGCCTTCGACGCGGCCGTCGTCGCCGTACCGCACACCGCGCACGCCGCCGTCGCCGGGGACCTGCTGGCCCGCGGCAAGCACGTGCTGCTGGAGAAGCCGATGGCGACCTCCGCCGCGGACGCCGAGGCCCTCGCCGCCGCCGCGGCCGCCGCCCCGGACACCCACCTGCTGATGGCCCACCCCCGGCGGCTGTTCCCGGCCAACGCCTGGGTGCGCAGGCTGATCCAGGGCGGTGACCTGGGCACGGTGACCCGGGTCCGCTGGACCGAGGGCCACCCCTACAGCTGGGAGCCGGTCTCCTGGTCGATGTTCGACCGCCGGCTCGCGGGTGGCGGTGTGCTCACCGACACGGCCTCCCACGTCTTCGACATCCTGCTGTGGTGGCTAGGCCCGGACGTCGAGGTCCTCGACTACGTGGACGACAGCCTCGGCGGGGTCGAGGCGGACGCCGTCGCCACCCTGCGCATCGGGGGCGTGGAGACCGTGCTGGAGTTCAGCAGGGTCCGCGCCCTCGGCATCAGCTGCGTCGTCACCGGCACCGAGGCCGAGGTCAGCGTCGGCACCGACTTCCCGGCCGGCGAGTGCACGCTGATCACCGCCTCCGGCGAGGAACTGCACCGCGGCGACGTACGGGCCGTACCGCCGGCCCAGGACGAGTGGGACGACCTGTTCGTGGAGCAGTTGCGCAACTTCGCCGAGGTGTGCTCCGGCGCGGACGTGGCGCCGCACGCCACCGCCGAGGACGGCCTGCGGGTCGCCCGGCTGATCGAGCAGTGCTACACGGGGCCCGCGCGACGCCCGCTGGCCCAGCCCTGGCTGACCGGGACGACTTCGAGGAGCGTGGCATGAACGACTTCGCGGGCAGGCGCATCGCGGTCACCGGCGCCAGCGGGTTCATCGGCGGACGCGTGGTGGAGCGGCTGGTGCTGGGCACCGGGGCCGAGGTCCGCGCCCTGGTGCGCGGTTACGGCCGGGTCGCCCGGCTCTCCGTGCTGCCGCAGGACCGGCTGGCCTTCCGGACCGTGGACCTGGACAGCCCGCAGAGCCTGGGCAAGGCCCTGCACGGCTGCGACCTGGTGGTGCACTGCGCGTTCGGATCGCAGGGCGAGGTGGCGGACCGCTGGCGCACCACCGTCGACGGCACCGCGCAGCTGCTCGCCGCGGCCAAACTCGCGGGCGTGGAGCGGCTGGTGCACGTCAGCACCGTCGACGTCTACGACACCACCGGCCTCACCCGCTTCGACGAGACCGCGCCGGCGCTCGCCGAGGATCCGGACGACCGCGAGTACGAGCAGCAGAAGGCGGCCGCCGAACGGCTGGTGCTGGCCGCGCACGGCGACGGCCCCGACATCGTGGTGCTTCAGCCCGGCGTGGTCTACGGCCCCTGGGGCGGCCAGTGGACGACCGCCCAACTCACCCGCCCTGCAGCGGAGTTCGAGGAGCTTCCGGTCACCGGTGCCGGCGGCGCCTGCAACGCGGTGTACGTCGACGACGTGGCGGACGCCGTACTGGCCGCCCTCGCCGAACCCGGGTCGGCCGGGCGGAAGTTCCTCGTCAACGGGCCCGGCGAGCCGGACTGGGGGGCGTTCTTCGACCGGCTGCGCGGCATGCGCGGGCTGCCCGCCCCGAGCGGCACCGCCACCCGCGGGGCCGTCCCCGACTGGGAGCAGGCCCTCTACGCCAGCCCCGCCCGCGCGGACGCCGCCCGCGCCGCCGAGGTGCTCATCGCGCCCCGGACCACGCTGGACGAGGGCATGGAGCGCACGGCCGAGTGGGCCCGCTGGGCCGGGTACGGCGTACCGGGCGGAGCCGCCCGGTGACCCGGGTCCTGGTGATCGCCCCGCACCCCGACGACGAGGTCATCGGCTGCGGCGGCTCCATCGCCAAGCTCGCACAGTCCGGCGCGGAGGTCACGGTCGTCATCGTGATCCGCCGGGAGCGCGGACTGCGCGACCGGGAGGTCGGGGCCGAGGAGTTCGCGGCGGAGACCACCGACGCCTGCCGGGTGCTCGGCGTCAAGCGGTGCATCACCCTGGACGAGCCGTCCCGTGACTTCGCCGCCGACCGCCGCCTGCACCTGGCCGTCGTCAAGGTGCTGCGCGAGGTGCGCCCGGACCGGGTGTACCTGCCGCACCGCGACGACGGGGACGTGGAGCACCGGGCCGTCCACCGGCTGGGCCTGGAGGCGCTGTGGATGGCGGAGTCCGACTTCTTCGAGGAGGCCGGGCCGCCCTCCCCGCCGCCTTCCCTGGTGCTCGGCTATGAGGTCTGGGCCCCGCTCGGCGAGGCCCAGTACACGGAGGACGTCACCGACCAGATCGAGCTGAAGGTGGCGGCCATGCGCTGCTACCGGTCCCAGCTGCGGCACGCCGCCTGGGACGAGGCGGTCCGCGGGCTGGCGTCCTACCGGGCCGTCACCAGCGCGGGCCAGGGCCACAGCGAGGCCTTCGAGGTGATCCGGATGGCCACGCCCGTCCCTGCCCCGGCCGGCTTCCAGCCCTGATCGGCCGGGCCGGTCCGGGAGCCGCCGGCCCGGTCCGGGAGCCGACCGTGCGGCCCCCGGCCCGGTCCGGCCCGGTCCGTCAGTCCGCCCGCAGCACGTCCGCGATCGCCGTGTCCGGAGCACTCAGGAACCTGTGCACCAGGGAGGTGAACTCATGAGCCAGATCCCGCACCGCTTCCTCGCCGAAGACGTCCGCCGGGAAGAGCACGGTGAAGTCCACGCCGCTGTCGTCGACCGAGGCGAACACCTCCAGGCTCTCGATCTGGTGCTGGTCACCGGGCACCTCGGTCGGCTCCACCGACAGACCGCCGGCCTCGCGGCTGCCGCCGCTCCAGCCGCCGGGCGCCACGTCGAAGAAGGTGCAGGGCCGTTCGAGCAGTCGTCCCAGCATGTGCGGGGCGAGCGCGGAGGTCACCTCGGGCGCCGGCACCTGGCCCAGCCGCTGGGTCTCCAGCACCGCCGAGCGGACCGTGCGGCTCAGCTCCTTGAACGTCTGGGCGGGGTTGATCCGCACCCGCACGGTGGCGTAGGTGGACAGGAAGGCCACCAGGTCCAGCAGGTGCTCCTCGGTGCGCCGGGTCACCGGGATCAGCGCCGCGAGGTCGCTGCGCCCGCTGCGGGCGTGCAGCGCGCACAGGTAGGCGGTGAACAGCACGACGAACGGGGTGGCGCGGGCCGACCGGCAGTACCGGGTGAGCAGTTCGCAGGTCTCCGGCGGCAGCGAACCGTCGAACGTGCCCACCGCGTAACGGTCGTTGGTCTCGCGCAGCATCCCGGGCAGGTGCACCGGGGCGTTGGTGCCGATGCCGTCGAGCAGCTCCGCGAAGCGGGCGATCAGCTGCCGGGGGCTCGGGTCGCGGCCCAGCCACTCCGCCTCCCAGCGCACGAAGTCCGCGTAGGTGAAGCGCTGTTCGGGCAGCTTGGCCTCACGGCCCTCGACGGCCGCGGCGTACAGCTCCCACAGCTCGTTCACCAGGATCTCGAACGACTGGCCGTCCACCACCAGGTGGTCGACCGCGAGGCCCAGCAGATGGTCCTCCTCGCCCAGGCGGTAGACGACACCGCTCAGGAGCAGTCCGCCGTCCAGATCGAGGTTCTGGCTCAGGTAGGTGCCGGCCCGGCGCAGGGCCTCGGCCGGCCGTTCGTCCTCCGGCAGCCCGGTGAGGTCCTCGCGGTGCGGTGTGAAGGGGCGGGGCGCCCGGATCTCCTGGCGTCCGGCCCGGCCCCGGTCGGGGAAGGCCACCCGCAGCGCCTCGTGGCGGGCGACGAGCGTGGTCAGCGCCGAGTCCAGCGCGTCGGTGTCGAGGGGGCCGGTCAGCCGGAAGCCCCGGCCGAACATACGGACCTCGACCCCGAGGTCATGCTGCTCGACCCACTCCTGGATCGCCAGGCGGTCTATCTGGTCGGACAGCAGTGGAAGCCCTTGGGAGTGGCTTCCCTCGTTCGCCGTGCGCATGCGAAATCTCCCTCCGGAAATGAAAAGGAAATGGCGGGCCTGGAAGCGCCCGGCACGAAAATTGAGACTACTGAATGGAGCGGTCGTGATGCAATACGGATCACGCGGCGATTTCTTCGGAGAGTATGCCGATGTTTATGCCGGGGCGCCGTACAATGATTTCACCGAGGAAGTGGCGAAAAAGCTTCCCGATCTGATTTCCTATTACCGGGCCGGCACCGGGTCGCTGCTCGACCTGGGCTGCGGCACGGGCACGCTGCTGGTCGCGCTGGCCGGTCGCTTCGACCGGCTGACCGGCGTGGACCAGTCGGCGGGCATGCTGCGGCATGCCGAGGCCGCCGCCCGTCTGGCCGGAGTCACCGTCGAGTTCAGCCACGCCGATCTGCGTGAGTACCGCCCCGACCGGCCCCACTCCGTGGTCACCTGCACCTACAACACCTTCAACTACCTGGTCGACGAGGACGATCTGCGTCGCGCGGCCCGCACCCTGCGGGACGCCACCGCGGACGGCGGCCTGGCGATCCTCGACGCCCACCCCGTCTGGTTCGTCGAACGTGCCTGGTCAGGCAGGGTGTTCGTGGAGCAGAACACCGAGGACATCCTGGAGGTCTGGGAGAACCCCTACGACGCCGCGAGCGGCCGGGTGGACACCACGGTCACCGTCGTGCGCCGCACCCCGGACGGCGGCTGGCACCGCATCCACGAGGTGCATCCGCAGCGCGGCCTCGACCCGGAGACGGTGACCGACGCCCTGCGCGCGGCCGGCTTCACCAGTGTGGACACCTATGCCGGACTCGACCGTGAACCGGTGCGCGAGGACACCCGGCGGGTCTGGTACGTGGCCAGGTGACCGAAACCCTCGTGATATGCGGGATCGGCTCTGGAATGGACAGGTCGCTGGCCCGTGTGAAAGCCATGGGAGTACGGACCGTGGTCGTGACGGACCGGATCACCGAACGCGTCGAAAAACATGCCGATATTCATCTGGAGGCCGACCCGGACGACTTCCGGAACGTCCTCTCGGTAATTCGTGCGGAGCGGCTTGGAAGAATATCGGGGGTCATGACCCTCGGATATGACAATCCACCGGTCGTGGCCCGCCTGGCCGCCGAGTTGGGTTGCCCCGGCGTACCCGTCGAGGTGGCCGACCTGTGCACCCTCAAGGACCGCAGGATCGCCGCGCTGGACCGGGCCGGACTCGCCGTACCCCGGTTCGCCGTCGCCACCACCGCCGACGCGGCGCTCGCCGGTCTGGAGCGCGTCGGACTGCCCGCGGTGGTCAAGCCCAGCGACCGCACCGGATCCCTGGGCGTCGCCAAGCTGGACACCCGCGAGCGTGCGCGGGAGCCGGTCGAGCGGGCGCTCGCGCTGAGCCCGACCGGACGGGTCGTGGTGGAGGAGTACCTGTCCGGCACCGAGCACACCGTGGCCGGGTTCGCCGTCGACGGGCTGCTGCACGTCACCGGGTTCGCCGACCGTGAGTACGGCGAGAAGGAGCGCTTCTTCCCGCACTTCTTCGAGGGCGGCGACACCCTGCCCACCGTCCTGGACGCGGCACAGCGGGCCGAGGTCGTCCGGACGGTCCAGCGGGGCGTGGACGCGCTCGGCCTGACCACCGCCGTCGTCAACACCGACATCCTGCGCACCCCCGACGGGCGGGTGTACCTGCTGGAGATCACCTGCCGGCTGACCGGCGCCCGGATCGCCACCGAGGTCATGCCGCTCGCCACCGGAGTGGACCCGCTGCCCAACGCCGTCCGCCTCGCCCTCGGCCGCCCCCTCGTCCCCGAGGAACTGCGCCCCACCCGGGACCGCGCCGTCGTGCAGCGGTACCTGCCCGCCGACGGCGGCACCGTCCACTCGGTCGGCGACCTGGACGCACTCGCCCGCACTCCCGGCGTGCACGACGTCTTCTGGGGCCTGGACCTCGCCCCCGGCACCGTCCTGCCCGCCTACCGCGGCGGCGACGAGGTGCTGGCCGGGACCATCACCAGCGGCCCCGACGTGGCCGCCGCCGAAGCCCTGGCCGCCCGGGTGCTGTCCCGGCTGCCGCTGCGCCTCACCGACCCCTCCGGGGCGCCCACGACTCCGTGCGAACCGAGCCACTGACACTCACCGACACACCCGCCGACACCCACTGACAAGGAACGCCGATGACCACAGCGTACGAACACTGGTCCGACACCTACGAGTTGTTCGAGGGCGCCATGGCCGAGGACACCTGGCGCCTGGGCATCGGGGCCGAACTGGCCAAGCTGGCCGCCCCTGGCCCGGTCCGCATCCTCGACCTCGGCGCCGGCACCGGCATGGGCAGCCGTGTGCTCGCCGACCTGGTCCCGCAGGGCGAGGTCGCCTCGCTGGACCGCTCGGCGGCCATGCTGGAGCACGGCGGCATCCCGCCCGAGCTGCGCATCGTCGGCGACATGGCGCGCTTCACCGCCGAGCCCGACTCCTTCGACTTCGTGGTCTGCGGGTTCGACGCCCTCAACTACCTGACGGCCGCCGACCTCGCCGACTGCCTGGGCCACGCGGCCGCCGCACTCCGCCCCGGCGGCCACCTGGTCTTCGACTACTCCTCCCGCAAGGTCCTCCAGGAGGACTGGCGCGACCTGGAGCACGAGGAGACCCGCGACGGCGTGCGGCTGCACCGCACCCACCGCTGGGACCCGGTGCTGGCCCGCAGCCGCTCGGTGCTCTCCCTGTACGGGGCGGACGGCCTGCTGTGGCGCGAGACCCATGTGCAGTACGTCGTCGACCCGTTCACCATGGAGGAACTCGGCCGGGTGGCCGGCCTGCGCACCGTCAGGGTCCGCGACATCGACGGCGACGGCTTCACCCCCGGCCACACCACGCACGTCTACGTGCTGCGCAAGGAGGGGCCGCAGGGCGCCCCGGACACCGGGGAGCGGGCATGACCGCCACGTCCGGCCCCGACGAGGTGCTCGCCTCCACCAGCGTGATCATCGCGCTCCGCGACGACGTACGGATCCTGGAGTGCATCGACTCGGTCGACGAGGACGTGGAGATCGTGCTGGCCCTCAACGGCGCCACCGACGAGATCCGCCGCCTGCTGCGCGAGCACCCGAGGCCGCTGACCGTCACCGAGATCCCCGACGCGGGCAACCTCGGCGCCGCCTACAACGCCGGCGCCGAGGCGGCGCGCGGACGCTATCTGCTGCTGATGGACTCGGACTGCACCTTCGCGTCCGGCGTGGTCCGCATGATGGCCACCGCCGTCGCCGCCGACCCCGTGGTCAAGGGGCAGGTCGTGTACGGCGAGTCCGGCAGCCTGATGAGCCGACTCACCGCCCGGGTCCGGGAGTACGACGAGGGCGAGTACGTCAGCGCCCTGTCCCCGCCGCTCATCTACGACCGGGCGATCGTCGAGCACATCGGCGGCTACCACTTCGACGGCCTGATCCACTGGTGCGAGGACCGTGAGTTCGACTTCCGGCTGCAACTGGCCGGCATTCCCGTCCGCCACGTCCCCGAGGCCCGCATCTTCCACGACGCCCAGGTCGGCCTGCAGAACATGCGCAGCTACTTCCGCTACGGCGTCGGCGAGGGCATCGCCCAGGAGACCGGCGTCTTCACCACGCCCGCCGTCCCCGTCCTGTGGCGCCTGTACGAGGCGTCCCGCACCCTGGTCGGCTGCGCCCGGCACAAGGGGGCCGGGGCCGCCGCCTACTACGCCCTGCTCAAGGCGGCGTTCCACACCGGCACCCTGTACCACCTGCTGCGCGACCCCTACCGGGTACGGCCGCGGTACCCGGCCACCGCCGCCCGGGCCCGGATGCTGCGCGCGATCCCGCAGCACTGCACCGAGCTGACGGCCGCCCAGCGCGAGCGGCTGCGCCGGGCGCACCTGCGGGCCGGGCGGCGGATCGTCCCGCTCAGGGACCTCTCCGTGCTCCACCGCGACGGCGGGACCAGGCCCGAGCCGTCGCCTCAGGCGGCGTCGTGAGCGTCCGGCAGACCGGCGGAGACCGGGAGCAGCAGCCGCGAGGGCCGGCCGGGCCCGTGGTGGACCCGGTTGACCGCGGTGACGACCGGGGCGTCCGCCAGGGTCAGCGGGGTGCCGCCGGTGTTCGGATTGACGTCGAAACGCGGGAAGTTGCTGCTGGAGACCTCCAGCCGGACCCGGTGCCCGGGCCGGAAGACATGCACGACGGTCCCGGCCGACACCGGCAGGGCGTGGACCGTGTCCGGGGCCGGCGGACGCACTCCGTCCCGCCGGGCCCGGTGCCCGACCCGGACGACACCGTCGCAGAGGATCTCCGCGCGGCCGTCCGGGTGCACGTCGACCAGCTTGGCGGTGAAGTCCGTGTCGGGCGCGGACGAGGAGACGTACAGCTCCGCGACGACCTCCCCGGAGACCACCAGGGGCGCGTCGAGCCGCGCACCGGTGTAGCAGAGCACGTCGGGGCGGTCCTCCACGGCGCGCTGGTCCAGCGGGCCGCAGTCGGCGCCGACGAGCATGCCCGTCATGCAGGTCGCCCCGCCGGCGGTCGGGACGGGGTCGCGCGGGTCGTACCGGTACGTGTCCGCGCCGCCGTCCCGGGGCGGTTCGGGCCGCAGTACGCCCGTGCCGTGCCGGGTGCGGGCGTCCCCCTCGCTGCCGAGGTGCAGCGCGAGCGGCGTGCCGTCCGCGCCGGGCGGCCCGGCGGGGCGGACCCAGCGGTCCACCCCACCGGCGAACACCTGTACCGCCGGGCCCGCGTCACCGTCGCCGTTCTTCAAGTGGTGGTCGAAGAAAGCGAGGTGAGCGCCTGTCATGTCGAACTCCGACTCGTCGGCGGCCAGTCCGAAGCGGCGCTCGGGGAAGACACCCCCGGTCACGCAGTGCGACCACGGGCCGATCACCAGCCGGTCCCCGGGCCGGGGCGACGGACCGCGCAGGGTGCCCGGCAGGAAGATGTCGTACCAGCCGCCGACGACCAGCGCCGGGGGCCGACGCCGGTCCGGGGCGGCGGTGAGCCCGCGCCAGTGGGCGTCGGCATCCAGGTGCTCCAGCCACTCACGGTAGTAGGGCGCGAGCCGGTCCAGCAGGGGCAGCGCACGCCAGGGCGCCCGGTACAGCTCGTCCATGCCGTCCAGGGCCCGCTCGACCGCGCGGACGTCCGCGTCCGTGCCGCCGGCCCGGCCGACCTGGCCGTGCAGCAGGTCGCCCAGCACCCAGTGCAGACAGAACCCGAGCTGGAAGGCGCCGCCCAGGTACGTCCAGCCGTCGTACGGGTCGGCGGCGGCGACATGCGGGGCGATCGCCCGCAGCGCGGGTGGCCCGGCGGCTGCCGCGTGCCACTGGGCGGCGCCCTCGTAGGACCGCCCGAGCATGCCCACGGCGCCGTCGCACCAGGCCTGGCGGGCGGCCCACTCGACGGTGTCCCGGCCGTCGGACGCGTCGTCGGCGAACGGCCGGAAGACACCGCCGGACGCGTACCGGCCGCGCACGTCCTGCACCACCAGGCAGTAGCCGGCCTCGACCAGGCGCATCCAGTTCAGCGAACGGCCCCCCGCCGAGGACCCCTTGTCGTACGGGGTCCGCTGGAGGAGGGCGGGCAGCGGGCGGGCGGTGTCCGGGCGGTACACGTCCGCCCGCAGCACCACACCGTCACGCATCGGGACGGGCACGTCCCGGTCGATCACGAGTCGCACGGGCTTTCTCCCTCAGCCGGCCGGGCGGACGTAGGTGGGGTAGTGCAGGACCGAGCAGCCGAACCCGAGCTTGAACCGGTTGATCCCCGCCGTCTTGCCGTCCACCTCGCCGGTGGATATGCCGCTCAGATCGAAATGCGCCAGACCCCGGTCCGCCGCCCATTCGATGGTCTCGAAATGCACGTAGTTCATCGAGCCGTCGACGCGGTGGTCCGGATGCGTCGCCACAAACCGTGCCTCCAGCGAACTCCGGTTCTCGAAACATATGGATCCGGCCGCCACCCGCCCCTCGGAAAGCGCGGTGAAAAGGTGGACCGACGGGTGTGCCAGCAGATCGCGCAGCAGATCCAGGGGGGCGAGGTCGGGTGAATCTGCCCGGATCATCGCCGGTGCGTAGAAGTCGTAGAACTCGTCTATCCGGCCGGGGTCGGCGGCGAATTCGAGACCGCTGCGCAGCGCGCGGCGCACCCGGCTGCGGGTGCTCGGACGCATCCGGGCGAGGATCGCCTCGGCGCCGCCGTAGGTGGGCACCAGGCCGGTGGCGTAGGGCGGGGCGGGCCGGTAGCCGGCGGCCTCCAGCACCTCGGGGAAGTCCCACTCGGGGAGCAGCACCAAGGTGGCGGGACCCAGCTGGGACACGCCGCTGAGCAGGGCGGACAGCAGTTCCGGGCGCGGGGTGCCGGCCGGTCCCTTCCACAGGAACCAGCCGTCCCGGCCGGTGTCCTCCAGCAGCGCCGTGGCCCACCGCCCGCCGGGACCGCCCACCCGCAGCAGCCGGACCGGATCGCCGCGCCCCACCAGCAGCCGGAAGCGTCCGGCGCTCTGGTGGAAGTCCTCGGCCGGGACGTCCGCCTCGTCGGGAACGTCGGCTGTGCTTTCCGGATGCATGATCAAACGAAGCACGACAGTGCCCTTTCTTCTGGTTTCTCGCGCATGGAAATCGGAAGTGTCCAGCGGTTTTCGAGGTATGCAGAAAAACGGGAAAGTGCAGAGCGCAGACCGGGCTGACCGGCGGGTTTCCGCTCGGTGCGGTCTCGGAGAAGGAAAGAGGCCGGCGCCTATTTCTTCGGCGCGGTATCGCTGCTAATTTCTAGCGCACCGGTCGTCGTCCGTCAATTACCGGGCCCACGGGCCGTTCGAAGGGAATGACTTGTCATGCGAATTCTCGGTGTGAATGGCTGGCCCGGCGCCAGCCACGACGGGTCCGCCTGCCTCCTGGTCGACGGGAAGGTGGTGGCGTTCGCCGAGGAGGAACGCTTCACCCGGCACAAGCACGGCTACGGCGAGGCACCCCTGCACGCCGCCGCGTTCTGCCTGGCGGAGGGCGGCCTCGCCCTGGAGGACATCGACGTCGTCGCACACGGCTGGGACATGCCCTCGCTGCTGACCCGGCGGGGACTGGACTGGTTCCCCGACACCGCCACCGCGCTGGACTTCCTCCTCCCGCGCGAGCTGTTCCCGCGCGGCTGCGACCCCGAGCTGGTCTTCGTCCCGCACCACACCGCCCACGCGGCCAGCGCCTACTACTTCTCCGGGCGCCCGGACGGCGCCGTCCTGGTCCTCGACGGGCAGGGCGAGTGCGAGAGCGCCACCCTCGCCTCGGCCGTCGACGGCGAGCTGAAGGTGCTGGAGTCCGTCCCGCCCGGCTGGTCGCTCGGCTACTTCTACGCCGCCGTCTGCCAGTACGCCGGACTCGGCGCCGACGCCGCCGGCAAGACCATGGGCCTCGCCCCCTACGGCACCCCCGGCGACCTGACCTTCGGCGGCGGACTGACCTTCCTGGACGACGGGTACGCCGTCGGGCCGGTACCGCGCTCCCTGCTCTCCGCCGGCAGCACCGACGAGGAGACCGACACCCTGCGGCTCTGGCTCGCCCACCTGGAGAAGACCAGCGCGCTGCCGCCCAACCGCACCGGCCGCCACTACGACCGTGAGCGCGGCCGCTACGTCCGTCGCACCGAACGCGACCCCTACGAGTACCGGGACCTCGCCGCCACCGCCCAGGAGGCCCTGGAGCACTCGGTCGTCGCGATGGCCCGCCGGCTGCTGCGCGAGACCGGCCAGGACACCCTGCTGGTGGCCGGCGGCGTCGGCTTCAACGCGACCCTCAACGGCAAGCTGGCCCGACTGCCCGAGGTGCGCGACCTGTTCGTGCAGCCCCTCGCCGGCGACCAGGGCGTCAGCCTCGGCGCGGCCGGCTGGGTCGCCGCCCAGCACGGCGAGACCGTCGCGCCGATGACCGGCACCCTCGCCTGGGGCGAGCAGTGGGACGCCGACGCCGTGCGCCGGGTGCTGCACAAGCAGGGCGTCCGGCACACCGAGCCCGACGACATCGCCGACACGGTCGCCGGACTGCTCGGCCGCGGCGAGGTCGTCGGCTGGCACCAGGGGCGCGGCGAGGGCGGCCCGCGGGCACTGGGCCACCGCTCCATCGTGACCGCGCCCTTCCCGGTGGCCAAGCGCGACCGCATCAACCTCACCGTCAAGGACCGTGAGTGGTGGCGGCCGTTCGCACCCAGCATGCGCCTGGAGGAGGCCGCCACCCTGCTCGGCGACAGCACCCCGCTGCCGTACATGATCGTCACCACCCCCGTGCCGGAGGCCGGGCGGGCCGCGATGCCCGCCGTGATCCACGTCGACGGCACCACCCGCCCGCAGACGGTCACCGCCGAGGACGACCCGCTCTACCACCGGCTGCTGGGGCGCGTCGCCGAGCACACCGGACACGCGGTGGTGCTCAACACGTCCTTCAACGGCCGTGACGAGCCGGTCGTGTGGACCCCCGCCGACGCGCTCGCCACCTTCGCCCGCAGCCCGCTCGACGCCCTCGCGCTCGGACCGTTCCTCGTCCGTCGCACCGGTTGAGTCCGCCCGGTCCGTCGCACCGGCCGACTCCGGCCGGTCCGCCGCCGGGTCCGCCGACCGCCCCGCCCGCCCGACGCCTCCGTGCTAGCGTCCTTCCATGCCTTATTAGGTCCGCATGCCCCAGCTGCCGCCCCCCGGCTCCTTCCGCGTCGGCCCGGTGTACCTGTACACCTGCCTGACCGAACTCCTCCCGCTGTACGCCGTCTACGCCCTGCTGATGACCTCGCACGGGGTCTCCACGGGAGAACTGTCGGTTCTCTTCGCGGTGTGGACGGTGACCACCTTCGTCTGCGAGGTCCCCTCCGGGGCCCTGGCCGACCGCTTCCCCCGCCATCGCGTCCTGGCCGGCGCGGCCCTCGCCCAGTGCACCGGGTTCGCCCTGTGGACCGCGCTGCCCTCGCTCGGTTCGTTCGCGGCGGGGTTCGTCCTGTGGGGTGCGGGCACCGCCCTCACCTCCGGGACGCTCCAGTCCCTGCTCTACGACGGACTCGCCGCCGAGGGCAGGGCCGACCGGTACGCACACGTCAGCAGCCGGGTGGCCGCCGTCCAGGCGTGCTCGGTGGCGGCCAGCTCCCTGGCCGCCACCCCGCTGGTCCTGCTCGGCGGCTACCCGGCCGCCGGCTGGGTGTCCGTACTGCTCACCCTGCTGGCCGTCCCCACCGCCCTCGCCCTCGGCCGCCCGGCCCGCACCCCCGGCGTGTCCGCCGGACCGGCGCCGGATTCGCGGGGCTATCTGGCCGTGCTGCGCGCCGGACTGGCCGAGGTCCGCGGCGCCCCGCGGGTGCGCTCCGCCGTGCTGCTCGTCGCGGTCCTGACCGGCCTCGGCGTGGTGGACGAGTACCTCCCGGTGCTGGCCCGCGAGGCCGGCACGCCCGCGGCCGCCGTGCCGCTTCTCCTGCTGCTGCCCTGGGCGGCGATGGCGGCGGGCGGCTTCGCGGGCGGGCGCATGGCCGGCGCCGGCGACCGCCTGCTGGCGGTCCTGCTCGGCGCGGGCGGCGCGGCCCTGGCCGCCGGAGCGCTCACCGGGCGGCCGGCCGGGTTCCTCGGCATCGCCGCGTTCTACTGGGTGCTGCGGCTGGCCCAGATCGTCGCCGACGCCCGGCTCCAGCACGCCATCTCAGGCCCGGCCCGGGCGACGGTCACCTCGATCGCCGGCCTCGGCACCCAGGCCGTCGCCCTCGCCGTCTTCCTGCTCCTCGGCGTCGCGTCCCGCTGGGCCTCCGCCGCCGTGCTGGTCGCCCTCACCGCCGTACCCGTGGCCCTGGCGGCCCTCCGCCTCGGCGTGCGGCCGGCCGCCGCGCACCACGCCCCGGATCCCGGACTCACGGACGACCCTGCCCCGACCACCGGCAACCCGCCCCGGGGTCCCGCCCCGACCACCGACGCCCCACCCCCGGTCCCCGACCGGTCCGACCCACCGGCGCCGAGGCCCGACCGGTCCGGATCTCCCGCCGGTACCCCGGACCCGCGTCCCGCGCGGGTCGATGCCGTCGAACGACACCCATGAAGGAGAGCGACGCATGACAACGAACACGGCCACCGCCGTCGTGGAGAGTCTGGCCGACGACGTCCGGCAGGCCCTCGGTCTCGCCCCGGGGGAGCCGCTCGACGTCCCGTTCGCGGCCCTGGGCGGCAGTTCCCTGGACGCCGCGCAGGTCACCGTGCGGATGCGCCGCACCCACGGACTGGCCCTCGGCGCCCACGAACTGCTCAACGCCGCCAGCGTGCGGCGGCTCCTGGACGACCTCGCCGCCCGCCCCCGCACCGACCCGGCCGACCGCGCCGCGGACCCCGCGCCGGCCGATCGCGCGCCCCTGACCTGGCAGCAGCGCGTGATCTGGTACCAGTCCCTCCTCGACCCGGACTCCTCCCGCTACGTCTTCCACGCCCTGTTCCACTTCACCGAGGCGCCTCGCCCCGCCGCCCTGCGCGCCCAGCTCCGCCGGCTGCTGCACCGTCACCCGGTGCTGCGCACCCGGCTGTTGTTCGACGACGGCGAGCCCTGGCAGGCGGTGCCCGCCGCCGACGTCACCGACGCCGAGGTCGACCTGACCGTCGTGGACCTGCCCGAGCCGACCGCCTCCCCGGAGGAACTCGTCCGTCTCAGCGGCGCCGACCGCCCCTTCGACCTGACGACCGGACCGCTGCTGCGCTGGGTGCTGGTACGTCTGCCGGACGGCCGCGCCGTGCTCGTGCACACCGAGCACCACCTCATCCACGACGGCAAGTCCTTCGTCGCCCTGCTCGGCAGCCTCGACGACGACAGCGCCGAACCGGATCCGGATCCGCGCTACTTCGCCTACGCCGCCGCCCAGACCCCCGCCGATCCCGCCGAGGTCCGCGAGGTCGCCGAACGGGCCGCGAAGGCCGCCGGCCGCGTCCTGGACGCCGGGACCCCGCCGACGGGCCGGGACACCTTCCTGCGGCTGCCCGTGCCCCCCGCCCTGCTGCGCGAGGTCAGGGAGGGCGCCCGGCGGGCGTCGGTGTCCTTGTTCACCGCGCTGTTCACCGCGTTCTCGCAGGCGCTCACCCAGTACGAGGGTGTCGGCGCCGCGGTCCTCGGCAGTGCCGTGGAGAACCGGCCGCCCGGCCACGAGGACACCGTGGGGATGTTCGTCTCCACCGTCCCCGTGGTCGTCGAACGGCGGCCCGGGGAACTGCCCGAGGCCACCCTGCGCCGCACCCGGGGCGCCCTGCGCGAGGCGATGGACCGCTCCGCCGTACCCCTCTCCGACGTCGTCCAGGCCGTCGGCGGCACCGACGGACGCGGTGACGGCGCCGTGGTGCGCGCCGCGTTCAGCATGCACCAGCAGGTCGAGCGCGAGGTCGAGCTGGCCGGCGCCACCGCGCGCGTGCAGCTCGGCGTGTTCAACGGGGCGGCCAAGTTCCCCGTGAACGTCGTCGCCGTCACCTCCGGGACCGGCGAGGACACCCGCGTCGAGCTCCTGATGGAGGCCCAGGACGGCGCGGTCGGCCAGGACGACCTGTGGGCGCTGTGGACGGGGACGCTGGAATGGCTGCGCACCTGGGTCCAGCTGCTGCCCGAGCCGCGGTCCGCGCCGGCCACCGCGCTCGTGGCGCAGGTGACCGCACGGGCCGCGGCCGAGCCGGAGGCGGTGGCCCTCGACGACGGCGCCCGGCAGGTGACGTACGGACGGCTGGTGGCCTGGGGCGAGGCGGCCAGGCGGCTGCCGGGCCGGCCGGGCGGGGTGGTCGGGATCCTGGGGACGGCCTCGCCCGACTTCTTCGCCTGCGCCTACACGGTGCTGCACGCCGGCGGCACCTATGTGCCCCTGGAGGCGGGGCAGCCCGCCGAACGGCTGGCCTCCATGGTCGCCCAGGCCCGCTGCACCACCGTCGTCCGCCTGCCCGGCGTCCCCGACGACCTTGCCGCCGCCCTCGACGGGCCCGAGGGCGCGCCGCGCCTGCTGGACTGGACCGGCCTGGCCGCCGAGTGGGACGCCGGCCCCGCCGCCCCGGGGACCGCGCCCGACGGTGACAGCGCCGCCCCCGCCTACGTCATGTTCACCTCCGGAAGCACCGGTGAGCCCAAGGGGGTCATGGTGCCCCGGCCGGCCCTGGACCGGCTCGCCGCGTGGGCGGTGCGCGAACTGCGGATCAGCCCGGACACCGTCGTCGGACAGCTCGCCAACGCCGCCTTCGACGCCTCCGCCTTCGAGGTGTGGTCCGGCCTGTACGCCGGTGCCCGGATCCGGTTCGCGCCGACCGGACTCCGCGCCGACCCGCAGCGCCTCGCGGGCTGGTTCGACGAGGCGGGCGTCGAGTACGCCTTCGTCTCCACGCCGATCGCCGAACTCCTCGCCCGGGTGCCGAAGCCGGCGGGCAGCCGGCTGGACCGCATCTCCACCGGCGGCGACCGGCTGCACGGCCTCCCCGAGGACGTGCCGTTCGAGGTGCTGAACATGTACGGCCCGACCGAGACGACCGTGGTCGCCACGGCCGGCTGGGTCGACCCCGGCGGCGCCGCACTGCCCCCGATCGGCCGCCCGCTGCCCTACGGCTACGCACGCGTGGTCACCGCCGACGGCGCCCTCGCCGTCCCCGGCGAGCAGGGCGAACTATGGGTCGGCGGCGACGGGGTGGCCACCGGCTACGCGGGCGCGCCCCGCCAGACCGCGGCCCGCTTCGTCGCCGACCCCTACGCCGAGGACGGCGCGGTCGTGTACCGCACCGGCGACGTCGTCCACCTCGACAGCGGTGGCCGGCTGCACTACTCGGGGCGCCGGGACCGGCAGTTCAAGCTGGCCGGGGTGCGCTTCGAACTCGGCGAGATCGAGGCCGTAGCGCTGCGCCGGCCCGGTGTCGAGCAGGCCGTGGCGCTGACCGTGGGCTCGGCCGCCGGTCCCCGGCTGCACCTGTTCGTCACCCTCGCCGCGGGCACCGCCGCCGACGCGACGGACGAGGCGATCCGCGCGGCCCTGCCCGCGCAGCTGCGCCATCTGACGATCCACCACCCGGACACCCTGCCGTACAACTCCAGCGGCAAGGTCGACCAGCGCCGACTGACGGAACTCGCGGAGCGGGGGCGGCCCACGGCGAACGCCGTGTCCGAGCTGTCCGTGTCCGAGCCGTCCGTGTCCGGGTCGACGGCGCCCGCGGCGCCCGCGGCGCCCGCGGTGGCCAAACCCGCGCCGACGGCAGCCGTGCCCACCGCGCCCGCGTCGACGGCACCCGTGTCCGCGTCGACGGCACCCGCGCCCGCCGTAACGGCCGATTCCGCCAGGGCGGAGCACGTCGGGGACGGGAGCGCCGCCCTCGAACTGCTGTGGCCCGCGCTCGTCCCGCTGTCCCGGCGGGAGCGTCTGGACCTCGCCCACCGACTGATCGGCTCCGTGCTCGGCGGCACGGCGGCCGGTGAGGAGACCCGATGAACTCCGCCCCGCAACCGGCGCCGACGCTGGAGGCGACACCGCACCAGGCGGCCCAGCTGATCGCCTCGCTCCTGTCCGAGCGGCACCGGGTCGGCACCCTGCCCGTCCGGATCCCGCTGGACGGCGACGGGGGAGCGGACGGTGTGGTGAGCCCGGCCGAGGCGCAGCGGGCCTGGACCGCCCTGCTGCGCTCGGCGACGGCCCTGCGCGTCCGCTTCCACGACACCCCCGACCTGCTCCTCCAGGAACTGCGCGGGTACGACGACCTGCCCGAGGCGACCACCCGGGTCACCCTGGGCGAGGACGACCCGGACGCGGACGGCCTCGCGCCGTTCGGGCCCGTGCTGCTGACGGCCCGTCTCGACCTGTGCGGGAACGGCCCGGTGCTCGCGCTGCGCGTGCACCACGCGCTCGTCGACGAGCACTCCGTGCTGCTGCTCGGCCGCGCCCTGCGGTATTTCCTGACCCACCCCGACGCCGTCCACGAGGACGACGGTGACCGCTACCGGCGGGCCCAGGAGGCGCTCCTGGCGGCGTCCCGGCGGCCGCTTCCCCCGCTTGCGGAAGAAGTCTCCCCGCCGCCCGGTGCCGAGGGGACCAGGCTGTCGCTTCCGTCGCGGCCGTCCGTCGCCGAACCGTCGAGTGCCCTGCTGAGCCGCCCCGCCGCGGATCCGTCGGCGCGTGCCCACCACGCCGTGCGGCTGGCCCCGGAGACGGTCGCGGCGCTGCGGCTGGCCGCCCGGCGGGCCCGTGCCTCCGCCGTCTCCGTGGCGCACGCCGCCGTGCTGGCCGCACTGCACCGGCTGGCGCCGGACCGGACCCCCGTCGTCGGCGTGCCGATGACGCTCCGCGACCTGCGGGCCGTCGGCTTCGACGCCATCGGCCTCTACCTCAACGTCGTGCCCACCAGGATCCTCTGCGCCGCGACGGACACCTTCCGCGAACTCGTCGACCGGGTCCGCGCCGAGTCACTGGCTCTGCACGGGCGCAAGTTCGCCGCCGTCGGTGACCTCGCCGCGGCCGGCGGCGCCACCCGGCCCGGGCGGCCGGGCGCCCGCGCCTACGCCGACCTGGTGCTCGCCTTCCGCGACGGCTCCCTGCCGCCCGGGACCGACGAGCGCGGCACCGCCGCCCGGCGGACGGCGGAACCCGGCGCCCCGCTGAACGTGGAGGTGGTGCTCGGCCCCGAGGACGGGCTGATCCTCTTCGACTGGCGCAGCGGGCTCGTCCCCTGGCCGCCCGCATCCCAGCTCGCGGCGGCCGTCGTAAGGGCGCTGACCGAGCTGCCCGCCGAACCGGACCGGCGGGTCGGGGAGTTCGCCCTGCTGGACGCCGACAGCGCCGCCGAGGTGCGGCGGCACCTCGGCGGCCGTCCGCCGACCGCCGGCGCACCGGCGCCCTCCGTCGTCGAACTCGTCGAGCGGGCGGCGGAGCACACCCCGGACGCCCCGGCGCTCAGCGACGCCGGACGCACCTGGACGTATGCCGAACTGTCGTCCGCCGTGCGCCGGATGCGTGCCGCGCTCCGTTCCCGGGGGCTGCCGCGCGGCTCGCGGGTCGCGGTCGCCTGCGGCCACGACTCCTGGCAGGCGGCCACGGCGCTGGCGGTCTGGCAGGAGGGCCTGTGCTACGTACCGGTGGACCCCCGGGGCCCGGCGGAACGCAACCGCTTCGTGCTCGCCGACTCCGGCGCCGCGGTGACGGTGTGCGCCGCCGGCACCGCCGCCGCCCCCTTCCTCGCCGGGACGCCCGCCCCGGACGTCGTCACGACCGACGCCCTGCCCCCGGATCCGGCCGGGAGCGCGGCGCTCCCCGGCGGCCGCCCCGATCCGGACGAACCCGCCTACGTGATGTACACCTCGGGCACCACCGGCCGCCCCAAGGGAGTGGTGGTCACCCAGCACAACCTGGCCGGGTTCCTGCGGGCGATGACCCTGGCCCTGCCGGGCGCCGCGGAGGGGGACTGGCTGGCCGAGACCTCGCCGTCCTTCGACATCTCGTTCGTGGAGATGTTCTGGCCGCTGACCCACGGCAGGCACGTCCAGCTGCGCTCGCCCGAGACCCGTGAGGCGCCCGCCGACCGGCTGCCGTTCGAGCACCGCCAGTGCACCCCCTCCCGGGCCGGCCAGCTGCTCACCGCACGGGAGCTGGGCCACCCGCTGGGACGGTGGGACATCGCCCCGCGCTACTGGCTGCTGGGCGGTGAACGGCTGCCCGGCGCGCTCCTGGAACGGCTGCGCACGGCCTACCCGGACACCGTGTTCGTGAACATGTACGGCCCCACCGAGGCCACGGTCTGGGCGACCTACCACGTGGTCCGCGGCGACGAGGGGAACGACGTGCCGCTCGGCCGGCCGCTGCCCAACAGCGGGGTGCTGGTGACGGACGCGCACGGAGACGACGTGCCCGAGGGCGTCCTCGGTGAACTCCTCGTCATCGGCGACTCGGTGGCGTCCGGCTATCTGAACCGTCCCGAGACCACCCGGGAGCGGTTCACCGCCGTACCGTCGGCCGGCGGGGCGCGTGCCTACCGGACCGGGGACCTGGTGTGCTCGGGCCCGGACGGGCGCCTGTACTTCCGGGGGCGCGCCGACGACCAGGTGAAGATCCGCGGCCACCGCGTCGAACCGGGCGAACTGGAACAGCGGTTGCTCAGCCTGCCGGGGACGGGGATCCGCGAGGCCGTCGCCGTGGTGCTGGACGCGGGCGATCCCGAGACGGTACGGCTGGCCGCCGCCGTCACGGTGGCCGACCCCGCGTCCTTCGACCCGGCGGCGGTACGACGGCTGCTCGTGGCCGAACTCCCCGAAGCGATGCTGCCCGCCGAACTCGTCGTCCTGCCCGGCCTCCCCCGACTGACCAGCGGCAAGACGGACCGACAGGCCGTACAGGCCACGTGCGGGGCGGCCGCGACCCCCGCCCGCACTCCCGGCGACGCCTCCAACGGCGGGGCGTCCGGCGGCGGCTCGCGTGCCGGGGGATCCGAAGAGGACGCCCGTGCCGGCGCGCCCGACGGTGGCTTGCGGGCCGGCTGCCCCGACGGCGACGCCCTCGTCGGCGTGTCCGGCGGTGGCCCGGTCAGCGGAGTGCCCGGCGGGGAGACCGGTGCCGGGGAGCCGCCCTTCGACGTGGCGGACGGGCGGCGGGACCCGGCGCTCAGCGCGGTGCTCGCCGCGGCCGAGAAGATCTTTCACCGGCCGGTCGCTCCGGAGGAGAACTTCTTCGATCTGGGCGGCAACTCCCTCACCGCGCTCCGGTTGACCGCTCTCACCCGGGCCGAGGGCTTCCACCTGGAGGTCGAGGACGTCTTCGACCTGCCCGACCTGCGCGCGCTCGCCGACCAGGCCACGCCCCGCCCCGGCGGCCACGGCTGACCGGCCCGGGCGGCGCCCCGCACCGCGCCGCCCGGGCTCCCTCCCCCCGACCCGAGAGGAACCTCCCGTGTCCCACGACATCACCGTGATCCACGCCGGTGAGCCCTGGCCCGAGCACTGGTCCGTCTCCCTCTACCTGTGCGGCCCCACGCCCCGGGACCCCGCACTGGAGTCCTGGCGCCCACGCGCCGAACGCCTGTTGCGCGAACGATGGACCGGCGACGGCCGCCTGGCCGTGTTCCTGCCCGAGGCACCCGACGGGCAGCCCGAACCCCCGTACCCGCGGCAGGTCGCCTGGGAGGAGGAGGCGATGCACGCGGCCGACGCCATCCTCTTCTACGTCCCGCGTGACCTCGCCACCCTGCCCGGCCTGGTCACCAACGTGAAGTGGGGCGCCTGGCACGACTGCGGGCGCGCGGTGCTCGGCTCCCCGCCCGACGCCCAGCGCAACGAGTACCTGCTGCACTTCGCGGAGACACTCGGCGTCCCGGTCGCCCACGACCTGCCCGGCGCGGTCACGGCAGCCCTCGCGCTGGCCGGCCCCGGTGACCGCCGAGAGGGCGCCGACCGGCACGTCCCGCTCGCCCTGTGGCGGTCGCCGGACTTCCGCCGCTGGCACGGCGAACTGGCCGGGCGCGGCGACACCCTCGTCGGCGGGCGCCTGCTGTGGAGCCGGGGCAACCCGGTCACGCACTGGGTGTTCGAGGCCCGGCTGCGCTCGGCCGCCACCGGACAGGAGCGCACCGAGCTGGCGTCGCGGGCCGGAGAGACCCCGCCCGCGCACCTGGCCCCGCTCGGCACGACCGGCTGGGGCGTGTGGCGGGACGTGATGCTGCGCGGCGCCGGTTTCCCCGCCGCCGACCTCACGGCCCTCGCCGACCCCCGTCTCGCCGCGGCGGGGCCGCCCCCCCCCCCGGGGGGGGCGCGGGCGGCGGGCGCCCACACACACCCCCCACCCCACGCGCTGGGCGCCCCGCGCGCGGGGGGGCGGCGGCGCGGCCCCCGCGCCCC
>NZ_JBSHAF010000001.1:517453-531782 GCF_053611365.1 Streptomyces sp. NPDC054813 | reverse complement strand
CCCTCACCCGCCACCGCCCCGCGGACCGCCCGCGCCGGGCCGGCGGGGCGCCCGCCCCCGGCCGGGGCGGGCCCCCCGCCGGCCCCCCCCGACTACAAGCACGCCTACGACCTGGCCGTGGACGACCTGCGCGCGGCGGTACGGCGGACGGCCCAGGACCCCGCCTTCCGGGAGGCCGTGCTCTGGCAGAACCAGGCCGTGGTCCACCACCACCTGGACAAGGCGGCCGCGGGCGGACCGCGCAACGCGCAGGGCCGCCGCAACGAACTCGTCGTCGCCTCCTACCTCCAGCGTTACACCCTGAAGAACGACACCATCGGCTGGTTCGGGCCCGTCGGCTGGGCCCGCTGCACCCAGGGGACCGGCCCGCTGACGGTACGTCCGGGCCCCGCGCTGACCGCCGAACGGCACACGTTCTTCGAGAACTGGGCCGTCGACGCTCTCGCCGGCACGGTGGCCCGGACGCCCGGCGTGCTGCCGTGGCTGGTGCCGCGCCCGGTCGCCTCGCACGCCCGGCGCGGGCACACCCTGCTGCGCCCCCGGCGCCCGCCGAGGGAGCTCTCCGACGGCGAACTGACCCTGCTGGAACTGTGCGACGGACAGCGGACCACGGCCGAGGTGGCCGCCGCCGCGGCCGGTCCCGGCGGACCGGAGGCCGCCCTGCTGGCCCTGGTCCGCCTGCACGAGCAGGGGATCGTCCGCCTGGACCTCACCGGGCCCGTCGAGGCCCGCCCGGAACGCACCCTGCGCCGCGCGCTGTCCCGGATCGGGGACCCCGGGGTACGGGCCCGCGCCCTCGCCCCGCTGGACCGGCTGGAGCGGCTGCGGTCCGACGTGGCCACGGCGGCCGGCGACCCGGACCGGCTGGACACGGCCCTGACCGCGCTGCACGGCGCGTTCGAGGAGATCACCGCCCGGGACGCGACCCGCAGGCCGGGCGCCGACTACGCGGGCCGCACCCTCGTCTACGAGGACACCGCCCGTGACGTCCGGGTCGACCTGGGCACCCCGCTGCTGTCCGAACTGGCCGCGCCCCTCGGGCTGCTCCTGGACAGCGCCGACTGGCTGGTACGGCGGGTCGCCGACGGCTACCGGCGCCTCTTCGACGTCCTGTACGACCGTGAGACGCGGCGCACGGGCGAGCGAGGCGTCCCGCTGGCCTGGCTGGTGGCGCTGGCGGCCGACGGCCTGTCCACGGACCACCGCAGCGTGCCGGCACCGGTCGGCCAGGCCGTCGCGGAGTTCCAGGACCGCTGGCGGCGCGTGCTGCCGCTGCCCGACGCCCGGCGGCACACCGTGAGCGCCGCCGAACTGACCGCGGGCGTGGCCCGGGAGTTCCCGGCCGGACCGCTGCCCTGGGCCGCCGCGACGCATCACTGCCCCGACCTGATGATCGCGGCGGCGGGCCCCGGGGCGGTGGCCGAGGGCGCCTGGGAGGGGGTGCTCGGCGAACTGCACGTGGCCACCAACACCGTCGAGGGGCGGGCCTTCGTCGACCGGCACCCGCACCCGGAACGGCTGCTGCGGGCGGCGGAGGCCGACCACGCGGGCCGCCGGGTGTACGCCGTACCGCCGAAGGACTCGCTCTTCGTCAGCTCGCGTCTGGCGCCGCCGTCGGCGCTGCTCTCCCCGACGTACCGCTACTGGTCGTGGGCGGAGGGGCAGGACGCCGCCGAGGTGCCCGGGACGCCGTTGCCGGCGGGCGGGCTGCGGGTGCACCGGGAGGCCGACGGGCTGGTGGTGCGGTCCGGCGAGGGGACGCGCATCCCGCTCCTCGAGGCGGTCGGCGAGTTCCTGAGCGCGGCGGTGGCCGGCGCGTTCAGCCCGTTCGCGCGGGCCGCCCACCGGCCCCGGGTGACCGTCGGCCGGCTGGTGGTCGCACGCGAGTCCTGGTCCCGGCCGGCGCCCGCGCTCGCCTGGGCCCACGAGCCCGACGAGGCAGCCCGGTTCGTCGCCGCCCGGCGATGGCGGGCCGAACTGGGGCTGCCGGAGCGGGTGTTCTACCGGGTGCCCCAGGAACTCAAGCCGAAGGCGGCGGACTTCACCAGCCTGGCGCTGGTGAACCTCATGGCCAAGACGGTCCGTGCGGTGCCGGACGGACCGGACGCGACCGTCACCCTGACGGAGATGCATCCGGGTCCCGGCCGGCTCTGGCTGCAGGACGCCGCCGGCGCCCGCTACACCAGTGAACTGCGGTTCGTCGCGACCCGGATGCCTGTCACGGGGAGAGCGTCAGCTCCATGACCAGCGCCGGGGTGCGGACGGACAGCGCGCTGCTGAACCCGACCGGGACATAAAGGACTTCGCCCGCCCGGAGCCGGTGGCGCAGCCGGCCGACTCCGGCGGGCCAGCCCGGTCCGAGCGGTGCGAGCCGTGCCTCCACGGCTCCGCGCAGGGTGAGCAGGAAGGTGTCGGCCGCGACGCGTGTCTCCTCGTCGGCCTCCGCGGGCCGCACGGTGCGGTAGGCGGCGCGGGCACCGCGGTCCACGAGCGTGCCCAGACGGTGCGCGACGGCGTCCGCGGGGTGCTGCTCCGACCCGCCGTCCTGTTCGTGGGCCGCGGCCAGGGCGGGTACGACGGTGGCCTCGCCGCGCGGCCACACGACCGCGGCGCTGCGGCCGCCGTGGGTGGCGAAGGTCCACACCATGTCGGTGAGGAAGGTCTCCAGGTCGTCCTGGAAGGCTGCTGCGTCCATGCACGTCTCCTCACGCGGTCCGGGGCGCGCGGAGGCACTGCGTGGGACCCCTCGGGGCAGCGCTCCGCCGAGGCGGTGTGGGCCCGGATCCGGTGAACGGGTGGCACTCCGGGGAGATGTGACCGGAACCGTGGCGTGGGCGGACGGTAGGTCCGTGCCGTCCCGGTCGGCGCCGCCGCAGACGCATGGGCGGCGACCGCGCGGACGGGAGGCCGGCGCCCCGGTCCGGGGGCTCCTGGGCGGGAGCGGTTCGGGGTGCCCTGACAGATCGGCGGCACGCGGCGCGGGATCCGGCCGCGCCCCGCCTACCGGTGCCGTCGGGCCGGCGCGGGCACCCGCCACGAGCGTGACTTTGTCCTACAGGGCCGGGGCGCGCAAGTCACGATTCCCCGCCACTGCCCTCGTGCGGACGGCCCGTCAGCCGGGCTCTCGCGGCGAGGACACCGGCCTGGAAGCGGCTCTCCGCGCCGAGCGCCTCCATGATGTCGGCGATGTGCCGTCGGGCCGTGCGCAGCGACATACCGAGGCGGCGGGCTATCGACTCGTCCTTCAGTCCGGCGGCGAGCAGGTCCACGATGGTCTGGTGGATCTCCTTCGCCACCCGCTCCAGTCCGTCCTGGGCGGCGTCGGAGAACGGGGTCGCCCGGATCCAGTACTGCTCGAAGATGTCGTGGAGATAGCCCACGACCGTCGGTTCGCGTACCGCGACCGCGCCCCAGCTGCCGGTCCGGTCGGGCAGGAAGGCGAGGCTCTTGTCGTAGATGATCACCCGTCCGAACAGCTCGTGCGAGGTCCGGTACTCGGCGCCGAGCGCCGTCGCCGCCGCGACGTACGCCTGGCTGGGGCCGTTGAAGCGGGCCGTGTGGTGGTAGAGGGTGCGCATGCGCACGTTCCGGGACAGCAGGGCGTGGTCGCGGCCGAGGGCCTCCTTCATCGCCTCCGGAACCCGTCCGCTGCCGCCGGGCTGGCTGCTGACCACTTCCTCCTGGCACTCGGCCGAGGCCCGGTTCAGGGCGGCCCTGACCTCCTCCAGCGTGGGGATCACCTCGACCGTGAAGTCACGGTTGCCCGACCGGCCGGCGAAGAAGTGGTCACGTAAGCGGTCTATCTTGCCGTGCACCAGGTCGAGTTGTTCCTCCTGGCGGCGGATCGTGGCCCGTAACGGCGCGGTCAGGGTGGCGGCCACCGCGTCCGGGTCCACGGCCACGACCTCGTCGGACGTGGCGCGAACGGTTCTGAGCAGACCGAGACCGGCCAGTCGCTGCAGCGCCGCGGCGGCCCTCTCGGGCGGGAGACCGAGCTCCGCGGCCGCCTGTTCGGCCCGGCCGCTGCCCCCGTCGACAATCCATCCGTAGACGAGGATGTCGTCCTCCTCGATGGACGGGGAGCCTTGTGACGCTTTCTGCTCGTTCATTCGCTCAGTATTTGCACAGTTGGTGAAGAACCCGGAGGCGATTCGGCATGGTTTTCTCCAACGTTACGTGACCTTCCCCACACGGCTCTATGCGCGTAGAGGCGTCGTTGTCGCGTGAGGTCTCCGGTCGGCGGCCCCGCCCGGTGTGGATCTTCCGGTTCGCGGCGTCCGGCGCACCGTCGGCCCTGCCGCTGCCGACCGTGCCGCCAGATGGGGCGAACGCGGGCCCGGAGAAGGGGAGTCGAATATGACGCCATCGGCGGCGCGAGGGGCCCGCGGCGGGCCCCTCGATCTGCTTCGACCAGGCTTTTCCGGCGGCGTCCGCCGGCCGTGAGGCGTGAGCCCGACAGCTTCCTGCGGGGACGCATGCCCGACGCATATGACGTGCGCCGTGAAGTCGCCCCGGTGAACATGCCTGCTGGGTAACGGAGTTGACCGAAATGAAGGCGAGGGGCTGTCGGGGAAATTGATCCCGGGTTACGACGCCTGCGGAGCGCACCCCGGAAATTCCGGTCGGTGATCCGCCCGCTTCGGCCGGCGGCTTCCGGAGAAATCCCTTTCCCGGGGAGGTGCCCGGGGCGGCGCATTCGCAACGCTCCCTTCGGCCGGCATCGCTCTCCCCGGTTGCATTCCGACGAATCTCCTTTCTCCGATGGGGAGTTGACACCGACTCGGGGTCCCGCCGCCGCTCCCACCTGCCGCTTCCGCACGGTCCGGGGCGGGCGTCATCGTGTTCCGGCGCGGTCCCCTATTGACGGCGTGTGGCGCGATCGCGTGACTGTCTCTCGGCCGGATCCGAGACCACACTGGGAAATTGGAGGACCGCGGGCCGAGAACCGGCCGCGGCCACAGCGGAAAACGGGACGCACGAAGGGGTGCAGCATGGTGAGTCCGCCGCCGGACGGTGCGGACGGCGAACTCCTCCACGGGGCGCCCCTGGTCGCGGCGCGAACCGGCGTCCGGCACCTCGGAGGTTCCGTTCCGCGGGCTTCCCGAGCCGTTGCCGACGTTCCCGGCGCACGTGCGCCGGCCGACGTTTCCGCGCCGGGACGCGGGCGTCCGGCGGTGGTTTCGCAAAGCACTCCTGAAGCCCGCGGAAAACGCGCCGATCACCTACTCCGCGGGGAATTCGACTTCGGGTCGCGGGCCGTGCCCGGGACGGAACCGCGACGGCGTCGCACCGACTCCGACCCCGACCCCGACGCCGGGGGCGGACCGACCACCGGCCGCCCACCGTCCCGGGCCGCCGTCGGCCACGGCGGCGCGTACGCCGCCGGAACCCTCGCGGTGCGCGCCGGTGTCACCGGGAGCAGGCCGTCCGGCCGCTCACCGCGCGTCGGACGTCTCCGGGTGCGGCGCCGGCCCGCCGGGCGGGGGAGCGTAGTAGTAGCGGCGGCACCCGCGGACCAGGGTCTGCCCGGACAGGGTGAACACGTCCGCGAAGTCCACACCGTGCGAGGCCCGTTCCCCGGTGCCCGGCGTCTGGCGCAACACCCGGCCGAGCACCACCACCCGCCCCTCCTCGGCGATCACGGTGTCCAGTTCATGCCGCCTGAGCAGCGTCGCCTGCGCGGCGTGGGCACTGAGCACCGCGTCGCGGCCCCGGTGCGGCGGAGCACCGGGATGGTCGAGCGTGACGTCCTGCTCCGTCAGGGAGGCGTATCCGTCGATGTCCCCGATGTCCAAGTAGTGGTAGGTGAGCATCACATGCTTCACACCGGCCGCCGTCACCGTCGAACCGGCTGGTGGCATACGGAAGTTGTCGTTGTTCATGACTGGATGACCGACCTCTCGCTCTCGGTGGACGGGCGCGGCGGCGCCGACGGCTCCCACCGGGCGATCGTCCGGCGGGCCGCTAACCCGCCGCTATCACCGCGGTATCCCGCCTGCGCGACACCGCGGTGGCCCGCCCGGGCAGCCTGGTCACCCGTTGCTCTGATGCTGGTCATCACTGGCCAGTCGGGCGGCCGGTGTGCCCCCGTGCGGCGGGCCGGGGGCACACCGGCACGTCACGTCGGAGCCGTGATCCGGGCCGTGCCGCACCCCCGGTTCACCGCTGTTCAGCTAATGCTCAGCCCGCTGGGCAGCTGTGTTTGGGCCGTAGACTTGGCGGTCAGGCGCGCTGTGGCCTGCTGTGTCTGATGGGGAGGCGTTCATGGCCGGAGTGCACCTCGCGTCGCGTGATCGGGCAGTGGGATTCACCTTTCAAGTGCTGGGCGAGCTGAAGGTGTTCAGCGACCGGCGCGCCGTGCCGGTCACCGCGGGCAGACAGCAGGTGGTCCTCGCCGCGCTGCTCCTGGAGAGCGGACGACTCCAGAACCGCGACCACCTCATCCGGCTGCTGTGGGCCGAGGACCCGCCCGAGACCGCCCGCACCCAGGTGCAGATCTGTGTGTCGCGGATGCGCAAGACCCTGGCGGCCGCCGCCGTCGAGGCCACCATCGAGACCCGTCCCCCCGGCTACGTCCTGCAGATCGACGACTCCGCGCTCGACCTGGACGTCTTCCGGCGGACGGTCGCCGAGGCCGCCGGGCTCGGCGACCAGGGGCGGACCGCCGAGGCCGCCGCCCTGCTGCGCGCCGCGGTCGGCCTGTGGCGCGGCCCCTGCCTGAACGGCATCCCCAGCGAGGCGCTCGCCCGGGTCGCCGAGCACATCGACGAGGAACGCCTCGCGGCCACCGAGTCGTTCGTGGAGCTGGAGCTCGCGCTGGGCCGCCATCACCAACTGATAGCCGAAATAGCTAGGTTGGTCGGCGAGAACCCGTTACGGGAGCGCTTCCGCGGCCAGTTGATGCTCGCCCTGCACCGCTCCGGCCGCCAGGCCGAGGCGCTGGAGATCTACCGGCAGGGCCGCACCCTGCTCATGGACGAACTGGGCCTCCAGCCGGGCGAGGACCTGCGCCGGCTGGAGCATGCCATCCTCACCGAGGACGTGTCCCTGCGCGTGGAGCGCGCACCCGGCACCGCCCTCGGCGCCGCCGACCAGCCGCCCCTCCCGCCCGCCGCCGGCGCGGAAGGGGACCAGGCCCTCGACGAGGACGTCCGCGGCACCGCCACCCGTGCCGCCGTCCCCCGCCAACTCCCCGTGGACACGGCTGACTTCGTCGGCCACCAGCACCTCGTCGCCGAGGCCGAGGACGTCCTCACGAACACCGCGCCCGATCGGGCCACCGGCATCGTCGTCGTCGCCGGCCGTTCCGGCATCGGCAAGAGCACCTTCGCCGCCCGCGTCGCCCACCGCCTCGCCGAGTCCCACTTCCCCGACGGGCAGCTCTACTGCCAGCTGCGCGCCGGCCGGGCGGATCCGGTCGACCCCCGTGAGGTCCTCGGCCGCTTCCTGCGCGCGCTGGGCCTGCCCGGGCCCGCCATCCCGGACTCCCTGGAGGAGCGGGGCGAGATCTACCGCAGCATGCTCGCCGCCCGGCGGATCCTGGTCGTCCTGGACGACGCCGCCAGCGAGGAGCAGGTCTTCCCGCTGCTGCCCGGTGGCCGCTCCTGCGGGGTGCTCGTCACCAGCCGGGCCCGGCTGACCGCACTGCCCGGCGCCCATCGGGTGACGCTGGACATCCTCGACGAGCAGGGGTCACTGGAACTCATCGGCAACGTCATCGGCACCCAGCGCGTACGCGGCGAACCGGAGGCCGCCAGGACGCTCGCCGCCGCCGTGGGCGGGCTGCCGCTCGCCCTGCGCATCGTCGCCGCCCGGCTGGCGGCCCGCCCGCACTGGCCGCTCGCCCTCATGGTGCAGCGCCTCGCCGACGAACGCCGCCGCCTCGACGAACTCACCCACGGCGAGATGACCGTGCGCGCCAGTCTCTCCCTCACCTACGACGGACTGGCCGACACCGACCGCAAGCTGCTGCGCCTGCTCAGCCTGACCAAGGGGTCCACGTTCCCCAGCTGGATCGGCGGCGCCCTCCTCGACGCGCCGCACGCCGAGCCGTACCCGTCCGACCTCATGGAACCCCTGGTCGACGTGCAGATGCTCGACGTCGCCGGCGTCGACGCCACCGGGGAACTGCGCTACGGCTTCCACGACATCATCCGGCTGTTCGCCCGGGACCGGCTGGTCGCCGAGTCGGACGAGACCGAACGGCGGGCCGCGATCCGCCGGGTGGGCGGTGCCTGGCTCGCCCTGGTCGGCGAGGCCCAGCAGCGTGTCCTCGGCACCCACTACATCACCGGGTCGGCCGCCCACTGGAACCCGCCCGCCGGCCATGTCCGGACCATCCTCGCCCGGCCCCTGGAATGGCTCGACACCGAACGCGAGAATCTCAGCCTGACCGTGGAGAGCCTCGCCCAGGAGGGCGAGGACGAGTACGCCTGGGAACTCGCCGTCAACCTCGCCCCGTTCTACGAGGCCCGCGGCTACCTCGACCACTGGGCCCGTACCCACCGCAAGGCGCTGACCGCCGTGCGCCGCAGCGGCAACCGGCTCGGCCAGGCCGCCCTGCTGGCCTCCCTGGGATCGCTGCACCTCAACCGCCGCAACCTGCCCGAGGCGCGCCGGGCGCTGACGGCCGCCGTCGGACTCTTCGACGCCCTGGGGCACACCAAAGGCCTCGGCCTGTGCCGCCGCGACCTCGGCCTGCTGGAGCGGCTCGCGGGCCGCGACGCCGCCGCGATGCGGTTCTTCGAGGAGGCCGACCGGGACTTCGTCCGCAGCGGCGACCCCTGGGCCCGCGCCTCCGTCCTCGTCCAGCGCGCGGTCATCCTGCTGCGCCGCGGTGACGTCAGCCGGGTGGAGGCCGAACTCGACGAGGCCCTGGAGGTCTGGCGCGACCTCGGCTACCTCGGCGGACAGGCCCGGGTGCTCCAGCGCGCGGGCCAGCTCCACCTGCACCGCGGGCAGTTCGACGACGCCCGCAAGGTGCTGTCCGAATGCCTCACCATGGTCCGGGACGACGGCGACGTGATCGGCGAGGGATACATCCTGCACGACCTCGGCCGGGTCCACGCCCGGCTGGGCGAACCCGCGGAGGCCGCGTCGTACTTCGCCCGGGCGCTGTCCGTCCGCGAGGACATCCTCGACCAGGCCGGTGCGGCCTCCGTCCGCGTCGACCTCGCCGACCTGTCCCTGCGCGCCGACGACACGGCGAAGGCCGAGGGGCTGCTCGCCGACGCCCTGGAGGTGTTCGGCCGGCTCGGCATGGTCGAGGAACAGGAACGCGCCGCCCGTCTGCTCGCGCGGGTGCCCGCCGACGGCACCGCCGGGGGCCGGTGACGCCGACGCCGCAGCCGTGCACGTGCCGAGGAGCGGACACCGACCAGAGGTACCAGTCCCGACATGAACTCGCACCGAGCCCCGGCGAGCCGGCGGCAGGCTCCCGTCCGCGACCGTCAGGAAACGTTCCTGCGCGGCTTCGTCGGCCGGGAGGACGAACTGGCCCGGTTCCGCGCCGCGTTGGACCAGCCGTCGGACACGGTCGCCGTACTGGCGCTGCACGGGCCCGGGGGCATCGGCAAGACCCAGCTGCTGCGCCGGTTCGCCGTGGAGGCCCGGCGGCGGGGGCGGGACGTCGTCGAGGTCGACGCGACACTCACCGAACCCACCGAGGAGGGCTTCGCCGCCGCCGCGGACGTGCCCGGCACCGGGCGGCCGGTGCTCCTCGTGGACGGCGCCGACCGGCTCGGCCGGCTGGAGGGCTGGTTCCGGGACCACTACCTCGCGGGTCTGCCGCCGGGCTCCCTCGTCGTACTCGCCGGCCGCGAGCCGCCCGGCCCGCGCTGGCGCACCGACCCGGCCTGGGACGGCACCCTCCGCGTCGGACGACTGGACGGCCTGTCCCGGGCCGAGTCGGCGCGGCTCCTCCAGGACACCGCACCCGGCCGGACCACCGCCCGCACCGCCCGCCTCGCTTTCGCCGCCGGCCACCCCCTGGCCCTGCGGCTCGCCGCCCAGGACCGGGACGGCCCGCCCGACGACGACTGGCGGCCCGCGCCCGAAGCCGTCGCGGAACTCCTGGACCGGGTGGTGGGCCCCGTCCCCTCGGCGCTGCACCGGCAGGCCCTGGAGATCTGCGCGCACGTCCCCGACACCACCGAGGACCTGCTGCGGGTCTTCCTGCCGGACCAGGCACCCGAGATATTCGACTGGCTGCGCCGCCGGCCCTACGCCACCAGCGGCCGGGCCGGACTGCGGCTGCTGCCCGCGGTGGCGGAGGCACTGCACCACGACCTCGGCTGGCGCGCGCCCGAGGCCTATCTGTCCCTGCACAAGGCCGTGCGTGCCCACCTCCAGACCCTGATCCGCACCCGCCCCGAACCCGTCTCCCTGGGCGCCGCCGCGGCCTTCAACCACATCCAGACCCGAGGCCGGCGCTTCCCCGGCCTCGGCCGCGGCGAGCGTGCCGACCCGGTCCACGAGACTCCCTGCGACGCCGAGGATCTCCCCGCCGTACGGGACCTCGCGCACGAACGGCTCGGCGCGGACGGCGTCGCGGCCGTCGACTTCTGGCTGCACCGCCGGCCGCGCGGCTTCCGCCTCTACCGCAGCGCCCGCAGCGGTGAAGTCGTCGGCGTGCTGGGCCTGTTGAACTTCGACCGGTGGGACGCCGTGGAGACCGCGATCGACCCCGCGCTCGCCGTCGTACGCGAGCACGTCGAGTCGCACCGGGAACTGCGCCCGGGGCAACGGGTGAACCTGGTCCGCTTCACGCTGCTGCGCAGGCGTCCGCGCGACCTGGTGGGTGCCTCGACCGCGATGCTGGCCCGCATCACCCGGGAACTGCACGTCCAGGACCGGCTCGCCTGGACCTTCCACACGCGGGGCGGCGACGAACACTCCGACCGCCTCCTGGAGTACGCGGACTTCCGCCGCCTGCCGGGCGGGCCACAGCTCGCCGAACACAGAGCCACGCTCTTCGGACACGACTGGGGGACCACGGCAATGACTGAATGGTGCGACCTGCTCGACGACCGGATGTTCTTCGGGCTCCGCACACCCGGCATCACCGGCCTGCCACGGACGACCGTCCTGTCCCGGGCGGCCTTCGACCGGGCGGTCCACGACGCCCTGCGCGTCTGGCACCAGCGTGAGCGGCTGGCCGCCAGTCCGCTGCTGCACGCCGCGTTCGTCGCCCGGCGTTCCGGCGACCCGGAGGAGAACCTGCGCCGGCTCGTCGTACGGGCGATCGAGTCCATCGACCAGGACCCCAAGGCGAAGGGAGAGCGGGCTGCCGTCTGGGCGACGTACGTCGAGGGCGGCAGCACCCAGCAGGCGGTGGCCCGGGAGCTCGCGCTGTCCTTCAGCACCTACCGCCGCTATCTGAAACGCGGCCTGGAGCGGGTGTGCTGGCATCTGTGGGAGCAGGAGGTGACGTATGCCGCGCAGGCCGCCGTACCGTCCTTCACGGCCGCTCCGAACACCTCGGCCTGGTAGCCGAGACGCGTCGAAAACGCAGGTCAGCGCCGCTATCCAGAGGGGATAGCGGCGTCAAAGTGGCGTGATTACAGCGACTCCTAACTTTCCTTCCAGAAGCCCGGCAAGGGCTGAGGGAGAGGAAGGAAACCACCATGAACAGCACTGTCATCGCACCGGTCGTGAAGCCCGTGAGGGCCGCCGTCGTCGTCATCGCCGCGGTCGCCGCCCTCATGGGCGCGGTGGCCGCCGAGGCCGCGACGCACCCGCAGCAGGTGCCCACCGTGCAGGCCGAGGACGGCTCCACGGACAACACGAACCCCTGGAGCTGACGACGCGCCGGCCGGGGCCGGGGGGGGGGGGGGGCGGCGCGGCGCGGCGCGCCGGCGCCGCCGCCCCGGACCCGGCGGCCCCGCCCCACGCGCCGGCCGGGCCCGCGCCCCCACGCGGCCGGGCCGACGGCCCGTCGCAGGCGCCCCGCCCGGCCGCGTCGGCGCCCGGCACCCACCGGCGGCGCCCAGGAACGACACCGGGAACGGCACCGGGAACGGCACCGGGAACGGCACCGGGCGGCCCGCTCGGACGGCGTTCTGCCCACCGGATCCACCAGCACCTCGGAACGGCCCGACCGGAGTAAGTCATGATCGACATCCGAACCCAGCCGGACCTCGCCCTCCTGCTGAGGGACCACCGCCGGCGCGCCGGACTCACCCAGCAGCACCTGGCGGACCTCACCACCGTGAGCGTGCGCGCCATCCGCAACCTGGAGCAGGGCAAGGTTCTCTCGCCCCGGCTGGACACGGTCCGGCTGCTGGCGGACGGACTGCGGCTCGGCGCCCCCCAGCGCGAGGCGCTGCTGGACGCGGCACGGCGCCGCCCGGACACCGACGGCCACCTCCCGGCGGAGGGCGACGGCACCGTGACACCCTGGCTCGTCCACGCTCCGCTGATCGGCCGCGACACCGAGACGGCGGCCCTCACCGACCTGTTGAGGCAGCCGGGCGGACGGCTGGTGACCGTGGTCGGCATAGGAGGCGTCGGCAAGTCGCATCTGGCCGCGGAGGCCGTGCGCCGCGTCGCCGCCGACGGCACCCAGATCCTGTGGCGGACCCGCGGCGACGACTTCCCCACCGGTGAACTCGCCCACCGCGCGCCCGGGGAGCGGACCGTGCTGGTGCTGGACGACGCCGCCCTCGCAGGCGGCGGCAGCGCCCCGCTGGTCGCCCTGATGCGCGCCCACCCGAGGCTGCGGATCCTGCTCACCGCGTGCGGGCCCTGCGGCGTCCCCGGTGAGCAGATCCTGCGGCTGGCCCCGCTGCCGGTGCCCGAACCCGGCGCCGAGGCGGACCCGGCACTGCTGGCCGAGGTGCCGTCCGTACGGCTGCTGTGCGCGCACATCCGGGCCGGCAACCCCCTGTTCCGGCTGGACGACACCGTCGCCGCGGTCGTCGCCGAGCTGTGCCGGCGCCTCGACGGACTGCCCAGGGCCCTGGAGTTCGCCGGCCGCTGGACCCTCGTACGGTCCCTGCCGGAGCTGCTGGCCGAGGTGGAGCGCAGCCCGTTCGGCCTGACCGCGCCGCCCATGACCGCGGACACCTCACGCGACCTCGTGGTCCGGCTGCGCCGCACCCTGGGCCGGCTCAGCCCGGCCGGCGTGTCCTTCCTCGCCGCCCTGGCCCGCGACCACCGCAGCTGGTCGGTGGCCGAGGCGGCGACGGCCGTCGGGACGTCGGGGGCCGACGCCGCCGTCATCCTCTTCACCCTGGTGACGTACGGCCTGGTCCGGCCGGAACGCCTCGGCGGCGACGAGCCCCGCTTCTCGGTGCTCAACCACGTCCGCCACCTGTACGCCGAGACGCGCCGCGACCACCGGCGGTGGAGCGCGACCGTGATGCACCGGATCGGCCCGGAGGACCGCGGCCGGAAGGTGGCGGTCGGCGAGGGCTGACGGCCACCGGCTAGGCCAGCGTGAGCACCACACCGTAGTCCGGGCCGTGCCGTTCGGTCTCGGTGACCCGCCAGCCGGTGCCCTCGGTCAGTGACTCCAGCTCCGGCAGCGACGTGAACAGGTAGTCGAACCAGTCCGTCACCAGCAGCCGGTGCCGCAGCCGCAGCCGCATCTGGCCGCTCATCCGCCCTCGCCGCCGGTTCGCGGCGAGGTATTCGGCGTGCTGGGCCCCGTCGAGCAGGTAGGGATCCATCCCCGTCCCGACGATCCGGGCCCCGGGCCGGGACAGCCGGGCCAGCGCGCTCAGCAGCCGCGGACCGCGCGCCCGGCTCTCCAGGAGGCCGAGGTTCCGGCCCAGCAGCAGGAACGTGTCGAACCGCGCATCCTCCGGCAGGTCGTCGACCGTGCCCAGGAAGGTCTCCGTGATCCCGCGGCGCCGGCACACCTCGAGCGCGTCGGCCGACACGTCGAGGCCCACCACTTCGCCGCCGCGGTCCTGGAAGGGAACCGCGAACCGGCCGGCCCCCACTCCCACGTCCAGGACCCGGCCCCGGAACCTGTCGAAGGCCCAGCGGTCCAGCTCGGGCCAGGCGTCCGGCCCCGTGAAGAACCCCACGGCGTCGTAGGCGCTGATGTATCCGTCGTCGCGTTCGCAGATCTCGTGATAGGTGCCCCGCGGCAGTCCCGCGCTGTGGCAGTCGAGCAGAAGTTGTCCCCACGCGTCGGCCGTGCGGGGCGTGAGCGGCTGGGTCGTCGTCATCCGTCGAGTCCTGTTCCGGGCCTGCGCCCTGGTCCTGGTGGTCGGTGCGCCGGTCGGGGGGGGGGGGGGGCGGGGGGGCGGGGGGCCCCCCCCCCCCCCCCCCCAGACCACGCGGCACCACCGCGGCCACCCCTACCGCGACGCTCTCTGAG
>NZ_JBSHAF010000001.1:506017-517447 GCF_053611365.1 Streptomyces sp. NPDC054813 | reverse complement strand
CGTGGGGGGGGGGGGGGGGGTGGGGGGGGGGGGGGGGGGGGGGGGGGGGGGGGGGGGGGGGGGGGGGGGGGCCCCCCCCCCCCACCCCCGTGCCCGGTGTTACGCGGCGGCGGTCGCGGTCCGCAGGCTCAGCGGGCGCATGTCGGTCCAGGTGCGCTCGATGTGGTCGAGGCAGTCCTCCTTCGGACCGCTGACGCCGACCGCGCGCCAGCCCTGCGGGATGCCGCGGTCCGCGGCCCAGACCGAGTACTGCTCCTCGTCGTTGACGACCACGAGCCACTGCTGGGAGTTCTGCTGCATGACGATTCTCCGATCGTGTTCTGAAGGTGATTCAGGGATGGGTGTGCATCGGGTGGTGCGGACGGGGCGTGGGAACGGTCCGTCGGATCGGTCGGTCGGCCCGTCGGTCTGTGGGTTTGTGGGTCTGTGGGTCTGTGAGGTTGTCGGTCTGCCGGTCGGCTCAGGCGGCGGCCGGCCGCGGTGCCAGGAGGTTGCGGAAGACCGCCAGGGCGCGGTCGACGTCGGCGCCGTCCACCCCGGCGTGGGTGACCGCCCGGATCCGGCCGCGGCCCAGTTCGGCGAGGCGTACGCCGTCCTCCCAGGCCCGCTCGATGAACCGGGCCTGGCTCAGGCCGGGCGCCTCGACGCGGAAGAACACCATGTTGGTCTCGACCGGCTCCACCACGACCCCGGGCAGCGCGGCGAGCCCTTCGGCCAGCCGGCGCGCCGTCGCGTGGTCGTCGCCGAGCCGGGCCGTCATCTCCCGCAGCGCGACCAGCCCGGCGGCGGCCAGCAGCCCGGCCTGCCGCATGCCGCCGCCCAGCATCTTGCGGATCCGGCGTACGGAGCGGATGAACTCGGTGCTGCCGGCGACCATCGACCCGACCGGCGCGGACAGCCCCTTCGACAGGCAGAACTGCACCGAGTCCGCGTATCCGGCGATGACATGGACGGGGACGCCGAGGACGAGCGCCGCGTTGAAGATGCGGGCCCCGTCCAGATGCACCGCCACCCCGCGGGCTCGGGCCAGGTCGCGCAGTTCGGCCAGGTACTCCAGCGGCAGCACCCGCCCGCCGCAGCGGTTCTGCGGGTTCTCCACGCACAGCAGGGCGGGCAGCGCGAACTGCGGGTCCTCGGGATCCTCGGGGAAGGCGGCCTCGATGTCGGCGACCGCCATGGTGCCGTCGGGGCGGTTGGCCACCGGTTCGACGATCACGCCGCCGCAGTAGGAGGCCCCGCCGGCCTCGTAGACGTAGATGTCGGACTCGGCGCCCGCGAGGGCCTTGGTGCCGCGCGGGCAGTGGGCGAGCAGGGCGGCCAGGTTGCCCATCGTGCCGCTCGGCATGAAACAGGCGTCCTCCATGCCGAGGAGCTTGGCGGCGAGCTCCTCCAGCTCGCGGGCGGTCGGGTCCTCGCCGTAGACGTCGTCGCCGAGCGGGGCTCTGGTCATCTCCGCCAGCATCCGGGCGGTCGGCAGGGTGAAGGTGTCGCTGCGGAGTTCGACGACGGGTGCCGCGGAGGCGGCGCGGTCAGGGCTCGTCATGGAAGGCATCCTTCGGTTCGGGTCCGGCGGTCGCGGGGGTCTGCTCGGTCCTGCCGTGCACCAGGGCCACGGCGTCCCGCAGCCGCTCGTCGGCGTCGAGCCAGCGGGCGGTCTCCTTCGCCAGCCGGGTGCGGTGGTCCTCCCAGCGCAGGGTGAGCGGTTCGTGGCAGCGCCGGAACGAGGCGGGTCCGGGGCCGCCGCCGAACTCCGCCGCCCACCACACGCTCTGCGGCCTCAGGTCGTAGGACTCGCCGTCCGGCACCTGGCCGTGCGTGTCCAGGGCGGCGCCCAGCGAGTCGGCCCGTCCCTCCACGACGGCGAGGGCGGCCTCCCCGACCTGGTGGTGGGCCCGCCGGAACGGCACCCCCTGGCGCACCAGCCACTCGGCGGTGGCGGTCGCGTGGGTCAGCCCCTCGGTCGCCCGGGCGGCCATGGCCCGGGGCACCGGCCGGGCCCCGTCGTAGGCCAGCCGCAGGATCTTCACCGCGTCCACGGTGGCGTCCAGGGCCGGCATCACATGGGTCATCGCCTCGGTGCCGACCGCGATGGAGTTGGTGAACGGCGTGCCCCGCATCGCGCTCGCGGCGGCGGTCAGCCCGCCGAGGGCGGCCGCGGACTTGCCCTGCACATGCTCCAGGACGAACGCGTTGCGCTTCTGCGGCATCATCGAGCTCGACCCGACCAGGCCGTCGGGGATCGTCACCAGCCCGAACTCGGCGCTCGACCACATCAGCAGGTCGAGGGCGGCCCGGTCCAGCGTGACCCCCAGCACCACGGCCGCCGTCAGCATCCGCAGCGCGGGGGCCCGGGTCGCGATGGCGTCGACCGAGTTGCGCACCGGCTCGCCGAAGCCGAGGAGTTCGGCCGTGCGCGCCGGGTTGATCGGGACGGTCGTGCCGCCGATCGAGCCGGCGCCCAGCGGACACCGCTCCAGCCCCTCGCCGGCCTGGGCCAGGGCCCGGGCGTCCCGCTCGAAGGTCTGCGCCAGCCCCAGCAGGTAGTGGCCGTAGGTGACCGGCACGGCCGCCTGGAAGTGGGTGTAGGCGGGCATGAGCACTTCGCGGTACTCGTGGGCGCGTTCCAGCAACACCCGGCCCAGTTCGGCCAGTTCCTCCGACAGCCGGCGGTACGGTTCGCGCAGCGCCAGCTGGAGGCAGGTGACGCCGAGGTCGTTGCGGGAGCGGCCGGTCTGCAGGACCCCGCCGGTCTCCTCGCCGAGGGTCTCGATCAGATGGGATTCGTAGGCCAGGTAGAGACCGCGGGGGGCGGGCCGGGTCTCCAGCGGTGCGTAGTCCCGCTCGCGCAGCTCCGTGACCGCCGCCAGCAGGGCGGAGGCGGTCGCCGCGCCGATGATGCGGCGCTCGGCCAGCATGACGACGTGCGCGAGGTCGACATGGGTGATCCGGTCGAGTTCGCTCTTCCAGGCGGGCCGCGGCGGATCGCGCCGCTCCAGCAGCATGCGGCGGATCTCGGGGGAGGCGGCGGTGCGCAGGCGGCCGGAGTCCGTCATGCCGGCACCTCCTCACGGACGGCGAGGGACGGTCTGATCCGGCGTACGCCCTCGTCGGCGGCGGCCGCGGCCTCGGCCGCGGAGGCGCCACGGGCCAGCACGTGCCCGATCCGGTCCCGGAAGTCGCCGGCCACGACGATCTCTGCGCCGGGCTCCCGGTAGGTCTCCACGTCGACCACGCCGGGGACGGCACAGGCCTGTGCCACCCCGTCGATGCCGCGCAGTTCGCCGCTGCCCTCGGCCACGACGAAGCGGATCGCGGCCCCCCGGACCACGGTGGCGGCCACCGGCACCGGCCGGCCGCTGTACGCCGCGACCGTCCCCAGGATCAGGTCGGTCCCGGTCGCCTCCCGGACCAGCCGGGGGATCCAGCCGCCCGCCAGCCGGGGGTTGACCTCGATCAGCACGGGTCCCTCGGAGCCGACACGCAGTTCCACGTGGGCCGGACCGAGGGCGATCCCGAGGGCCCGTACGGCGGCCTCCGCGGCCTCGGTGACGGCCTCGCGGTCGGCCGCCGCGAGCGGGGCGGGGAAGTCGTGCCCCGTCTCCACGAACAGCGGCGGTGCCCCCAGGTGCTTGGCGGTGATCCCGGCCACCGAGCCGTCGAGGACCTCCGCCGAGTACTCCGGGCCGCTCACGTACTCCTCGACCGTGACCCGGCGCGGCACCGGCCGGCCGCGCTCGTTGAACCCGCGGGCCAGCAGCTCGCGGGCGTGCCCGGCCGCCTGCGCGGGGTCCGCGCACAGCACCACCCCGAGGCTGCCGCTGCCCGTTACCGGCTTGACCACCACCGGGTAGCCGGTCTCCGCGGCCGCGGCCAGGACCTCCTCGACCGTGCCGGCCACGGTGAACCGGGGCACCCGCACCCCGGCCGCGGCGAGCCGGGCCCGCTGCGCGCCCTTGTCACGGACCGCGGCCAGGTCGGCGGGGGAGTTCGCGGGCAGCCCGAGGGCGGTGGCCGCGGCGGCCGCGGTCTCCACGTAGTAGTCGGAACTGGTGGCGACGCCCACGACGCGCCGCCCGCCGCCGCCCAGGCTCCGGCAGGCGTCGACCACCGCCTCGACGCTGTCGGTGTCGGTACGGACCACCTCGGCACCGCCCACCGAGGCGTACCGGGACGGATCGGCGGCGAGCAGCGCCGGGTGCAGGCCGAGCGCGCGGGCCGCCGCCGGGAACAGCCGTCCCGTCCCGGTGGTGTTGCTCTCGACGAGGACGAAGACCTCCCGGATCATGCGGTCACCCCTTCCGCGAGGGCGACGACCTCGTCACGGGTACGGCGGTGCCAGGAGAACCGGGACCAGGCGCCGCCGACCTCGGTCGGATGGTCCAGCGTGCCGGGCCCGTCGGGCGGCGGCGCGGCGAGGAAGCCGTTGCGGCGCAGCCACACGTCGTTGTGCACGGTGTTGGTGTAGCGGTGGCCCTCGTCGGGGAAGAGCGCCATCACCCGCAGCTCCGGGTGCTGTTCGGCGTACCACTGCGCCACGTGGTGCGCGGCGCCGCTGGTCGGCCCCATGTACAGGGCGTGCTCGGCGTGCAGCCGGCGGGTCGCGGTGAACGCGGTCGCGGCGTCCAGCCAGTGGATCTCGTCGAACAGGGTGTGCTCCAGGACGGGCGGCACCAGGCCGTTGCCCAGACCGCGCAGCTGCCGCGGCCCGGCGGGCGCGCCGAACAGCACACTGCCCGGGGTGTCCACGCCGATCAGCTTCAGCTCCGGGTTCAGCGCCCGCAGGAACGAGCCGATCCCGGACGACGAACCGCCCGAGCCCACCGGGCAGACCAGCGCGTCGAACGTGCCCGTGCTCTCCAGCAGCAGCTCGGCGACGGCCCCGTACGACACCGGGTTGAGCGGATTGTCGTACTGGCCGGGTGTGTAGTACGAACCCAGCCGCGCCTGGATGCGGGCCACCCGGTCCAGCCGGGCCTGCTGCACGCCACGGGTGCGCAGCTCCGGACCCGAGACGATGCTCACCCGGGCGCCCAGCGCCTCCAGCCGCCGGCGCAGCGGCGGTTCGATCGCCGGGTCCCCGACGAGGACCAGCGGGATCCCCTTGAGCCGGCACACCATCGCGAGCCCGAGCCCGAAGGTGCCGGACGTGGTCTCCACGACCGTGGTGTCCTCGGTGAGTTCACCGGTCTCGATGGCACTGGTGAGGATGAACTGCGCGGGCAGCAGCTTCATCAGATGGAAGGCGGCCCCGAACACGTTGGGCCCGACCTGGATGACCTTGGGCAGGACGTGGCCGTCGACCACGCTCGTGAAGGCCCTACGACTGGTGTGCGTACGGGACATGAGAGTCGCTCCCGGCGATATAGCGCCAATGGTCGGTGATACGCAGTGCGGAGAGCCGGCGGGCGGCCAGCGCCAGGCGCTGCTCCAGCCCCGGCTGGTGGGGTGCGAAGAGCAGCCCGGCGACCGTGCCGCTGTGCGCCACCTGGACGCCCAGCGCCTCGGTCTCGTCGGCGATCTCCAGCACCCGGTCGAAACGCGGCACCGGAAGGAACCGCTGGTTGATACGGGCGCTCGCGGTGGAGATACGGCCCAGCTCCCGGTGGTCACCGCTCGCCACGGCGCGGCGCATCAGGCCGCGCAGCGCGCGGAAGCACTCGATCTCCCAGGCGCTGTACCGCGCCCGCGGCAGCGCCAGCGTGTCGATCTCCTGGTCCGCCGAGGAGAAGCCGAGCACCGCCAGTGGCGGCACCGGCCGGTGGAAGTCCTCGATGACCGCGCCCTCGCGGTGCGCGAACAGCAGCATCCGGTCGAAGTAGATCAGGGGGTCGGTGGCGGCCTCGGCGGCCACCGCGATCCGGGCGATCCGCTCCGGCGCGAGGTGCCGGCCGACCGCCGACAGCACCGCGAGGATCGCCGCCGTCACGTCGCTGGTCGACGAGCCCAGGCCGCGGCCCACGGCGACGTCGCCGCGCAGCTCCAGCTCACCGCCGTAGGCGCCCATGCCGAGCACCTCCAGCGTGCTGCGGGCGGCGTCCAGGGCCTTGGTCTTCCACGCCGGGGTGACCGTCAGCTCCGGCTCCCACCGGCTCAGCCGCACCGTGGCGTTGCTGGCGAACAGGGGGCAGGGCAGGGTCACCAGGCCGCGGCGGAGCCTGCCGTCGTCCTCGAACACCCCCTGGAGCAGTTCACCGTGGTGGCTGGGGGCGGTTCCGGTGCCCATGAGCACACCGTGCTCCAGGTCCGGGGGCACCAACTCCATCTGTGCCTGGCCGTGCGCGTCCTGTGCGGACAGCACGTCCTGGCTCTGCACGCCGATCTTCACCTACGCCTCCTCGAACGTACGAGTCTGGGAATGGAGGTATCGCGTGCCGCCCCGCCGGGCGGCGGCCGGGGCCGCGGGGCCGTGCGGGCCCCGCGTCCTGCCGGCGTCGTTGCTTGTCATGCGTCGTCATGCGTCCGCGGACGGGCGCGCGGCGGGCGCCGCGGCCTGGTGGGGGCGGACGATCTCGGCGATCCGCGCGGCCAGTTCACCGACGTGCGGCGGGTGCACCATGTCGTGGTGGTTGCCCGGCACCGGGACGGTGCCGACCCGGCCGCGGGTCAGCGCCTGCCATGCGTCCGGGTCGACGTCGGGGCTCTTGAGGGTCGGGTGGGACTCGGAGACGGTGATCAGGTGGATGTCCGCGTCGATGACCGCGCCGGGCCGGTAGCGCCCGGCGGCCTCCCCGTTGGCGCGGGCCACGTCGACCATGCGGCGCACGGCCGTCGACTCGATCCGGTCGGGCAGCCGGCCGGCCTGGTGGGACTGCCGGACCAGGGCGGCGATGAGCGCGTTGTCGTCCAGTTCGTCCATCTCGTCGGACGACAGTCCGGCGTCGGCCCCGAACCGGGAGAGCACGTCCTCGTCGCCGACCAGGTCCGCCGACCCGGGCACCGGGGAGTCCAGCAGCACCAGCGCGCCGACCGGCCGCCCCGCCCGCTCCAGACGCACCGCCATCTCGAACGCCACCACACCGCCGAACGACCAGCCGCCGAGCAGTACCGGCCCCTCGGGGGACAGCTCCGCGATCTCGGTCAGATAGCGGTCCGCGATCTCCTCGACCGAACGCAGCGGGGCCGCCTCGGTGTTGTAGCCGACCGCCTCGACGCCGTACAGGTCGACGCTGCCCTCCAGCTCCCGGGCCAGGCCCATGTAGGAGCTGACGCCGCCGCCGTGCGGGTGGACCAGGAACAGCGGTGATCCGGTGGCGGGCGCGGCCGACGCCAGGGGCACCAGCAGCCGTTCGGAGACCGCGGACAGTCCGGGCAGCGCGCCGCACAGCGCCTCGATCGTCGGCGCCCGGAAGAACGTGCTCAGCGGCACGCTCACGCCCAGCTCCCGCCGTACCGCCTCGACCAGTTCGAACGCGCTCAGCGAGTTGCCGCCCGCGGCGAAGAAGTCGTCGCGCACCCCCACCGGGGACCGGCCGAGGACCCGCTCGCAGATCGAGGTGACCCGCAGCTCCAGCGAGTCCCGGGGCGCGACGGGCTCGGCGCCCGCCTCCGCGGCCGGCTCGGGCAGCTGCTTGCGGTCCACCTTGCCGTTCGGCGTCAGCGGCATGTGGTCCAGGCCCACCAGCACGGCCGGGACCATGTACTGCGGCAGCCGCTCCCGCAGGAAGCCGCGGAGTCCGGGCTCGTCGGGCTCGTCCCGCCAGGAGACGTAGCCGACGATCCGCCGGGCCATGTCCTCGCCCGCCGTGATCACCGCGGCCCGCGCCACCGCCGGGTGGCGCTGGAGGACCGCCTCGATCTCGCCGAGCTCGATCCGGTGGCCGCGGATCTTGACCTGGGTGTCCTCCCGGCCGATGAACTCCAGTGTCCCGTCGGGCCGTCGGCGGCCCAGGTCGCCGGTGCGGTAGAGCCGGCCGCCGGCGCCGAACGGGTCCGGCACGAACCGCTCCGCGGTGAGCCCGGCCCGCCCGGAGTAGCCGCGGGTGACCCCCGAGCCGCCGATGACCAGCTCGCCGACGGCCCCGATCGGCACCAGCCGCATCCGGTCGTCCACCACGTGCACCTGGGTGTTGGCGATCGGCAGGCCGATCGACACCGGCTCCGCGGAACCGTCCGGGGCGATCCGGTGCAGGGTCGAGTAGACGCTGGTCTCGGTCGGGCCGTACACGTTCCACAGCCGCGACACCCGCGGCGCCAGCTCCCGGGCCAGCTGCGCGGAGAGCGCCTCGCCGCCGGAGACGGCCTGGAGGTCGCCGCCCTGCCAGCCGCTGAGCAGCAGCAGATGCCAGGTGGCCGGGGTGGCCGCCATGACCGTCGCCCGCTCCGCCGCGAGGACCCCGGCCAGCGCGGCGCCGTCGGCGGAGGTCTCCCGGTCCACGACGACCACCCGGGCGCCACGGACCAGCGGGACGAACAGCTCCAGTATCGACGCGTCGAACGCCACGGTGGTCACCGCGCACAGCACGTCGTCACCGCAGAGCCCGAGGGTACGGCCGATGTCCTCGACGAAGTTCACCAGACCGCGGTGGGGGACCATCACGCCCTTGGGGCGCCCCGTCGAACCGGACGTGTAGATCACATAGGCCAGGTCGTCCGGCCGGACCCGAACCGCCATCGGTGTCGCCCCGGCCGGGACCGGCGGTGGCGCCCCGACGTCGACGACCCGCACGTCCGTGTCCAGGCCCAGCCCGGCCACCAGCTCCGGACGGCCCAGCAGCAGCCGGGCCCCGCTGTCGGCCAGCACGTACGCCAGCCGGTCCACCGGATAGTCGGACTCCAGGGGGAGATAGGCCGCACCGGCCTTGAGGACCGCGAGCAGCGCGACCAGCAGGTCCGGGGACCGCTCGACCATCACGCCCACCGGGGCGTCCTGCCCCGCGCCCTCGGCCCGCAGCACATCGGCCAGCGCCGAGGCCCGCCGCACCAGTTCGGCGTACGTGATCTCCTCGCCGTCCAGGCCCCGCACGGCGACCGCGTCCGGAGTGCGCTCGGCCTGCCGGTCCACCAGGTCGGGCAGCAGCAGCGGCGACTCCGGGACGGCGGTGTCGTTCCAGTCGGAGAGCAGCAGCCGCTCCTCGGCCGGCGCGAGCAGGTCCAGATCACCGATCCGGGTCTCCGGCCGCGCCACCGCGTGCGCCAGGATCCGCCGGTAGTGCTCGGCGAACCGGGCCACGGTCCCGGACTCGAACAACTCGGTCGCGTAGGAGATCAGCACCTCCATCCGCCGGCCCTGCGTCACCACGGTGACGTCCAGGTCGAAGCGGGCGGTGTCCGCCTCCACCGGCAGCGACCTGACCGACACCCCGGGCAGCCGCAACTGCGAGGTCTGCTCCTCGACCAGGTTGAACAGCAGCTGGAACAGCGGGTTGCGGCTCAGATCGCGCTCCGGCCGCAACTCGTCGACCAGCACGTCGAACGGCACGCCCTGGTGCTCGTACGCCTCCAGAGTGGTGCCACGGACCCGGGAGAGCAGCTCGGCGAAGGTCGGGTTCCCCTCCAGGTCGGTGCGGAGCAGCACGGTGTTGACGAAGAACCCGATCAGGCCCTCCGTCTCCTGGAGCGTCCGGCCGGACATCGGGACGCCGACCGTCACGTCCCGGCTCCCGGAGTGCCGGGACACCAGGGCCGCGAACGCCGAGAACAGCACCATGAACGGCGTCACGCGGTACCGCTGGGCGAGTTCCCGCACCCCGTCGGCGACCCCGGGGTCGATCACATGGGACACCCGGGCGCCCGCGCCGCCGCGCACCGCGGGCCGCGCCCGGTCGCCGCGCAGCTCGGTCGGGGTCGCCCCGGCCATGGTCCGCTTCCAGTGCTCCACCTCGGCGGCCGACTCCGGCGTCTCCAGCTGCCGCGCGGCCCGCTCCGCGTAGTCCGCGTACTGGATCGGCAGCTCCGCCAGCTCCGGGCGGCTGCCCGCGGTCAACGCCGCGTAGGCCTGCGACAGTTCCTGCCAGAGGATCTGCATCGACGCGGCGTCCACGGCGATGTGGTGCACGACCACGGTGAACAGATGGCGCTGCTCCGGCAGTTCGGTCAGCCGTGCCCGCAGCCACGGACCGGCGGCGAGGTCGAACCGGCCGCCGATGTCCGCCTCGCTCAGCCGGTACGCCTCCTCGTACGCCGGCCCGACGGCCAGATAGCGCAGGTTCGTCCGCTGCAGCCGGACCGCCGATGCCGGGCCGACCCGGAGCCGCGGACCGCCGGTGGCGTCCTGCACCACCCGGGACCGCAGGATGGTGTGCCGCTCCACGACCAGCCGCAGCGCCGCCGCGAGCGCGTCCGCGTCCAGCGGGCCGGACAGCTCGAAGACCTGCGCCATGTTGTACTCGACGAGCTCGGGACGGAGGTGTTCGAGCAGCCACACCCGTCGCTGCGCCGCCGACAGCGGAGCGTCCACGGCGGGACCGGGGCCGGTCTGCCGCCGCACGGTGTCCACCGCGCGTTCCACGATCGGACTTGTCGTCATCAGGGGGTCCTCCCGTCGGCCGTACCGGACGCGGGCAGGAGGTGTCCGACCGCTTCGGCCATGGTGTGGATGGTGGGGTTGTCGAAGATGAGGGCGAGCGGGATGTCGGGGGACAGGGCGGTCCGGAGCCGGGAGACGATCCGGGTGGCCAGCAGCGAATGCCCGCCCAGGGCGAAGAAGTTGGCGTGGATGTCCAGGTCCGGCCGGCCCAGCACCTCCGCCCAGATCCCGGCGACCAGCTCCTCGGCCGCCCCGCTCGCCCGCGTCGCCGTCTCCTCGGCGGCGGCCTTCGGCTCGGGGAGGGCGCGGTGGTCGGTCTTGCCGTTGGCGTTGACGGGGATGCGGTCCAGCACGGTGATGCTGGAGGGGATCATGTAGAGGGGGAGCTGGTCGCCGAGGTGGGTGTTGAGGTCGGTGAGCAGGTCCTCCTCTGTTCCGTGGTGTCGGGTGGTGATGTAGGCGGCGAGGCGGTGGTCGCCGGGGGTGGGTTCCCATTTGGTGACGACGGCGTCGTGGACATGGGGGTGGCGGCGGAGGGTGTGTTCGATCTCGGCGGGTTCGATGCGGATGCCGCGGATCTTGACCTGGCTGTCCGCACGCCCCAGGAAGACCAGCGACCCGTCCGGGCGCCGGATGCCACGGTCACCCGTGCGGTAGAGCCGTACGCCCGGCACCTCCGGGTGCGGCAGGAAGGCCGCCGCGGTCTTGCGGGCGTCGCCGAGATAGCCGCGGGCCAGACCGACGCCGGCCAGGTACAGCTCACCGGGGATGCCGTCCGGGACGGGGTTGAGGTGCTCGTCCAGGAGGAGCACCTCGTTGTTGGCGATGGCACGGCCCAGCGGGACGTCCGCGTCGTGGTCGTCGGTGGTGCAGGTGTGGCTGGTGGAGTCGATGGAGACTTCGGTGGCGCCCCATTGGTTGTGGAGGTGGGCTCCGGTGGGGGCGAGGCGTTGGTGGAATTTGGT
>NZ_JBSHAF010000001.1:414096-505919 GCF_053611365.1 Streptomyces sp. NPDC054813 | reverse complement strand
GGATGCGGTTGGTCCAGCCGGTGTGGGTGGAGGCGACGCCCTTGGGGGTGCCGGTTGAGCCGGAGGTGTAGTACACCGACACCAGGTGGTCCCCGGTCACGCCGCTGTCGGGCGCGGTCGGGGACGTCCCGGTCAGCGTCCCCGGACCGCAGTCCAGAACGGTGAAGCCGCCCTGGGCGTCGGCGAGGAGAGCCGCACGCTCGGCGTCCGTACAGGCCACCGGAGCACCGGCGTCGGCGAGTATCCGCACCGCACGCCCGACCGGAAGATCCGGGTCCAGCGGGACGAAGGCACCGCCCGCCTTGAGCACGGCCAGGAGCGTCACCACCATCTCGGCGGACCGGTCCATCCAGAGGCCGACCGGCGTGTCCGCCGTGACCCCCGCCGCCCGTAGCCGCTCGGCCAGGTGGTTCGCGCGGCCTGTCAACTCGGCGTAGGACAGGGTCCCTTCGGAGTCGGTGACGGCCGGCGCGTGCGGGGTGGCCGCGGCCACGGCGTCCACCAGATCGGTCAGCAGACCCTCCGGGAACACCACCGCCTCGCCCAGCCCCGCCGCCAGCAGCCGCTCGCGTTCGCCCGCGTCGACCATGCCGACACCCGAGACGGGACGGGTGGGATCCGCCAGCGCGTTGCGCAGGAAGGCGACGAAGTGCCGCATCAGCCGGTCGATCGTGGCGGCGTCGAAGAGGTCCGCCTCGTAGTACGCGATCCCGGTGAACGTGTCACCGGCCCGGGTGAGGGCCACGTTCAGGTCGAACCTCGACTTGCCGTCGACCACCTCGACCCGCTCGGCCGTCAGACCGGGCAGCACCAGGTCGTCCGTCTCCTCGTCGCCCAGGGCGAACAGCACCTGGAACAGCGGGTTGCGGCTCGGGTCCCGCTCCGGCCGGAGCTCCTCCAGCAGCGCCTCGAAGGGCAGTTCCTGGTGCTCGTAGGAGGCGAGCGTGTTCGCCCGGGTCCGGGCCAGGAGCGCCGCGAACGACGGGTCGTCGGCCAACTCGGTGCGGATCACCAAGGTGTTGACGAAGTAGCCGATCAACGCGTCGAGTTCGGGCCGTACCCGGCCGGCGATCGGGGTGCCCAGGGTGACGTCCCGGGTGGCGGAGTGCCGGGCCAGGACCACGCTGAACGCGGCGGTCAGCGTCATGAACGGGGTCGCGTTGTGCTGCCGCGAGAAGCGGTTGACCGCCGCCCCCAGCTCGCCGTCGATCGTGAAGGAGACCTGGGCGCCGTTCCCGCTCCGCACGGCCGTCCGGGGCCGGTCCGTGGGCAGTTCGTCGGCGCTCGCGTCCGCCAGCCGCTCCCGCCAGTGGTCCAGCTGGTGCCGCAGCCGCTCCGGCGTCTGATGGACCCGGCTCCACGCCGCGTAGTCCCCGTACTGGAGGGGCAGCGGCGGCAGTTCCGGCTCCCGGCCGGCTGCCAGTGCCTCGTAGGCCCGGGACAGCTCCGACCACAGCACCCGCATCGAGGTGCCGTCGATCGCGATGTGGTGGACCACCAGCACCAGCAGGGCGTCGTCCGCGGCCAGCCGCACCACGGCGACCCGGAACACCGGACCGTCCGACAGCGAGAACGGCTCGCGCATCAGCTCCCGGGCGATCGCGACGCCCGCCGCGTACCGTTCTGCGGCACCGTCCCCGGCCGCCTCGTGCACGGGGACCGGCACCGGCCCCGCCGGCAGCACCCGGGGGACGGGGGCGCCGTCCCACTCGTCGAAGACCGTCCGCAGCACCTCGTGCCGTCGGGCGATCACCGCGAAGCTCCGGGCCAGCACACCGACGTCGAGAGTGCCCCGGACCCGGATCACCGTGGACGTGTTGTAGCCCGGCATCATCTGCTCCAGGAGCCACATCCGCTCCTGCGAGTACGACGCCACGGGCGCGCCCGGGTCCGCCACCGGGATCGCCGTCGCCGCCGCGTCGGCGCGCTGGGCGGCACGGGCACCCTGGAGCAGCGACCTGACCTGCGCGCGCCGCGCTTCCTGCGGATCGGCCTTGGGGTCGGCCTGGGGAATCCGGCTCGTGGTCATGAGCGGGTCCTCTCGGCGGTGGTGTCCGAGGCCGAAGCAGAAGCCGTGTCCGAGTCCGAAGCCGTGTCCGCGTCGCCGACCGCGTCCAGCAGCAGGTTCTCCAGGGCGTTGGCCATGGTGTGGATGGTGGGGTTGTCGAAGATGAGAGCGAGCGGGACGTCCACCGACAGCGCCGACCGCAGCCGGGAGACGATCCGGGTGGCCAGCAGCGAATGCCCGCCCAGGGCGAAGAAGTTGGCGTGGATGTCCAGGTCGGACCGGTCCAGCACCTCCGCCCAGATGCCGTCGATCAGCTGCTCGGCCTCGGTGGCCGGCCGCACCGCGACCGCGTCCGCCTCGTACCGCGGCTCGGGCAGCGCGCGGTGGTCGGTCTTGCCGTTGGCGTTGACGGGGATGCGGTCCAGCACGGTGATGCTGGAGGGGATCATGTAGAGGGGGAGCTGGTCGCTGAGGTGGGTGTTGAGGTCGGTGCGGAGGGCGTCTTCCGTGATGTCGTGGTCGGTGGTGATGTAGGCGGCGAGGCGGTGGCCGCCGGGGGTGGTTTCCCATTTGGTGACGACGGCGTCGTGGACGTGGGGGTGGCGGCGGAGGGTGTGTTCGATCTCGGCGGGTTCGATGCGGATGCCGCGGATCTTGACCTGGCTGTCCGCACGCCCGAGGAAAGTCAGCCTGCCGTCCGGGCGCCGCACGCCCCGGTCGCCGGTCCGGTAGAGCCGCTCACCGTCGGCGAACGGGTGCGGGACGAAGGCCGCCGCGGTCTTGCGGGCGTCGCCGAGGTAACCGCGGGCGAGGCCCACGCCGCCCAGGTAGAGCTCGCCGGGGACACCGTCCGGCACCGGGTTGAGGTGTTCGTCGAGCACCAGGACCTGGTTGTTCGCGATCGCCTCGCCGAGGGAGACGTCACCCGCCCGCTCGTCCGCGGGGACACAGGTGTGGCTGGTGGAGTCGATGGAGACTTCGGTGGCGCCCCATTGGTTGTGGAGGTGGGCTCCGGTGGGGGCGAGGCGTTGGTGGAATTTGGTGACGAGGTCGGGTCGGAGGGCTTCGCCGCTGGAGATGACGTGGCGGAGGTGGGTGAGGGGTGGTCGGGTGGGGGTGATTTCGTCGAGGAAGAGGGTGAGCATGGAGGGGACGAAGTGGAGGGCGGTGATGTGGTGGTGGTGGCTCCAGTCGGCGATGGCGCGGGGGTCGCGGTGGAGTCCGGGTGGGAGGGTGATGACGGTGGCGCCGGCGATGAGGGGCCAGAGGATTTCGACGGCGGAGTCGTCGAAGCTGAGGACGGTTTTGTGCAGGACGGTGTCGCCGGGGTGGAGGGGGTATTGGGCTTGCATCCATTGGATGCGGTTGGTCCAGCCGGTGTGGGTGGAGGCGACGCCCTTGGGGGTGCCGGTTGAGCCGGAGGTGTAGTACACCGACACCAGGTGGTCCCCGGTGACACCGTTGTCCGGGGCCGTGGGTGCGGACTCGGTCAGCGTCCCCGGACCGCAGTCCAGGACCGCGAGCGCGGCGCCCGCGAGTGACTCGGCCCGCTGTCCGTCCACACAGATCAGGGGCGCCCCGGCGTCCGTGAGGAGCGTCACGACACGGCCCACCGGAAGGTCGGGGTCCAGCGGCAGGAACGCACCGCCCGCCTTCATGATCGCCAGGAGCGTCACCACCATCTCGGCGGACCGGTCCATCCAGAGGCCGACCGGCGTGTCCGCCGTGACCCCCGCCGCCCGCAGCCGCTCGGCCAGGTGGTTCGCGCGGCCTGTCAACTCGGCGTAGGACAAGGTGCCTTCGGTGTCGGTGACGGCCGGCGCGTGCGGGGTGGCCGCGGCCACGGCGTCCACCAGATCGGTCAGCAGCCCGCCGGAGAACGCGACGCGCTCGCCCAGCCCGCCGCCGAGCGCCGGACGCTCGCGGTCCGCCGCGTCCCCGGACACCAGCCCGATCCGGTCCATCGGCCGGTCCGGCTCGGCGACCGCCGACCGCAGCAGGGTGATGTACTGGTCGACCATCCGCCGCATCGTCGCCTCGTCGAACAGCGAGGAGGCGTACTCCCAGATCAGCGTGATCCGGTCGCGGTCCGGGTGGTCCGCACGCCCGGCGCGCTGCTGGGCCCGCGGCACCACCACGATGTTCATGTCCATCTTGGACGAGCCGTTGTGGCGCTCCAGGACGGTGCCCCGCACACCCCCGAACTCCAGGTCGGGCACGATGGCGTTGTGGAAGCTGAACATCACCTGGAACAGCGGGTTGATGGACGGCACCCGGGGCGGCGCCACCGCCTCCACCAGCCGGTCCAGCGGCACGTCCTGCCAGTCCGCGGTCTCCACCAGCACCTGGTTCACCCGCTGCCGCAGCCCGTCGAAGCCGGGGGAACCCGAGGTGTCCAGCCGCAGGGGCAGGGTGTTCACCACCATGCCCAGCATGCGCTCGGTCTCCGCGAGCCGGCGGTTGGCGGCACCCGTGCCCACCACCAGGTCGCGCTGCCCCGAGTAGCGGCTCAGCAGGGCGGCGAAGCCCGACAGCATGGAGGCGAACAGCGTCACCCCCGAGCGCTCACTGGACTCCCGCAGCGCACGGCTCAGTTCGGCCGGCAGCTCCACCCGCAGGGCCGCGCCCTCGAAGGACGGGACACGCGGCCGCGGCCGGTCCGTCGGCAGGTCCAGGACCAGCGGCGCGTCCTTCAAGTGGTTCTTCCAGTAGTCCAGGTGACGGTCCAGCACCTCGTCGCGCATCCAGGCGCGCTGCCAGGCGGCGAAGTCGGCGTACTGGATGGGCGGTTCGGGCAGCGGCGACGGACGGCCGGCCACCAGCTCCGGGTAGATCGCGCGGATCTCGTCGAGCAGCACGCCGAACGACCAGCCGTCGTGCACGAAGTGGTGCTCCACCTGGACCAGGGTGTGGTCGTCGGGCGCGTGCCGGATCAGCAGCCAGCGGGCCAGCGGCGGATCCGTCAGCTCGAAGGGGCGGCGGATCGTGTCCCGCACGACCTCCTCGGTACGGCGCTCCAGGTCCTCCTCCGGCACGTCCTCGAGGTCGACGACGGGCAGTCGTACCGCCATCGGCGGGCGGACCTCCTGCACCGGGACGCCGTCGATCGTCGAGAACGCCGTACGGAAGATCTCGTGCCGGCGGACCACCTCGGTGATCGTGGCACTCAGCGCCTCCACGTCGAGCGGGCCGCGCAGCCGGATGGTGGCCTGGGCGTTGTAGGCGAGGTTGCCGGGGGAGAGCTGCTCCAGGAACCAGATCCGCTCCTGCGGGAACGACAGCGGCAGCGGACGGTCCCGGGGGACCCGCACCACCGGCGGCAACGGCGGCGCGCTGCGGCCCAGCCGGTCCAGCTCGGCGGCCATCCGGGCCACCGTGCGCTCCTCGTAGATGCTCGATATCGGCAGCTCGGTCCCGAACTCCGAGCGCACCCGCGCCGCGAGGCGGCCGGCGAGCAGCGAGTGGCCGCCCAGCAGGAAGAAGTCGTCGTCGACGCCGACACCGTCGATACCGAGGAACTCGGCGGCGATCTCCGCCAACCGGCGCTCGGTCTCGGTCGTGGCCTGCGCCCCGCCCTCGCCCAGGCCCAGCGACGTGCGGTCCAGGGCGGGGAGCGCGGCCCGGTCGAGCTTGCCGTTCGGCAGCAGCGGCAGCCGGTCGATCACCGCGATCGACGGCACCATGAAGTGCGGCAGCCGCTCGGCGGCGAACCCGCGCAGCTCCAGGGGCCCGGCCGACGGCGCCACGACATAGCCGACCAGCCGGTCCTCGTCACCGACCCGGCCCACCACGACGGCGACGTCGTGCACGGCGGGGTGCTCGCGCAGCACACCGGCGATCTCGTCCGGCTCGATGCGGAAGCCGTTCAGCTTGACCTGCTGGTCGATGCGGCCGAGGAAGTCCAGTTCCCCCTCCGGCGTCATCCGCACCAGGTCCCCGGTGCGGTACGCCCGCTCGCCCGGGGCGTCCGGGTCGGGCACGAAACGGTCGGCGGTCAGCGCCGGGCGGCCGATGTACCCGCGGGCCACGCCCTCGCCGCCGACGACCAGTTCACCCGGCTCACCGGGCGGCACCGGGCGCAGCGACTCGTCCAGGACGTAGAGGCGGACGCCGTCGATGGCCCGGCCGATGACGGGTTTGCCGCCGCCCGGCTCGGTCCGGGACACCGAGGCCCACACGGTGGTCTCGGTCGGGCCGTACGCGTTGAACATGGCACGGCCCGGCGCCCACCGGTCGACGAGCTGCTGGGGCAGCGCCTCCCCGGCGCAGACGATCGTCTCCAGGTACGGCAGCTCCTGCTCCGGCACCATGGCGAGCACGCTCGGGGGCAGCGTGATGTGGGTGATCCGGGTGTCGGCCAGGAAGTCGCCGAGCCCAGGGCCGTACAGGAGGTCCCGGCGCGGCGGCAGCACCAGCGTGGCGCCCGAGCACAGCGCCATGGCCAGCTCGAACACCGACGCGTCGAAGCTGGGCGAGGCGAACTGGAGGACCCGGTGGCCCGGGTGCACCGTGAAGGCGGTCTGCTGGGCGTCGGCCAGGTTGGCGAGTCCGCGCTGGGTGAGCGTCACGCCCTTGGGGCGGCCGGTGGACCCCGAGGTGTAGATGACGTACGCCGGGGACTCCGGGCGCAGCCGGGGCAGCGGGACGGGCCCGGCCGCCGGGGTGTCGTCCGCGGGGTCCGCCAGGAGTACGCCCAGACCGCGCAGCCACTCGGGGGCGGTCGCGTCGGCGACGACCAGCGCGGCGCCCGAGTCACCGATCATGTACGACAGCCGGTCGGCCGGGTACGAGGGGTCCAGCGGCAGCCAGGCGGCACCGGCGCGGGCGACGGCCAGGACGGAGGCCACGAGGTCGAGGGACGGCTCCAGGAACACGCCGACCGTCGCTCCGGGACCCACGCCGAGGGACCGCAGCCGGGCGGCCAGTTCGGCGGCGCGGGCGTCGAGTTCGGCGTACGTCAGGTGCCGGTCGCCGAGCTCTGCGGCGGGCCGGTCGGGGGTCGCGGCGACTTGCCGGAGGAACTTGTCGAGGAAGTGTCCGGAATCTGCTGGTGTCACGGAAGTCTCCATGAGGGCTTTGACGGACGGGCGGTGGCCGGACGGCGGGGCGGGGACCGCGCCCGGCCCGGGGGCCGGCCGCGGGCGCCGCCCCGCCGTCCCGGTCGCCTTGGTTCGGCGGATGCGGGCAGACGCGGGCGGACATCCGGGGGGTGTGTGCGACGGCGATCATCGATCGGTGAAGCCACGCTAACCGCGCCGCGACGCCCGGAACGGCACTGTCACAGGCACTCTGAGCGGCACTTCCACCTGCCGGTTGTGCCGCTCACGCCTCCTGGCCGGCCGCGGGCGGAGTCCTGCGGGACAGCGGCGAGGGCAGGATCCACAGACAGGCGGTGAGCGCGCCGGCCGCGGCGATCCACAGCGTGGTCCGCAGCCCGAGCGGTCCGGCGACGGCCCCGGCGATCAGCGCGGCGAGCGGCCGCATGCCGAGGTTCACCCCCTGGTAGGCGCCGAACACACTCGACCGCATGGCGTCCGGGACCAGCGAGGTCAGCAGGGTGGCCGCGGTGATGTCGATCCAGATGACGCCCAGCGCCGAACCGAACTGGGCGCTGACGAGCATGACCAGGACCGCCGGCCCGGACCCGTGCGCCGCCGGGATCAGCAGCAGCGGGGCCGGCGTCGTCAGGCAGCCGAGCAGGAACGTCCGGCCCACCCCGAGGCGCCGGGTCAGCGGGGTCGCGCACACGGCCCCCACCACGGCGCCGACGGCCCCCGCGCCCAGTACCGTGCCGAGCAGCCCCGCGCCGAGGCCCAGGGTCGTGGTGGCGTACAGGACGAAGAGGGTCGTCGTCACGAAGCAGAAGAAGTTGACCGTCGCCGTGGCGGCCAGCGCCGCCCGGATGGCCCGGGACCGGAGGATGAACCGCCCGGCCGCCCGCAGCCGGACGCGGTCCTCGGACGGCGGTGCCTCCTCGGGTGCGATACGGGCCAGGAGGACCGCCGACACGAGGTACGACAGGGCGTCCACCAGCAGGGCGAGCGGCGCCGAGAACAACTGCACCAGGAAGCCGCCGGCGCTGGGCCCGACGACCTTCGCCATGGCCCGGCTGCCGCTGCCGAGCGCATTGCCCGCCACGTAACCGCCCGGCGGCACCAGCGCTTTGAACAGCGGCGGATTGCACACCTCGAAGAGCACCGAGAGCAGTCCGACGCCGAACGCCACCGTGAACAGACTGGTGAAGGTCAGCGCGGAGAGGGCATGGACGACCGGGAGACTGACGAGCAGGGCGAAGCGGCCCAGGTCGGCGGCGATCATGACGCGGCGGCGGTGCCGGCGGCGGTCCGCCCACAGCCCGGCGTACGGTCCGAACAGCAGGTGCGGCAGCCAGACCGCGGCGGCGAGATAGCCCATCTGGGCCGCGCCGGCGTGCACGACGGTGACGGCGATGAGGGGGATGGCGAGCGCGGACACCTGGTCGCCGAGGTACGACACCGTCTGCGCCGTCCAGTAGCGGCGGAACGCGGTGTCGTACAGCAGGCCGGGGATCCAGGACAGGACGCGGGAGCGCACCGGTGGCCGGGTCGTGGGGGCGGCGGTGTCGTCAGGGGCTGATATGCGCACGGGAGCGGGCCTTCCTGAGGTCGTCGGGCATGACGTGCGGCGGGATGCCCGTGGACGCACGGCACGCCGACGACCGGAGGGACCGGCCGGCGCGTGCCGGCGGCGGTCCGCTCCACGGCGTGGCACGCGGCCACGACCGTTCGATGACCCTGATCGCCCGGGAGCCTGGGCCGGACGCCGGTCCGCACGGGAACGCGGCGCGACGACGCGACCGGAGGTGATCCACTCCCTCGGCCGGCGCGTGACTCCGCCCGGCCGCGCGGAGCGCGCGACCCGGCCGGGGTGTGGTGTGGACCGCCCGTCCCACCTGTCGCACCCGACCGGTCGAACCCCCACGATAGCGCGGGCGCACCGCCGCCCGCTGCCTCGCGACGGGCGGCCGGCCCGCCGGGGTTCCTACGGGGGCGTCGGCTCAACCGCCCGACAGGGAAGGCACCGTGACCGCCGCCACGGTTCACCCGGCCGCGGGCGCCGGACAGCCCGCACGGTCGCCGGCTCGTCAGGTGCGGGGCCGCCCGGAGTGCTCGCCGGCCCGGACAACCGCTGGACCGGTACGGCGGCGGGCGCCCCGCGACGCAAGCCCGCGGACCGTCCGCTCAGCCGTGGTCCGGGGCCCGGACCACGCTCAGCACCAGGTACGGGGCGAGCCCGGACCCGGCGGCCCGCTCCGACTCCGGCACGGCCGGTGCGGCCGTGGCCGGTGCGGCGAAACCGGCGCCGGTGAGCAGCGCGGTGTAGGCGGACAGCGGACGGAAGTGACAGACCGTCGTGACCCAGCCGCCGGCCCGGGCCAGCTCCACGGTCAGCGCACCGGTGCCGCAGCCGATGTCGAGGACGGTGGCACCGGGACCCGGGGGAGTGCCGACGCGGTCCAGCACCGCAGGGAAGATCAGCTGCCGTGCCAGCCTCATGTCACGGTCGCGGTAGGCGGCCGCGGCGGCGGGGGTGTCCCAGGCGAGCCCCTGAGACGGGTCGGTGGAGGTCATGGCCCGAGTCTTGTGGGCGGTGCCCGGCTCCCACCAGTCCCTCGATCGGGCGATGGCGGAAGCCGGGACCGGTGCTCAGGCCGGGGTCACCGCGCGGCGGCGGCCTCCTGGGCGATCGCATCGAACCGGGCGTTCATGGCCTCGGCCAGCGCGTGGGCGGCGGAGAGCGGGCGCACCATCACCGTGAGGTCGTCGATCTTCCCGTTCTCGTCGACGTGCAGGAAGTCGCAGCCCTGGAGCTTCTTGCCGGCCACCGTCGCCGTGAAGACGAGGGCGTGGTCACGGCCGTCGGGGCTCGCCATCTCCCGTACGTAGGTGAAGTCGCCGAAGACCTGGGTCACCGCGCGCAGGATCGCGACGGTGATCGCCTTGCCCGCGTACGGCTTGAAGGCGACCGGGCTGGTGAAGACGACGTCGTCGGCCAGCAGGGCGGCCACGGCGTCCAGGTCGTCGCTCTCGACGGCCTTGCGGAAGGGATGCATGGGTCCACCTCACCTAGTCAATAAATTGAGTAGGTGCATGCTAGCGTGCACCCATGGCTCTGCGGAACGCGTTGATGGCCGCCCTGTTGGAGGGCGAGGCCTCCGGGTACGACCTCGCGAAGGGATTCGACGCGACGGTCGCCAACTTCTGGACGGCCACGCCCCAGCAGCTCTACCGCGAACTGGACCGGATGGAGGCCGAGGAACTGGTCACCGCACGCGTCGTCGAGCAGGAACGCCGACCCAACAAGCGGCTGTTCTCCCTGACGGCGGCGGGCCGCGAGGCGGTGCGCGCGTACACCGCCGAGCCCCCGGTCCGGCCCGCGGTGGTCCGCGACGAACTGCTGGTCAAGGTGCAGTGCGCGGACGCCGGCGACATCGAGGCGGTCCGCGCCGCCGTCGCCGAGCGAATGGACTGGGCCGCCGCCAAACTGGCCCGCTACGAACGGATCCGGCGGCGCCTGCTCGCCGGGCGCTCGGAGGAGGCCTACTTCGCGGAGGCGGAGCGCATCGGCCCGTACCTCACCCTGCTGCGCGGGATGTCCTTCGAACGGGAGAACCTGCACTGGGGCGAGCTGGCGCTGCGCAGACTTGGGGAGCGGGCGGCTCACGAGGCTGAGTAGGGGCGATGAGCCAGGAGCGAAGGGCGATTACTCGACAAAGTGAATAGGGTGCGCGTCCTTCGAGTCACTGAAGGGCGTTGGGAATGCCACTCTCCGGCGACGTGTCCACGGGGCCCGCGACCGCCTTGGCCCGTCGGCTGCGCGCCAACAGCCCCGTGGACGTCAGGTGCAGCAGGTTGACCACGAGGATCGCCGGCGCGATGATCGCGACGGCTCCGGGCAGCCTGGGCTCCAGAAGGAGCGCCAGGATGATCGCCGTGATGCCGTTCTGCTGGCTCAGACAGAGTGCGGCCCGATCGTGGCGGGAGTACCCGAGGCCGACCACCGCGGCCACGACGATCTGTGCGGCGAAGGTGGCGAGCCCCAGCACCGCTCCGGCGAAGGGATCGGCGCCTGCGGCCAGCAGCACGCCCAGCACGAAGGTGGCCACGACCAGTGCGGTGTTCGTCGCCCGCCCCAGCCACACACCGAGTTCGGGCCGGAAGAACAGCGCCGACAGCGCGAGGCCGAGCATCAGGAACTGCCAGGTGGCAGCGGCGAGCAGTACCCCGAGGGCGGCGTATTGAAAGCTCCGCCGGATCTGCCGGGGCCGGGGCAGGCCGCAGAACGGCCCACCGTCCGCCGGTCCGCGTTCCCGCAGGACCGCCCACGCCCCGGCGGCCACGGCCAGGAGGGCGAAGTTGCCGATCAGCGTGGTGGCGTAGTCCTGGGTGCCGGAGGCGACACTCGCGCCGTCGTCCAGAACCATCGACCCCAGAATCACCACCAGAACAGTGGTCACCGGGTCGTCGAACGAGGCCCAGGCCGCGAGCAACGACTTGGCACGCGGTGACATGTCACGGCTCTCCAGCATCGCGGACACCGACAACGGATCGATCTGTGCCATGGCGACCGCCAGGACCAGGTACTCGGGATGGTCGGGGAAAGCCAGCCACAACACCCCTGCTATGAACGCGGCTTTGACCACCACCCCGAAGGTGATCGCGACGACGATCCGGTAGAGATCCGCCCGTGCCTGCGGGCGACGGATGCCCTGGGCGCTGCCGTAGAGCCCGACCGCCAGGAGACCCGAATTGAGCCAGCCGTAAAGACCCCCCTGCGCCTGGACGTCGAGTGTCAGCCACTGGCCGACGAGACAGCCGGTGCCGGCGAGGGACAGGGGCAGCAGGAGCGGGCCCAGAAGTGACCTCAGGGCTGCGGGTACCGGCGCGGAACGACCGTCCTGGCGTGCCATGACCAACGTCCTTCCGGCCGTTCGCAGCACCCTGTCAGGCTTCGGCCAGTTCGTTCCCGAGACGTGAGACCGTCTGGTCCGCCTCCGTGACCCTCGACTGGTCAAGGGTCACTCCCATCAGAAAGCGCTGGCCGGGGAGGGTGTGAAAGTACACGGCGCCCTGCTCCACGTCGAGGACCACGTGGATGAGTTCACCGCGCAGGATCGCCTGCAGGGACAAGTTCATCCGCCGGGCGACACCGGGCAGCAGTTGCCCCATCCGGCCGTACCGGCCCCTGCGCCGTTCCGGAGTCTGCACCCGGAAGAAGCTGCCGAGCCCCGGATGGTCGAAGATGTCATAACCCCAGGCTGCTGTGGGTGACTTGTGATAGGCGATGTAGTGCAGCCCCTCGATGTCGAGTGACGACCGCAGGGCATCCGCGACATCGGGCGGCGGGGCCGGGGCCTCGCGCCGATTCTCGGCCACGTAGGGGCCGACCGGGAGGGAGGCCTCCCGCTCGGGGTAGGGGTCGGCCGGCGGCCTGGACCCGGTGGTGGGTTCCCGCATCCATGGCGCGTCGTTGAACCACGAGCCGTAGTTCAGCGGGCTGTATCGCGCCGGCAGCCGGAGTCCATTGACGCATTCGGCCATCCTGGCATCGAGTTCGTCGAGACGCTCCACGGCTGCGGTCGCGCCGTAGAGATGGAATCCCGGTTCCACCAGGTAATAGAGGACGGCACCGGTCGGCACGCGCAATATGGTGCGAATGAGCGATCCGGTACGCAACGCTGTGAAATCCGGTTCGAGTTCTTCCAGAATATAATAGAGCTGGCGCCCGCTCCGTTCATGGGCGGCGGATTCCGGGGAGAGCGCGGACTTGCTGCCGGGTGATTCCGCGAAAGCGTCCAGTACGACCTTTGCCGTGTCGCCGTCGTAGAGCACCAAGTGCGCCAGACCGTCGGAGTGGAGTAACCGGTTCAGCTGTTCCGCCAGTTGGGCCATCTGTGGTGTCTCCCCGTCAGGATATCGAGTCGTGGCGTCCGCGGTGGCGCCCTGCGGGTCAGACATCCCGCACCTCCAGATCCGCCCCGAGTCTGCGATACGGATCGGCCAGCAGCTCGTCCGCGAGGGGGTGTCCGGTACCAAGGCTCTCGGAGACCCAGTGCCGAAGGTCTTCTCTCAAGCCGGTCTGGTCGTCAGGCCCGGAGGCCAGTCGGTTGGCCAGCGCGGTCAGAGTCACCGGATGCCGCTCCCCCCATGCCGCTGCCTGTGCGCAGTCCTCGTGGATGCCGATGTCCTCGGTGCTGGTGTCCCTCCCCAGTACGCTCTGGCAGTTGCTCTGGTTCATACGCGCGACGAGCGCGTACCGATGGCCTGACCCAAGCGCCTTCTCAAGTTGGTACACAGCCTTGCGTGCGTGCGAGAGTGCCGTGTCCGGGTCCCCGGCCGCCAGTAGGTACAGAGACATATTGCTGAGGCAGATGCTGGTGAAGGGATGCGCGGGATCGAACACCTCCTCATACCGTTCGAGCAGGTCGGGCATGCTGTCCGCCGCGTCTGTGTACCGGCCGGAGGCGTGGAGTCCGATCGCGATGGACAGATCGCAGGCCATGGTGCCGGGGTGGCGGTCCCCCCACTGCCGGCTGAAGCCGGCCCGCGCGTCCTGCAGCCGCCGCAGCCCCTCGTCGGTGTCCCCCTTGCGCACCATGGTCATGCCCAGACTGGCCAGCACGCCCAGGTAGTAGTGGGAGTCCTTCCCCGTCAGAGTGCGGAACCGCTCGCAACTACGGGTCAAGTACCTCTCGGAGTCGGCCAGTTCGCCCCGCTCGCGGAAGTGGGTGCCGAGATTCGCGTACGAGATCCAGGGCCGGAAGTCGTTCTCGCCGTACAGTCGCTTGCGGATGGCGTACGCGTCGCGGTCCAGGTCGACGGCCGCCTTGACCGTATCCATGTAGAACTTGGACAGAGCGAGGTTGATGGCGGCGTCGAGCGTGGCGTTGTGCTCCTTGCCGATCGCTTTGACCAGTCCCACATAGGTGCGGCTGTCCTCGTCGAAGGCGTCCCGGAAGCGGCCCGTGGCGCGCAGATCGGCGGCGTAACCACGGGCTGCCATCAGGGTGTACACGTCGTTGCTGTCGCGTTCGCGCTGGATCTGGACCGAGTGCTGGGACAGTTCCAGCGCGCGCCGGTAACGGCCCAGCGCACGGGAGGCCGCCGCCACCTCGGACTCCATCCGCAGCACGATGGTCTTGCTGTCACCCAAGGCCGGGTCCGCGCGCCAGCCGGTCAGAATGCGCTCGCCCAGGGCGCGGGCTTCCTCCCACCGCTCCGACGTCCGCCGGTGGTAGACCTGGCTGACGAGCCAGCGGTGCACCTGCGGATCGGAACTCTCCAAGGCACCGGAGGGCTCCAGATGCCGGTCGAGTTCGGCGAAGTTCTTTCGGTGTTCGGGTTCGTGCCGTCGGCGGTCCGTGGGCACCATGGCGGCCAGCACGGCCAGCACATCCTCACGGGTCTTCGCCCGCTCCTCGGGGGTCATCCAGCCACGTACCAGGTCCTGAAGGATCCGGTGCACTTTCAAGCGCCCCGCCTTGGCGTCCACCACGGCGAGCGTCGCGACCGAGAGCTGGTTGAGCACATTCCCCAGGCGCAGGGTGTCCACGAGGCTCTCGTCGAAGGGGATGAGCCGCGTGATCATGCCGTCCGACTCGATGATCCGCATGCCCACGCCGTCAGCCGACAGGAAGGAGCACAGCTCCAGCAGCCGGGCGGCGGCCGGGTGCTGCCGACGCAGTCCCTCGTACCGCACCCGGTAGACCGCGTCCAGCGTGCGGTACTGCACGGGGACCTCGCCCGAGGCACCCGACTCCACCCGGTCGATGAGGGCGATGTACGCATCCGTCTGCGCGGGATACGAACTCAGTTCCGCCACCGCGGTGTTGAGCATCAGCGGGTGGTCCCCGAGCCGCTCGGCCAGTCGGTCCAGGGCATCCGACTCCGCTCCCGGAAGCCCGTTCCGAAGGAGGTGCAGGCTCTCGGTACGCGTGAACGACTCGATCTGCTGGGTCTCGAACCCGGGCGGCCACTCGGGGCTGAGCGAGGTGATCAGAACATGTCCGAGTCCGGTGGTCGGCAGGAACGGCGCGAGGACCTCGCTGTTCGGCGCACCGTCGAAAACCAGCAGCCAGCGGGTGCAGTACCGCCCGGTGCGCAGATCGTTCAGCAGGGCGGCCGGGTCCTCGCCGCTGCGTGCGCCGTGCTTGGCGGCGTTGAGTTCCCGGGCCAGTGCGCGCAGCGCGGCCTGGATGTCGTCGGCGCTGCCGGCCGGGATCCACCACACCAGGTCGTACTGGGAGGCGAAGCGGTGCGCGTACTCCAGGGCGACCTGGCGCTTGCCGGTGCCCTTCATGCCCCACAGGACCCGCGGGGCGATGTGGTCGGCCGTCGAGAAGGCGAACCCCTGGTGGAGTTCGACGAGGTGACGGGTACGGCCGACGAAGCGGACGTCCCGCATGGGAAGGGACACCACCTCCGGCTGCCGGCCGGGGAAGCGCGTCCGGTCCGCCGGGCGGAACGGTGCGCCGGCGATCTCCGGGGAGAAGCGGGAGAGCAGGGTCCGATGGGCCGCGCGTTCCTCCTGCCCGGCGAGGTTGACGGCGTCCGGCCAGTCGAAGTGCTGGACCAGCCGTGCGGTACTGATCCGCAGGCCCACGACCTTCGGCGGCTGGGCGTCCCCCACGGACGCCCCCACCGCGAGGCTCGCGATCGTCTGGCCCGCCGCCGTGCCCTCCAGACGACGGGAGAGCAGGGCGACGACGTAGTCGGAGTCCGGCCCGCACTCCAGTCCGCCGTCCTCGTCCTCCTCCGGGCCGAAGGGGAACGGATCGGTCTCCGGCTGGGCCTGCTGCACTTTGGCACCGGCGGCGGCAAGCTGTTCGCTGATCCAGTCGCCCCACAACTGGTCGTCGGGGGCGTTCAGTACGGTCACGGTCAGCGGTGCGACGTCGCGCTCGGACTGCCCGGTCCAGGTGGCGTAGTCCTCGCGCAGATCCTTCGGAGCCAGCTCGAACGCGGCCACGGCACCGTCGGTGATCCGCTGGGCGGCCTTGACGCAGGCGTGCACCACGGTGTGTGTCCGAAGGGGGTTCTCGATCAGGACGGCGAGTTCCTCGCCGAAGGCGAAACGGGGCTGATAGGGGATCAGCACCTCGTTCCAGTAGGCGTCGAGCGACTCCTCCCCGGTGAGGCCCAGGTAGGGGTCGAGGGCCGTACGGGCATCGGCGAGGGCGCGTTCGACGCGCGTCGGTTCTATGCCGGGGTCGACGCGCAGCGGCAGCACATGGAGGGCGATGGGTCTGGGCTGGGCCTTGACTCGTCGCGCGATGTCCCGGGCGCCCTCTATGGCCTGCCGGTTCAGGCTGAGGCCGATGACCACGGTGTCGGGCAACGCGAGCGTGCAGATACCGGCGTCCGCCGAGAACCCGGCCCGGCTGTCGATGAGAATGTAGTCGTAATCGCTCTCGCGCATCCGGGACCGCAGCGCCGCGAGGAACTCCACCCCGTCGGCGGTGCCCTGGAACCGGTCCCAGCTGAAGGCACGCAGCCGCTCGCGGTACTCGTCGTCCTGCCGCCCTGGGCCCAGGTAGTACAGATGGCCGTCGTTCGGGAACGGATAGTGGACGTCGACGTCGTAGCGCTTGAAGTCGGTGTGATCGAGGTGCAGTTCACGCAGATGTTCCACACCCGGTTCCTGGCTGGTCGCCGTGGCCGCGAAGGTGGCGAACATGTCCAGGATCCCGTCGCTGGTACGCAGATCGCGATCGGGGAGGTACTTGGAGTAGTACAGATGCAGCGCCGGATCCTCCAGGTCCCAGTCGACCGCGAGTACCGACTTGCCCTGACTGGCCATGATCCAGGCGATGTTCGCCAGGGTCATGGTGCGCCCGGCGCCCGCCTTGTAGGAGGAAAAAGTGATGATCTTCGTCTGTCGACCGGGTGTGGTCATCCCCCGCCCCACGATTCCCTGGGTGTTCCACTGACCAGCGGTGGCCAGGGCCCTCGGTGCCTGAGCCAGCCTGCCCGCTCGCGCTCCCTGCGCCGGATGCGCTCTGCTCTGTTCTCGAGAGGCGGCGCCTCATCCGCTCTGCCCGGCAGCGGCCCCTCCTCCCCGGCCTCGGCGAAGGCGTCGGCCAGCACTGCCGCCATGGCGTGAGCGAGTGAGTCGGGTGAACCCGCCTCGTGATGCGCGGCGCCCAGTTGCCGGGCCGGGGTCCGCGCGAGCGCCTCGCGCAGTCGGTTCGCGTTGCGTCGGCTCTCCTCGTCCAGACGCGGCAGTACGGTGACCACCGCCGCGACGCGCGCCCCCGAACGCGCCAGTCGCTCCCAGTGCACCGAAATGGATGAATCTCCGGTCATCCACGGATCGACCAGCACCACGACAACGGCGGGCGCCGCGATCTCGCTCAGCGGGTCCGTGCCGGAGTCGTCCAGGGCGAGCAGCGTCAGCCGATCGACGCCACAGGCGTACGCCGCCCGGGCGGCGACGGCGGCGGCGGGCTCCTCGCTGTGCGGGTGGAAGGGGCGCCACTCCTCGGCGGTCTCCGCGTAGGTGTCGACGGACTGTCGCAGTCGCGCCATCCGCGCTCTGGTACCGGCCAGCAGGGCCAGCACCAAGTGGCGCTCGACGGGCGGCGGCGACTCGGAGGAGGGCCCACCGCGGACGGCGCGTTGCCCTTGCGCCGGACCGAAGTACGGCTCCACGGTGCCGCCCTCCGCCGCGGTCATGACGGGCAGCGGTGTGCGCACCGCGCGCGTGAGGCGTTCCGCCACTCGGCGTACCAGCCCGCGGTATCTTTCCCAGGCGCTCGGGTCGCGCTGCAGGCCGGCCACGCCCGGTCCCTGGTAACCCTCGCCGAGGTCGTCCAGCAGCTGGCCGGTGCGCGCCACCGTGCGGGGCAGCACCAGAGAGTCGGCCCGCCACAACACGCCGACCAGGGCATCCGCCGGCTCCCCGGTCCGCCACAGCCGACGCTGCATACGCTCACGGAAGACGGACCACTCCACTGCGCACCGGGGGTCGTTGAGGTAGTCGGCGGAGTAGAGGACCAGGAGGGATCGGCAGGCCAGGACGGCCGGGTCGGGCCCGAGCGCGGGTTCCGCACGCTGCAGGCTGCCCTCGTTGCGGGGACGGCGCCCCAGTATGCCGTAGACCTCGTTCTGGACGTCGGAGTGGAACCGCTGGACCGGACCTCTGTCACCGGTCGAACCGGCATAACTGGTGTAGAACAACGGCCCCACAGCACCCCCCCAAGGGACCAGCCTCCCGCACGACGATGGCCTGTCACCGCCCCATTGCCCCACATCGGCATCGGTTTGCTCGTCGGTCTGCCCGAGCTTGTACATCGACGCCAATTCAGGTCTATGATAGGCAATTTTGCCCTCATGGGGGCTGGTTTGAAACCGAGCCATCTCTCGGATTCCTTTGAAGTGGCTAAAAATTCCGGATATCTGTACTGATCGACACTCGATTTCGGGCGCATGTTCAACCCCGGCCCGCCGGTGCTGTTCGGTGGTCGATGTGCTGGATGAGCCGAGTGAGGTCCAGACAGTACACCGACGGATTGGCAAATTCCTGTCCTCTGCCATAGCGGTGAGCACGGAGTCCCCCGCCGCAGATCTCCACCAGGGCGCATGACCGGCAGGTGGGGCAGAGTGACCCGATGCCGTGCTCCGGCGCGCCGGGCAGTGCCAGCACGCCGTCGAAGGAATGACTGAAAACGTTCGCACCGGTGTGTGACGCTCCGTCGGCTACGACGTTGAGCGAGTCCGACCACACGAGCGCCCCGTCCGTCTCCACCACCGCGACGGCGGCCGGCAGGGTGCCGAGTGCCTCGGCGCTGCTGCCGGTGTGGTCCCGGCACATGGCGATCACCGACTCGAACAGCCGCACCCCCACCGGCCGGCCGGTGTCCTCCCAGCGGTCGAACACCGTGCACAGCCAGTCCCCGTACGGTGCCCCCGTCTTTCCGGCGCCGGTCGGTGGACTGTCCCAGGTTCCGTGGGGGAGGAGGAAGTCGATGGCAGGGGGGTGGTGGGCGAGCAGCGCCTCGTAGGTGTCCAGGGGCGGGTTGGCGAGGTCCACCGTGCACAGCAGTCCGCCGAACAGCCGCTGGTGGGGCGGGCTCCCGAGCCGGGCGAGAGCCGCGGCCACCTGGGCGTGACTGCCTTGCCGCGCACCGCCGTTCTCGCCGCGTCGGCGCCGGTGGCGGTCGTGGGCACGTTCGTCGCCGTCGAGGCTGATGCCGACGCGGATGTCGTGCCGCAGCAAGACCTCCATCATGGCTTCGGTGAGCAGGGTGCCGTTGGTCTGCACGGCCAACTCCACACAGGCGCCCGTCGCTCCGACGGTCCGGCGCACCTCGGCGGCGAACTCGTCGATCACCGACGGACCTGCGAGCAGGGGTTCACCGCCGTGCAGGATCACCCTGATCCGGCTCAGCCCGTGTCGGCGCACATGCTCGGCTATCCGGTGTACCACCCGGTCCCGAACCGCGACCGGCATCGTGCGCGGACGCCGGCGCCAGCCGGTGTCCTGCATTTCGAAGATGTAACAGTAGTCGCACGCGAGATTGCATCGGCTATGCAGCTTGACCACGAATTGGTCGAATGCTGTCAGCACGGCACGCCTGTCGCGTGTCACGGATACGCGAGGCATTGGCCAATGGTCGGTCGGGGGGCAGTTTTCCTGGAAAGTGGGTCCCTGCCATCGGTGCGGAAGCACCGCGAGTGACGTACCGTCAGGCGACGGATGAACCTGTAAAACCGAATCCGGTTTCGCTGGAGGAAAATCCCGTGCACTCTTCATCTCTGCCCCCGTCCGTCCCGATGGGGGGCATGCGCATCCGTGACCGAAATGATCAGCAGCACCGTGCGATGAATGTCCCCCATTCAGCTTAGGGACGATGCTTCCGTCGCGGTGAGGCGTCAACTGGCCAACGTTCGCGGCTCCCGGGGCGTAACCGGGGGCGCACATGGACAAAGGGGAGTGAAGGGGGTTGTCCATGGCAAGCTGCTTCGTCACGAGTTTCGCCGCCGCCGAGAATCCCTCCTACGCGGGGCGCTTCCACGAGGACCTGGCCAAGGCGGTGACCCGGTTGCTCGGCCGCAAGATCGACGCTCGCACCTGTGACCCCACCGTTTCCGCCGAGCAGCGTCGCCTGCTCGTCGCGGGCGCGGGGGCGCTCGTCGTGCTCTGGTCGCCGGAATACTTCGAGGACCGCGGCTGCGTCGGTGACTGGACGGTGTTCGAGCGCCGCCTGGGGCAGGTTCCCGCCGCACGCGGACCGGCTGCCTGTGAGTCGGCGCGGGTGCTGGTCCGCTGGCGGACTGCCGGTGACCCGCGGCCCGGCCTGCCCCGGCCCCGGCCCCGCATGCTCGGTGGGGACGTGATGGCCGACTACAACAGGTACGGCCTGTACAAGGTCGTACGGGAGCAGAGCCCGGACTCGCCCGCCTACCGCTCCGCTCTGGCGCAACTCGCCGCCGGGGTCTGTTCCGGACTGGCCGCTTCCCTCCCGGCACTGTCACTCGATGACACACCCCGGTCGACTCCCCTCCTCCCCAGGCCCCGACCCACAGGATCCTCCGTGCCCCAGCCGAACCTGCCCCAGCCGGCCAAGCCTGCGACCCCGGCGCCTCGTGTACTGATCTCGTACGCCCACGACGACCAGGACCCCGGGCACGTCACGGAGGTCAAGTCCCTGTCCGAGTTGCTGAAGAACGGAGGCATCGCCGCGCGGCTGGACCTGGACGCGGCCCACGAACCGCAGAACTGGCTGCGCTGGATGAACAGGGAACTCAGGGAAGCCGACTTCATCCTCATGGTGGCGTCCCCCGCCTACCGGCGCCGTGTGGAGCACGGGGAGAAGCCGGGCGTGGGCCGGGGCGCGATCTGGGAGGGCGGCTATCTGCTGGATCACGTCTACGACCACTGGGATACGTGGGAGAAGCGCATCCTCCGAGTGGTCTTCCCGAGATTCAGGGATGAGGACCTGCCTGAATTCCCCGGCTCCGCCTCCGTCACGATCTACCGGATCGACCCCGCCACCGGCGACGGCGACCTGCACCGCCTGCTGGGATACCTGCGAACCGGCCCGTCGGCGCAGCCCTGACGCCACCGCCGCCGTGTCCTCAGTCCGCGAGACGTCCCAGCCCCAGAGCCACCAGTTCGGCGATCTCGGCGGGGGAGCGGGAGACGGCCAGGCGTCGGTTCTCCTCCGGCGTCAGGCCGTTGGACAACCCCGGCGCCTCCCTGCGGGCATGCAGGCGCTCGAGTCCCGCGAGCAGTCGGGAGTCGTCCGGGGCGGACTCGGGATCGCCGGAGAGCCACGCGCAGTCGTCGATGCCGAGAGCGCGCACGATGTCGGCGGTCACCCCACCGAAGCCGGCCGCCAGGTAGAGCGGCCGCGGATCCTCGGAGTCCAGGGTCAGCAGGGCCTCCTCCAGAAGACCGGGCAACTCACCCTGGAAACCCGCGCGTCGACCGCCGACGAGCAGGCGGCCGTGCGAGCGGTCCCGCACATAGCGGCGCATGGCGGTGAGCGAGGAACGGGCCACGGCCGGATCGGTGGGCTCGGCGGCTTCCCCGCGGCCGGCGGCCGGATCCGTCTCATGCCCGGCCGGGTCCAGGCAGACGACGCGGCCGGCCCGGCCGAGGTCGAGACGGGTCCGCAGCTCTGACAGGGGCAGCCTGCGATGCTCCGGCCAGGCCAGGCACACCAGCAGTGGCCGGTCACCGTGCCCGTGCCGCTCCACCGCGGCGCTCAGCTCCGCGGTGTAGCCGGCGGGGTCGAGGTGTCCGCCGTAGGCGAGGTGCCCGCCCGCTTCCAGGACGAGGCGGGTGACATCCCCGAGCGTCTGCCGCAGCTGCGCCTCGCTCAGCCCGAGGCCGGCCAGATCGGGGCTCTGCGAGACCGACACGGCGAGAGTGCGGCCCTTGAGCGTGCCGGGAGGAAGTGAAGTCGCCATGCCTCATTCTCTCAGTCCGGTGTCCGAGGGGCTCCACCGTGCCCCGCATCGCGTCCAACGCCCTGCGGGAAACGCGATGTCGCGGCTAGACTGCCGGGGATGATCTTCAGCTTCTCGGGTAGTCGCGTGGTCCGCACCCTGGGGGCGGCCGTCGGGGGCGGCGCCGCGGGAGCGGCCGTGTACGTTCTGCAACGTACGGGTGGCCCCTATGCCTTCACCGTCGTCGGGGCGGCAGTGGGGGCGCTGGCCCTGGCAGGGGCCGACTTCTACCGCCGGAACGCCAGTCTCACCGAGGTGCGGATCACCGTGCCCCAGCTGAGCGAACTGACGTTTGTCGTCAACGACCACACCCGGGCCGTCTCGTGGCAGCTCTTCGTCGAGTCGGTCACCCGTATCTCCACTCAACACCTCAATGACGACGAGGGATTCCTCCGCGAGGCGCTCACCTCGTTGTACGGGCTGTTCGGCACGACCCGGGACATCCTGAGGGCCGCCCGGCCGACCGGCCACGGGGACGGTGTCACAGTCGAGTACCTGGCGGTGAACCTGCTCAACCGCGAGTTGAGGCCGTTTCTCTCCAAGTGGCACCCACGACTGCGGGAGTTCGAGAACGCCCATCCCGAACTGGACGAGTCCGACTGGCCACAGGCAGCCGAGTGCCGTCGGGAGCTGTCCAGTCTGCAGGTGAATACCAGAGCCTACGTGCTGAGTTTCGCCCGGCTCGCCGGTGTACGCGAGCCGGATCTGATGCTGGGGGGCCTCGACACCACCGGATGACAGGCGTAGACGGTCACGTGGTCCGGTGGGAACTGACCGGCGGACAACCGCACCGGCTCGGTGTCCTGATCACGGGAGAACGGGCCGTTCACTCAACGGCGTTCACACCGCCGAGCAGAACCGAACCGTCACCGACCACCGCGCGGCATGGGCCCGGCCGGGACCCTGAAGGCGGCCGGGCGCACGGGGTACTCCGTCAGCAGGTGGCAACCCCCGGCAGCCACGCCGGGCCCTTGATGTAGATGTTCGTCATCCACGCGCCGTTGGTCAGCTTGGACCAGGCGTCGTTGGTGTAGCCCTCGGCCGTGACCGTCTGGGCGTGGGACTGGCAGACCACGTTGACCGTCGTGGGCTGCGGGAAGTAGTCGACGACGCCGGCGTTCACATTGGGCTCGTTGTGCGTGCGCACGCCCGTGCCCCAGGTCTGGAACGCCGTGCTCCCGCCGCCCGGCGGCGGCGGGGTGTCACCGCCGCAGTCAGGGATGCCGGGCAGCTCGGCCGGGCCCTTGATGTAGATGTTGGTCAGCCAGGAGCCGTCGGCCAGCTTGGACCAGATGTCGTTGGTGTAGCCCTCGGCGGTCACCGTCTCCGCGTGCTCCTGGCACTGGACCGAGACCTGGGTCGGTCCGGCGAAGGTGTCCACGACGGAGGAGCGCACGCTCGGCGTGGAGTGCGTGCGCACCCCCGTGCCCCAGGTCTCGAACGTCGTACCGCCGTTGGCCGGCGGCGGCACCGGAGTGCCGGACGGGTTGATGCGGATCGCCCCCGCGTAGTCGCCGCCGGTGCGCACCGGGGCGACCCGGATGTGGGTGCCCGACTCGTACGCCTCGACCATCTGCCCGGCGCCCAGGTACATGGCGACATGGTGGATGTGCCCGCTGCCCCAGAACATCAGGTCACCGGGGACCAGGGGAGCGGTGCCCTGGGAGGCCGAGAAGCGGGCCGTGGCCTGCGAGCTGTGGTACTGGTCGTCGGCGGTGCCGTTGAGCAGGTCACGGCCGGTCGCCCGGTAGTAGGCGTACCGCATGAGGCCCGAACAGTCGAAGCCCTTGCGCTCGTTGTCGTGCAGGCTGTCGGGGTCGGAGCCGTCGTAGTAGCCGTACGTGGCACCGGGAGTGGCGCCGTGCCCGCCGCCCCAGCTGTACCAGACACCGATCTGTGAGCAGGCCGCGCCGACCGCGGCCTCCGCGGTGGCCGAGGCGCCGGAGGCCAGCACCCCGCAGGTCGCGTCCTGGGCGGCGCGCGGGGCGGCCGCGTGGGCGGTGGCGGGGAGGAAGGCGATCAGTGCGATCGCCGCCGCGGCGGCGATCGCCCGGCCCGGCGTGGTGGGTTCGGAGAGTCTCAAGGTGTACATCCTTAGTCGACGTGGAGCCGTGTACGGAGGTGTACGGGGGTCCGGTGACCTGCCCGGGTGCCGCGTCCCACCCCCGTCGGGACGCGGCACTCGGTGCTCAACCGGCCAGCGCGGCGCGCATCTTGGCCAGCGCCCGCATCCGGTTGCGCTGGACGGTGCCTCGATGCGCGCCGAGCCGTTCCCCGGCCGTGTCGTGGGTGAGACCCTCCAGATCGACGAGGATCACCGCGGCCGCCTCCTTCGGCGAGAGCACGCTCAGCAGCGCGAGGGCGGTGGCCGAGGCCTCGTACGAGCCGAGCCCGCCGTCCCAGCCCGCCTCGGGCAGCCGGTCGGTGGTGCGCTCACGGCGGGAGGGGTGCAGCCAGGAGTCGCGCAACAGGTTCAGCGCGACCGTGCAGGTGTAGGCGTACGGATGCTGCTGGTGCGTCAGGTTCCGGGCGCGGGCCCGCCGGGACAGCCGCAGATACGTCTCCTGCAACAGGTCGTCGGCGTCGTGCGGATTGCCCGTCAGAGCCAGCAGGCGTCTGCGCAGTCTGGGCATGTCGGCGGTGAAGGAGGCGTCGAAGTCCCCTGGATTCATGGGCACTTGACCCACCTCGCCCGCTCCCCGCACGGCTTCCCGCGGGCTCGGTACGGCTTTGCGCGGGGCCTGCGTACATGTGCCGCCGTGGCCTTCCATGGTCGTCCCCCGTCGTTCGTGTGCTGAGTGGCGTTCGTGGTCTTGGCGGTCTTCGTGGTGCGTGCGAGGAGAAGGTTCGGTCCGCTGGTCAGACGGCCCGGACGGAGGCGTCGGCGGGTCCGTAGCGGGCGGCCGGCGCGCCGCTCAGCAGGGCCCAGTACCGGTCGCCGTAGGACCAGTGCCACCACTCCGTGGGGTAGTTGACGAAGCCGGCCGTGCTCAGCGCCCGTGCCATCAGCGCCCGGTTGGCACGCGCCTCGGTGCCGATGTTCGCCGCCCCGGTACGGCAGGCGCCCGCGCTCTCCTCCGGGGTGGCGTTGACCTCCGTGCCCAGCGGCAGCTCGGTGCCGTCCGCGGCGCACAGGGTCAGGTCCACCGCCCCGCCGCTGACGTGGGGAGCCACCTCCGGCGGGGAGATGTAGGCGCTGGCCAGCTCGCGGATCCGGTCCGGCGGGGCGTCGGGATGGGCCGCGCGCAGCGTCGCCGCGTACTGCTCGAAGTAGCGGCGCTGCAGATCGGGCGGCCGGTACCCCTCCACCACCAGGAACCTGGTCCCGGCGGGCAGCAGCGACTGCGCGTCCAGGAGCCGGCCGAGCGCCCCGGAGCGCAGGTGCGCGTAACTGCCGTCCCTGTCGGCCTGGCGGGGGTCGATCGACAGGCCGGGAGTCCCGCGCAGATCGACCAGCGGTTCACCGCAGTCCTGCTCGACGACCGCCGCGACCCGGGAGTCGGAGAGCGTGATGATGTCCGTCACGCAGACAACAGTGCCCGGTGCCGCTGCAATTGCCCTGCAGGATCCCTGCAAGCGTGTCACCAGGGCTTCTACAGCCCCGATCCGGTTACGACGGCTCGTCGTCCCGGCGCTCCCGGGCCTCCCGTCCGCCCACCGACCGGAACACCTCCAGCGCCTCGGCCCGGGCCGCCCGCGCGGTCTCCGGGTCGCCGTCCGCCGTCCACACCTCGGCCAGGTCCCAGACCGTCCGCGCCCGCCACAGCGACAGCCCCAGCTCTGCCCAGAGGGCCGCCGCGTGCTCAAGTGGCTCCCGGGCCCCGTCGGTGTCCCCGGCCGCCAGCCGCACCTCCCCGAGCGTGCGGAGCACCAGGGCCTCGCCGAACCGGTCCTGCCGCTCCCGGGCCACCGCCAGGCAGCGCACCAGCCGCCGCCGCGCCTCCTCCGTACGGCCGGTGCGCAACTCCACCTTGGCCAGGGACTGTTCGGTGTACATCGCGCCGAAGGTGTCGTACAGGTCCGTGAAGATCCGCAAGGCGTCGTGCAGCAGCCGTTCGGCCTCCGGGTACCGGCCCTCGGCCCGGTCGCACAGGGCCAGTGAGCGCAGGGTGAGCCCCTCGCCGTGCAGGTCCGCGGCGGCCCGGTAGAGGTCGAGGGCGCGGGACAGCGCCTCCCGGGCCGGGGTGCCGCGGCCCTGCTCGCGGTGCACGTACCCGATGCCGTACAGCACCCGTGCCCGGGGGCCCATGTCGCCGTCGTCGCCATACCGCTCCAGCGCGGTCTCCAGCAGTTCCAACGCCTCGGCGTAGCGGGCCTGTTCGCGGCGGACGGTGCCCATCCCGGCCAGTGCCACCGCCGCCCCCTCGGCCGAGCGCTCCTCGAACAGCCGCAGCGCGTCCGCGAAGTAGGCGTAGGACTCTTCGAACCGGTCCTGTTCATAACGGAGTTGGCCGAGCCCGGCCAGCAGCCAGGCCTCGCCCTCGACGTCTTCGCCGCGGCGCACCGCCGCCATCGCCGCGGTGTGCGAGCGGGACCACGCGTCGAACTGGTTGTACAACGCCGCCGAACTCGCTATCAGCGCCCCGGCGAGATCCCGGGCGGCGCGCGCCATGCCGTGGTCGGCGCAGTGTGTCACGGCGGCCAGCAGTCCGGCCTGCTCGGCGGCGAACCAGGCCGCGGGCCGGGCGAGCAGCGCCTCCTCGGTCTCCGGGTCGAGCGGGCGTACGGCGGCCGGTTCCGGGAAGTGCCGTACCGCACCGCCGGGGCCGCGGGCGGCCGCCTTCCGGGCCAGGTCCAGCCAGCAGCCGACCAGGCGCAGCACCGCGCCGGCACGTTCCTCGGGGCTCTCCTCGGAGAGGCAGCGCTCGCGGGCGTGTTCGCGGGCGAGGTCATGGATGCGGTAGCGGGCCAGGCCGGTGCCGTCCACGCCGATCACATCGATGAAGTGGCAGTCCACCAGCCGCTCGACGGCCTCCTCGGCCTCCTCGGTCCCGATGCCGAGCAGCGGCGCGGCGATCCAGGCCGCGAAGTCCGGCAGGTCCAGCAGGGCCAGGCGGCGCAGAGCCCGGCGTTCCTGCGGTGCCAGGTCGGCGTAGCCGAGTTCCAGGCTGGTGCGCAACTCCAGGTCCCCGGCGCTGAGTTCGCTGAGCCGGCGCTGTTCGTCGCGCAGCCGTCCGGCGAGCCGGGCGGGCGCCCAGTGCGGGCGGCCGGCCAGCCGGGCCCCGGCGATGCGCACCGCGAGCGGCAGCCGTCCGCACAGGGCGACGATCTCGGCGGCCCGCTCCGGGTCCGCCCCCGTCCGCCCCTCGCCGGCCACCCGGCGGAACAGGTCGAGCGCCTCGGCCTCGTCCGGGACGGCGAGGTCCAGATGGGCGGCGCCCTCCAGGGCCACCAGCCGGCGGCGGCTGGTGATCAGCACCGCGGAGCCGGGGCCGGGCGGCAGCAGTGGCCGGACATCCGCCTCAGCGGCCACGTTGTCCAGGACGATCAGGACCCGCCGGTGCCCGATGTGGGTGCGGTACAGGCCGGTGAGCTCCTCCACGCCGGAGGACACCGTGTCCGGGTCCACCCCCATCGCGCGCAGCAGCCGGGCGAGGGCGTCGGCGGGCTCCAGCGGGGTGGTGTCGGCGGCCCTCAGGTCCACGAACAGGCGTCCGTCGGGGAAGAGTTCGGCGGTGCGGTGGCCGACGTGCACGGCGAGGGCGGTCTTGCCCATGCCGGAGCGCCCGGAGATCACCCCGATCGGGGGCGCGGTACGGCCGGGGTCGCCGACGCTCCGCAGCAGCTCGGTGGCCCACTTGACCTGTTCGCCGCGGCCGACGAAGTCGGCGATGTCGGGCGGGAGATGGGAGGGCGCGGGCGCGGCACTCCGGGGGGCGGGCACTGTGCGGGCCGGCCGCCCGGTCCCCAACACGCCCGTGTCGCCGGTCAGTACGGCCTGGTGGACGGCGCGCAGCTCCGGGCCCGGGTCGATGCCCAGCTCGTCACGGAGGACCGTACGGCCCTCCTGGAAGACGCGCAGCGCGTCGGAGACCCGGCCGGTGCGGAACAGGGCGGTCATCAGCTGGCCGCGCGGCCGCTCGCGCAGCGGATGCGCGGCCACATGGGCGAGCAGCGGCGCGATCGCGCCGTCCGCGCGGCCCAGCTCCAGCGCCAGCCCGCAGGACTCCTCCTGGGCCACCAGCCGCAGCTCCCCGAGCCGGGCCGCCTCGATCCGGGCGAACGACTGGCCGAGGCCTTCCAGCGCCTCCCGGCCCCGCCACAGCCCCAGCGCCTCGGCCAGCGCCTCGGCGGCCTCCTCCGGACGCCCCGCGGACCGCCCCGTCGCCAGGAGGTCCTCGAAACGGCGGGCGTCGACCCGGTCGGCGGCGAGGTCGGCGACATAGCCCGGAGGCCGGGTGCGGATCACCTCGGCGCTGCCGACCCGGGACAGCGCCCGGCGGACCGCGGAGACATGGGTGGCGACCAGGGCGCCCGCGGTGGCCGGCGCCTCCTCGTCCCAGACGAAGTCCACCAGGCGCTCGGTGGAGATCACCTCGCCCAGGTGCACGACGAGTGCGGCGAGGACGGCCAGGGGTCTGGAACCGCCGAGCGGAGCCCGTCGGCCCCCTTCCCAGACGTCCACCGGGCCGAGCAGACGTACTTCGAACATCGGTCCCCGATCGCTCCTGGCGGATGCCGACAACGATATCGGCGGGCGCTGTCCGAGCAGGGCGAAGACCGGGCCGTCGTGACCGGATCCGTGCTGTCCGATCGGTGGTACGGAACCCTCCGCGACGCCCGGTACGCCGAACAGGGGCGGGGCCGACAAGGCCCGGGGAAGGGGTCTCCCGATTGGCGCAGTTGGCTGGTTTCTGTGGGTGGCCACAGCGGTCCCTGTGCGTCAGACGGGTGGCCCGCGGCCCTCGTATGACCGCGCCCCCGGATCCGCCACGAAATCCGTCGCGCCGGAAATTCCTCGCGGTCGCATGTCATACGAACGCCCCGCCGGCACCGTCAACGGCCCGAAAGCACCGAGCCGTTCGCCGCAGCCCAGGGAGTTGCCCGATGAAGCGCCCCGCCCTCCGTCGCAAGGTCGCGTACCTGAGCACCGTCGCCACCGTGGCCGTGCTCGCCCTCACCGGCTGCTCCCAGGAGTCCGGCGGCGGCCCGGCACCGGTCGCCGCGGCCAAGGCGCGCGAGCTGACCTACGCCGAGGACCTCAGGGTCTCGGACGCCGAACAACGCCTGATCACCCAGTGCATGGCCCGGCACGGTTTCCGCTACTGGTCCGACAGCTCCCTGTCCCTGGCGGAGAGCCGACCGCTCGGCTACGTCCAGGACGACGTCCGCTGGGCCCGGACCTACGGCTACGGCAGCCGGATCGCCGCCAAGGAGGACCGCGCCCGTCTGCACAACCCCAACATCGCCTACCGCAAGGGACTCCCGACCGACCGCAGGACTGCCTACGACACCGCGCTGGACGGCGGACGGAAGACGGAGCTGCTGCGTACCGCGGTCCCCGGCGGCGGCTCGGTCAGCAAGCAGTCCGGCGGCTGCGACGCGGCGGCCGAGCACACGCTGTACGGCGATGCGGCCACCTGGTTCCGGCTGGACACCACCGCGAGCAACCTGCGCCCGCTGTACGTCGGCAAGCTGCTGCACGACCGGCGGTTCACCGCCGCCGTGCACGACTGGGCGAGCTGCATGAAGCGGGCCGGGCACCCCTACCCGGACCCGGACGCGGCCCGGCAGGCCACCCGGGAGCACCCCGCCGTCCAGAGCCGGGCCGAGGAGGCCCGGAGCTTCGCCGCCGAGACCCGGATCGCGGTCGCCGACGCCACCTGCGCCCGCCAGGTCTCCCTCAAGTCCGTCGGCCAGGACCGGGAGGCCCACTACCTGGCCCAGCTGAACGCGGAGTACGGCGCCCAGCTGGACGCCTACCGGCAGCTGCGGCAGCAGGCGCTGGCACGCGCCGAGCGGCTCGTCCCCGCCCGCGCCTGACCCGGGGGCGGGGCTGGTCCCCACCCCGCGCCGGACACCGCCAGGCGCCCCACGAACTCCGCGGCACCCCGCCGCGGCCCTCACCCACACCCACCGCCTCCGACGAGGCAGAACGGAATCCGTCATGCGCAAACTGACCCTCGCCATCGCCACCCTGGGTCTCGCGGCCCTCGGGCTCGCCGTGCCGGCGAACGCCCACGCGGTCTCCGGCTGCAACGCGAAGTGGCCGGGCCGGGACGGCAACGTGCGGGCCTGGCGAGACTGGGACTGCCAGGGCGAGCTGCTCGGTGTCACCCCGGGCAACGACCCCGACTGGGGCGACGCGGCCGGTCCCTTCCAGGGCAGCGACGTCAACGCCGCCTCCTCCGTGATGAACAGCGGCTTCGTCGGCGGCAAGGACGTCGTCGCCTTCTACTACCTGACCAACTACCCGTCCTCCGCGTACGGCTGCCTCAAGCCGGGCGAGCTGTACGTGGACAACCTCACCCGCGACACCTTCACCAACGGCGCGAACATGAACGACAACATCATGTCCCACGTGTGGGTGGCGTCCAGCGCCTGCGCCCCGGGCTCCTTCATCAGCTGAGGCGGTACGCCGGCCACGGCCGTCCCGGGCCGTGGCCGGTCCCGGCTCCTTACCGACTACCTACCTCCCGTACCGCCGAGATTCACATCGGCGCCACCGGACCCTTCCCTGACGTTCGATGCCCTTGGAACACTCGCAGCCGCGCACAATCCGCCCTGTTCCGGCCATCCCGTACGCCAGGATGAGAGGTCGCACACCCATGACCGAAGTAAACCGGCGCCGCTTTCTTCAACTCGCAGGCGCCACCACGGCGTTCACGGCGCTGTCCAGCAGCATCCAGCGGGCCGCCGCACTGCCCGCGAACCACCGCACCGGGTCGATCGAGGACGTCGAGCACATCGTCGTCCTGATGCAGGAGAACCGTTCGTTCGACCACTACTTCGGCACCCTCAGAGGCGTCCGCGGTTTCGGCGACCCGCGTCCGGTCACCCAGGACAACAAGTCGGTGTGGCGCCAGTCGAACGGCACCAAGGACATCCTGCCGTTCCACCCGGACGCCGACGACCTGGGCCTCGCCTTCATCCAGGACCTCCCGCACGGCTGGGCCGACACGCACACCGCCGTCAACAACGGCAAGTACGACAAGTGGGTGCCGGCCAAGGGCTCCACGACCATGGCGTACCTGAACCGGGACGACATCCCGTTCCACTACGCGCTCGCCGACGCCTTCACCATCTGCGACGCCTACCACTGCTCGTTCATGGGCTCCACCGACCCGAACCGCTACTACCTGTGGACGGGGTACACGGGCAACGACGGCCAGGGCGGCGGCCCGGTCCTCGGCAACGACGAGGCCGGCTACTCCTGGACGACGTACCCCGAGCGCCTGGAGAAGGCGGGCGTCTCCTGGAAGATCTACCAGGACGTCGGCGACGGCCTGGACGCGGCCGGCGGCTGGGGCTGGATCCAGGACGCCTACCGGGGGAACTACGGCGACAACTCGCTGCTCTACTTCAAGCAGTACCAGAACGCCCAGCCCGGCGACCCGCTGTACGACAAGGCCCGCACCGGCACCGACGCCACGAAGGGCGAGGGCTTCTTCGACCGGCTGAAGGCCGACGTCAAGGCCGGCAAGCTGCCGCAGATCTCCTGGGTGGTCGCCCCCGAGGCCTTCACCGAGCACCCCAACTGGCCCGCCAACTACGGTGCCTGGTACATCTCCCAGGTCCTCGACGCGCTCACCGCCGACCCCGAGGTGTGGGCGAAGACCGCCCTGTTCGTCACCTACGACGAGAACGACGGCTTCTTCGACCACCTGATACCGCCGTTCCCGCCGGCCTCCGCCGCCCAGGGCAAGTCCACGGTGGACCCGACCCTGGACCTCTTCAAGGGCGACGCGAGCCACGCCGCCGGCGCCTACGGCCTCGGTCAGCGGGTGCCGATGATCGTCGTCTCCCCGTGGAGCAAGGGCGGTTACGTCTGCTCCGAGACGCTCGACCACACCTCGGTCATCCGGTTCATGGAGAACCGCTTCGGTGTCCACGAGCCGAACATCTCGCCCTGGCGGCGCGCCGTCAGCGGCGACCTGACCGCCGCGTTCGACTTCTCCCGCAAGGACACCAAGCCCGTCGCGCTGCCCTCGACCGACGGCTACCGGCCGCCGGACAAGAACCGCCACCCCGACTACGTGCCCACCCCGCCCGCCAACCCGGCCCTGCCCAAGCAGGAGCGCGGCTCCCGGCCCACCCGGCCGCTCAAGTACGCCCCGCTGGTGGACGGTGCGCTGGACGCGGCGGCCGGCAAGCTCACGCTGACCTTCGCGTCGGGCGCGCAGGCCGGCGCCGCCTTCCTGGTCACCTCCAACAACCGCACCGACGGCCCCTGGAGCTACACCACCGAAGCCGGCAAGTCCGTCTCCGACACCTGGAACTCGGTGTACTCGGGCGGCTCGTACGACCTGACCGTGCACGGCCCGAACGGCTTCCTGCGCGGCTTCCAGGGCCCCGGCAAGGTGGCGGGACCCGAGGTCACCGCCCGGCCGCACGGCGACGACATCGAGCTGACCTTCACCAACAAGGGCAGCGGTACGGCGAAGCTGAAGGTGGCGGACGGGTACGGCGGCCGGGGCCGCACGTTCACGGTGCGCGCCGGGGCCACCGTCAAGCACATCGCCCACCTCAACCACAGTGACCAGTGGTACGACCTGACGGTCACCTCCGAGGCCGACGCGACCTTCGTGCGGCGGTTCGCGGGGCATGTGGAGAACGGGCGGCCCGGGGTCAGCGACCCGGCGATCAGCACCGACTGACAAGGGGCTGAGGGCCGCATCGTGCGGAACTGATCAGGTACCGGTCACATCGGGGTAGTGTGCCCCGGTGACCACGCAATCGAACACTCCTGCAGGCTGGTACCCCGATCCGCACGGTGCGTCCCAGACGCTCCGGTACTGGGACGGCGCCCAGTGGACGGACCGCACGAATCCGCAGGGAGCCGCGCCCGGCGCGGTGCCCGCGCAGCAGGCCGGGGGCGCCGGGGGCGGCGGCCTGTTCGGCGAGCCGGTGCTGGTGGTGAACCAGAAGGCCAAGCTGATCGAGCTGACCAACGAGTACAAGGTCATGGACCAGCACGGCCGGGAGATCGGTTCGGTGGCGGAAGTCGGCCAGAGCGCGCTGAAGAAGATCCTGCGCTTCGTCTCCAGCCTCGACCAGTACATGACCCACCGGCTGGAGATCCGTGACGCGTCCGGTCAGCCGCAGCTGCTGCTGACCCGGCCCGCGAAGATCTTCAAGTCCCGGGTGATCGTCACGCGTCCGGACGGCTCGCAGGTGGGCGAGATCGTCCAGCAGAACATGATCGGGAAGATCAACTTCGCGATGATCGCGGGTGACCAGAAGGTCGGTGCGATCAAGGCGGAGAACTGGCGCGCGTGGAACTTCGCGATCGTCGACCACACCGACACGGAGGTGGCCCGGATCACGAAGACGTGGGAGGGGCTCGCCAAGACGATGTTCACGACCGCCGACAACTACGTGCTGCAGATCCACCACCAGTTGCCGGAGCCGCTGCGGAGCCTGGTGGTGGCGACGGCGCTGACCGTGGACACGGCACTGAAGCAGGATTCACGGGGGCTGGGCTGAGGGTCGTCTGCGGGCCCGTGGGAGCTGGTCGTGCCCACGCGGCGGAGCCGCATATCGATACCGCCCCGCGCCCCTGAAGGGGCGCTCAGAGCGAGGTGAGTTGTCCGGTTTCTGGCTTCTGCTGTTGCGGGAGCAGGGCCTGTTCCGCCGCAGCCCGTGCCGACTCCAGGGCCAGAACCGCGGCCACCGGGTGTTCCTCGTCCGGTACGAGTTCGACCACTGGCGTCGCCGGTGCCACCCGGGTCAGCAGGACCACGCCCCACGAGGCGAGGCCCGCGCCCGCCAGGGCGAGCAGGATGCCCGCCGCGCCGCCCTGCAGGCCCTGGCCCAGCAGGGTCAGGCCGATGACCGCCGCCGCCACCGGGTTGGACAGGGTGACCACCGCGAGGGGGGCACCCAGGCCGCCTCGGTAGGCCGTCTGGGAGAGCAGCAGACCGCCCACCGCGAACGCGGCCACCAGGAGCGCCACCACGATCACCTGGACACTCAGCACCGGGCCGGAGCGGTCCGTCGCCGCCACCGTCACCGTCTGGGTGAGGGCCGAGGCGACGCCCGAGGCGAAGCCGGACGCGGTCGCGTGCCGGAGGCCCGGGCGGGTGCCGGGGCGGGACAGGGCGCCGATCAGGGCGGCGGTCGTACCGGCCACCGCGACGGCTTCGGTGAGGCTCAGCACCCGATGGGGTGCGGGGCCGGAGGCCGTGACCAGCAGGGCACCGAGGCCCAGCAGAGTCAGGGCCGTGCCCCGCCACTCCGTCGCGCTGACCCGGCGCCCGGCCACCCGCGCCCCCATCGGCACGGCCGCGACCAGGGTGAGTGCGCCCAGCGGCTGTACGAGGGTGAGCGGGCCGTACTTGAGGGCCACGACGTGCAGCAGCGCGGCGCCCGCGTTGAGGCCGACCGCCGCCCACCAGGCACCGGAGCCGAGCAGCCGTACCAGACCTGCGCCGGCGGTCTTCGACGCGAGCCGTTCCTGGGCGACGGCGGCGGCCGCGTAGGCGACGGCCGAGACCAGGGAGAGGAGGACGGCGATCAGGGTCGCGGTGCTCATCGGCCCGCCCCTGCCAGCGCGGGCTCCTCGGACACGAACCGGCGGCTGCCGCGTCCGGCCGTGGTGGCCGTGCGGTGCGGCGAGCGAAGCGAGGTGGGGGTCCCCCCGGACGAAGTCTGGGGGCGGATCAGGGCCAGAGCGGCACCGAGCATCACGGTGGCGACGATCGCGTCCAGCCAGTAGTGGTTCGCGGTGCCCACGATCACCAGCAGGGTGATCGTGGGGTGCAGCAGCCACAGCGGGCGCCACCGGGAGCGGGTCGCGACGATCAGGCCGATCGCCACCATCAGGGCCCAGCCGAAGTGCAGCGAGGGCATCGCCGCGAACTGGTTGGAGAGGTGGTCGCTGGCGGGCGGGCCGTAGACCGAGGGGCCGTACACCCGGGCCGTGTCGACGAGGCCGCTGGCGGCCAGCATCCGCGGCGGTGCCAGCGGGAAGGTGAAGGGGAGCACCAGGGCGGCGGCGGTGACCACGGCGAGGACCCGGCGGGCCCAGACGTAGTGCGCGGGCCGCTTCAGGTAGAGCCAGACCAGGAAGGCCAGCGTGGCCGGGAAATGAACCGTGGCGTAGTAGGTGTTGGCCACACGGACGAAGGTGTCGCCGTGCAGCAGTGCGGACTGCACGTCGACTTCCGAGGGCAGGTGCAGCGTCCGTTCCAGGTCCCAGATCCGGTGGGCGTTGTGCAGGGCCTCGGCGGTGTGGCCGGTGGCCAGCTGCCGCCCGAACTTGTAGACGAGGAAGAGTCCTGCGACGAGCAGGAGCTCACGGACCAGCGGTGGCCGGGCTATCGCCCCCGGCTCCGCTGCTGCCGGCTCGGACTGGGATCTCATCCCAGGCCCCCTCACTGACGGTGGTGCTGTGCCGAGTCCGGGCGGTGGCCCGAACTCACCGATACTCATCGATACGAAAGCGTACCGATACGTGAGTGTACCGATACGGCACTGTACCGATACGGCCGTGTACCGGTACAGTGCCGTATCGATAGACGTAGGCCACACTGGTTGTAGGTTTCCGCCCGGACCGAACGGGGGGCGGGGACCAGATGATCCGCAAGTGATGCGCGAGTGAGGAGTAGGGCACATGACGTCGCAGGCCGCGGACGGACCGGAGACGGTCGCCGCCTCGCGCCGCTCCAAGATCACGCCGGAGCGTGAGCGGGAGTTCTTCGATGCCGTGCTCGAACAGATCCGCGAATGCGGCTACGACTCCGTGACCATGGAAGGGGTCGCCTCCAGCACCCGGTGCAGCAAGTCCACGCTCTACCGGCAGTGGAAGACCAAGCCGCAGTTCGTCGCGGCCGCGCTGCGGGCCAGCCGCGAGGTACGCTTCGGCGGCGTCGACACCGGGTCGCTCGCCGAGGACCTGCGCGAGGTCGCGCGGGCCGCGGGCGCCTGGACCCGCAAGGACACCAAGCTGCTCTCGGCGCTGAGCCACGCGCTCCACTCGGACGTGGAACTGGCGCAGGCACTGCGCGAGGCGCTGGTCGAACCCGAGATCGCCGCGCTCCAGGAGATCCTGGACCGGGGTGTCGAGCGCGGCGAGGTGCCCGAGGGTCACCCCGCGCTGGACTACGTGCCCGCCATGATGTTCGGCGTCCTGCGGGTACGGCCCGTGCTCACCGGCGAGTACGCCGACGCCGACTATCTCGTCCGTTTCGTGGAGGCAGTGGTGCTGCCCGCACTCGGACTGACCTAGACCCAGGCCGCCGTCCACGGGATGACTGGACGGTGACCTGCTCGCGCCGCACCGTGGGGACGGGGGCGGCGCGCACCCCCCGGCCGGGTGGGGCTCCCCTTTGAGCGGAGGGGCGCTCCACCCGGCCGATCGGCGTTCCGGGGCGGGGGCGGGTCAGACGGTCTGGCCGTCGCCGCCGGAGGACACCTTGATGCCCTTGGTGATCGTGTCGATCACGGACTGGCTCTGACCGACGTCGACACCGAACCGGACCACCACGATCTGCTGGGCGCTGGAGGGCGAGGGGAAAGCCAGCGACTCGACATAACCGTCGGCGCCCTTGCTGGTCACCGCCTTCCAGCGGACCAGATAGCCCTTCTGCCCGGCCACGGTGACGGCCTTGGAGGCGAGCACCTCGTGCGAGGTGATCGAGCCGTAGGTCTTGCCGCCGTACGACTCCGTGGCGTTGGCCGAGATGTCCGCCTTGGCGACCTCCTCGGCGGTGTCGCCCTTGGTGCCCAGCACCAGCGCCGGCGCCGAGTAGGCGCCGCCGGCGGTGCAGGTCTGGGAGGTGTCGCCGGGGCATTTGTAGGAGTTGTCGGACGTGATCTGGGCGCCGACGTTGATCGCCTGCCCGGTCCAGCCCTTCGGCACCGGGATGCCGATGGCGTTGATGGAGTCCGACACCGTTCCGCCGCCCTGGACCTTCGGAGCCTCGGACTGGCCGGGCGACGGCGACGCGCCGCCATCGGAACCGCCCGAGCCCGAGCCGCCGCCGGAGCCCGAGCCGCCCGACCCGCCGAACGGGAAGCCCTGCCCGCCGTTCTGCCCCTCGGGGCCGCCCTGGCCGGAACCGCCGCCCTGGCCGCCCGAGCCCTGCTGCGAGGCCTGTCCACCGCCGCTGTCACTGCCGTTCGCGGTGAGCGCCCAGGCGCCCACCCCGATGGCGGCGAGGACCGCCACGGCAACGCCGACGGCCACCCCGGTGCGCAGCCCGCGCTTCCCGGTGGGCGGCGGCGCCGGATATCCCGGATACCCCGGATGCTCCGGATAGGCCGGGTAGGCCCCGTCGGCCGGCGATTGCGTCGGGGGACCCCAGTCGGCACCCGACCCGGCGGGGCGGGTCTGCTCCGTCCACGCCTTGCCGTCCCACCAGCGCTCAGTGGCCGGACCGTCACTTGTCTGCCCGGGGTCGGGGTACCACCCGGGGGGAGTCACCTGCGTCATGCCCCCCACCGTATGAGGCATCGGTGAAAGTCGGATGAGAGGATCCGGCGACTTTCGGATATCCCGACCCGCACGCATTCCGTTCGACCCGCAGCCGAGCCGCCGTACCGACCCCCGCGCATTTCGTTCCACCCGCAACAGAGCCGCCGTACCGAGCCGTCGGACTTCACTCGATCCGCAGCCGTACCGGCGGGTTCGGGGCCTGCGGTGGCAGCCGCAGACCGTGCCGTCCCGGGGTCAGGGAGCCCAGGACGCTCGGATGGCGGGCGCCGGTGGCGGTCGGGGCGGTGCCCGGGAGGCCGTGTGCGGTGAGGAAACCGAGGACCGCGAAGGCGTAGGCCTCCTTCGCCGCCGAGGGCAGACCGAGTTCGTCCGAGGCGCGGACGGGGGTCTTCGGGAGCAGGGCGCGGAGCAGCCGCATCAGCACCGGGTTGCGGGTGCCGCCGCCCGAGGCGATCACCTCCGTGGCCCCCACGCCGCGTACCGCGTCCGCCACCGTCCGGGCCGTCAGTTCAGTGAGCGTCGCCAGCGCGTCCTCGGCCGACAGGTCCTCCGGTACCCGCCAGTACCCGGCGTGGAACAGCTCCTTGCCGGTCGTCTTCGGCGCGGGCAGCGCGTAGTACGGGTCCGCCAGCAACCGGTCCAGCAGGGGGCCGTGCGGCCGGCCGCACGCCGCCAGCGCCCCGTCCACGTCGTACGTCAGCCGGCCGCCGGTGAACTCCCGGGCCGCGGCGTCCATCAGCGCGCACCCCGGCCCGGTGTCGAAGGCCGTGCCGTCCGGCGCGGTGAGGTTGGCGATCCCCCCGATGTTCAGCGCCACAGGCGTGCCCGGCCGGCCGCGCAGCCACAGCAGGTCGACCAGGCTCACCAGGGGCGCGCCCTGGCCCCCGGCGGCCACGTCCCGGGGGCGGAAGTCGGCGACCACCGGCAGCCCCGTCGCCTCCGCGATCCAGGCCGGCTGCCCGAGCTGCAACGTCCCGTGCACCCGGCCGTCGGCCACCCAGTGGAAGACCGTCTGCCCGTGCGAGGCCACCAACTCGGCCCGTCCGCCGCACAGTTCACGGTTCGCCCGGACCGCCGCCGCCGCGAACGCCTGCCCGATCCGGGTGTCCAGCAGACACACCCGCGCGAGCGGTACGGCGGCCGGCGGCAGCGCGCCCGCGAGAGCCTCGCGCAGCTCGTCGTCGTACGGCGTGCTCACCAGCCCCAGCGGCTTCAGGAGCAGTGTGTCGCCGGCCAGGCGCAGCTCGGCGGCGGCCGCGTCGACCGCGTCGTACGACGTCCCGGACATCAGACCGATCACCAGCACCGCTCAGCCCGCCTTCGTCTCCCGTGACCGCGCCAGCGCCAGCACGCTGACCGCGCAGGCCGCCGCCGCGTAGTAGCCGGGAACGTCCAGGTTCCCGGTGCGCTTCACCGCCTCCGTGATGATGAGGCCCGCACAGCCCGAGAACACGGCATTGGACAGGGCGTAGGCGAGTCCCAGGCCCGTGCAGCGGGCGCGCGCCGGGAACATCTCGGCCAGCAGCGCGGGCCCCGGTCCGGCCATCAGCCCCACCACCGCGCCGGCACCGCACAGGGCCGCGCCCTTCACCCCGGCGGACACCCCACCGTCCTGGAGGAGGTCGAGCAGCGGCAGGGCGAGCACGACCACGAGACCGGCGCCCGTCAGCATCACCGGCCGCCGCCCGACCCGGTCGCTGAGCAGCCCCGCCGGGAGGATCGCCGCCGCGAAACCCAGGTTCGCCAGCACGGTCGCCAGCAGGGCCGCACGGAAGCCGGTGTGCAGCGCGGTCTGGAGGTACGACGGCAGCACGACCAGGAAGGTGTACCCGGCCGCCGACCAGCCCATCACCCGCCCGACGGCCAGCGCGACCGCCCCGGCCGACACCCGCACCGCCCGCACGTCCGGCTCCCGGAACTCCGGCGTCTCGTCCAGCCCCACCCGCAGCCAGAGCGCGAGCGCGCCCAGCGGCAGCGCCAGCAGGAACGGCAACCGCCAGCCCCATGACCCGAGTTGATTTTCGGTCAGGACGGAGGCGAGGCCGGCCGCCAGGCCCGCCCCGCCCAGCAGCCCCAGCGCCACGGTGAACGACTGCCACGCCCCGTACAGCCCCCGCCGCCCCGGCGGCGCGAACTCGGTCAGTATCGCCACCGCACCACCGAACTCCCCTCCTGCGGACAGTCCCTGAACGGCCCTCAGAAGCGTCAGCAGCCAGGGTGCGAGCGCACCGGCCTGCGCGTACGTCGGCAGCAGGCCGATGAGCGCCGTGGCACCGGTCATCAGCGCGACCACGAGAATCAGCACCGGCCGCCGGCCCAGCCGGTCGGCCAGCCGGCCGAACAGGGCCGCGCCCAGCGGACGGAAGAAGAACGCCAGCCCGAACGAGGCATAGGTGCGCACCAGCCCCTCGGCCGCGCTGCCGCCCGCCGGGGTGAAGAACCGCTCGGCGACGACCGTCGCGAAATAGCCGTAGACGCCGAACTCGTACCACTCGATGAAATTGCCCACCGAGCCCGCCGCCAGCGCCCGGAGGGGACGATTCCGTTCCCGTACTGCCCGATCTTCGAAACTCAGCTTCATTTCCACGCCTGTTGACGGTCCGTTCGCTCGACACCGGCAGGTCGGGGCCGTCATGCGTCGTCCCGCCACACCCGCTGTCACCCGTCACGGCAACAGCTGCCCGGACCCGCCTCCGGACAGCCAACAGGACGGCTACGCTCGTGGTCTGTACGTCGTTCGGGCGACTTGGGGAGGTAACGGGATGACGGAGGAACTACCCCCAGAGGGCTCCTCTGCTCCCCTCTGGGAGCGCGACGCGGAGATCACCGCCATCACCGAGGCGCTCGACCTCCTCTGCGCCGACCGGTCCACCCCCGGGAACCTGCTGGTCCTGCGCGGTGAGGCCGGACTCGGCAAGACCGCGCTGCTGGCCGAGACCCGCCGGATCGCCCAGCGCCGCGGCTGCACGGTCTGGTCCACCCGCGGTGGCGAGACCCTGCGCAGCGTTCCCTTCAACGTGGTACGGCAGCTGCTCCAGCCGGCCCTGGTCTCCCTGCTCCCAGCCGAGGCCCGGGAGTACCTCGGCGACTGGTACGACATCGCCGGCCCCGCCCTCGGCATCACCGACCCGGGCGAGCGCCAGGCCGACCCGCAGGGCGTCTGCGACGGCCTGGTCGCCGCCGTCCGCCGGCTGGCCAAACGCGACTGGCCGCTGGTGCTGCTGATCGACGACGCGCACTGGGCCGACCAGGAGACCCTGGCCTGGCTCGCCGCCTTCGTGGAGCGCCTCGACGACCTCCCCGTGCTCGTCCTGGTCGCCCGCCGCCCCGGCGAGGTCAGCGGCGACAGCGCCCGTTACCTCGACACCGTGGCCGCCGCGGCCGCGAACCCCGTGCACAATCTCAGCGCCCTCACCCCGGACGCCACCGCCGGGCTGACCCTCGCCACCCTCGGCGCGCACGCCGACGCCCCGTTCTGCCGCGAGGTCTGGGCCGTCACCGGCGGCAACCCCTACGAGACCGTCGAGCTCCTCGCCAAGGTCCAGGACAGCGAGGTCGAACCCGTCGAGGCCCGGGCCGGCGAACTGCGCGCGCTCAACCGGTCGGCCCGCGGCGGCGGACTCGTCACCCGCCTCGAAGGCCTCGGCATCGACGCCACCCGGTTCGCCTGGGCCGCCGCCATCCTCGGCACCGGCATCTCCGTCGACCTGGTCGCCCAGCTCGCCACCATGAGCATGGAGGACGCCGAGCGCTGCGCCGAACTGCTGTGCAGCGCCCGTATCCTCACCACACCCGACCCGGCCGGCTCCCGCTCCCACACCGGCGACCTGGAGTTCGTCCATCCGCTGATCGCCAGCGCCGTCTACAACTCCATCCCGCCGGCGATGTGCACCGCCATGCACGGCATCGCCGCCCAGATAGTCATCGACGACGGCCGGGGCATCGCCGAGGCCTCCCGCCATCTGCTGAAGGTGCATCCGGACGACGACGAGGAACTTGTCCAGCAGCTGCGGGACGCGGCCAAGGAACACCTCGCCGTCGGCGCCCCGGACGCGGCCCGCCGCTGTCTCGAACGCGCCCTGCTGGAACCGCCCGTACCCGAGGTCCACGCGCGCGTGCTCTACGAACTGGGCTGCGCCACCCTGCTCACCAAGCCCGCGGTCACCATCGGCCATCTGCGGAGTGCGCTCGGCATGCCCGGCCTCGGCGGCGCCGAACGCGTCGACGCCGTCTTCCGCCTCTCCCAGGCACTCCTCCACAACGACCAGCTGGAGGAAGCCGTCCGCACGGTCGAGGCGGAGGCCGCCCGGCACGAGGAGGGCCCCGCCAGACTCCGGCTCCAGGCCGTCCAGTTCATGTGGGAGGGCATCGCAGGCGAGGCGGTCTCCCCGCGCCGCTCCGAACGCCTCGGCGAGCTCGCCGACACCTGCACCGGCCGGGACAACTCCGAGCGCGCCCTGCTGATGCTGCGCGGCTTCGACCTTCTCATCCAGGGGCAGAGCGCCGAAGAGGTCGTGGAACTGTGCGACCGCGCCCTCGTCAACGGCCGGCTCGCTCCCGGACTCGGCTGGACCGACACCGAGTGGGGCATCGAGTTGCTGCTGATGCTCGCCAACGCCTACGTCTACACCGACCGCCTCGACCGCGCGGAGAGCCTCTACAACGAGGCCCTGCGCGCCTACGAGTCCGCCGGCTGGAGCGGCGGCCATCTCGCCCTCGCCCATGCCTATGTGGGCCTCGGGCACCGCAGGCGCGGCCGGCTGCGGGACGCGGAGACATCCCTGCGGGAGTCCTTGCGGATCGCCGAGCGGGTCGGCCGCAGACTGCCGCTGTACTGGACCGCCACCTGCAACCTGGTCGACACGCTGCTTGCCCGCGGCCATGTACAGCAGGCCTGGGAGACGGCCGAGCAGTACGGTTTCGCACCGCCGTACCCCTCCACGATCGTGATGCCGGACCCGCGGTCCGTACGCGGCCGGCTGCTGCTCGCCGTCGGCCGGACGAAGGAGGCCGTCAACGAACTGGAGGCCGCGGAGAAGGCGGCCGCCGCGCGCGGTCACTTCAATCCGGTGGTGGTGCCCTGGGCGCTCGACCTCGCCCGGGCCCTCGCGGGCGAGGACCCGGCGCGGGCGGTACAGCTGACCGCGGACGCACGGCGGCAGGCCGAGCGGTTCGGCACGGACACGGCGATCGGTGAGGCCCTGAGGTGCGCTGCCGCGCTGGAGACCGGGCAGCGGCAGGTGCGGCTCGCCTCGCAGGCGGTCGCCTATCTGGAGGCGTCGCCGTGTCAGTACGAGCATGCGGCGGCGCGGGTGGAGTACGGGATCGCCGCGCGGTCGGTGGCCGAGCTGAACCGGGGGCTGGCGTTGGCTCGGTCGTGTGGGGCGGACGGGTTGGTCGCTCAGGCGCGGGAGGTTCTGGATACGGGCCGGGGGCTGCGGTGACTGGTGCGGGCCGGCTGTGGCCGAGCGCGCCCACGCAGCGGCAGCCACATATCGCTACAGCCCCGCGCCCCTGAAGGGGCGTTACAGGGCTAGGAGTTGATCAGTTACCGCTGACAGGCGTTTCTGCACATCCTTGTCGTACGTCGCCTCGTGGGCTCTTGCCGGACTCGTGCCGTCGAAGTAGCCGCCGGTTCCGAGGTCCTGGGTGGCCAGTGCCAATACCCCTGGGGCACCGTCCGCCACGGAGTTCCACGGCGCCACCCCACCCTCCCGCACCATCGCCGTGTCCATGAAAGTCGCGGGGTGCAGGACGTTCACCGAGACCCCCGTGCCCGCCAGCTCCTCCGCCAGGGTGAAGGTGTGGGCCGCCAGGGCGAACTTGGCTCGGCAGTAGGCCGCGAAACCCTGGTAGCCGCGGGTGAACTCGGGGTCGTCGAAGTCCAGGGGCTCCTGGCCTGCCGAGCCCACGTTGACGATCCGGGCCGGGGTGCGGGCGCGCAGCACCGGCAGCAGGGCGTGGGTCAGGGTCACCGGGGCCAGGTAGTTGACGGCCAGCCGCAGTTCGTGGCCGTCGGCGCTCAGCTCGCGTCCGGCGCCGGGCGTACCCGCGCCGACGCCCGCGTTGTTGATCAGCACGTCCAGGTCGGGACGCGCCTCGGCGACCCGCGCGCCCAGCTCGCGGACCTGTGCCAGCGAGGCCAGGTCCGCGACGAAGCCCTCCGCGTCGCCCTCGGCACGCAGCTCCTGGACCAGTGCCTCGGTACGGCCCGGATCCCGGCCGTGCGCGAGGACGACATGGCCCGAGCGGACCAGCTCGAAGGCGACGTACCGGCCGAGCCCGGAGGTGGCACCGGTGATCAGAATGGTGGACATGCTTCCAGCGTAGGCACGCGCCACCGCCGGTTGCCTGATACTGCTGGGGCTACGACTGCGAGGGTCACCCTTCCTCTTCCTCCGCCAGCACCCGCTGGGCCGTCGCGAACGCCGAGTTCGCCGCCGGGACCCCGCAGTACACGGCCGTCTGCAGCAGTACCGCGCCGATCTCCTCCGGGGTGAGCCCGTTGCGCCGGGCGGCCCGCACATGCATGGCCAGCTCGTCGTAGTGGCCGTGCGCGACCAGCGCGGTGAGGGTGATCATGCTGCGTTCGCGGCGGGAGAGGGTGGGGTCGGTCCAGATCTCGCCCCAGGCGTAGCGCGAGATGAAGTCCTGGAAGCGCGCCGTGAACGGCGTCTGGCGGGCCTGCGCCCGGTCGACGTGGGCGTCGCCCAGCACCTCCCGGCGCACCGCCATGCCCCGCTTGGCGCCGCCGTCGAGGTGTGAGCGGAGCGCGGTGAGGACGGCCTCGGGGCATTGCGCGGGCGCCAGGTGCGAGGCGCCCGGCAGCTCGACCAGCGTGGACGCCGGAACCGCGTCCGCGATCTCCCGCAGATGCGGCGGCGGGGTCGCCGGATCCCGACGGCCCGCGATCAGCAGGGTGCGTACGGCGATCTCGCCGAGCCGGTCCCGCAGGTCGAAGGCGGCCAGCGCGTCGCAGCACGCGGCGTACGCGTCCGGGTCCACCGTCCGCTGGTCCTCGACCAGGCGCGGCACGGTGAAGCCGGGCGTGAACCAGCGGCTGCCCGCGTTCTCCGCGAGCCACTCCACGCCCTCCCGGCGTACCCGCTCGGCCCGCTCCTCCCAGGGCCCGGACCCGTTGAAGTGGGCGGAGGAGCAGATCACGCCCAGGCTCTCCAGCCGGTCCGGATGGTGGACGGCCAGGTGCAGCCCGACCGCGCCGCCCAGCGACACCCCGGCATACGCGAACCGCTCGATGCCGAGCGAGTCGGCGAGCGTGAGCACCAGGTCGGCGAGGTCACCGACGGTCGCTCCCGCCTTGATCAGACCGGGTGCCGAACCGCCGTGCCCCGGCAGGTTCCAGCGCACCACCCGGTGGCCGGTCGACAGTTCGGGCGCCACCGCGTCCCACAGGGCGTACGAGGTGCCGAGCGACGGCCCGAGCAGAAGCGGGGGAGCGGAAGTGGGACCTTCGGCACGGTGGTTGAGGAGGTTCTCGGTCAACGTCGCTCCAGTGCACGGTCGGTGAGGGCGCCGGCGGATCCGGTGTAGCGGGCCGGGTCGGTCAGGTCGTCGAGGTCGATGTCCTTCAGTTCGGGCTCCTCGGCGAGGAGTTCACGCAGCGGGCGCTGCTCGGCGTGGGTACGGCGGGCGAGTTCGGTGAGCAGCTCCTTCGCGCGGGCCCGGCCGAGCACGGGGGCCAGCGCGGCGGACAGCCGCTCGGAGACGATCAGCCCACGGGTGAGATCCAGGTTCCGGCGCATCGCCTCCGGGTGCACGCGCAGCCCCTCCGTCAGCTCCGCGGTGTCCCGGGCCGCGCCCCCGACGGCGCGCAGCAGATCCCGCAACGGCTCCCACTCGGCGTGCCAGGCACCGGCCGGCCGCTCGTCCTCCGCGACCAGGGAGCCGTACAGGACGGCCGCGAGCTGCGGGGCCCGCCGGGCGGCGGCCGCGACGAGCGTGGACCGCACGGGGTTCGCCTTGTGCGGCATCGCCGACGAACCGCCCCCGCTGCCCTCGGAGAGCTCACCGATCTCGGTACGGGACAGCGTGAGCACATCCACGGCGACCTTGCCGAGTGCGCCGGCCGTGGCGGCGAGGCATCCGGCGAGATCGGCGACCGGCGTACGCAGCGTGTGCCACGGCAACAGCGGGACGGCGAGCCGGAGTTCACGTGCGTACGCCGCAGGCAGCTCTTCGACGGGTTCCGTGCCGTACGCTCCGAAGGCCGCCAACGTGCCCGCCGCGCCGCCGAGTTGCACGGGCAGTGACTCCCGGACCCGCTCCATGCGGTCCCGGGCGTCCAGGACCAGCGAACGCCAGCCGGCCGCCTTCAGCCCGAAGGTCGTCGGTACGGCGTGCTGCGTGAGCGTACGGCCCGGCATCGGCGTGTCACGGTGCTCGGCGGCCGTCCGGGCCAGCGCCTGCTCGGTTCGCCCGAGGTCGGCGAGGACCAGGTCCAGGGTGCGGGCGGCGACCAGCATCGTCGCCGTGTCCATGATGTCCTGGCTGGTGGCGCCCCGGTGTACATAGGGCCCGTACTCCGTGCCGACCGCCTTCGTCAGATCGGCGACCAGCGGGATGACCGGGTTGCCGCCGGCACGGGCGCGCTCCGCGAGCGACCCGACGTCGAAGCGGCCGGTGTCGGCCGCCTCCGTCACGGCCGCCGCGGCTTCGGCCGGGGCCAGCTCCAGGGCGGCCTGGGCGCGGGTGAGGGCCGCCTCCGCGTCAAGGAGCGCCCGCAGCCAGGCTGCGTCTGCGGTCGCGGACGCGGCGGCGGACCCGGCCCATCCGGGACCGAGCAGCCCGGCGTCACCGCCGCCGTAACCCACTGTCGTCACCGGAACTCCAGGAAGACCGTCTCGCCCTCGCCCTGAAGGCGGATGTCGAAACGGTAGGTCCCCCGGCCCTCGTCGCCCGCGATCAGTGTGTCGCGTCGCTCGCCCACCCGGGTGAGCAGCGGGTCGGCGCCGAGCGCGGTGTCGTCGCCGGGCAGATAGATCCGGGTGAACAGGTGCGTGAGCAGCCCGCGGGCGAAGACGCACACGCTGAGATAGGGCGCGCTGTCGCCGCGGGCACCCGGCCGGAGCGTCCGCGCGTACCAGTGCCCGTCGGCGTCCGTCTGGATCCGGCCCCAGCCGGTGAACTCCACGCCGTTGCGGCCGAGGTGGTCACCGGTCGCCGGGTCGCGGCGAAGCGAGCCGTCGGTGGTGGAGACGTTCCCTTCGGGGTCCGCACCCCACAGCTCCACGAACGCGTCGGGCAGCGGGTTGCCCTCGCCGTCGAGGATGTACCCGTGGACCGTGATCGTGTCCGGGTGGCCGAGGGGTGCGATCTCCTCGCCGCCGCGGAACGGCAGCGCGTAGCCGTAGAACGGTCCGACCGTGTGCGACGGGGTGGGCAGCACCTGCTCCGGGCTGCTTGTGTCGATCTTCGTCATGACAGCTCAGCGTCCTTCTTCGAGCCAGGTGGCGTGCGGGCCGTCCAGCACGATGTCCCAGTGGTAGCCCATCGAGAACTCCGGCACGGACAGGCTGTGGTCGTAGGTCGCGACCAGGCGCTGCCGGGCCGCGTCGTCCGTCACCGACTGGATGATCGGGTCGTACGGGAACAGCGGGTCGCTCGGAAAGTACATCTGCGTGACGAGCCGCTGGGTGAACGCCGTGCCGAACATCGAGAAGTGGATGTGCGCCGGACGCCACGCGTTGAGGTGGTTGCGCCAGGGGTAGGGGCCCGGCTGGACGGTGGTGAAGCGGTAGCCGCCGTCGGCGTCGGTGATCGTACGACCGACACCCGTGAAGTTCGGGTCGAGCGGGGCATCGTGCTGCTCGCGCTGGTGGGCGTAGCGCCCCGCCGAGTTGGCCTGCCAGATCTCGATCAGCTGGCCCCGGATCGGCCGGCCGTCCCGGTCCAGCAGCCGCCCGGAGACGGTGATCCGCTCACCGATGGGCTCACCGGCGTGCTGCCGGGTCAGGTCATTGTCTATCCCGGTGATGTCCCGCTCCCCGAACGCGGGGGAGTGCAGCTCCACCAGCTCCGGATCCTTGCTGGTGTCGATGGCGACCAGCGGTTGTTTCGGGTGCCGGAGGACGGAGGAACGGTAGGGGGCGTAGTCCCGACGGGGGTGGTGTTCGACGGGGGCGCCTTCGGCCACCCGTTTTTCGTAGGCGGAGTGTTCGGCGGCGATTTCGACGTCGATGTCGGCCTGCGTGAGAGTCATGAGAAGTCCTTAAGTGAAGCGCCCCACCTTGTCCATCCGCGAAGCCCCATCTCGATCAAGGAATTAGTCAGGGCACTGAGTATTTCAGCGAGATCCCCTTCACGCTGCCACTGGCGCCGTCGCCCGTCAAGGCCTCGGGTAATGGCAGACGGGTGTACGGACGGGATGTGGTGACTACGAGTATTGTTCAGTGCACCAACCAATTCGGACCTTGGGGGCGCATATGGCCGCGGTGGACCTCACCACCCACCCCGGGCACCTGGCCCGGCGGCTTCAGCAGGCCCACTACCTGCTGTGGAACACGATGGTCTCGGAGGAGATCACCTCGCCGCAGTTCGCCGTCCTGAACACGCTCGTCGCCGAGCCGGGACTGGACCAGCGCACGGTGGGGGAGCGGGTGGGTCTGGACCGGTCGACCATCGCGGAGGTCATCAGCCGGCTCGGCCGGCGCGGGCTGGTCGACAAGGTGCGCGACCCGCAGGACGGCCGCCGCTCTCTGCTGCGCCTCACCGACGACGGGCTGCGCACCCACCGCAAGCTCGCCGTGCGCACCGCCCGGATGAACCAGGTGTTCCTGGCCCCCCTCTCGGCCGAGGAGCAGACCCAGTTCTTCGATCTGATCCGCCGGGTCTCGGACGCGGCGGAGGGGCTGCGCAATCCCGCGGAGCCCCTCGTCCCGCAGGCCTAGGACTTCGCGAACACCACCCAGACCTGCCCCTCGGCGAAGTCCACCGGACGGCCGTCCGCCCCGGTGAACGTCGTACCGTCGTCGGCCTCCCGCCGTGTCCAGGTGGCCTCGAACGACCGCCCGTCTCGCAGCACTTCGGCCTTCCCCGTCCCCACCGTCTCGGTGAACGGCGTGTAGTTGCCGAGCACGTCGTGAAACGTGGACGTGCGTACCCGCACGTGTTGCACCACGAGCGTCGCGGCCGCCACCCGTTTCCCGGCCGTGGTCCGGGCCGGGGTGCCGTCCATCGACACCAGCCAACGCTTCTCGCCGGCAGACCAGGTGAAGGTGAAGTGGGCCGCCGGATACCGCACGGTGCGGGTGGCGGTGGCCGTGCCGCCGGCCGGGGCCGGGCCGTAGCGGAAGCCGGTGGTGAGCGCCGCCTTGCCGGGTACGCCGGCCATCAGTTTCGCCGGGCGGAGATACAGGTTGTGCGGGGCCGGCTTGTCGCTGCCCCGGTAGTAGGCGTCGGACGCCGCGTCGGGGGTCTTCGGCCGCAGCGGTGCCTGGTCGATCAGCGGGAGCAGCTTGCGCTGGGCACCGGAGAAGGCGAGCGTCGGCCGGTCGAACTGGCGCAGCAGTTCCAGATCGGACTCGCGAGCGCTGCGCACCGGGCCGATGACCTCGGGGAGCTTGGTGGCGTACACCGCCATCAGGCGGCTGAGCCCGCCCTCCACCTGCTCCGCGTACACCACGTCCGCCGAGTCCAGTCCGGTCTGCGGGCGGGCCGCGGCGACGTTGTCGATCTTCACGGCCAGTACGGAGCCGGTGCCGGCGGTGTGCTGCCCGTCCGGTGCCTGGCTGTCGTGCGGAGCCCGGCCGTCGTCCGAGGGGCCGTGCCGGTTGCAGCCGGCCGTGAGGGAGGCCGTCAGCACGGCCGCGGCCAGTGCGGCCGTCAGCGCGGTCCGGCGCGTCGGCGCCCTGTGTCGCATGCCCACCGTTGCCACCCCGTTCGTCCCCTTGATTGTGTGCTCATCGGCTCACCGGTGGCCATACCCGGTCGAAACCGATCACGCACCGCCGGGTGACCCGCCCGGGGGGAGGGGTGTTGGGGCTATGACCCCAGGATCTCCGAGAGGTCGTACTGCACCGGTTCCTCCAGCTGGGCGTAGGTGCAGCTGTCCGGTGTGCGGTCCGGGCGCCAGCGGCGGAAGCGGGCCGTGTGGCGGAAGCGGGCGCCGTTCTCCATGTGGTCGTACGCCACCTCGGCCACCCGCTCGGGCCGCAGCGGCACCCAGGACAGGTCCTTCTTGCCCGACCAGCGGCTCGGCGCGCCGGGCAGCCGGGCCGACTCGTGGGCGGCCTCCTCCGCCCAGGCCGCCCAGGGGTGCCCGGAGGCGTCGTCCATGCGCAGCGGCGCCAGTTCCTCGATCAGCTCGGCCCGCCGCTTCATCGGGAACGCGGCCGAGACGCCCACATGCTGGAGGGCGCCCCGGTCGTCGTACAGGCCCAGCAGCAGCGAGCCGACCACCGGGCCGCTCTTGTGCAGGCGGTAGCCCGCCACCACGACGTCGGCGGTCCGCTCGTGCTTCACCTTGAACATGGCGCGCTCGTCCTGGAGATAGCGCAGGGTGAGCGGCTTGGCGATGACCCCGTCGAGGCCGGCGCCCTCGTACTGCTCGAACCACTGCCGGGCCACGTCCACATCGGTCGTCGCCGGCGCCAGGTGCACGGGCGGGGTGACCCCGGCCAGCGCCGTGGTGAGCAGGGCGCGGCGGTCGGTCAGCGGAACGTCCAGCAGGGACTCGTCGGCCAGCGCCAGCAGGTCGAAGGCGACGAAGGAGGCGGGCGTCCGCTCCGCCAGGGTGCGCACCCGGGAGTCCGCCGGATGGATCCGCTCGGTCAGCGCGTCGAAGTCCAGCCGGCCCTCCCGCGCGATCACGATCTCCCCGTCCAGCACGCACCGCTCGGGCACCCGCTCCGTCAGCGCCGCCACCAGCTCGGGAAAGTACCTGGTCAACGGCTTTCCGGTACGGCTGCCGAGCTCCACCTCGGGGCCGTCCCGGAACACGATCGCGCGAAAGCCGTCCCACTTCGCCTCGTACTGCATGTCCGGCGGGATCGACGCCACCGACTTGGCGAGCATCGGCTTCACGGGTGGCATCACCGGCAGATCCATGCCCACGACTCTACGAGCGGACCCCGGACCGCGCTCGTCGCGTGCACCCCCCCGGAACGGCGCTTGTTGATCACAACCTGGACACGGTGTCCGCACAGCGCCCGCACAGACAGCATGATGCTCATTCGGTAACACGCTCCATGGGGGAACATTCATGCGTATCCGCACGGCCGTCACCGCTGTCCTGCTGCTGGCCGCGACCGCGACGGCCTGCACCGGCGGTGGCGCCGACACGGCCGGCGCCGCGGCGTCCCGCACGTCGGCCGCCACCAAGGCCCTCACGCTCGGCTCCGGCCGGCACTGGAAGGACATCGACGGCGACGGCAGTCACATCAGCGCCACCACGACCGCCGTCAGTTACACCCAGCCCGTCAAGGGCGTGCACCTCCCCACCAACCTCGCCGACTTCCCCGACCCCGAGTGGGCCGTGCTGGAGGTGAAGACGTGCGCCGACGCCGACAGCACCAACGTCATCGTCGCGCAGTCCCCGTGGACCCTCCGGCTCAAGGACGGCACCGAGGTCAAGCCGCTCGGGCTCAGGGGATACGGCGTACCGGCGCCGACCTATCCCGTCTCGGCGGGCACCGTGCGACCGGGCAGCTGTCTGCGCGGGAAGATCACGTTCGGCATGGCCAAGGGCAGCCGTCCCGACCGGATCGTCTACGACGTCCGGCGCAGGCCCGCCGTCACCTGGTCCGTGCCCCGCGCCTAGCCGATGTGCGCGCCCCGGGCTGGCCGATGTGCGCGCCCCGGGCCTGGCCGATGTGTGTGGGTCGGGCGTAGCCGATATGCGCGGGACAGGTGGTGCGCCTACCGTGGCCGCATGGGTGATGCGGTGCAACTGGAGGTGGCCGGCCGGACCGTACGGCTGTCCAGCCCCGACAAGGTGTTCTTCCCGGAGCGCGGTTTCACCAAGCTGGACGTCGCCCGCTACTACGCGGCCGTGGCCCCCGGCATCCTGCGCGCCCTGCGCGACCGCCCCACCACCCTCCAGCGCTACCCCGACGGCGTCGAGGGCGAGTGGTTCTACCAGAAGCGCGCGCCCAAGGGCATGCCCGACTGGATCCCCACCGCCCACATCACCTTCCCCAGCGGCCGCACCGCCGACGAGATGTGCCCCACGGAGGAGGCCGCCGTGGTGTGGGCCGCCCAGTACGGCACCCTCACCTTTCACCCCTGGCCGGTGCGCCGCGCCGACGTGGACAGCCCCGACGAACTCCGTATCGACCTCGATCCGCAGCCCGGCACCGACTTCGCCGACGCCGTTCGCGCCGCCCACGAACTGCGGGCCGTCCTCGAGGAGTTCGGCGGGCTGCGCGGCTGGCCCAAGACCTCCGGCGGCCGGGGGCTGCATGTCTTCGTGCCCATCGAACCCCGCTGGACCTTCACCCAGGTGCGGCGCGCGGCGATCGCCCTGGGCCGTGAGCTGGAGCGCCGGATGCCGGACCAGGTGACGATCAAGTGGTGGAAGGAGGAGCGCGGCGAGCGCATCTTCGTCGACTACAACCAGACCGCCCGGGACCGCACCATCGCCTCCGCCTACTCCCTGCGGCCCCGTCCGAACGCCCCGGTCTCCGCGCCCCTGCGCTGGGAGGAGGTCGACGACGTGCAGCCGGGCGACTTCGACCTCGTCACGATGCCGGCCCGCTTCGCCGAAGTCGGCGATGTGCACGCCGACATGGACGACCACGCCTACTCCCTCGACGCGCTCCTCGAACTCGCCCGCCGCGACGAACACGAGCACGGTCTCGGCGACCTGCCGTATCCGCCCGAGTATCCGAAGATGCCGGGCGAGCCCAAACGCGTCCAGCCGAGCCGCGCACGGCCCGAACAGCCCTCCTGACGCGAGGGCTTGGGGCTGATTCCCCGGTGGCCCGGCGGACCGGCGGGCGCTCCCGTCCACCCTCCCGTCCGGGGCTATGCTGATCGTCAGCCGCCGATGAGGAGGGCCGAGGTGTCCGAGGCAGTGTCGCGCCCCACACTGGAGGCCGTGGCCGCACGGGCCGGGGTGTCCCGGGCCACCGTGTCACGGGTGGTCAACGGCGGGGACGGGGTGCGCGAACCCCTCGTCGAGCGGGTCCGGAAGGCGGTCGAGGAACTCGGCTACGTCCCCAACCAGGCGGCCCGCAGCCTGGTCACCAAACGGCACGACGCGATCGCCGTCGTCATCGCCGAACCCGAGACCCGGATCTTCACCGACCCCTTCTTCGCCCTCCAACTGCGCGGCATCAGCAAGGAGCTGACCGCCCACGACAACCAGCTCGTGCTGCTGCTCACCGAGGGGCGGGACGACCACGCACGCGTGGCCCGCTATCTCGCCGGCGGCCATGTCGACGGCGCGCTCGTCTTCTCGCTCCACCTCGACGACCCGCTGCCCGGTCTGATCGAGGGCGCCGGAGTCCCCACCGTGTTCGGCGGCCGGCCCGGCTGGAGCGACGGCACCAACAGCGCCGTGTACGTCGACTGCGACAACCGGGGCGGCGCCCAGGACGCCGTACGCCATCTCGCCGGCCTCGGCCGGAGCCGGATCGCCCACATCACCGGGCCCCTGGACCAGACGTCGGCCGCCGACCGCCTCCAGGGGTATCGGGACGTCATGGCCGCCATGGGGGAGGCCGATCCGCGGCTGGTCGTGCCCAGCGACTTCACCCCGGCCGGCGGCGAGCGCGCCATGGGCGAACTCCTCGACCGCTGCCCGGATGTCGACGCCGTGTTCGCGGCCAACGACCTCACCGCACTCGGCGCCCTGCGCGTCCTGCGCGAGCGCGGCCACCGGGTGCCCGAGGACGTGGCCGTGATCGGCTTCGACGACGTGCTGCCCGTCACCGAACAGACCGAGCCGTCACTGACGACGGTCCGTCAGGACATCGAGGAGATGGGCCGGTTGATGGCCCGGCTCCTGCTGGCCTCCCTGACCCGGGGGAACCCGGCGACGGGCGCGCCGTCCAGCGTCATCCTGCCCACGACACTGATACGGCGTGCCACCGCATAGGCGGTCTCCGCCTCAGCCCTGCTGCTCGCCCTTGATCACCGCGAACCGGGCGCCGTACGGGTCGGCCAGCTTGGCCATCCGGCCCACACCCTCCAGCGTGGTCGCCGGCATCCGCACCTTGCCACCGGTCTGCTGCGCCTTCTCCACCACCGCGTCCGGGTCCTCTACCTCGAAGTACGGCAGCCAGTACGCGCCGATCTGGGCCTCGGCAGGGTCCTCGGCCAGCGGGACCATCCCGCCGAACATGGAGTCGTCGTCGCCGTTCGCCGGGTTGACACAGGTGTATGTGCCGCCGGGGAAGGGCACGCCGGAGGTCTCCAGACCGAGCACCTTGTGGTAGAAAGCGGCGGCCGCCGCGATGTCCGGGGTGTACAGCTCGACCCAGCACAGCGAACCCGGATCGCTCGCCATGTCCACGCCCTTGGTCAGCCCGGGCTGCCAGATCCCGAAGGGCACGCCCGCCTGGTCGGCGAGGATCGCCAGGTGGCCCCGGCCCATCACGTCCATCGGCTGGGCCAGGACGCTGCCGTGCGCCTGCTCGGCGGTCTTGGCGGTGGCCTGCGCGTCCTCGCTCTGGAAGTACACGGTCCAGCTCGGCGGGCCCTGTTCGGGACTGGTCTGCATACCGCCGGCGACGGTCCTGCCGTCCAGTTGGAAGAATCCGTAACCGCCGGCGTCCGGACCCGCCGACTGGAACTGCCAGCCGAAGAGGCCGTTGTAGAAGGAGACGGCGCCGTCGATCTCGGGGGTGCCGAGGTCGATCCAGTTGGGAGCGCCGTTGACGAAACGGGTGGTGAGCATCTTCGCCCTCCTCGGAAGGGTCCCGTGCATTGCAGAGCCGAGTCTTCCACCGCCCACTGACAATCGCTGCCGGAGCGCGCCCACCCCAAGCTGGTTACCGTGGGTCACTTGACGCACTCGCCGAGTTTTGATTCCGTTGCGCGCGCCGCCGTGCGCAGGCGTGGCGTCGTCGCGCATGATCGAGGCTGCTGTGGTCCGTCGCGCCCTCGTTGAGCGGGCGTTGATCGAACGTTTTTCGCCGCACGGCACGATCCTGGCCATGCACTTCGACACCACCATCCCTCCCCGCACGCCCGTCCCGGTCTGGCATGCGCAGGCGCTGTGCGCGCAGACCGGGGCGGACTTCTTCTTCCCCGAGCCCGGCAGCTCGGTGCGCGAGGCGAAGCGCATCTGCGGTATGTGCGAGATGCGTTCGGCCTGCCTGGAGTACGCGCTGGACAACGACGAACGCTTCGGCGTCTGGGGCGGCCTGTCCGAGAAGGAGCGACTGGAACTCCGGCGCGCCTCCCGCTGACCCACGACCGCCCCGGAAGAGCTGACACACGGTTGCCCCGGAAATGCCCGACCATGACCACCCGGAAGAGCCGGACCACGACCGCCCCGGAAAATGTGTACGGTCCCTCGCCGCGCCCGGTTACGATCCCGGGACGCGGCCGGACGTAGCGCAGAGGCAGGCGCACCGCCTTGCCAAGGCGGACACGCCGGTTCGAATCCGGTCGTCCGGGCCGCGTGACGAGGTCCTGTAGAGCAGAGGCAGACTCGCCACCCTCTCAAGGTGGATACGCCGGTTCGAATCCGGCCGGGACCACGGTACGGCGGACACGGGGCGGCGGGACGGATGGGCGAGGCGATCACCGAGGCGGAACTGGCCGCTTTCCACGACGTGGTGGGGAAGCTGCGGGCGCTGCCCGTAGACGACCCGGTGCGGCTGCGTGCCGAGCAGGTCGCCGCCTCCTTCGCCCGCGACGGACGGCTGCGCCGCCGCAGGACCCGCGGCACCGAACTGTCGTCCGCCGACGCCGCCGTGATGGCCGCGACCGCGACCGGCGCCCTGGACCGCCGCGAGGACGCGCCGCTGGCCGTACCCGGTGCCGGGGGTGTCTTCCAGAAGCCGCGCACCTGCTATGTCTGCAAGTCGCCCTACCGACAGGTCGACACCTTCTACCACCGGCTCTGCCCCGACTGCGCCGCCGACAACACCGCCCGCCGCGCCCTGAGCACCGACTTGAGCGGCCGCCGGGTGCTGCTCACCGGAGGCCGGGTGAAGATCGGCTTCCAGCTGGCGCTGATGATGCTGCGCGACGGCGCCGAAGTCCTGGTCACCTCCCGCTTCCCGCACGACACCGTGCGCCGCTTCGAAGCGGCCCCAGGCAGCGCGAAATGGCGGGACCGGCTGGCCGTGCTCGCCGTCGACCTGCGTGATCCACGTCAAGTGCTCGGACTGTGCGAGGAGTTGCGGCAGGAGGGCGAGCCGCTCGACATCCTCGTCAACAACGCGGCCCAGACCGTGCGCAGACCACCCGAGTCCTACGCCCTGCTGGCCTCCGGCGAACGCGCCGCGCTGCCGCCGGGCGCCCGACCGGCCCCCGGGTTCACACCGCTGCGGACGCCGGCGCACGGAGCCGCGTCGCTGCCCGTCGCACTCCGGGAGGCCGACGAGGCCGGGCTGCTGCCCGACCCCTCGCCGGAGAACTCCTGGTCGGCCCGGCTCGGCGACCTGGACCCGGCCGAGGTGCTGGAGACCCAGTTGGTCAACGCCCTTGCCCCGGCCCTGCTCTGCGACCGGCTGCTGCCACTGCTGCTGGCCTCGCCGCACCCGCGCCGGTACGTGGTCAACGTGACCGCGGTCGAGGGCCGGTTCGCCGTCCGCAACAAGATGGCGGGCCATCCGCACACCAACATGGCCAAGGCCGCCCTCAACATGCTCACCCGCACCAGCGCCGCCGAACTCGCCGAGCGGGGCGTCCACATGTGCGCGGTGGACACCGGCTGGATCACCGACGAGAACCCGGCCCCGAAGAAGGCCCGGATGGCGGGCGTGGGCTTCCGTACCCCGCTCGACATCGTCGACGGGGCGGCCCGCGTCTACGACCCGATCGTGCGCGGTGAGGCCGGCGACCCGGTGTCCGGGGTGTTCCTGAAGGACTACCTGGAGGCCGCGTGGTGAACGAGGAGCCGACATTCGCCGGGGTGCCGCCTGTCGTGCCGCGCCCGGCCGCCGAACTCGCCCCGCTGCTTCACTGGTTGCGGGCCGGACGCCCGGCGGGGGAGCGGCTGGACTTCACGGCCGGAACCGTGCTGCCGGACGGCCGTCTCGACCTGTGCAAGCAGGGCGTCGGCGCGACGGGCGCTGCCCTGATCGCCGAGGCCCTGGCCGAAGGCCCCACTCCGGTACGGCATCTGCTGCTCGGTACGGACGCGCTCGGTGACGAGGGCGCCGCCGCGGTGGCCGGGTCCGGTGCCGAGGTCGAGACCCTCTACCTCGGCTGCAACGGCATCACGGCGGGCGGCGCCTGCCGGATCGCCGACCAGCTGCGCGCCTCGCCCCAGGTCGTCACCGGCGTCTGGCTGAAGCGGAACCCGCTGGGCAGCGGCGGCGGGCGGGCCGCCGCCGAACTCGTCGAGTCCGCCCGCTCCCTGCGCACCCTCGACCTCGTCCAGACCGGGCTCGACCCGGCCGGCGCGGCGGTGCTGGCCGACGCGCTGCTGGTGGCCGCCGACGGCGGGCGCCGGATCGAGCGGCTCTTCGTCGGCGGCAACCCGCTGGGCGAGGCCGGTGCCCGGGCGCTGGCCGCCGTCGTCGCCGGGGGCGCGGTCGACGAACTGTACGTGTCCGCGGCCCGGTTGGGCGACGCGGGTGCGCTGCTGCTGGCCGACGCCCTGGACCGGGCCCCGTACGGACGCCTGGGCCGCCTCTCCGCCGCCAGCAACGGCATCGGTCCCTCGGCCGCCGCCCGCCTGGTGACGGCGGCCGCCTCGGCGGGGGTCACCCTGCTCGACCTCGGGCGGGTCCGTGCGGCCGCCGTGCTCGCGGCGCCGGACAACCGGCTGGACCTGGCCGCCGCCGACACCATCGGGCAGGCCCTCGCCGGCGCCGGGCACCGCCTCGCCCATCTCGTCCTGACCCACACCGGCATGCGCAGCCGTGAGGCCCACCGCCTCCTCGACCACGCGGCCCACGCCGGCACGGCCACCCGCTACCGCCTCGGCGCCGGCATAGCAGCCAGCGTCAAACGCCGGCTGGACGACCTCAGCGCCCACCTCCCGGCCCCGACGGTCCCGGTCGACGTGGCCGCCGTACGCAGTGTGCACCGCACGGCACCGCAGGAGGGCTGACCCTCAGCTCCCGCGCATCTGCCTGAACACTTCCATCCAGTACCGCTGCTGCCGCTCCGACGCACCCACCAGGTAGGTCGCGCGCAGCTTCGCCGGGAGCAGGGCCACCAGGCGGACCACCACCGCCCGGTCCCGCTTCAGCTGGGACAGCTCCGCGTTGGCGAGGATCTGGTGGACCACGTCGCTGTCGTCGCCGCCCTCGTCGGAGAGCCCGTCGGCCCGGCGCAGCCGGGCCTCCCAGGCGTCGACGTCCCGGGCCAGCTCGCGCAGGCCGGTGACCGGGCGCCCCCGGAAACGGTCGACCAGCGCCGTCAGCGGCACCGGCGCGTACTCGCCGTCGCCGAGGTAGATCGTGCCCATCTCCAGCGGCAGCCCCCGCCGGTGCAGCTTGATCAGCCGCTCCAGCGTCCGCTTGGTGATCCAGGCCCGCCCCTCGTCGTCGATGTCGTGCTTCCACCACTCCAGGGCCGTCTCGGCGTCCCGGCCGTAGTGCGCGAGCAGCCACTCGTTGGCCGGGATGTCCTCGGGCTCGACCATGAGCGAGGCGGTGAAACGGGTCGCCTGGGCGATGTTGTTCCGTGCCACGAGGAGCTTGCGGCCCAGGTGGTACGGCGGGTTCTGCACGGCTATCTGCGCGCGCAGGTTCTCGATCCGCCGCCCGGCCAGGGACCACTCCTGGGTGACCTCCATCAGCTTGGCGAACGCGGCCTTGTCCTTGGGCCGGTTGTACTCGTCCCAGACGATCGCCTTGGGCTCCGGACCCGTGAACGGCGCGGCCAGGAGGTTGTCCAGCGTGCCGTCCGGGGAGGGGACCGGCGCGCACAGGTCCTCGACGTTCGTCACCGGCAGCGAGAAGTACAGGGCGTCCCGGCCGAGCCCCTCGCGCACGGTCTCCCGCACCAGCTCCGTCTTGCCGCAGCCAGGCGGCCCCTGGAGCAGCACCGTCCAGCGGTTGCGCAGCGCGGCCCGCACCACCTGCCGTACCGGGTCCGCGATCGTCGCCGGGTTGGCCACGCCCACGCTCGCGGCGATCCGGTCGAGGATCTCGGCCGTCCGGTTCTGTCCGGGGCGGCCGTCCGGGCCGGGCTCGGCCAGCCGCAGCCGCTCGCCGTCGACCAGTGGCAGGCCCCAGCGCAGTGGGAAGCCCTCGCGCGCGTTGGCCAGCACATGGTCGAGGGTGCGCGGGGAGAGCAGCTCGCGCAGGGCGGGGGAGAGCGACGCCCACAGGGAGAACACCGGACGCAGGTCCCACGGGCGGTACTCGGCCGCGAGATGCCGCCGCCACGAGGTGTCGTTGGCGGTGATCCGCAGCGTCACCATGCGGTCGAGGAGCGCCAGGTCGCCACGGCGGGCAGAGGTCTCCGTCAGCGACTCGTTGTCGGTGAGGAACACGCCGACACAGCCCAGGGCGCGCAGATCGTGCTCGCCGAGCGACCAGTCGCAGGCGATCTGCATCAGCTGCGACTGGATCGTGTCGCCCGCCTGCAGCGAGTCGTCGATGAGCAGCACGAACGGCCGGCCCGGCCTGAGCTGGCTCATCACCAGCTGGCGCAGCACCAGTTCGCCCGTGTGCGGGTCCCGGACCGGTGCGTTGACCAGCAGGTCGTCCGGGGTCAGATTCGCCGCCGGCACATACACCAGCGTGGTGTCCTGGTGGGCGCGGGCGAGGTGCGAGAAGAACGTCGCCGTCTTGCCGATGCCGTGCTCGCCGAAGATCTGCCCGGTCTGCCGCATGTCGATCATCGCGTCGATGAAGGACTCCAGCCGGGACGGCTCCGTGGTCCGTTGCTTCTCCGTGGTCTTCGTCCGTGTGCTCATCTACCGCGATCCCGTGGTGACGCGATGGCAGTCCATCGCGGGTGTGTGCCTCTCGGGCCAGTCGTCGCCGCCCTCAGTGATCAGCCAGATCCACTTCTCCGGCTCGGCCGGGGTGACCGGCGGCGCGTATCCGTCGGTCAGCACGACCACCGCGTCCGGGGTCACCTCGCAACGCCGGCCCGCCACTTCGGTACGGCCCTCCACATAGTCGGCGACCACCTGGAAGCTGGTGCCGCCACCGCCGTATACGTGCGCGCCGGGTGCGAACGGCATCACCACGGCGTCGAAGGACAGCCAGTGCGCCGCCACCCCGTCGATCCGGCCGACGAGCCGGGTGAGCCAGTCGATCACCTGGTGGGGCATCGAGCCCGAGGTGTCGTAGGCGATGACGAGCACCTTGTCGCGGACCGGGCCGCGCCGGGCGAGCACCGGGTCCTGGCCGAGGGCGGCGAGCAGGGCGCCGCGCTTCTTCGGGTACACCAGCCGCTCGCCGTCGCGCAGCCGGGAGCCCAGGACGTCGACCAGCCAGCGCTGCCACCAGTCGACGGTCCGGGTGCGGCTGGTCTCGCCGCGCAGCATGCCCGCGCCCAGGCTCCCCCAGAGCTTCGCGGCCCGCGCCGACCCCTCCTCCGTACGGTTCATGAGGTCGAGCAGCTCGCGCTCCGCGCCCGCGTGGCCGCGCCGGGCCGCCAGCAGCGAGTTGAGCAGCGCGGACGAGGTCACCGCGTCGACGGTCTCCTGGTCGGCGGGGACCAGACCGGCCACCAGATGCGGGCACAGCGGCGGCGGCACCGGCGGCTCGCACATCCGTTTCAGCTCGCCGTAGATCCGCATGTCGGTCTCGACGAACCGCTCGTACACCAGCGGCTCCAGACCGTGGGCCGTCAGGTCCTCCCGGTAGGCCTCGTACACCGTGCGCGGATCGACCCCCGTCGGACGGCCGTCCAGCAGCGGCAGTTCGTCGCGGCCGAGGCGGACCAGGGCCACATGGTTGACGGCGACCTCGGCGGCGAGCGTGAACACCGGGTCCTCGCGCAGCTCCGGGTCGGCCAGCAGATGGCGGTGCACCAGGTGCCGGGCCTCGTGGAACAGCACGAACTTCACGCCGTCCAGGCCGAGTCCGACGAAGAAGTCCGGGTTGTAGAGCAGCAGACAGGTGCCGTCGCCGGAGGCGACCACGGCCGCCGTGTCGATCGCCGTCGTCGGGATCTGGTGCGGACACTTCGAGTACAGCCACGACGCCACCGCCGACTCGGTCAGCCCGAAGTCCAGCAGGGCGGCCTCCTTCAGCCGCCGCGCCTGTGCGACCGTCTCCGGATCCGCCGGCCGGTAGGCCTCAAGTGCCCTGCGGTCGGCCAGATCGACCACGGGCGGGCGTGGCCGCACCCGCTCTCCGTACGCCATGTGCAGCCCCCCGCCGCGCAGTTCCCCCGATGCTCCATTGGTACCAGCCGCCACCGACATCGGGCCAAGGCATTACGATCGGCCGCAAGGGCGGGGCCGTAGCGCAGAGGCAGGCGCACCGGTCTCCAGAACCAGAACACGCCGGTTCGAATCCGGCCGCCCCGCCCCCCGGAACGGTTTCTGGACGGACGCCAGCAGGGCGTCCAGCCAGTCGAAGACCCGCTGTTCGAAGACGGCGCGGCCGATCGGCTCGCAGTGCAGATGCGCGCCCTCCGCCGCCGTCAAGCGCACCAGCCGCCGCGGGCCCGGCAGCACGTCGTAGAGCCGCCGCGAGGCGCCCGGCCAGAAGTGCTCGCCCTCCGGGTCGGCGATCAGCAGCGGGTCCAGACGCCGCTGAGGGGGCCGTCGCTGCCGTTGTCGGCGATCAGCGTGGGCCGTGGACCGTCGGCGCCGGGCGGTCCGATGAGATAACCGGGGAGCGCTTCGTCCTCGTAGGGGATCGCCACCCGGTCCGCCGGCGGGTCCCAGGCGCTCAGGAAGCGGTCGAGGCAGTCCCGGTGCCGCGGGAAGACCTCGCGCAGCCGAGCCTCCGGATCCGCGCAGGCGTCCACGGCCACCAGCGCGGTGCCGAAGTACCCCGCGGCCCGCAGATACGCGTCGCGGGCGGAGATCGTAGAGCCTTCGGCCGCGCTCCGGTCGGCCTGCTCGCGGACCCGGTCCGCCAGCCCGGACCAGGCCCGGAACCAGGTCCCCCCGTCGCCGTCCGCCGCCGTGGCCACGGCCGCCGTCATCTCGCCCACGTCGGCGCCCTGCCGCCAGACCGAGCCGAGGGCGAGCCGGATCTCGTAGTCGAACCGGTCGTTCTTGCTGAACCGGTACGGCACGGCGGCTCCCAGCAGCGGATCCGGCCGTCCCGGCCACCGGGACGGTCCCGGCCCGTCCCGGTGGCCCGCCCTTCCCACGCCAGGAGCCCCGGTTCGGCGGCGCACACCGGAGAGCATGCGGACGGCCCGCCGGCGCGGCACGCTGGTAGGAGAGCCAGGTGGCGATGGGAGGAGCTCCCATGGGACACACGGAACAGCGGCCGGCCGTCCGAACCCGGGCCGAGAAGCCCGTCGGTACCGGGAGCGTCTTCCTCTCCTTCGCCCCGTGGATCATCTTCAGTGTCGTCGCGAGTCCCAGCACCTGGGAGTACGTGGCGCTGGCGGCACTGGTCGCCGCGGTCGTGCTGTCCGGCAAGGACATGCTCCGGGGCCGGTTCTTCCTGCTGGACATGGTCGCCATCGTGTTCTTCGCGGTGCTCTGCGTCCTCGCCCTCGCCCTGGACCGCCACGAGCTGATCTGGCTGGAGACGTACGCCCAGGTCGTCTCCAGCGCGGTGGTGGCCGTCGTGGCACTCGGCTCCCTGCTGTCCGACCCCTTCACGGCGCAGTACGCCCGCCACTCGGTGCCGCGCGAGTACTGGGGCTCGCCCGTGTTCAGCCACGTCAACATGGTGCTGACCGCGGCCTGGGGCGTGGTCTTCGCGCTGATGGCGCTGTCCACCTGGCTGGCCATCCGACTGCCCGGGCAGAGCGACTGGTTCAACTGGGTCGTCCCCATCGCCCTGCTGGTCTGGGCGGTGAAGTTCACCGAACGCTATCCGGGCCGGTACAAGGAGCGGGCGGCGGCTCAGGGCCTGTCCTAGGCGATGGCCCCGGCGGTCACGACCAGTTCCTCGGTCGTGCCGTGGAAGGTTTCCAGCAGTTGGGCCAGTACCGCCCAGGCCTCCTCGTGGTCGCCCAGGTGGTCGCGGACGAGCGGGCGCAGCGCGTCCTCGGCCTCGGCGATCCGGCGCGGGAACATCACGTGTCCGAGGGAGAGCACCTTGAGCACGTCCAGGGCGGGGCCGTGGCCCACGGCGTACTCGGCGGGTCCCGTCGTGATCCCGGCCTGGCGGACGCGGAAGTCGAACTTGCGATGCGCGCCGAACTGGGCGCGCAGCGGGGGCGGGCAGTCCGGGCGTACGGCCAGGGCCCACCGGACGTAGCCGGGAAGGGAGTTCTCGCGGTCCGCCGCCGCGACCGTCTGCCAGTGCTCGCGCCGGTAGACCATGGAGGTGGCCTCCCGCGCGGCGGCCATGGAGGTCGACTCGCGCAGGGCCGGGACCAGCCCGAGGCGGGCGACCCGGTCCGGGACGGGCGGCGGCTCGTAGTTGTCGCGCAGGATCGGGGCGACCTCCACCGTGAGCAGCCGGCCCGGGCCGAACGGCACCCCGTTGAGGACGGCCCGCCGCAGCGCCGTGTCCCGGTCCGTGAGGAGGCGCCAGACGACGGCGTTGAGTTCGGGGTCGTCCTCCTGGAGCATCCACAGCAGCACCGAGGACGGCAGTGCCGGCAGCCCCGAGGGGAGCCGGCGCCGGGCCTCCCGGAGGTCCTCCGGCGCCGGCCGGGGCAGCCCGACACGCGCGCGTACCCGGTCGGCGTCCACGGAGTCGATCAGGTCCAGCAGGAAGCCGACCGCCCGGCCGGAGGTGATGTCAGCACGCATGCGCGCATGATGCCGCAGGCCACCGACAGGGCGCACCGGTAAATCCGCGCGCCCGTTCTCGGGGGTCACGCCCCGGCGCGCGCCGCCATCCGTGCCTTGCGCGCGGCCAGCTTCTCGTCGAACTTCAGGGCCTCCGCGTCCAGCCCGCCCATGAACAGACCGAGTTCCTCCTGCGCCTTCAGGCCCTCCGGGCCGAGGCCGTCGATCTCCAGGACCTTCAGGTGGCGCAGCACCGGCTGGAGCACGTCGTCGTGGTGGATGCGCAGGTTGTAGACCTCGCCGATCGCCATCTGGGCGGCGGCCCGCTCGAAGCCGGGGATGCCGTGGCCGGGCATGCGGAAGTCGACGACGACGTCCCGAACCGCCTGCATGGTCAGGTCCGGGGCGAGCTCGAAGGCCGCCTTGAGCAGGTTCCGGTAGAAGACCATGTGCAGGTTCTCGTCGGTCGCGATGCGGGACAGCATGCGGTCGCAGACCGGGTCGCCGGACTGGTGGCCGGTGTTGCGGTGCGAGATGCGGGTCGCGAGCTCCTGGAAGGCGACGTAGGCGACCGAGTGCAGCATCGAGTGCCGGTTGTCGGACTCGAAGCCCTCGCTCATGTGCGACATCCGGAACTGCTCCAGCTGGTCCGGGTCCACCGCGCGCGAGGCGAGCAGGTAGTCGCGCATCACGATGCCGTGCCGGCCCTCCTCGGCGGTCCAGCGGTGCACCCAGGTACCCCAGGCGCCGTCCCGGCCGAACAGCGAGGCGATCTCGTGGTGGTAGCTCGGCAGGTTGTCCTCGGTGAGCAGGTTCACCACCAGGGCGATCCGCCCGATCTCGGTGACCTTGGACTGCTCCTTGCCCCAGGCCTGACCGTCCTCGAAGAAGCCGGGGAAGTTACGGGCGTCCGACCACGGCACGTACTCGTGCGGCATCCAGTCCTTGGCGACCTTCAGATGGCGGTTCAGCTCCTTCTCGACCACTTCCTCCAGGGCGTACAGCAGCCGCGCGTCGGTCCAGGCGGACGAGCTGCCGAGATGGGGAGAAGTGATCGTCACGAGAACTCCAGGGGGACGCCGAACAAGAGCGAATGAACGGGAGAGGACCGGCGAGCGGTGCCGGGAACCTACGTGATCGTAGGCTACGAACCCGTAGGTTACGAAGCCGTAGGTTAAGCGCGCCGTAAAGATCGCTGATCAGGTGCTGTGCCAGGGCGAATCGGGACATGCCAAAAGGTCCCGGGACCCGCAGGTCCCAGGGCCGGAGGGATGACTCGATCACCCGGTCAGACGTACAACTCCCGCAGCCGCACCGAGAGGCACGTCACACATCCCTCGAGTTTCTCGAACTCGGAGATGTCCACCGTGACCACGTCGTGGCCCAGGTCGGTCAGCAGTTCCGTCGTCTTCGGGGCGCTCGCCGACATCATCAGCTTGCCGCCGCCCAGCAGCACCACATGGGCGCCGGCCTCCTCGGGCACCGCCAGGAAGCCCGGGAACAGCGAAGGCCGGTCCACGTTCGGGATGTGCCCCAGAATCGTTCCGTCGGGAAGCGCGGTCACCGCCGACTTCAGATGCAGCACCTTGCTCACCGGTACGGCGACGACACGCGCGCCCAGCGGCTCGAACACCGCCCGCAACTGCTGCACCCCGGCCGCGTTGGTCCGCCCGCCCCGGCCGACGTAGAGGGTGTCGCCGACCTTGAGGACGTCACCGCCCTCCAGCGTGCCCGGCTCCCAGATCCAGTTCACCGAGCAGCCGAGGCGGGCCACCGCCTCCTCGACCCCGGCGGTCTCCGCGCGCCGGGACTCGGCACCGGGCCGGGTGATCAGCGCCACGTTCTTGTACATGACGACCGTGTCCTCGACGAAGACCGAGTCCGGGCAGTCGTCCTCCGGATCGACCTCGACGGTCTCCCAGCCGTGCGCGCGCAGCGTCTCCGCGTACTCCTCCCATTGGTTCTGGGCGAGTTCGTCGTCGACCTTCTCCCGCTCGATGTGCGTCACCAGACCTTCGGCGAGGCGCGGGCTGGGGCGGCGGATGAGGGCCTTCTTGCTGGGCACGACGGGTCTCCGGGGTCGGCGGTTCGGTCCGGCGCCCAATGTCGGGGCGCCGGACCGCCATCATTCAGCGCGGGTCCGTGCCGACAAAACCCTCGTTGTCAGGCTGTGCCCGTCCTGAGACGCGCCACCTCCTCCGGTGTGGTGCCCGTCAGCTCCCCGTCCGCCATCAGCAGCCAGCGGGTGATCCCGATCGACTCCAGGAAGGGCAGGTCGTGACTGGCCACGATCAGGGCGCCCTGGTAGGCCTCCAGGGCCGTGGTGAGCTGCCGCACGCTCGCCATGTCGAGGTTGTTCGTCGGCTCGTCGAGCATCAGCAGCTGCGGAGCGGGCTCGGCCAGGAGCAGCGCGGCCAGCGCCGCCCGGAAGCGTTCGCCGCCGGAGAGCGTGGCCGCCCGCTGGTCGGCGCGGGCGCCCCGGAACAGGAAGCGGGCCAGCCGGGCCCGGATCCGGTTGTTGGTGGCGCCCGGCGCGAACCTGGCCACGTTCTCGGCCACGGTCAGCTCCCCGTCCAGCACGTCCAGCCGCTGCGGCAGGAAACGCAGCGGCACATGCGCGTGCGCCTCGCCCGCCACCGGCGCCAGCTCCCCGGCGATCGTGCGCAGCAGCGTCGTCTTGCCCGCTCCGTTGCGCCCGATCAGCGCGATCCGCTCGGGCCCGCGCAGATCGAGGATCCCCTTCACACGCGAGCCGTGCGCGAGCTCCAGATTCTCCAGCGTCAGCACGTTCCGGCCCGGCGGTACGGCCGTGTACGGCAGTTCGACGCGGATCTCGTCGTCGTCCCGTACCGCCTCCACCGCCTCGTCCAGCCGCTCCTTCGCCTCGCTGAGCCGCTCCTCGTGCATGATGCGGTGCTTTCCCGCGGACTCCTGGGCCGCCCGCTTGCGCGCCCCCATGACGATCTTCGGCTCGCGCTTCTGCTCGAACATCTTCTGCCCGTACCGCTTGCGGCGGGCCAGTTTGACCTGGGCGTCGGACAGTTCGCGTTTCTGCTTGCGGACATCGGCCTCCGCGACCCGCACCATGCGCTCGGCCGCCTCCTGTTCGACGGCGAGCGCCTCCTCGTACGCCGAGAAGTTGCCGCCGTACCAGGTGACCTCCCCGGCGCGCAGGTCGGCGATCTGGTCGACCAGGTCGAGGAGTTCACGGTCGTGGCTGACCACGATCAGCAGGCCCGGCCAGGACGCGACGGCCGCGTACAACCGCCTGCGGGCGTACAGGTCGAGGTTGTTGGTGGGCTCGTCGAGCAGGAGTACGTCCGGCCGGTCCAGGAGCAGCGCGGCCAGCCGCAGCAGCACCGACTCGCCGCCGGAGACCTCGCCGACGGTCCGGTCGAGTCCGATGTGGCCGAGTCCGAGCTCGCCGAGCGTGACCAGGGCGCGCTCCTCGACGTCCCAGTCGTCGCCGAGCGTCTCGAAGTGCGCCTCGGACGCGTCGCCCGCCTCGATGGCGTGCAGCGCGGCCCGCCGGGCGGCGATGCCGAGCGTCTCCTCGACGCGCAGCGCGGTGTCCAGGGTGACGCTCTGCGGGAGGTATCCGACCTCGCCGGCCACCTTCACGGTGCCGTCGGACGGGGTGAGCTCACCGGCGATGAGCCTGAGAAGCGTGGATTTCCCTGATCCGTTGACGCCGACGAGACCGGTCCGGCCGGGGCCTACGGCGACATCGAGGCCGTCGAGGACGGGGGAGCCGTCGGGCCAGGAGAAGGACAGGGAAGTGCAGGTGACAGATGCAGACATGGGCGCCTCGCGGTTGCTTGCGGTGTCGGGGACAGACGCGTGTCGAGACACCGCGGGACAGCAGCCGAGGGGCCAGGGAAGAGATACCTGTGCCGGAGGACGGCTCGCACGCCGAGGTCGAACGCCACGGACACACCTCGCGGGTGTGACGCGGTGTCTCGAGTCCTCAGACGAGCAACGTCCTTCTCCTATCGACGGCAACAGAACCGTTGTACAAGTTAGGAGGGCCCCCAACGGGGTGTCAACGCAATTAACCACGAGCCCGCTCGGCGGCCCGCCGGCGCTGCGGGGCGGCTCAGCAGGCGTCCCGCATCAGCTCGGCCAGGTCGTGGTCGAGGTCCAGCCGGAGGTGTTCGAGGCCGGTGGGCACCAGGTCACCGGTCGCCTCCAGGAACCGCTCGATCTCGCCCGTGCGCACATGGACGACGGCGGTGCCCTCGGGGGCGTGGAACTCCAGCACGGTCCGGTCGTAGCCGTACGGCCGCACCCGGACGTCCCCGTTGCCCTCCGGGGCGTGCAGGCCGGCCGCGAGCAGCTCACGGGAGAACGTCCAGCAGACGTCGACGCCCTCCAGGGTGGCCGGGGCCGGGAACGTCATACGGACGGCGAAGGGGTCCTCGCTGTCGTAGCGAAGGCTGGCGGGAATGCTCGGCATACGCGGCGACGCGGCGACCAGGCGGGCCTCCACGGGCTGCTCGATGAGAGTGGACAAACCCTTGCTCCCTAGTGACGGCTGGACGAATTTCCGGGCGTACAAGACCTGACACTGGAAGAGACGACGGAAGCGGCCGATCCGTGCACGCGAAGTGCGAGTGACCTCGGTCACCGGGCTCATTCACACCTGGGGCTTACCTGGCCCTTGCGACGGCAGGGCCCTCTGGACGGCGCCGGGACAGTGGGCTAACTTCCCGCGCCATGAGGCGCTTGGGGAGCACGCGGCGGGCAGGACGGACGGGACGTACGAGCCGGGCGGTGACGGTGGGGGTGGCGTGCGCGGCGGCGCTGGCCGCGCTGACCGCGGGTTCCGCGCGCGCGGCGACACCGGCACCGCACTGGGTGCTCAAGGACACCGGCACACCGGACGTGCGGTTCCGCGGCCTGGCCGCCGTCGACCGCCACACCGCCTGGCTGGCCGGCACGGCCGGCACCGTGCTGCGCACCACCGACGGCGGGACGACCTGGCGGAACGTCTCCCCGCCGGGCGCGGGCGACCTCCAGTTCCGGGACGTCGAGGCGTTCGACGCGCGCCGCGCGGTGGTGCTGGCCATCGGCGAGGGCGAGGCGTCCCGCGTCTACCGCACCGACGACGGCGGGGCGACCTGGACCGAGTCGTTCCGCAACACCGACCCCGCCGCCTTCTACGACTGCATGACCTTCTTCGACCACCGCCACGGCCTTGCCATGAGCGACCCGGTGGACGGGAAGTTCCGCATCCTGGCCACCGGCGACGGCGGCCGCTCCTGGCGGGTGCTGCCCAGCACCGGGATGCCGGCCGCCCTGGACGGCGAGGCCGGTTTCGCCGCCAGTGGCCAGTGCCTGGTCGCCTCCGGGCCGAAGGACGCCTGGCTGGCCACCGGCGGCGGCGCGCACGCGCGCGTGCTGCACTCCACCGACCGCGGACTGACCTGGACCGCCACCGACACACCCGTCCCGGCCGGTGATCCGGCCAAGGGCGTCTTCGCCCTCGCCTTCCGCGACCCCACCCACGGCCTCGCGGTCGGCGGCGACTACCGCCCCGACCAGCCCTCCCCGCAGGCGGCCGCGGTCACCCGCGACGGCGGCCGCACCTGGCAGCCCGCGACGACACCGCCGCCCGCCTACCGCTCCGGCGCGGCCTGGCTCCCGCACAGTCGCACCACCGCCCTCGCCGTCGGCCCCACCGGCACCGACCTGACCACCGACGGCGGCCGCACCTGGCGGACCGTCGACACCGGCTCGTACGACACCGTCGACTGCACCCCGGACCTGAGCTGCTGGGCCGCCGGTGAGCAGGGCCGGGTGGCGCGTCTGGAGCGCTGACGCGTGGGTACCCGGTGGCGAGCACACCCACGAAGGGAGCGGTGGCCATGCCACGTGGATCCAGCCCCAAGCGGGAACGCCAGTACGAGCACATCAAGGAGAGCGCGCTCGACCGGGGCGAGAGCGAACAGCGCGCCGAGGAGATCGCCGCGCGGACCGTCAACAAGGAACGCGCCCGCTCCGGCGAGTCCGAGACCGCCAGCCGTACGTCCCTCCAGGACATGTCCTCCGGCCGGCGCGGCGGCAAGCGCTCGCACAGCGGCGCCGCGGGCCCGACCTACGACCAGCTCTACGAAGAGGCCAAACAGCGCGGCATCGAGGGCCGCTCCGACATGAACAAGGCACAACTGCAACGCGCTCTGAACGCCAAGAAGAGCTGACCTGCCCCGCACCCGCGCGAGTCGGGCTGTACGCCCGGTCCTGCCGCGGCCGTCCGCCGTACGCCGGATCCTGGTCCGACCCGTCGCCGCACGCGCGCGTGGCGCGCCGTACGCTCGTGGCCACCATGACGACCGTATGCGTACCCGCGGGCTGGCCCACGACCGAGGAAGCGGCGCTGGCCGTGCAGGACGAGCTGCGGGGGCGGGTGGTCCTCGACGAGCCGGGACCGGCGCCCGGCACGGGTCATGTCACGGGCGTCGACGTGGCCTACGACGACGAACGGGACCTGGTCGCGGCGGCGGCCGTCGTGCTGGACGCCGCGACCCTGGAGCCCGTGGCCGAGGCCACCGCCGTCGGCCGGGTCTCCTTCCCGTACGTGCCCGGCCTCCTCGCCTTCCGTGAGATCCCCACCGTACGGGCCGCCCTCGACGCCCTGCCCTGTCTGCCGGGCCTGGTCGTCTGCGACGGCTACGGCCTCGCCCACCCGCGCCGCTTCGGCCTCGCCAGCCACCTCGGCGTCCTCACCGGCCTGCCCACCATCGGCGTTGCCAAGAACCCGTTCACCTTCGCGTACGACGACCCGGACGCACCGCGCGGCAGCCACGCACCGCTCCTCGCCGGGACCGAGGAGGTCGGCCGCGCGCTGCGCACCCGGGACGGCGTCAAGCCGGTGTTCGTCTCCGTCGGCCACCGGGTGAGCCTGGACAACGCCTGCGCCCACACGCTGGCGCTCACCCCGCGATACCGCCTGCCGGAGACCACCCGCCGCGCGGACGCGCTGTGTCGCAGGGCACTGCGGGAGGCCCGGGCCTGAGTACCCGTACTGAGTACGAGTACGGATGTGGCCGCCCCGGTCCCGGCGGCAGGCTGGCCCGCATGACGACACACCGCGCCCCCAAGCCCGTGGCCGACCCCGCCCAGCCCGTCGAGCGCGCCGTAAACGCGGCGCTCGTCCTCGCCGTGGTGGCCGGGTTCGCCTGGATCGTCGGGATGCTCTGCACCGTGCTGGCCTGGCAGTCCTGACCCGGGCCGAAGCCCGCTAGCGGATCGCGGCCACCCGGAAGCCGATCCCGGCCGCGCGCAGCCGCTCGGTCAGTGCGTCGCCCATCGCCTGCACCGTGGTGACCTGGCCGGCCGTCGCGGGCAGGTCGTCGAAGGCCAGGGACAGCGCGGCCTCGGCGAACATCTTCGCCGTCTCGCCGTAGCCGGGATCGCCGCCCGAGACCTCCGTGAAGACCCGTCGTCCGCCGCCCTCGCCGACGAACCGGACCGTGAACCAGCTGCGGGCCCGCTTCTCCGCGCTGGGTCCCTCCCCGGGCCGGAGCCGGTCCGACAGCCAGCGCCGGGCGGGCGGCAGCTGGGCGGCCGCGGCGACCGCGCCCACGGCCGCCACCCCGCCGAGCGCCACCGGAAGATGCCTGACGGCCGCGTAGTGCCGGTAACGGAAGTCCGGGCCGTAGCGGTCCAGGGCCTTCGCCGAACGGCGCACGATCTGGGCGTCGATGGTGGGCAGCGGCAGCGCCCAGGCACCGATCTCCTTGGCGAAGCGCGGCGGCCCGGCGGGCGCGGTCGCCCGGCGGCTGATCAGCCGGGGCTCGTACCGGGCGCGGTCCCGGGCGGCGGCGATCATCTGCCGGGGGCGCGCGAACTGGTCGAGGACGGAGGCGAAGGTGCCGCCGGAGAAGGTCGCGTCGGCGGTCACGAAGCCGTCCACGGTCAGCGGCACTCCCTCGGGCAGCTGACGGACCGTGAAGTAGGCGCCCAGGTCGTGCGGGACCGAGTCGAAGCCGCACGCGTGCACCAGGCGGGCCCCGGTCTCCTGCGCGCGTGCGTCGTGCCGCACATACGTCAGGTCCACGAACTCGGGCTCCCCGCACAGGTCCAGATAGTCCGCACCGGTGTCCGCGCAGGCCGCGACCAGGTCCTCGCCGTAACGGCCGTACGGGCCGACCGTCGTGGCCACGACGCGCGCCTGCTCGGCGAGGGCGCGGATGGTGGCGGGCTCGGCGACGTCGGCGCGCAGCAGTCCGACCTCCGTGCCCTCCGGCAGCCGCTCGCGCAGCGCCTCCAGCTTGCGCTCGTCCCGGGCCGCGACCGCCCACCGCAGCCCCAGGGGTGCGTGGGCGGCGAGGTAGTCGGCGGTGAGCTCGCCGACGAAGCCGGTGGCCCCGAAGAGCACGATGTCGTAGGGACGGTCCGTCGTCTTCAGCCTGCTCATGACACCTCTCGGTCCTGCAACCCGCGCCGTTGTCGGTGGCTGAGGCTAGCGTGAGGAGTGCGGACGCACCCCCACCGGGTATCTTGACTAAGCGCTTGCTCGTTCACCCTTGTGCCCAGTGGAACGTGTTCTTAGCATCATCGGTGTTACATCAGTTGTGTCACATGACTGGGGGCGGCATGACCACGGCAGGGACGCCAGGACACGGCCCGCTCTCCGGCGTGCGCGTGGTCGAGCTGGCCGGCATCGGACCGGGCCCGTTCGCCGCCATGCTCCTCGCCGACCTGGGTGCCGACGTGGTCCGCGTCGACCGGCCCGGCGGCCCCGGGCTCGCCATCGACCCCGCGTACGACGTCACCAACCGCAACAAGCGTTCGGTGCTGGTCGACCTGAAGTCCCCGGACGGACCGGCCCGCGTCCTCGACCTCGCCGAGCGCGCCGACGTCCTGATCGAGGGCAACCGGCCGGGAGTCGCCGAGCGGCTCGGCGTCGGCCCGGAAGAGTGCCACGCCCGCAACCCCCGCCTGGTCTACGGCCGGATGACCGGCTGGGGCCAGGAGGGGCCGCTGGCCCACCGCGCGGGCCACGACATCGCCTACATCGCCGTCACCGGCACCCTCGGCATGATCGGCCGCCCCGACGAACCCCCGGCGGTCCCCGCCAACCTGCTCGGCGACTACGCGGGCGGCTCCCTCTACCTCGTCGTCGGCGTCCTGGCCGCGCTGCACCACGCGCGCGCGACCGGCTCCGGCCAGGTCGTGGACGCCGCCATCGTGGACGGCACCGCACATCTCGCCGCGATGATCCACGGCATGGTGGCGGCCGGCGGCTGGCAGGACCGGCGCGCCGCCAACCTGCTGGACGGCGGCTGCCCGTACTACGGCACCTACGAGACCGCCGACGGCGGACACATGGCGGTCGGCGCCCTGGAGCCGCAGTTCTACGCCGAGTTCCTCCGGCTGCTGGGCGGCCTGGACGACCTGGCCGACGCCCGTAAGGACTGGACCCGGTGGGACGAGCTGCGCGAGCGCGTCGCCGCCCGCTTCAAGGCCCGTACCCGGGACGAGTGGACGGCCGTCTTCGAAGGCTCCGACGCCTGTGTGGCCCCCGTGCTCTCCCTGCGCGAGGCCCCGCACCACCCCCACCTGGCGGCTCGCGGCACCTTCACCGACCACGGCGGCATCACCCAGCCGGCCCCCGCCCCCCGCTTCTCCGTGACCCCCACGGCCGTGCGCACCGCCCCTGCCCGGCCGGGCGGGGACACCACCGAGGTGGCCCGCGACTGGGCCGTGCCCGCCCTGCTCGACGACGACAAGGACGCCACCTGATGGAGCTCTCGACCTTCCTCGACTACTCGGGCGACCCGCGCACCGCGGCGGACCAGGCGGCCGCGCTGGAGTCGGTGGGCCTCGACACGGTCTGGGTCGCGGAGGCCTACGGCTTCGACTCGCCCACCATCATGGGATACCTGGCCGCCCGCACCGAGCGGATGAAGATCGGCTCCGCGATCCTCAACGTCTACTCCCGCACACCCGCCCTCATCGCCCAGACGGCCGCCGGCCTCGACGCGATCTCCGGTGGCCGGGCGATCATCGGGCTCGGCGCCTCCGGCCCGCAGGTGGTCGAGGGCTGGCACGGCAAGGCCTACGACAAGCCCCTCGGCCGCACCCGCGAGGTCATCGAGCTGACCCGGCGGATCCTGCGCCGCGAGACCATCGACCACCACGGCATCACCGACATGCCCCGCCCCGGCGGTCTCGGCAAGCCCCTGAAGATCCTCACCAGGCCGGTCCGCGCCGAGGTCCCGCTCTACGTCGCCTCCCTCGGCCCCGCCAACGTCCGGATGACCGCCGAGATCGCCGACGGCTGGCTGCCCACCCTGTTCATCCCGGAGAAGGCACAGGACGTCTGGGGGACCCCGCTGGCGGAGGGCGCCGCCCGCCGCGACCCGGCCCTCGGACCGCTGCAGATCGTCGCCGGCGGCCTGCTCGCCATCGGCGAGGACGCGGCCGCCGCACGCGACCTGGTCCGCCCCAGGATCGCCCTCTACGTCGGTGGCATGGGCGCACCGGGCAAGAACTTCTACAACGACCTCGCCGTCGCCTACGGCTACGAGAAGGAGGCCAGGCTCATCCAGGAGCTGTACCTGGCCGGCCGCCACCGGGACGCGGCGGCCGCCGTACCGGGCGAGTTCTGCGAGCTCATATCCCTGTGCGGCCCGGAGGGCTACGTCCGTGACCGCATCGCCGCCTTCCGCGAGGCGGGCGTGACCACCCTCGACGTCACCCCTGTAGGCCCGGACCCGGCCCGCCTGGTCGAGACCGTCAAGAACTGGCTCTGACCCCCCACCGCCCCAAACCCTCGTTGAAAGGCTTGTCAGTGAGCACCGAAGCGTACGTGTACGACGCGATCCGCACCCCGCGCGGCCGCGGCAAGGCGAACGGCGCCCTGCACGGCACGAAGCCCATCGACCTGGTCGTCGGTCTCATCCACGAGATCCAGGGCCGTTTCCCCGGCCTGGACCCGGCCGCGATCGACGACATCGTGCTCGGTGTCGTCGGCCCGGTCGGCGACCAGGGCTCCGACATCGCGCGGATCGCCGCGATCGCCGCCGGACTGCCCGACACGGTGGCCGGCGTGCAGGAGAACCGCTTCTGTGCGTCGGGCCTGGAAGCCGTGAACATGGCCGCCGCCAAGGTCCGTTCGGGCTTCGAGGACCTCGTCCTCGCGGGCGGCGTCGAGTCCATGTCCCGGGTGCCGATGGCCTCCGACGGCGGCGCCTGGTTCAACGACCCGATGACCAACCTGGCCACCAACTTCGTGCCGCAGGGCATCGGCGCCGACCTGATCGCCACCATCGAGGGCTTCTCCCGGCGGGACGTCGACGAGTACGCGGCGCTCTCCCAGGAGCGGGCTGCGACGGCCGTGAAGGAGGGCCGCTTCGAGCGTTCCGTGGTCCCCGTGAAGGACCGCGCGGGCCTGGTCGTCCTCGACCACGACGAGCACCTGCGCCCCGGCACCACCGCCGACTCCCTCGCCAAGCTCAAGCCCTCCTTCGCCGACATCGGCGAGCTGGGCGGCTTCGACGCGGTGGCGCTGCAGAAGTACCACTGGGTCGAGCAGATCGACCACGTCCACCACGCGGGCAACTCCTCCGGCATCGTCGACGGCGCCTCCCTGGTCGCCATCGGCTCGAAGGAGATCGGCGAGCGCTACGGCCTCACCCCGCGCGCCCGGATCATCGCGGCCGCCGTCTCCGGCTCCGAGCCGACCATCATGCTCACCGGCCCCGCCCCCGCCACCCGCAAGGCCCTCGCCAAGGCCGGCCTCACCATCGACGACATCGACCTGGTCGAGATCAACGAGGCGTTCGCGGCGGTCGTGCTCCGCTTCGTGAAGGACATGGGCCTGTCCCTGGACAAGGTCAACGTCAACGGCGGCGCCATCGCGCTCGGCCACCCGCTCGGCGCCACCGGCGCGATGATCCTCGGCTCCCTCGTCGACGAACTGGAGCGCCAGGACAAGCGCTACGGCCTCGCCACCCTGTGTGTGGGCGGCGGCATGGGCATCGCCACGATCGTCGAGCGCGTCTGAAAACCCCGGCGGAACCAAGAGACCTCACGGAGACCCTCACATGACCGAGAGCACCACCATCCGCTGGGAAAAGGACGACACCGGCGTCGTCACCCTGGTCCTGGACGACCCCAACCAGTCCGCCAACACCATGAACGCGGCCTTCGTCGAGTCCCTGGCCGCGGTCGCCGACCGCCTCGAGGCCGAGCAGGACTCGATCCGGGGCATCGTCTTCACCTCCGCCAAGAAGACCTTCTTCGCCGGCGGCGACCTGCGCGACCTCATCCGGGTCACCCCCGAGACCGCCCAGGACCTCTTCGACGGCGGCCTCGCCATCAAGCGCAACCTGCGCCGTATCGAGACCCTCGGCAAGCCGGTCGTCGCCGCGATCAACGGCGCGGCCCTGGGCGGCGGTTTCGAACTCGCCCTGGCCTGCCACCACCGCGTCGCCCTCGACACCCCCGGCACCAAGATCGGCTGCCCCGAGGTCACCCTCGGCCTGCTCCCGGGCGGCGGCGGAGTCGTCCGTACCGTGCGCCTGCTCGGCATCGCCGACGCGCTGCTGAAGGTCCTCCTCCAGGGCACCCAGTACAACGCCCGCCGGGCGCAGGAGAACGGCCTGATCCACGAGGTGGCCAAAACGCCGGAGGAGCTGCTGGCCAAGGCCCGCGCCTTCATCGACGCCAACCCCGAGTCCCGGCAGCCCTGGGACACGCCGGGCTACCGGATCCCCGGCGGCACACCCGCCAACCCGAAGTTCGCGGCCAACCTGCCCGCCTTCCCGGCGAGCCTGCGCAAGCAGACCAGCAACGCCCCCTATCCGGCGCCGCGCCGCATCCTCGCCGCCGCCGTCGAGGGCAGCCAGGTCGACTTCGACAACGCCCAGGTCATCGAGGCCCGCTACTTCGTGGAGCTGGCCGCCGGGCAGATCTCGAAGAACATGATTCAGGCGTTCTTCTTCGACCTCCAGGCCGTCAACTCCGGCGCCAACCGGCCGAAGGGTGTGGAGCCCCGCAAGGTCACGAAGGTCGCCGTCCTCGGCGCCGGCATGATGGGCGCCGGCATCGCCTACTCCTGCGCCCGCGCGGGTATCGACGTCGTCCTCAAGGACGTCTCCGCCGAGGCCGCGCAGAAGGGCAAGGCCTACTCCGAGAAGCTGTGCGCCAAGGCCGTCGCCAAGGGCCGTACCAGCCAGGAGAAGGCGGACGCGCTGCTGGCCCGCATCACAGCCACCGCGGACCCGCAGGACCTCGCCGGCTGCGACGCGGTCATCGAGGCCGTCTTCGAGGACACCTCGCTCAAGCACAAGGTGTTCCAGGAGATCGAGGCGGTCGTCGCGCCCGACGCCCTGCTCTGCTCCAACACCTCCACGCTCCCCATCACCGCCCTCGCCGAGGGAGTGGAGCGCCAGGAGGACTTCATCGGCCTGCACTTCTTCTCGCCCGTCGACAAGATGCCGCTCGTCGAGATCATCAAGGGCGAGCGCACCGGTGACGAGGCCCTGGCGCGCGCCTTCGACCTGGTCCGGCAGATCAACAAGACGCCGATCGTCGTCAACGACTCGCGCGGCTTCTTCACCTCCCGGGTGATCGGCCACTTCATCAACGAGGGCGTCGCCATGGTCGGCGAGGGCATCGAGCCCGCCTCCGTCGAGCAGGCCGCGGCCCAGGCCGGCTACCCGGCCAAGGTGCTCTCCCTGATGGACGAGCTGACCCTCACCCTGCCGCAGAAGATCCGCCGCGAGTCGAAGCTGGCCGTCGAGGAGGCCGGCGGCACCTGGACCGCGCACCCCGCCGAGGCCGTCATCGACCGCATGGTCGACGAGTTCGGCCGCCCCGGCCGCAGCGGCGGCGCCGGCTTCTACGACTACGCCGAGGACGGCAAGCGCGCCCGGCTCTGGCCGGGTCTGCGCGAACACTTCACGCAGCCGGGCCACGAGATCCCGTTCCGGGACATGCAGGAGCGGATGCTCTTCGCCGAGGCGCTGGACACCGTCCGCCTCCTGGAGGAGGGCGTCCTGACCTCGGTCGCGGACGCCAACATCGGTTCGCTCTTCGGCATCGGCTTCCCGGGCTGGACCGGCGGTGTCCTCCAGTACATCAACGGTTACGACGGTGGCCTGCAGGGCTTCGTGGCCCGCGCGCGCGAACTCGCCGAGACCTACGGCGACCGCTTCACCCCGCCCGCACTGCTGGTGGAGAAGGCGGACAAGGGGGAGACCTTCACCGACGCCCGCTGAGCGGTCCGTGCCGCTCGACGGCACACCACATGCCGGACGCCCCCTGGGCGTCCGGCCTGGTCCCGTCCTCAGGAGGGCCGGCCCTCCTCCGAGCCGGCGAGCCACTGGTGCACCTCTTGCCTGAGCGAGCGCTGGAACGTCGCCAGGAGCGCCTGCACCACCAGCGGCTGCATATGGGCGGACAGGGACTTCACGTCCTGCTCGGTCCGCTCCGCCACCTCGGCCCGGAACAGCTGCGACAGCGCGTGGGCGGCCGCGCGCGAGTGCTCGGTCAGCACCGTGCGCGCGGCCAGGATGGCCTTCTCGGACAGCGGTACGTCCAGGAGCTGTACGGCGAGCCGGAACAGGCCCGGGTCGATGCGGTAGGCGTCACCGTCGGGCCGTACGACATCCATCGCGACGAGCCGCTCGACGTCCCCCTCGTCCAGTCGGCGCCCGGCCCGCCGCCGCAGTTCCCCGGCGCTCACCGTCTCCTCGGCGTCCGGGGCCCAGGAGGCCACCACGGCCCGGTGGATGGCCAGGTCGTGATGGCTCAGCCCGGGCGGCAACCGAAGCAGATAACGCTCGATCGCCGCCAGTGTCATGCCCTGCTGCTGAAGCTCCTCGATGAGCGCCAGCCGGGCCAGGTGTTCGGGCCCGTACCGGCCCACCCGGCGGGCACCGATCACCGGGGGCGGAAGCAGACCCTTGGTGCCGTAGAACCGGACCGTGCGGACCGTGGTGCCGGCTCGGGCGGCCAGCTCGTCGATCGTGAGCGCCGGCTCGGACTCGCCGTCGGTGTCGGTCGTCATGCGTAGCAGTATCGCTGTCACAGCGGCACTGTGACACCGGGATGTGGGCGAGCTGCGCGGTCATCTGTTCGACATATATTCATTCAAATGTCATGATCACAATCTTGTGAGAAGCGCCGCTCTGTGATCTGTGCCATCGCATACGCCCAGGTGGCCGGGGGAAGGTGGCACCTTGGTCTGTGCCCACCACCGAGCGCGCGGACCGAGTACGTCCGGACACCCGAGCGCGACCCGCTCGCGCGGACCGAGTACGTCCGGACACCCGAGCGCGACCCGCTCGGGCGCACCAGAGAGTGGACCCACCTGTGAGCAAGAACGCCGTGGACACGGCACAGGCCGTAGCCACCCGGACCGACGCGCCCCAGACGCCCGCGGACGCGGGCGACGCCGGCTACAGCAAGGACCTCAAGCCCCGCCACGTCAACATGATCGCCGTCGGCGGCGCGATCGGCACCGGCCTCTTCCTCGGCGCCGGCGGACGCCTCCACAACGCGGGCCCGGCGCTCGCTCTCGCCTACCTGGTCTGCGGAATCTTTGCCTTCTTCGTCGTCCGCGCCCTCGGCGAGCTGGTCCTGTACCGGCCGTCGTCCGGATCCTTCGTGTCGTACGCGCGTGAGTTCCTAGGCGAGAAGGGTGCCTACGTCGCCGGCTGGATGTACTTCCTGAACTGGTCGACGACCGGAATCGCCGACATCACCGCCATCGCGCTGTACACGCACTACTGGAGCATGTTCACCAGCATCCCGCAGTGGACGCTCGCGCTGATCGCCCTGGCCGTGGTCCTGGCGGTGAACCTCATCTCGGTGAAGATCTTCGGCGAGATGGAGTTCTGGTTCGCGATCATCAAGGTCGCGACCCTGGTCGGCTTCATGCTGATCGGCATCTTCCTGCTGGCCACCCAGCACAAGGTCGACGGCCGGACCCCGGGCCTGAGCGTCATCAGCGACCACGGCGGTGTCCTCCCGCACGGCCTGATGCCGGTCGTCCTGGTCATGCAGGGCGTGATCTTCGCGTACGCGGCCCTCGAGCTGGTCGGCGTCGCGGCGGGCGAGACCGCCGAGCCGGAGAAGGTCGTCCCGCGTGCGGTGAACTCGATCATGTGGCGCGTCGGCATCTTCTACGTCGGCTCGGTCGTCCTGCTCGCCCTGCTCCTGCCGGGCTCGGTGTACTCGGCCGACCAGAGCCCCTTCGTGACGGTCCTCTCCAAGATCGGCGTCTCGGGCGCCGGCGACGTCATGAACCTGGTGGTCCTGACCGCGGCGATGTCCTCCCTCAACTCCGGCCTCTACTCCACCGGCCGCATCCTGCGCTCCATGGCGGTGGCCGGCTCGGCCCCGAAGTTCACGGCCCGCATGAACCGCAGCCAGGTGCCCTACGGCGGCATCCTGCTGACCTGCGCGGTCTGCGTGCTCGGCGTCGGCCTGAACTACCTGATGCCCAGCCAGGCCTTCGAGATCGTGCTGAACGTCGCCTCCCTCGGCATCATCAGCACCTGGGTGATCATCATGCTCTGCCACCTGATCTTCGTCCGCCGTGCGAAGGCCGGCCTGGTCGACCGCCCCTCGTTCCGGCTCCGCTTCAGCCCCGTCACCGAGATCGCCACGATCGCCTTCCTGCTGGTCTGCCTCGGCATGATGTGGAAGGACCCGGAGGTGGGCCGCAAGACCCTCCTGCTCATCCCGGTCATCGCCGCGCTGCTGGTGGCGGGCTGGTTCGGGGTCCGCCGCAGGGTCTTCCAGACCGCCGACGAGGAGCTGTCGCAGCTCACGAAGTAGCAGGTCGGCGCCATTGTCAGTGGCATCGCCTACGGTGGCGTCATGTCGGAGATCACTTACATCCGGGGTGACGCCAGCGCGCCGTCGGGCAAGGGCGTCAAGGTGATCGCCCATGTCTGCAACGACCTGGGGGGTTGAGGGAAGGGCTTCGTCCTCGCGCTCTCACGCCGCTGGCCGGAGCCGGAGAAGGCGTACCGCGCCTGGCACCGCGACCGCGCGAACAACGACTTCGGCCTGGGCGCGACCCAACTGGTCCGTGTCGAGCGGTACCTCTGGGTGGCGAACATGATCGGCCAGCGGGGGACGAAGACCGGCAGCAGGGGCGCACCGGTCCGGTACGAGGCGATAGACACGGCGCTGGCCAAGCTCGCCGACGAGGCAATCGAACTCGGCGCCTCCGTGCACATGCCCCGCATAGGCTGCGGCCTGGCGGGCGGCAAGTGGTCCCGCGTGGAGCCGGTGATAGAGGAGCGGCTGGTAGGACGGGGAATAGCCGTCACCGTGTACGACTACGGCGAGGACAGCGCCCCATAAGGGGCGCGGGGAACTGCGCGACCAGCCACGACGGTCCCGCAGCCCCCCACCGAACCCGGCAACCCCTCAGTGCATGTCGTTCGTCGCCTCGATCTTCTTCCAGGACCTCGGCTGAACAGGCGCCCCCGCGGCCCTGAGCGCCGGCACCGCCGGCTTCGACGGCTCGAACAACCACGCGTCGAACAAGTCCGACAGCGACTTCCCGGACACCTTCTCGGCGTACTCCCGGAAGTCGGCCACCGAGGCGTTGCCGTACGCGTGCTCCTTCGGCCACCCCTTCAGGATCGTGAAGAACGCGTCGTCGCCGACCGCGTTCCGCAGTGCCTGCACGGCCAGCGCCCCGCGGTCGTAGACGGCGATGTCGAACTGGTCGTCCGGGCCGGGATCCCCCGGCCTGACCGTCCAGAACGCGTCGTCGGCCGGATGCGAGGCGTACACGTAGTCGGCGAGTTCCTGCGTCGTGCCCTCGCCCTCGTGCTCGGACCACAGCCACTGCGCGTAGCGGGCGAAGCCCTCGTTGAGCCAGATGTCCTTCCAGCCCTTGAGGGAGACGTCGTCGCCGTACCACTGGTGCGCCAGCTCGTGCACGACCACGGAGGTGTTGGAGCCGTTCGCGAACTGCTTGGGGCTGTAGTACACGCGGGTCTGTGTCTCCAGCGCGTACCCGGTCGTCGTGTTCGGCACGTACCCGCCGGCCGAACTGAAGGGGTAGGGCCCGAAGTAGCCGGAGAGCCAGTCGACGAGTTCCCCGGTGCGCTCCACGCTCGCCCGTGCCGCCCCGTCGTTGTCGCCGAGGTCCTTGCTGTAGGCGTTGACGACCGGCACGCCGCCCTCGGAGGTGCTCGTCGTGATGTCGAACTTCCCGACGGCCAGCGTGGTCAGGTAGGTCGCCTGCGGCTTGTTCTGCCGCCAGCTGTAGCGGGTCCAGCCGCGCTGTGAACTCGTCGACTGGAGCAGGCCGTTGGAGATGACCTGGGTGCCGTCGGGGACGGCGACCGAGACGTCGTAGGTCGCCTTGTCCAGAGGGTGGTCGTTGCTCGGGTACCACCACCAGGCGGACTCGGGCTCGTCCGCCGCGACCGCCCCGTCGGGCGTGCGGTGCCAGGTGCTGAAGCCGTACGCGCTCTTCGTCGACGGCACCCCGCTGTAGCGGACGACGACGGCGACCTGCGTGCCCTTCGCCAGCGGCGACTTCGGGGTGACGACCAGCTCGTGCTGACCGGACGTGGTGAAGTCCGCCTTCGCGCCGTTGACCCGCACCTCGCTCACGTCGAGGAGGAAGTCCAGATCGAAGCTGGACAGGTCCTGCGTGGTCCGCGCCAGGATCGTCGCCGTACCGGCCAGCTCGTCGGTGGCCGGCTGGTACTGCAGACGCAGATCGTAGTGGGAGACGTCGTAACCGCCGTTGCCGTAGTACGGGTAGTAGGGGTCGCCGATGCCCGGCGCGCCGGGGCTGTAGCTCGCGGCCGATGCCGGGATCGCCAGCAGCAGGGAGGCCGCCGCGAGTGCGCCCGGCGCGAGGATTCTGCGGTGCACGAGAACTCCAGGTCGGTAGGGGGCCGAGGCGCCCGCCACGCCCGGGCGGGAACGCCAAGTCGATGGAGCACGAAACTGTTCGGAGCCTATTGAGTCCCTGTGACCCCTGGCCTGTCCACGGCCCCTGCTGTCACACGATCGCCATTCGGCCGCAATCAGTCCTGTCGGTCCCTCAGGTGCCCTCTTCTGCACAGGAGTTGACCGGGGTAGCGTCCGCGGCATGCCGAAACGCACGCGCTTCACGATCTGGAGACCGTTCGTCATCGCGGCCGTCGCAGCCCTGACGGCCGCCTTCCTCAGCCCGGTCGCGGCCCAGGCGGCCGGCGCGGCCCCGCGCGAGAGCCAACCGGTCTACTCCTACGCCCACGCCATCCGCGAGGCCGTCTGGGTGGACACCGGCCTCGACTCCGACGGCGACGGGAAGACCGACCGGATCGCCGCCGACATCGTCCGGCCCGCCGAACCCGCCGCGCAGGGCCGCAAGGTGCCGGTCATCATGGACGCCAGCCCGTACTACTCCTGCTGCGGACGCGGCAACGAGAGCCAGCTCAAGACGTACGACGCAGGCGGTAACGTCGTCCAGATGCCGCTGTTCTACGACAACTTCTTCGTGCCCCGCGGCTACGCCGTCGTCGGTGTCGACCTGGCCGGTACCAACCGTTCCGACGGCTGTGTCGACGTCGGCGGCCGCTCGGACATCCAGTCCGCGAAGGCCGTCGTCGACTGGCTGAACGGCCGCGCCAAGGCCTACAGCAGCCGCACCGGCACGACCGCCGTCAAGGCCGGCTGGACCAACGGCAGGACGGGCATGATCGGCAAGAGCTGGGACGGCACCATCGCCAACGGCGTCGCCGCCACCGGCGTCAAGGGCCTCAAAACGATCGTCCCGATCAGCTCCATCTCCTCTTGGTACGACTACTACTTCGCCCAGGGCGCCCCGCTCTACGACTCCGGGCCCGACTGGCTGGCCGGCGCGGTGGAGAGCGACGCGGCCTACGCCAGATGCGGTGCCGTACAGCAGAAGCTGGTCGACGGCGCACCGCGCACCGGCGACTGGACCGGCCTGTGGACCGAGCGGGACTACGTCAAGGACGCCGCCAAGGTGCGGGCCAGCGTCTTCCTCGTGCACGGCATGCAGGATCTCAACGTCCGTACCAAGAACTTCGGCCAGTGGTGGGACGCGCTCGCCAAGAACGGCGTCGAGCGCAAGATCTGGCTCTCCCAGACCGGACACGTCGACCCCTTCGACTACCGGCGCGGCGCCTGGGTCGACACCCTGCACCGCTGGTTCGACCACGAACTCCTCGGCTACCACAACGGCATCGACCGCGAGCCGATGGCGGACGTCGAACGCCACCCCGACCAGTGGGTGACCTCCGCCGTCTGGCCGCCGCGCGGCACCGCGGCCACCACCCTGCGCCCGGCCGGCGGTACCCAGGCAGGTGTGGGCACCCTCGGCCTGAGCCGGAGCTCCGGCACCGAGACGTTCACGGACGACCCGCAGCAGAGCGAGACCGACTGGGCCGCACAGATCGCCACCCCGACCTCCGACAAGGCCGGCTTCCTCACCGCCCCGCTCACCCACGACCTGCGGCTGTCCGGCTCCTCCAAGGTCACGGTCACCGCCACCCCGACCACCTCGACCGCCCACCTGACCGCCGTCCTGGTCGACCTCGGCCCGGACACCATCCGGGACTACGCCGACGCCGCCGAGGGCATCACCACCCTCAGCGACCGCACCTGCTGGGGGAAGAGCACGGCCGGCGACAGCGCCTGCTTCCTGAAGACCGCGGCCAGGACCAAGGCCGTCGACTACACGGTCTTCAGCCGCGGCTGGGCCGACCTCGGCACCTACGCCGACCCCGGCAAGGGCGTCCCGCTCACCCCGGGGAAGAAGTACACGATCACCCTCGACCTGGCGGCCACCGACCACGTCGTACCCAAGGGGCACCGACTGGCGCTGATCGTCGCGGGCACGGACAAGGACCTCATCGATCCGCCGTCCAGCACCCCGACGCTCACCGTGGACCTGTCCCGCACCTCGGCCAAGGTCCCGCTCGTCGGGGGAGCGGCCGCGTTCGCCCGCGCGACCTCCGCGCGCTGGACCGCTCCCGAGGCGGGCGCCCTGACCGGCGTGCGCGTCCCGCGTACCGTGCAGCGCGTCCCCGCGAGCTGACCGCTCAGGCGGCCGGGCCCGGCTCCACCAGCCCGGCCGCCTCACGGGCGCAGCCCCAGGCCACCGTGACCCCGGCCCCGCCGTGCCCGTAGTTGTGCACCAGCACCCGCCCGTCCGGGCGGAGTTCACGTTCCAGCCGGACCGCGTCCCGGTACGGCCGCAGCCCCACCCGGTGCCCCAGCACCCGGGCCCCGGCGATCTCCGGCCGTACCGCCGCACACCGCGCCACGATCCCGGCCGCGATGTCAGGATCCGGCTCCAGGGACCAGGCGTCCTCCTCCGCGGTGCCCCCGAGCAGCAGCCCGCCGGGCTGCGGGAAGAAGTAGGCGGAGACACCCCCCTCGGAACCCCCCTCGGCCCCTCCTACAGGCCCCCCTTCGGCCTTGTCGACGGAGGTGTACCAGGTGCTGATCCCCGGATTCTCCACCACGACAAGCTGCCCGCGCACGGGACGCACGGCCGGATCGGGCACGAGCGAACGGGCCCCGAGCCCCGAGCAGTTCACCACGACCGCCGCCGGCACCTCGGCCAGCGCGCGCACCCCCCGCTCCTCGACCTTCCCGCCCGCCTTTCCCAACCGCTCCCGCAGCCACCCAAGATGGACCGGCATGTCGATCAACGGCAGCCGCGCCGAGAGGCCTTCGGCCGTGTCGGCCAGCCCCGGCACCCGGGCCGCCCACGGACCCAGCTCGTCCAGCCGCAGCCCGTCGTGTACGCCCTCGACCAGGCGTACGCCCGTCTCCTCCGGCCGTGCCGCCAACTCCTGGTACACGGCGAGGGATTCGAGCGCCCAGTCGCCGACCAGCCGCTCCGGCTCGATACGGTACGGCCACCACAGCGCACCCGCGACCGCGGAGGTCGTACGCTCGCCGCTCTCCCGCGCCCAGACCCGCACCCGGCGCCCGCTCTCGGCCAGCACCACCGCCGTGGTCAGCCCGACGACCCCGCCGCCGACCACGATCACTTCGTCACCCAGCTCACGGTCCATGCCCGGACGCTAGCCGAATATGTCATGCTGCGCTCAGATCGTCCCACTCTGGGGATACTCACAGCATGTCTGCCGCATACGCGACCTTCGGCCTGGCCCCGGCGATGCGCGCCGGCGGCGTCCGCGCCGACGGCGGCTACCAGGTTCACCGGGACTTCGTGGACTTCGTCGTCGACGGGTCCCCGCTGCTCTTCCAGCTCTCCGACCTGGACGCCGTCTCCCCGCTCGCCTCCGACATCCCGCCCGCGATCTTCACCGCCCAGGTCCGCAGCCTGTTACTGGAGTCCGACGCACCGCTGCCCGGCGAGCGGTACATCATCTACGGCTGCCCGGAGTGCGAGGACCTGGCCTGCGGCGCGGTCACCGCGGTCATCGAGCGGGACGGCGACGACTACGTCTGGCGGGACTTCGCCTGGCAGACCGACGAACACGCCGACCTGGAGCTCAACGGCTACCACGGCATCGGCCCGTTCCGCTTCCCCGGCCCCGAGTACCGCGAGGCCCTCGGCGCCCTCCTCGAAGACTCCAGCCCCCCGCCGGGCCGCCGGGTCCTGCTGATCGGCGCCCGCGTCGCCCTCCTCGCCAAGCTGGCCGCCGCCCTGCGCACCATCGGCATCGGCGCCGACATCACCCGCGACGCCGAGGGCGTCCCCGCCGAGGAACTCCGCGGCTACGGCGCCGTGGCCTTCGGCCCCACGGTCGGCGAGACCGAGCGGGCCGCCGTACGCAAGGCGTTCGACCGGGCCGGAGTGGAGGTCGCCTACGTCGACGGGCTCGCCCCGATCGTGCCCCTCCTCGTCGCCCAGATCGAGCACGCCCTCGACCGCAGCCCGCTCCCGCAGCGCCGACTGACCCACCTGGTCGCCGCCGACGGCACGGCCGGCATCGAGGTCACCTCGCCCTGCCGGGTCCGGCTCACGGCGTACCGCCTGGACCGGCTCTCCCGCCTGCGCGCCCAGGATCTCTTCGACGGCGTCCTGGAACCCGGCAGCCACCGCATCCCCCTCGACGGCAAGGCGGCCAAGGACGGGGTCTATGTCGTGGCCCGGACCTCCGGGAGCGTCCTGGTGGCGGCGACGCGCTGACCGGCGGAGAAACGGGGCTGAAGGTGTGCTCCCCGGCGCATTAGGATCGGCCTTCTGATGACTGCCACCCTCGTCGCCAAGAACCTCGCCGCCGGGCACGGCGACCGCTCCCTCTTCACCGGACTCGACCTCGTCGTCGCGCCCGGGGACGTGATCGGTCTGGTCGGTGCCAACGGCGCGGGCAAGTCCACCCTGCTCCGGCTGCTCGCCGGGCTCACCACCCCCGAGCAGGGCGAGCTGCGGCTCTCCCCGCCGACCGCGGCCGTCGGCCACCTGCCCCAGGAGCCGGAGCGCCGGCCGGGCGAGACCGTGCGCGCCTTCCTCGCCCGCCGCACCGGCGTCGCCGAGGCACAGCGCGTGATGGACGAGGCCACTCAGGCCCTGGTCGACGGAGCACCAGGGGCCGACGACGCGTACGCCACCTCTCTGGAGCGCTGGCTCGGCCTCGGCGGCGCGGACCTGGAGGAGCGGGCCGAGGAGGTCACCGACTCCCTGGGCCTGGCCGTCGACCTCGACCAGCCGATGACCTCCCTCTCCGGCGGCCAGGCGGCCCGCGCGGGTCTCGCCTCCCTGCTCCTCTCCCGGTACGACGTCTTCCTGCTCGACGAGCCGACCAACGACCTCGACCTGGACGGTCTGGAACGGCTCGAACGCTTCGTGACCGGCCTGCGGGCCGGCACGGTCGTCGTCAGCCACGACCGTGAGTTCCTCACCCGCACGGTCACCAAGGTCCTCGAACTCGATCTCGCCCAGGGGCAGATCAACCTCTTCGGCGGCGGCTACGACGCCTACCTGGAGGAACGCGAGGTGGCCCGCCGGCACGCCCGCGACGACTACGACGAGTACGCCGACAAGAAGGCCGCCCTCCAGGACCGTGCGCAGATGCAGCGCTCCTGGATGGACAAGGGCGTCAAGAACGCCCGGCGCAAGGCGTCCAACGACAACGACAAGATCGGCCGCAAGTTCCGCAGCGAGGCCAGCGAGAAGCAGGCCGCCAAGGCCCGCCAGACCCAGCGCATGATCGAACGCCTGGACGTGGTCGAGGAGCCGCGCAAGGAGTGGGAGCTGCGCATGGAGATCGCGGCCGCCCCGCGCTCCGGTGCCGTGGTGGCCACCCTGCGGGACGCGGAAGTACGGCGCGGGGACTTCACGTTCGGACCGGTGTCCCTGCAGATCGACTGGGCCGACCGGGTCGCGGTGACCGGTGCGAACGGGGCCGGCAAGTCGACGCTGCTCGCCGCCCTGCTGGGCCGGGTGCCGCTGGACGCGGGGCACGCGGCGCTCGGCTCCGGAGTCGTGGTCGGCGAGGTCGACCAGGCACGCAAGCTCTTCCACGGCAGCGAGGCCCTGCTGGAGGCCTTCTGCGCGGCCGTCCCGGACACCGAGCCGGTCGAAGTCCGCACTCTGCTGGCCAAGTTCGGCCTCAAACAGCACCATGTCCTGCGCTCCGCGGCCACCTTGTCGCCGGGGGAACGGACCCGTGCGGCGCTGGCGCTGCTCCAGGGCCGGGGCGTCAACCTCCTCGTCCTGGACGAGCCGACGAACCACCTCGACCTGCCCGCCATCGAACAACTGGAGTCGGCCCTCGACACCTACGAGGGCACCCTCCTCCTGGTCACCCACGACCGCCGCATGCTGGACGCGGTCCACGTGACCCGCCGCCTGGAGGTCTCGGCGGGCAAAGTGACGGAACGCTGACAACTTCCGGTCCGGAAGCGCCCCGTCAGGGGCGCGGGGCTGTATCGACATGCGGCTCCGCCGCGTGGGCGCGAGCACCCCCCCACACACACACGCAGCCGCCGAACAACCCACTCGGCACCCCCTACGGCGCCATGGCCCACCCCCCGTACGCTGCGATCCGACGCGGATCATCAGGCAGGGAGAGCCCATGACCACATCGCCGAAACGGCCGCCCGTCCGGATCGTGCACGAACAGGACGTCGTCGCGCGGATGCGCGGGACCCAGGACCGGATCGCGGACGCCATCACCGCCTTCGCCGGAACCATGACGTTCGTCTATCTGCACGCGCTCTGGTTCGCGGTCTGGATCGTCTGGAACGAGGGCGTGTTCGGCGACGACGCGATCTGGGACCCGTTCCCCTTCGGACTGCTCACCATGATCGTCAGCCTGGAGGCGATCTTCCTCTCCACCTTCGTGATGGTGAGCCAGAACCGCCAGGCCGCCCGCGAGAACGTCCGCGCCGACCTGGACTTCGAGACCAACATCCGCTCGGAGGTGTGGTCCATCCACATGGGCCGCGCCCTCGGCGTCGACCCCGCGGAGGTCGAACGGCGCGTCCAGGAACTGCTCGCGGAGAACCGCGCCCGGATGAACGGCACCGCCGGGCCGCCCGCGGGGACCTGAGCCGTCGGACAACTGTGTCTGCGTACAGTCATCTGACCGAGGCGCGGGCCGTTGTCGCATGGAACCATGGGCGGGCGTCCGGGCGAGCCGGACCTGTGCCCGAAGGAGTCCGCGCATGGGCCGTCCTCGCATCCCCGCCGGCGGCGGGACATGACCGACCGGCACGGCCTACTGCTGTCCTCGGACCTCGTGGGCGCGGCCGGGGACAGCGCGGCGGCCCCCGTCGTCGACGCCCGGCCGCCGCACGACGTGCGCCGCGCCGCCGACCTGCTGCGGCTGCTGGTCTCCCTGGCCGCCCTCGTCGTGACGGTGCTGCTGGCGGTCGCCACCCGTGACTTCGCCCGCAGGGCGCAGCAGGGCCTGCTCTCCGCGGCCACCGCGCTGCCGCCGGACCTGCGCGACGGACTGGTCGGCACGCTGCAGGCGATCGCCGTGCTCGCGCCGCTCGCCGCCCTGGTCGTCCTCGTCGTACGGCGGCGCCTGGACGCGGTGTCGAGGGTGCTGCCCGCCGCGGCCCTGGGTGCGGCCGTAGGCTGGACGCTCACCCGTCTCGCGCTGGCCGAGAGCAGACCCGAGTCCTGGCCCGAGGTGCTCGTCGGCCGCGGCGGACTGGTGCACGCGGGCTGGCCGTCGGCCGTGTACCTGGCGGCCTGCGCGTCGGCGGTCGTCGCCGCGGGCCCTTGGCTGACACGGCCGTGGCGGCGGGCGCTGTGGGCCCTGGCCGTCGGGTGCGCCGTGCTAGGAGTGCTGGCCGCCTCGCTGGTCCCGCTGGACGCGCTCGGGGCGCTCGTCGTCGGCGGCACCGCCGGATCGGCCGTGCTGCTCCTGGCCGGCGGCCCGCCCGACCGGCCGCCGGCCCAGGCCGTCGCCGACGCTCTGATCGCCTGCGGGATCCCCCTGGCAGCCCTCCACGAACTCCCGGCGGACCGTCAACTCCCCGGTGAGGGCCTCCGCTACGGCGCGGAGACCGCCGAGGGCGCGCGGCTGACCGTACGCGCCCTCGCCGCCGAGGACCGTAACCGCGACCTGTTCCACCGGCTCGCCCGGCGCACCCTGCTGCGGCACCCGGCCGACCCCGGCGAGCAGACACCGCTCGCCGCCGCCGAACACGAACTGCTCATGCTGGTCTTCGCCGCCCGCACCGGCGCCCGGGTCGCCGAACCGGTCATCGCCTACCCGGTGACCGGCGGCGGGGCGGTCGTGGTGACCGTCGGGCAGGACGCCCGCCCGCTGTCCGCGCTCCCCGCCGAGGAACTGACCGACACGCTGCTCGGCGAGGTGTGGGCCGCCGTGGCCCGCATCCACGAACACCGGCTGGCACACCGGGCGTTGCGCCCCGAGCACATCCTCGTCGAACCGGACGGCAGGCCCCGGCTCACCGCGTTCGCCCGGGCGCAGCTGAACGCGTCGCCCGAGACACTGGGCGGCGATCTCGCGGAACTGCTCGCCACCTGCGCCGTCCGCGTGGGACCGGTCCGCGCCACGGCGTGCGCCCTGGCCGGCCTCGGCCCCGAGCGGCTGGTGAGCGCGCTGCCGTATCTGCAACCGCTCGCCCTGATCGGTCCCGCGCGCCGCGAGGTGGCCCGCTACGACCAGGCGCGCGCCCGGGAGGCCGCCGCGGGCACCCGGCGCCGCACCCTGCGCCCCGGCGGACGGCCGAACCTGATGCACGACCTCACCGCCGAGGTGCGCACGGCATGCGACGCCCCGGCCGCCAAGCCGGCCCGGCTCGCCCGGTTCACCTGGCAGAGCGTCCTGGGCCTGGCCGGCGCGTTCCTGGTGCTCCATCTCGTGCTGCCGCAGCTCGCCAACGCCCCGGCCGCGCTCCGCGCGCTGGGCGACGCGAACTGGTGGTGGCTGCTCGCGGTCGTCCCCGTCACCTTCGTCTCCCAGGCGTTCTCGACCTGTCTGCAACTGGGCACCATCCCGGGGCGGCTGCCGTTCCGGGCCACGTACCAGGTGCAGTTCGCCAGCTCCTTCCTGAACCGGATCACCCCCGGCAATGTCGGCGGCATGGCGCTGAACCTGCGCTTCCTGCAGAAGACGGGGATCGAGACCGGCGCGGCGACGGCCTCCGTCGGGCTGCAGAGTCTGGCCGGCGCGGTCTCCAACGTCGTGGTGGCCACCGTGTTCTTCGCCGCCGCCGGACAGCGCCACGGCGGAGTGCACCCGGACCTGCCCGCCGGGTCGTACGCCCTGCCCGTGATCGCCGTGGTGCTGGCCGCCGGAGGTCTGCTCGGCCTCACCCCGCCGGGGCGCCGCTTCCTGCGCGAGAAGGTGTGGCCGTTCCTGCGCGCGGCCGGATCGACCCTGACCGGGATCGCCGCCGACCCCGCGAAACTCGCCCTCGGCGTCGTCGGCATGTTCGGCCTGCCCCTCGTCCAGGTCGTCGGACTAGCCCTCAGCCTGCACGCGCTCGGCGGTGACCTCCCCTTCGTCCAGCTCGGCGCCGCCTACATGGCGGCCCGCCTGCTCGCCAACGCGGCCCCGGTTCCCGGCGGGCTGGGCGCGCTCGAGGCGGGCCTCATCGCCGGCCTGACCGCGCTCGGCGTGCCGGCCGGCCCGGCCACCTCGGCGGTCCTGGTCTACCGGCTGCTCACGTTCTGGCTCAACGTCCCACTGGGCGCCCTGGCCCTCGGCTTCGTCCAGCGACGCGGCTACGTGTGACGGCTACGTGTGACGAGGAGAGGAAACGCGCCCCTTGGGGGCGCGGGGGGCGGCGGGGCCCCCCCCCCCCCCCACCCCCCCCCCCCCCCACCACCCCCCCCCCCCCCCCCCGCGCCCCCCCCCCCCCGCGCCCCCGTGGGGGAGATAAAAA
>NZ_JBSHAF010000001.1:397235-414086 GCF_053611365.1 Streptomyces sp. NPDC054813 | reverse complement strand
TTGTTGTCAACGCGACTGGGTTTGGGTTGCCTGGTGGTGCCACCGCGCCCGGTGGGGCCCCGGGGAACTGCGCGACCAGCCACAACGGACCCGCAGTTCCCCACAACCTCACAACCTCACGGCTTCCGGAGCAGCCGTCACCGCTTGCCCTTCTTCGGGTCCAGCAGACCCGCCCGGCGCAACGCGTCAGCCATCGCACTGTTGGCAGGCGCCGGCGCCTGCCGCGCACCGCCGCCCTGGCCCTGGCCGCCGCGCCCGCCGCCCTGGCCCTGGCCGCCGCGTCCGCCGCTCTGCTGCCGCTGCTGCGGCGGACGCCCGCCGCGCTGGCGCCGTTCGCCGCCCTCGCCCTGCCGGCCGCCGCCCTCGCCCTGCCGGCCGCCGCCCTCGCCCTGCCGGCCGCCGCCCTGCGGCGCCGCCTCGTCGTCCAGCCGCAGCGTCAGCGAGATCCGCTTGCGTGGGATGTCCACGTCGAGGACCTTCACCTTGACGATGTCGCCCGGCTTCACCACGTCCCGCGGGTCCTTGACGAAGGTCTTCGACAGCGCGGAGACATGCGCCAGACCGTCCTGGTGGACGCCGACGTCGATGAACGCGCCGAACGCCGCCACGTTCGTGACGACCCCCTCCAGGACCATTCCGGAGGACAGGTCGGAGATCTTCTCGACGCCCTCCTTGAACGTGGCCGTCTTGAAGGCCGGACGCGGGTCGCGCCCCGGCTTCTCCAGCTCCTTGAGGATGTCGGTGACGGTCGGCAGACCGAACTTCTCGTCCACGAAGTCGCCCGGCCGCAGCGAGCGCAGCACGCCCGTGTTGCCGATGAGCGCGGCTACCTCCTGGTGCGACTCCTTCACCATCCGCCGTACCACGGGGTACGCCTCGGGGTGGACACTCGACGCGTCCAGCGGGTCGTCACCGCCGCGGATGCGCAGGAAGCCCGCGCACTGCTCGTACGCCTTCGGGCCGAGCCGTGCCACGTTCTTCAGCTGGCCGCGGGAGGTGAACGGGCCGTTGGTGTCCCGGTGGGCCACGATGTTCTCGGCGAGCCCGGAGGTGATGCCGGAGACCCGGGACAGCAGCGGGGCCGACGCCGTGTTCACGTCGACGCCCACGCCGTTCACACAGTCCTCGACCACCGCGTCCAGCGAGCGCGACAGCTTCACCTCGGACAGGTCGTGCTGGTACTGGCCGACGCCGATCGACTTCGGGTCGATCTTCACCAGCTCGGCGAGCGGGTCCTGGAGCCGGCGGGCGATGGAGACGGCGCCGCGCAGCGACACGTCCATCTCGGGCAGCTCCTGGGAGGCGAACGCGGACGCCGAGTACACCGACGCGCCCGCCTCCGACACCATCACCTTGGTGAGCTTCAACTCCGGGTGCTTGGTGATGAGTTCACCGGCGAGCTTGTCGGTCTCGCGGGACGCCGTGCCGTTGCCGATCGCGATCAGCTCGACCGTGTGCTCGGTGGCGAGACGGGCGAGCTTGGCGATCGCCTCGTCCCACTTGTTGGCCGGGACGTGCGGGTAGATGACGTCGGTGGCGACGACCTTGCCGGTCGCGTCGACGACGGCGACCTTCACACCGGTGCGGAAACCGGGGTCGAGGCCCAGCGTGGACCGGGTGCCGGCCGGGGCGGCGAGCAGCAGGTCGCGCAGGTTCGCCGCGAAGACGTCGACCGCCTCGTCCTCGGCGGCCGTACGCAGCCGCAGCCGCAGATCGATGCCGAGGTGGACCAGCAGGCGGGTGCGCCAGGCCCAGCGGACCGTGTCGGTCAGCCACTTGTCGGCCGACCGGCCCCGGTCGGCGATCCCGAACCGGTGGGCGACGATGCCCTCGTACGACGACGGCCCCTCGGTCGGCTCCTCCGGCTCCAGGACCAGGTCGAGGACCTCCTCCTTCTCACCGCGCAGCATCGCCAGGATGCGGTGCGAGGGCAGCTCGGTGAAGGGCTCGGCGAAGTCGAAGTAGTCGGCGAACTTCGCGCCCGCCTCCTCCTTGCCGTCCCGCACCTTCGCGGCGAGCCGGCCGCGCACCCACATGCGCTCGCGCAGCTCACCGATGAGGTCGGCGTCCTCCGAGAACCGCTCGGTGAGGATCGCGCGGGCGCCCTCCAGGGCCGCCTGCGGATCGGCGACGCCCTTGTCGGCGTCCACGAACGCGCTGGCCGCGGCCAGCGGTTCCACCGTCGGGTCGCCGAGCAGCCCCTCGGCCAACGGCTCCAGGCCGGCCTCCCGCGCGATCTGCGCCTTGGTCCGCCGCTTCGGCTTGTACGGCAGGTAGATGTCCTCCAGCCGCGCCTTGGTCTCGGCGCTCCGGATCTGCGCCTCCAGCTCCTCGGTGAGCTTGCCCTGCTCGCGCACCGACTCCAGGATCGCCGTCCGGCGCTCCTCCAGCTCCCGCAGGTAGCGCAGCCGCTCCTCGAGCGTGCGCAGCTGCGCGTCGTCGAGCATCTCGGTCGCTTCCTTGCGGTAGCGGGCGATGAAGGGCACCGTCGAACCGCCGTCGAGCAGCTCCACGGCAGCCTTGACCTGCCGCTCCCGTACGCCGAGCTCCTCGGCGATCCTGCCTTCGATGGACCCTGGAACCAGGGACCCGGGTGTCGTCACGATCCCGTACCGCCTTCTCCACTGAGGTTGCGCGGCAATTGTGGCAGGTGACACCGACAACCGGGCCCCAGGGCACCGTTCCGCGACACGAAGTCGCACTTCTCGTGTCCGACGTGTCTCGTGAATCCGCCGCAGGGGCGTTCAGCTCATCCCTTGCCGACGAGATCCGCCGGAAAGGCGCCCGCGGCTAGAGCAGCCCCCGCGAACCCCTTGGCCAGCTCGGTCAGCCGGGCCACACCATCGGCCCCCAGATGCTCGTACGGCGCCCGGTCCAGCCGGTCCGTCTCCGTCTCGATCTCCGCCCGCAGAGCCGATCCCGCCTCGGTCAGCTCGCCCGCCGTGTCGAGCAGCCCGCGCTCCCGCAGTCGCCGTACCGCCGCGTCCCAGTCGTCCTGGCTCCAGCCACGTGTGGCGAGCACCCACCTCGGGTTCATGCCCTTGCCGGTCGCGGTGTGGGTCACCACCGCCTCCAGCCCGTCGAGACCCGCCGCGAGCAGCACCGCGAGGTGACCGTCGCCCCGGTGCTCGCGCAGCAGCGTGGCCGCGTACCAGTAGGCGAGGTGGGGCTCCTCGGGCACCGGCAGATCCGCGTGCGCCGCATACAGCGGGCGCCCGGAGCGGGAGCATGCCTCGGTGGCGCGCAGCGCGAGCCGCGCGGCCTCGGCCATCCCGGCGCAGGCAACCGCGTCGGCGCCGAGCAGCCGCCGCATCGAGGCGTCGACGGCACGCGCGCGTGCGGCGAGGACGTCGCCGGGCGACGCGGTCTCCCAGACGGCCGGGACATGCCGGGCCACCAGTTCGTACTTGTAGTTGTAGAACGTGGCCGTCACCGTGCCGGGTCCGACCGGCCCCAACGCGGCCGCCCGCACCGCGAAGTTGACGGCCCGCGGGTGGGTCACCCCGAGCGCGGCCAGTTCCTCGGCCAGCTCGGGGCTGAAGAAGTGGGTCGCGTGCAGGGAGTTGAGCAGGGTGTGGCAGCGGCGGCCGGCACGCGGCTCCAGGACGGGAGTGGTCATGGCGAGCACGTTACCGACTGGTCGGTACGGACTCCAGTGCCGTGTCCGCCCGACGGCGAAGTGTTCGGTCCGCCAGGGCGGAGAATTCGGTCCCCGATGGCAGCGGGACGTCGCACTCGCCGTCGCCCGGCACCTGATGGTCTTCCTGCGCAGGCCCGGCAACCAGGCCCAGTTCAGCGTCCAGCTCGCCGCCCAGACCGCACGGCGTGAACCGCTCCGGGAGATCCAGCAGAGGGCACCTCCCACGCCCTTAAGGCAGTGGGGGAGGATCACCGAGCACCCCGACGCCGATCTCGGCGTCGAGGTGCTGGCCGCCCGCGCCGCCCTCTCGCCCCGCCACTTCGCCCGCGCCTTCCAGGCCGAGACCGGCATGACGCCCGGCCGGTACGTCGACCGGGTACGGCTGGAGCACGCCCGCCGGCTCCTGGAGGACACCGGCGACGGCGTCGAGGAGGTCTCCCGGGCCAGCGGCTACGGCACGCCCGAAGCGATGCGCCGTGCCTTCCTCAAGGCCCTCGGCGCGACACCCGCCGAGTACCGGCGCAGGTTCCGGCCGGCACCCGTCGGCCGACCCGGTCAGGAGAGCCATGCAGTTCGCGATCGTCCTCTACGACCGTTTCACCGCCCTCGACGCCGTGGGCCGTACGAGACCCTGGGCCGGCTCCCGGACTCCGAGGTCGTCTTCGTCGCCGAGCGGACCGGCCCGGTCCGCAACGACAACGGAAACCTCGCCCTGATCGCCGACAGGACCCTGGCCGAGGTGCCCCACCCCGACGTCCTGGTCGTCCCGGGCGGCCCCGGACAGACCCCGCAGATGACGAACGAGGCCCTCCTCGACTGGATCCGCACCGCCGACGCCACCAGCACCTGGACCACGTCCGTGTGCACCGGCTCCCTGCTGCTCGCCGCCGCCGGCCTGCTCGCCGGACGCCGTGCGACCTCGCACTGGCTGGCCCTCGACGAGCTGCGGACGTTCGGCGCCGAACCGACGGGGGAGCGGGTCGTCACCGACGGCAAGTACGTCACCGCGGCCGGCGTCTCCTCCGGCATCGACACGGGGCTCGCCCTGCTCGGCCGGATCGCCGGGGACGCCGTCGCCCAGGTCCTACAGCTCGGGATCGAGTACGACCCGCAGCCGCCCTACGACGCGGGCTCCCCGCGGCAGGCGGCCGCCGAGGTCGTCGAACTGCTCCGCTCGTCGAGCCGGTTCATCCTCGGCCGGGAACGGCCCACGTGAAGCCTGGCTGACGGCGCTCGAGGAACGCGGCGACACCCTCCGCGGTGTCGCCGCTGCCGCGCGCCTGCTCCGTCCAGTGGTCGTCGCGGTCGGTACGGCCGTTCGCGAACTCCTTCGCCGCCGCCTGCGTCAGCTGGGAGCGTGCCGCCAGGATCCGGGTGAACTCGGACACCCGCTTGCCCAGTTCGCCCTCGGGCAGCACCTCGTCGACCAGGCCGGTGCGCAGCGCCCGCTCCGTGTCGATCAACTCGCCGGAGTACAGCAGGTACTTGGTGGCGGCGGGGCCGACCAGGGACACCAGGCGACGGGTGGAGGAGGCCGGGTAGACGATCCCGAGCCTGGCCGGGGTCACGCCGAACGACGCGCCCTCCTCGGCGAACCGCAGATCGCAGGCGGCGGCGAGCTGTGAGCCGCCGCCGACGCAGTGACCGCGGACCGCGGCGAGGGTCGGCTTGGGAAACGCGGCGAGTGCTTCCTCGGCGGCGACGGCGAGGGACTGTGCCGTGGCGGGGGAGCCGTGGAGGGTGGAGATGTCGGCACCGGCGCAGAAGGTTCCGCCCGCGCCGGTCAGCACGAGGGCCCGGACGCCGGGGTCGGCCGACAGCTCGTCCAGGAGGGGCGGCAGGGCTCGCCACATCGCCGCGGTCATCGCGTTGCGTTTGACCGGGTTGTGGATGACCACCGTGGCCACGGCGTCGGTGACCTGGTGGGAGAGGTGGGGCTCCATGGTGCGGGATGTTATCGGCGTGACGGAGCCGCAGGTCGACGCGGCCCCTGCCCCAGGGGTTGCAGTACAACCGTAATAGTGCGCGAAGTCGGCTTTCGTGGAACAGGAGCAGTCCCTCAACCGACGTTGTCGTACGGCGACGGTCAGAACCGTTCGATAGTTGCTGACTTGTGTTCAGTCATCCGGAGCGGAGGGGGTCGTTACCAACACTCGTCGTGTGGTGACAATCGAGCGCGAGGGTGGCGACCGGACCATGGAGAACCACGGGCGTGGGCACGACCCGCGTCCAGAGGGAGGCGGTCCGCCGCCGCCGGATCCGCTGCCGTACGAAGGAGTCTGGCGGTTCACCGCCGCCGCCGTGGACGCCTCGGTCCCGCAGGCGCGGCGCGCCGTACGGGACCTGCTCCAGCGCCAGGGCGTCCCGGTCTCGGAGGACCTGGTCTACGGGCTGTTGCTCATCGTCTCCGAGCTGGTCACCAACGCGGTCAAGCACGCGGCGCTGCTGTCGCCGGTGCTCGCCGTCGAGGTTGCCGTCGGTGCCGAGTGGGTGCGGGTGTCGGTGGAGGACAACCACCCCTACCGTCCGACCGCGCTGGAGGCCGATCACGGCCAGACCGGCGGCCGGGGGCTGCTGCTGGTGCGGGAGGTGGCCAGGGAGGCGGGCGGAGTCGTGGACGTGGAGCACACGTCGAGCGGCGGCAAGGTGATCTGGGCCGCCCTGCCGCTCAAGCCCGCGGCGCTGCCGTGAGGCCTCTCACCAACCCGCGGACGGGCCCGTCAGCTCCCTGATCGCCGGACGGGCCGCGTCCAGCACGGTCATGAACCACGACGAGAAGGGGTCCCGGGCGTGCCGCTCGGTCAGCTCGGCGGCCGTCACGAAGGCGGTCTCCTCGACCTCCTCCGGGTCCGGCGCGAGCGGCGCCTGCACCATGCCGACGAACAGGTGGTTGAACTCCTGCTCGACCAGTCCGGAGGCCGGGTCCGGGTGGTTGTAGCGGACCGTGCCCGCCTCGCCGAGCAGGGAGGGAGACACCCCCAGCTCCTCGAAGGTGCGGCGGGCCGCCGCCGTGAAGGGGGCCTCGCCGGGGTAGGGGTGGCCGCAGCAGGTGTTGGACCACACACCGGGGGAGTGGTACTTGCCCAGCGCACGCTGCTGGAGCAGGAGTCTGCCCTGTTCGTCGAAGAGGAAGACGGAGAACGCCCGGTGCAGCTGCCCGGGTGGCTGATGCGCGGCCAGCTTCTCCGCGGTCCCGATGGTCACACCCTTCTCGTCGACGAGTTCAAGCAAGATCGCGTCCGTTGTGCCTTCCGACGTGCTGTGCGTCGCGGTGGCAGGTGTGATCGGCATACCCATCCTTCGCCTCGGTCTTCGTACCAAGTCTGCCGTACGAATCCGACACTCCCGGCACTTCCCGGCACGGGCACGCCGGAAGAGGGACCCGGTAGTTGATCGTGCCCTACGGGTGCGAACGGGAACCGTCCGGGGGTGTCGAACACAAGGACGCCGGGGGAGCCCGGACCGATGGGTTCCGGTGGCCGGCCGGGCGGCCTGGCGGACCGCGGCGCGGTCAGTGGCAGAGCCGGGCCTCGTGCTCCGCGTGCCCGCCCGGCTCCAGCTGGAAGGTGCAGTGCTCCACGTCGAAGTGGTGGCCGAGACAGCCCTGCAGCTCGTGCAGCATCTTCTCGTGGCCGATGGCGTTCAGCACCTCCGAGCGGACCACCACGTGCGCCGACAGCACCGGCAGCCCCGAGGTGATCGTCCAGGCGTGCAGATCGTGGACGTCCAGTACGCCCTCCAGCGCCAGGATGTGCGACCGCACCTCCGCCATGTCAACGTCCTTGGGCGCCGCCTCCAGCAGGACGTCCAGGGTCTCGCGCAGCAGCTTCACCGTCCTCGGCACGATCATCAGGCCGATGACCAGCGAGGCGATCGGGTCGGCAGCCTGCCAGCCGGTGGTCAGGATCACCACCGCCGAGATCAGCACCGCCAGCGAACCCAGCGCGTCGGCCGCCACCTCCAGGAAGGCGGCGCGCACGTTCAGGCTCTCCTGCTGGCCGCGCACCAGGAGCGTGAGCGAGATCATGTTGGCGACCAGGCCGATCAACCCGAACACGATCATCTGGCCGCCGTGCGTGTCCGCGGGCGTCACGAACCGCTGGACCGCCTCGTACAGCACATAGCCGCCGACGCCGAGCAGCAGCAGACAGTTGGCCAGGGCCGCCAGGATCTCGGCGCGGGCGTAGCCGAAGGTGCGGTTGGTGCTCGCCGGACGGTTGGCGAAGTGGATCGCCAGCAGCGCCATGCCGAGGCCCAGCGCGTCGGTCGCCATGTGGGCCGCGTCCGCGATCAGCGCGAGCGAGTCGGCCAGCAGACCGCCGGCGATCTCGACCACCATGACCCCGAGGGTGATGGCGAGCGCCACCCGCAGCCGCCCGCGAAAGGCCGCCGTGGCCGTGCCGGTGGCCGGCGCGTGGGTGTGCGTGTGGCCGTGGTCGTGCCCTGCCCCCATGAGATACGCCTCCTCTGTTCCGCCCGGGATCACAGTGAACTACGGGTGGGGGGTATCGGGCAACGCGGCAGTGAACACCGTTGTCATGTGCTCTGACCTGCGGAAACGAATCCCAGGTCAGGGCACCCTCAGCTACCCGTCGTGAACGGGCAGGCATCCCGGGTGGCCGGTCGGCGCCCGTCCGTGCCGCAGGAAACCATGTCCTCAATGCCCGTTCTGTGAGCGCGGTTTGTGGGCCGGGGCCCGGATCACGGATGATGATCTCGGCAAAGGCCGGGGCAGAGCGGGTCGTCCGCGCCATGAACGGCCGGTGAACAAGCAGTCCTCACCATCGGATAGCCTCTGCCGAATGCCGCCCGGGGGCCACCAGGCACACCGCGCCCCACCACGCAGTAGACCGGCGCCCGCGCGCCGGCACCCAGGGAGTGAGTTCGGTTGCCGACCGCCATCGTCACCGGCCAGCCGGTCCCCGGATCGTCGTTGGAGAGCGATCTGCGGGCGCTCGGCTTCGAGGTGCGCACGGCCTCGGACAGCGCCGACACCGCGGCCCTCCTCGCGGCCGTACCCGCCGACCGGCGGGTCGCCGTCGTCGACGCCCGCTTCGTCGGCCATCTGCACGCCCTGCGCCTCGGCCTCACCGACCCGCGCTTCCCGCTCGCCGCGATCCCCGGAGCCGTCACCGCCCAGCCGGCCGGCCGCCCGGCGCTGAGCGTGGCGCTGGCCCGGGAGGCCGCCGCCGGCGGCACCGACCTGGCCGTCGACGGCCTCGTCACCGCCCTGGACGCCGACGTGCACCGCCCCGAGCTGGGCAGTCTGGTCGCCGCCGTCCCCGCCGACCCGCAGGCCCGCAACGAGGCACGGCAGGCCGTCGCCGCAGTCGACGACGAGGCCGTCCGCCTGAAGTCGGCCGTGAAATCCCGTGACGGCTTCTTCACCACCTTCTTCATCAGCCCGTACTCCCGCTACCTCGCCCGCTGGTGCGCCCGGCGCGGACTGACCCCCAACCAGGTCACCACCGCCTCGCTGCTCACCGCCCTGATCGCGGCCGGCTGCGCTGCCACCGGCACCCGCGCCGGGTTCGTGGCGGCGGGTGTGCTGCTGATCGCGTCCTTCGTCCTGGACTGCACCGACGGCCAGCTCGCCCGCTACTCCCTGCAGTACTCCACGCTCGGCGCCTGGCTGGACGCCACCTTCGACCGGGCCAAGGAGTACGCCTACTACGCCGGACTCGCCCTCGGCGCGGCCCGGGGCGGCGACGACGTATGGGCCCTCGCCCTCGGCGCGATGATCCTGCAGACCTGCCGGCACGTCGTCGACTTCTCCTTCAACGAGGCGAACCACGACGCCACCGCCAACACCAGCCCCACCGCGGCCCTCTCGGACCGGCTCGACAGCGTCGGCTGGACGGTCTGGGTGCGCCGGATGATAGTCCTGCCCATCGGCGAACGATGGGCCCTGATAGCCGTCCTGACCGCGGCGACGACCCCGCGGATCACCTTCTACGTGCTGCTGACCGGCTGCGCCCTCGCGGCGACCTACACCACGGCCGGGCGGGTGCTGCGCTCGCTGACCCGCAGGGCGAGGCGCACCGACCGGGCGGCGCAGGCACTGGCCGACCTGGCCGACAACGGTCCGCTCGCCGGATTCGTGTCCCGCGCGATACCCGCCCCGCTCGGTTCCCCCCTCCTGGTGGCGCTCGCCGGAGTGGCGGTTCTCACCGTGTCCCTTTTCTCAGGCGTGACCTGGGCGCCGGTCGCGGGCGCCGTCGTCTACGCGCTGGCCTCCGGCCTGGCCCTCGCCCGCCCGCTCAAGGGCGCCCTCGACTGGCTGGTCCCGCCCCTGTTCCGGGCCGCCGAGTACGGCACCGTTCTCGTCCTCGCAAGCAAATCCGGGGTGAACGGAACCCTTCCCGCGGCTTTCGGCCTGGTGGCCGCCGTCGCCTACCATCACTACGACACGGTGTACCGCATCCGCGGCGACGCCGGGGCGCCGCCGGCCTGGCTGGTCCGCGCCATCGGGGGACAGGAGGGGCGAACACTGCTGGTCACCGTGGTGGCCGCGGTGCTCACCGCCACGCAGTTCAAGGTCGCGCTCACGGTCCTGGCCGTGGCCGTGGCCGGGCTGGTGCTCGTCGAGAGCATCCGCTTCTGGGCGTCCGCAGGGGCGCCCGCCGTACACGATGAAGGAGAACCCGCATGATCGGCCTCGTGCTGGCGGCCGGCGCCGGACGGCGTCTGCGCCCCTACACCGACAGCCTGCCCAAGGCGCTGGTGCCGGTGGGGCCTGCCGGGATAGAGGACTCGATCACGGTGCTCGACCTGACCCTCGGCAACTTCGCCGAGATCGGCCTGACCGAGGTCGCGATCATCGTCGGCTACCGCAAGGAGGCCGTGTACGAGCGCAAGGCGGCCCTGGAGGCGAAGTACGGCCTCAAGCTCACCCTCATCGACAACGACAAGGCCGAGGAGTGGAACAACGCCTACTCCCTGTGGTGCGGCCGTGACGCCCTCAAGGACGGTGTGATCCTCGCCAACGGCGACACCGTGCACCCGGTCTCCGTCGAGAAGACGCTGCTCGCCGCCCGCGGCGACGGCAAGCGGATCATCCTCGCCCTGGACACCGTGAAGTCCCTCGCGGACGAGGAGATGAAGGTCGTCGTCGACGCCGGCCACGGCATGACGAAGATCACCAAGCTGATGGACCCCGCCGAGGCCAGTGGCGAGTACATCGGCGTCACCCTCATCGAGGGCGACGCGGCCCCCGAACTCGCCGACGCGCTGAAGACGGTCTGGGAGAGCGACCCGCAGCAGTTCTACGAGCACGGCTACCAGGAGCTGGTCAACCGCGGCTTCCGCATCGACGTGGCGCCCATCGGCGACGTCCGGTGGGTCGAGATCGACAACCACGACGATCTCGCCAAGGGACGGGAGATCGCGTGCCAGTACTGACCAGGCTGATCCCCTCACCGGTCGTCGTCGACATCCGCCCGGGTGCCCTCGACGACCTGGCCGGCGTGCTCGCCGACGAGCGCATCTCGCACTCCGGCCGCCTCGCCGTGGCCGTCAGCGGCGGCTCCGGCACCAAGCTGCGCGAGCGCATCTCGCCGAGCCTGCCCGGCGCCACCTGGTACGAGGTCGGCGGCGGCACCCTCGACGACGCGATCCGGCTGGCCGGCGAGATCAAGGCCGGCCGCTACGACGCGGTCGTCGGGCTCGGCGGCGGGAAGATCATCGACTGTGCGAAGTTCGCGGCGGCCCGGGTGGGCCTGCCGCTGGTCGCCGTGCCGACGAACCTCGCGCACGACGGTCTCTGCTCGCCGGTCGCGACCCTCGACAACGACGCGGGCCGCGGCTCCTACGGCGTGCCGAACCCGATCGCGGTCGTCATCGACCTCGACGTCATCCGCGAGGCCCCGGCACGCTTCGTGCGCTCCGGCATCGGGGACGCCGTCTCCAACATCTCGGCGATCGCGGACTGGGAGCTGTCCCACCGCGTCAACGGCGAGAAGATCGACGGTCTGGCGGCCGCCATGGCCCGCCAGGCCGGCGAGGCGGTGCTGCGCCACCCCGGCGGCATCGGCGAGAACGACTTCCTCCAGGTCCTCGCCGAGGCGCTGGTGCTCAGCGGCATCGCCATGTCGGTGTCGGGCGACTCCCGCCCGTCCTCCGGCGCCTGTCACGAGATCAACCACGCCTTCGACCTGCTGTTCCCGAGGCGTGCCGCCAGCCATGGCGAGCAGTGCGGGCTCGGCGCGGCCTTCGCGATGTACCTGCGCGGAGCCCACGAGGAGTCCGTGTACATGGCCGATGTGCTGCGCCGGCACGGACTGCCGGTGCTGCCGGAGGAGATCGGCTTCACCGTGGACGAGTTCGTCCGGGTCGTCGAGTTCGCCCCGGAGACCCGGCCCGGCCGCTACACCATCCTCGAACACCTCGACCTCAAGACCCACCAGATCAAGGACTTCTACGTCGACTATGTCAAGGCCATCGGTAGCTGAACTCCGTCCGGTCGTGCACCCCGCTGGGGTCAAGGACCGGCGCAGCGGTGAGCACTGGATGGGGCGCCTCTACATGCGTGAGGTGTCCCTGCGGGTGGACCGCTACCTGGTGAACACCAGGGTCACGCCCAACCAGCTCACGTACCTGATGACCGTCTTCGGCGTGCTCGCGGCCCCGGCCCTGCTGGTGCCGGGGATCACGGGCGCCGTGCTCGGCGTCGTCTGCGTCCAGATGTACCTGCTGCTGGACTGCGTCGACGGCGAGGTCGCGCGCTGGAAGCAGCAGTACTCGCTGGGCGGGGTCTACCTGGACCGGGTCGGTGCCTACCTCACCGACGCCGCCGTCCTGGTCGGCCTCGGGCTGCGCGCCGCCGACCTGTTCGGCAGCGGCCGTATCGACTGGCTGTGGGCCTTCCTCGGCACCCTCGCCGCGCTCGGCGCCATCCTGATCAAGGCCGAGACCGACCTGGTCGGCGTCGCCCGCCACCAGGCCGGGCTGCCCGTGGTCAAGGAGGCCGCCGCCGAGATGCGGTCCTCCGGTATGGCGCTGGCCCGCCGGGCCGCCGCCCTGCTCCGGTTCCACCGGCTGATCCTCGGCATCGAGGCCTCGCTGCTGATCCTGGCCCTCGCGATCGTGGACCACGTCCGCGGCGACCTCTTCTTCACCCGCCTCGGCACCGCCGTGCTCGCCGGTATCGCGCTGCTGCAGACCCTGCTGCACCTGGTCTCGGTCCTCGCGTCGAGCAGGCTGCGGTGAGCGCCGGGCTGAAGGTCGGCGCGGTCGTCATCACCATGGGCAACCGCCCCGACGAACTGCGCGCCCTCCTCGACTCGGTCGCCAAGCAGGACGGCGAGCGGGTCGAGGTGGTCGTCGTCGGCAACGGCTCGCCCGTCCCGGAGGTCCCGGACGGCGTCCGCACCATGGAGCTGCCCGAGAACCTCGGGATCCCCGGCGGCCGCAACGTCGGCATAGAAGCCTTCGGCCCCAGCGGTCGCGATGTCGACATACTGCTCTTCCTGGACGACGACGGACTGCTCCCCGGACACGACACCGCGGAGCTGTGCCGCCAGGCCTTCGCCGCCGACCCGAGGCTCGGCATCGTCAGCTTCCGGATCGCCGACCCGGACACCGGGCAGACCCAGCGCCGGCACGTGCCGAGGCTCCGCGCCTCCGACCCGATGCGCTCCTCCCGGGTCACCACCTTCCTCGGCGGCGCCAACGCCGTCCGCACCCAGGTCCTCGCCGAGGTCGGCGGCCTGCCGGACGAGTTCTTCTACGCCCACGAGGAGACCGACCTGGCCTGGCGGGCCCTGGACGCCGGCTGGATGATCGACTACCGCTCCGACATGGTGCTGTACCACCCCACGACCGCCCCCTCCCGGCACGCGGTCTACCACCGGATGGTCGCCCGCAACCGGGTGTGGCTGGCCCGCCGCAACCTGCCCGCCCCACTGGTCCCCGTCTACCTCGGGGTGTGGATGCTGCTGACCCTGGTGCGCCGCCCCTCGCGCCCGGCCCTGCACGCCTGGTTCGCGGGCTTCCGGGAGGGCTGGACCACCCCGTGCGGACCCCGTCGGCCCATGCGGTGGCGGACCGTGTGGAAGCTCACGCGACTGGGCCGACCCCCGGTGATCTGAGAAGCTCGAAGGTGCGTGTCCGCGTGCCCGGCGCGCGGACATCCCCGGCAACGTGTCCCATGGCGGATACGTGTCACCTCCAGTAGCACAATTCCGTAAGACGAACGTAAGACGAATCCGAGGACGAAGGCTTCCACCCTTGAGTGAGACAACGCATGACGTCGGAATCGCGGTGAGCGCGGTGCCGTCGCCCGACGAGGGCCTCACGGCGGCGCAGCTGGCCGCCAAGTACGGGCTCACGGTGAGCGGCGCACGTCCCTCGCTCGTCGAGTACGTACGCCAGCTCTGGGGACGCCGGCACTTCGTCCTCGCCTTCTCGCAGGCGAAGCTCACCGCCCAGTACAGCCAGGCCAAGCTCGGCCAGCTCTGGCAGGTGGCCACGCCGCTGCTGAACGCGGCCGTGTACTACTTCATCTTCGGCGTCATCCTGCACGCCAGCCGCGGGATGTCGCAGGACATCTACATCCCGTTCCTGGTCACCGGCGTCTTCACCTTCACGTTCACACAGAGTTCGATCATGACGGGCGTCCGGGCGATCTCCGGCAACCTCGGCCTGGTGCGGGCGCTGCACTTCCCGCGCGCCTCGCTGCCGATCTCCTTCGCGCTCCAGCAGCTCCAGCAGCTGCTGTTCTCGATGATCGTCATGGTCGCCGTGGTGGTCGGGTTCGGCAGCCGTCCGGGCCTGTCCTGGGTGCTGGTCGTCCCGATCCTGGTCCTGCTGTTCCTCTTCAACACCGGCCTGGCCATGATCGTCGCCCGGCTGGGCGCCAAGACGCCGGACCTGGCGCAGTTGCTGCCGTTCGTCCTGCGCACCTGGATGTACATGTCCGGTGTGATGTTCTCGATCACCAAGATGATGGAGGGCCGGCCGGAGTGGGCGCGCACGCTCCTCCAGGTGAACCCCGCCACCGTCTTCATGGACCTGATGCGCTTCGCCCTCATCGACGGCTATGGCGCCTCGAACCTCCCGCCGCACGTCTGGACCGTCGCCCTGTCCTGGGCGCTGGTCGTCTTCGCCGGCGGGTTCGTGTACTTCTGGAAGGCGGAGGAGCGGTACGGCCGTGGCTGAGCTGAACGACACCGGGCAGAACCAGGGGGATCGGATCCCCACCGTCATCGCGGAGGACGTGCACATCGTCTACCGCGTCAACGGCGCCAAGTCCGGCCGAGGCAGCGCGACGGCCGCCCTCAGCCGCATCGTCAAGCGCGGCTCCGACGACACGGCCCGGGGCGTCCGCAAGGTGCACGCGGTGCGCGGGGTCTCCTTCGTCGCCTACCGGGGCGAGGCGATCGGCCTGATCGGCTCCAACGGCTCCGGCAAGTCCACCCTGCTGCGCGCCATCGCCGGTCTGCTGCCCGCCGAGAAGGGCCGGGTCTACACCAACGGGCAGCCCTCGCTGCTCGGTGTCAACGCGGCCCTCATGAACGATCTCACCGGCGAGCGGAACGTCATCCTCGGCGGGCTCGCCATGGGCATGTCCCGCGAGGAGATCAGGGAGCGCTACCAGGAGATCGTCGACTTCTCGGGCATCAACGAGAAGGGCGACTTCATCACCCTGCCGATGCGGACCTACTCCTCCGGCATGGCGGCCCGGCTGCGGTTCTCCATCGCCGCCGCCAAGGACCACGACGTCCTCATGATCGACGAGGCGCTGGCCACCGGTGACGCGGCCTTCCGCAAGCGCTCCGAGGACCGGATCCGCGAACTGCGCGAGCACGCGGGCACCGTGTTTCTCGTCAGTCACAACAACAAGTCGATCCGGGACACCTGCGACCGGGTCCTGTGGCTGGAGCGCGGTGAGCTGCGCATGGACGGCCCGACCGAAGAGGTGCTCAAGGAGTACGAGAAGTTCACGGGCAAGTAGCCGAGCAGTCCCCGGGCCCCGACGGAACCTTTCCGGCGGGGCCCGGCGTCTGCAAAGGAAACGTCAACTCCGCGCCGCCTTAGGAATCTTGACGCCAATCGGTGTGTTGTTGTGATCTGCGGGACACCCCGACGAACCTCGATGCGTTGTACAACGTAAGCTGTACCGGTCCCGGAAAGCGGCAAGTGGGGCGATAATGCGCGACACCCTCGGCCGGGCCGCCCCGCGGATTGCTGGGCGGCGTGTCCGAAATAGTGTGTATTGGGTCGGCAGTGTAGAACGGGAGATGTGACGGCAATGGCTACGGAAACTCCCCAGCTCAACGCAGGCCACGCCGTCCCGGCCCCGGGCAGCGAACGGTGACGGCGACCACCCCGGCGCGCACCGGAGACGCCGAGCGCGGCACCCTGGACAAGGCCGCGGACGAGAACTTCCCCGTGGCCCCGTTCTTCCTGCCGAGGGCCTGGCGTGACGACCTGATGGCCGTGTACGGCTTCGCCCGCCTCGTCGACGACATCGGCGACGGCGACCTGGCCCCCGGCGGCGCCGACGCCCGGCTGCTCGGAGTCTCCGCCGAGGAGGCCGAAAACCGCCTGGTCCTCCTGGACGCCTTCGAGGCCGACCTGGGCCGTGTCTTCGACGGCACCCCGCACCACCCCCTGCTGCGCCGCCTCCAGCCCACGGTCCGCCGCCGCGACCTGGCCCCCGAGCCGTTCCTCGGGCTGATCGCCGCCAACCGCCAGGACCAGCTCGTCAAGCGGTACGAGACCTACGACGACCTGCTCGCCTACTGCGAGCTGTCCGCCAACCCCGTCGGCCGCCTCGTCCTCGCCGTAACCGGCGCCTCGACTCCCGAGCGGATCCGCCTCTCGGACGCGATCTGTACCGCACTCCAGATCGTCGAACACCTCCAGGACGTGGCCGAGGACCTCGGCCGCGACCGGATTTATCTGCCCGCCGCGGACATGAAGCGCTTTCATGTCCAGGAGGCGGATCTCGCCAGGAAAACCGCGGGCGCATCGGTGCGTGCACTGGTTGCATACGAAGCACAACGCGCTCGCGATCTCCTGAATGAAGGCGCCCCCCTGGTGGGTAGCGTCCACGGCAGGTTGAAGCTGCTGCTCGCGGGGTTCGTGGCGGGGGGAAGGGGGGGGGGGGGGGGGACAGGGCACGCACCCCCCGCACTCTGTCGAGCGGCGGGTGGGGTGAGGCTGCGAGATGCGCACGCGCGGTGGGGGGGGGTCGCGGGGTGTGTCAC
>NZ_JBSHAF010000001.1:361927-397225 GCF_053611365.1 Streptomyces sp. NPDC054813 | reverse complement strand
CGCGCGCGGGTGTCGTGCCCGATAGTGTTTGCTTTAGTTGGGGGGGGGGGGGGGGGGGGGGGGGGGGCGCGCGCCCGCCCGCGCCCCCCCCCCCCCCCGCCGAATACGACGTACTTCCCGGCCCGCCCAAGCCCGGCAAGGGCCGGTTGCTGCGTGAGGTGGGCGTGACTCTGCGAGGAGAGGGGTGATCCGGACCGTGGACTCTCCCACACATGTGTCCGCACCGGTACTCGCCGCCTACAGCTACTGCGAGACCGTCACCGGACAGCAGGCACGGAACTTCGCCTACGGCATCAGGCTGCTGCCTGCGCCCAAGCGGCGCGCCATGTCGGCGCTCTACGCCTTCTCCCGGCGCGTCGACGACATCGGCGACGGCGTGCTGGCCGACGACGTGAAGGCGGCCCGCCTGGAGGACACCCGGGCGCTGCTCGCCCGGGTCCAGGACGGCGCGGTCGACGAGGACGACACCGACCCGGTCGCGGTCGCCCTCGCGCACGCCGCCCAGGCCTTCCCGATCCCGCTGGGCGGCCTGGACGAGCTGATCGACGGCGTGCTGATGGACGTTCGCGGCGAGACCTACGAGACCTGGGACGACCTCAAGGTCTACTGCCGATGTGTGGCCGGCGCGATCGGCCGGCTCTCGCTCGGTGTGTTCGGTACCGAACCGGGGGCGCGCGGCGCCGAGCGCGCGCCGGAGTATGCCGACACGCTCGGGCTCGCACTCCAGCTCACCAACATCCTCCGGGACATCCGCGAGGACGCCGGGAACGGCCGCACCTATCTGCCCGGCGACGACCTCGCCAAGTTCGGCTGTGCCGCCGGGTTCCACGGGCCGACCCCGCCGGAGGGCTCGGACTTCGCGGGTCTGGTGCACTTCGAAGTACGGCGCGCCCGTGCCCTGTTCGCCGAGGGCTACCGGCTGCTGCCGATGCTCGACCGGCGCAGCGGCGCCTGTGTCGCCGCCATGGCCGGCATCTACCGCCGGCTGCTCGACCGCATCGAACGGGAACCGGAGGCGGTGCTGCGCGGCCGGGTCTCGCTGCCCGGACGCGAGAAGGCGTACGTCGCCGTACGCGGCCTGTCCGGACTCGACACCCGGCGCCACACCTCCCGCCGGACCGTCAGGAGGCGCGCCTGATGGACAAAGTGGGCCAAGCTGACGCCGCCGGAGAAAAACGGCAGGCAACCCTCCGGTGCGGCGCGGCGTCCCTGACTGCGACGGCCCGCCCTGCCCCGTTCCACCGGCACGGCGGGCGGGCAGGGGAGGCTGCACGATGACCCACGGCACGCGATCCGAACGGACGCACGGCGACATCCCGTCCGGGCGCACCGCCGTCGTGATCGGCGGCGGCCTGGCCGGCGTGACGACCGCGCTGGCACTCGCCGACGCCGGGGTGCACGTGACGCTGCTCGAGGGCAGGCCGCGCCTCGGCGGGCTCGCCTTCTCCTTCCAGCGCGGCGACCTGACGGTCGACAACGGCCAGCATGTGTACCTGCGTTGCTGCACCGCCTACCGCTGGTTCCTCGACCGCATCGAGGGCGCGGCGCTGGCACCGCTCCAGGACCGGCTCGACGTGCCCGTGCTCGACCTCGCGAAACCCGAGGGGCGCCGGCTCGGCAGACTCCGCCGGGACCCCTTGCCGGTGCCCCTGCATCTGGGACGCAGCCTCGCCGCCTACCCGCATCTCTCGCTCGCCGAGCGCGCCAGAGTAGGCCAGGCCGCTCTCGCCCTCCGAGCACTCGATCTCGGTGATCCCTCGCTCGACACACAGGACTTCGGCAGCTGGCTGGCTGCCCGAGGCCAGTCGGCGCGGGCCATCGAGGCACTGTGGGACCTGGTGGGGGTCGCCACCCTCAACGCGGTGGCCCGGGACGCTTCCCTGGCGCTCGCCGCGATGGTGTTCAAGACCGGTCTGCTGTCCGACCCGGGCGCGGCCGACATCGGCTGGGCCCATGTGCCGCTGGGCGAACTGCACGACCGGCTGGCCCGCAAGGCGCTCGACTCCGCGGGCGTGCGCACCGAGGTCCGTACACGCGTCACCTCCGTCTCCACTAACGAGAACGGGACGTGGAGCGTTCAGGTTCCCGGCGAGACGCTCACCGCCGACACCGTGGTGCTCGCCGTGGCCCAGCGCGAGGCGTACGACCTGCTGCCCCAGGGCGCCCTCGACACCCCGGAGAACCTTCTGGAGATCGGCACCGCGCCGATCCTCAACGTCCATGTGGTCTACGACCGTACGGTGCTCACCAAGCCGTTCTTCGCGGCCCTGGGCACCCCGGTCCAGTGGGTGTTCGACCGCACCCACGCCTCCGGGCTGCGCGAGGGCCAGTACCTCGCACTGTCGCAGTCGGCCGCCCAGGACGAGATCGACACACCCGTGGCCGTCCTGCGCGAGCGCTATCTGCCCGAGCTGGAACGGCTGTTGCCCGGCGCGCGCGGCGCCGGGGTCAAGGACTTCTTCGTGACCCGGGAGCGCACCGCGACCTTCGCCCCCACCCCCGGCGTCGGGCGGCTGCGGCCCGGCGCCCGCACCAAGGCACCCGGCCTCTATCTGGCCGGAGCGTGGACCGCCACAGGGTGGCCCGCGACCATGGAGAGTGCGGTCCGCAGCGGTGTGAACGCGGCCGACGCCGTGCTGCGCACCCTGGGCCGGCCCCGCCCCCGTCACCTCTTCGAGTTCGAGGAGGCAGCGTGATGCTCGATCAGCAGGCGGCAGGCCCCCGCACCCCCGGTACCGCAACAAGAGGAGAAACTGTGCCCACTGTGCCCCCGGCCGAGACGGCTGCCGACGCGGTGGACGTGACCGCGCTCCTGGAGCGCGGCCGGACCCTTGCCAACCCGGTACTGAAGGCGGCCGTCGACCGCCTGGCACCCCCCATGGACACCGTGGCCGCCTACCACTTCGGCTGGATCGACGCCGAGGGCAACCCCGCCGACGGCGACGGCGGCAAGGCCGTACGGCCCGCGCTCGCCGTGCTCTCCGCCGAGGTCACCGGCGCCGCCCCCGAGGTCGGCATCCCCGGCGCCGTCGCCGTCGAACTCGTCCACAACTTCTCCCTGCTGCACGACGACCTGATGGACGGCGACGAACAGCGCCGCCACCGCGACACCGTCTGGAAGGTGCACGGCCCCGCCCAGGCCATCCTGGTCGGCGACGCCCTGTTCGCCCTCGCCAACGAGGTGCTGCTGGAGCTCGGCACCGTCGAGGCCGGCCGCGCCACCCGTCGGCTCACCACCGCCACCCGCGCCCTGATCGACGGCCAGGCACAGGACATCTCCTACGAGCACCGCGACCGGGTCAGCGTCGAGGAGTGCCTGGAGATGGAGGGCAACAAGACCGGCGCGCTGCTCGCCGCCTCCAGCTCCATCGGCGCGGTGCTCGGCGGCGCCGACGACCGCACCGCCGACACCCTGGAGAAGTACGGCTACCACCTCGGCCTCGCCTTCCAGGCCGTCGACGACCTCCTCGGCATCTGGGGCGACCCGGACTCCACCGGCAAGCAGACCTGGAGCGACCTGCGCCAGCGCAAGAAGTCCCTGCCGGTCGTCGCCGCGCTCGCGGCGGGCGGCCCCGCCTCCGAGCGGCTCGGCGAGATCCTCGCCGCCGACGCCAAGAGCAGCGACTTCGAGAACTTCTCCGAGGAGGAGTTCGCCGCCCGCGCCGCCCTCATCGAGGAAGCCGGCGGCCGTGAGTGGACCGCCGAAGAGGCGCGTCGTCAGCACACCATCGCCATCGAGGCCCTGCACGCCGTCGACATGCCCGACCCGGTCCGGGCCCAGTTCACGGCGCTCGCGGACTTCGTCGTCGTACGAAAGAGATGATCATTATCGGTCGAATAGCCCTCGCGTAGTCGCCGGCCGGTGCGAGCGCGCAACCAGCACCGGCCGACGGCGGACCCACAGCAGAACGATTTCGCACGACTGCACGAAGGGGAAGCCATGACAGCGACGACCGACGGAAGCACCGGGGCCACCCTGCCGCCCCGCGCTGCCTCGGCCAGCACCGACCTCACCACCCCCGCGGCGGCCGGGGTACAAGAAGCCGCCGAACGCGCCGCGAGGCGTGCCACCGACCATCTGCTCGCCCGGCAGGACGCGCAGGGCTGGTGGAAAGGTGACCTGGAGACCAATGTCACCATGGACGCCGAGGACCTGCTGCTCCGTCAGTTCCTCGGTATCCGCGACGAGTCCACGACGGCCGCCGCCGCGCTCTTCATCCGCGGCGAACAGCGCGAGGACGGCACCTGGGCCACCTTCTACGGCGGCCCGGGCGAACTCTCCACCACCATCGAGGCGTACGTCGCCCTGCGGCTGGCCGGGGACGCTCCCGACGCGCCCCACATGGCGAAGGCGTCGGCCTGGATCCGCGAGCGCGGCGGGATCGCCGCCGCCCGGGTCTTCACCCGGATCTGGCTGGCCCTGTTCGGCTGGTGGAAGTGGGAGGACCTGCCCGAACTCCCGCCGGAACTCCTGTACTTCCCCAAGTGGTTCCCGCTCAGCATCTACAACTTCGGCCAGTGGGCCCGGCAGACCATCGTGCCGCTCACCGTCGTCTCGGCCAAACGCCCGGTGCGCCCCGCACCCTTCCCGCTGGACGAGCTCCACACCGACCCGGCCGCCCCCAACCCGCCGCAGCCCCTGGCCCCGGTGGCCAGTTGGGAAGGCGTCTTCCAGCGGCTCGACAAGGTTGTCCGCGGCTACCGCAAGGTCGCGGTGCGCCGGCTGCGCGGCTCCGCCCTGAACTCCGCCGGCCGCTGGATCGTCGAACGCCAGGAGAACGACGGCGCCTGGGGCGGCATCCAGCCGCCGGCCGTGTACTCGGTGATCGCCCTGCACCTGCTCGGCTACGACCTCGAACACCCCGTGATGCGCGCCGGCCTGGAGTCGCTGGATCGTTACGCCGTGTGGCGCGAGGACGGCGCCCGGATGATCGAGGCCTGCCAGTCCCCGGTGTGGGACACCTGTCTGGCCGCCATCGCCCTCGCCGACGCCGGCCTGCCCGCCGACCATCCGCAACTGGTCAAGGCCGCCGACTGGATGCTCGGCGAGCAGATCGTGCGCCCCGGCGACTGGGCCGTGAAACGCCCCCAGCTGCCCCCGGGCGGCTGGGCGTTCGAGTTCCACAACGACAACTACCCCGACATCGACGACACCGCCGAGGTCGTCCTCGCGCTGCGCCGGGTCAAGCACCACGACCCGGAGCGGATGGAGAAGGCCATCGGGCGCGGGGTGCGCTGGAACCTCGGCATGCAGTCGAAGAACGGCGCCTGGGGCGCCTTCGACGTCGACAACACCAGCCCGTTCCCCAACCGGCTGCCGTTCTGCGACTTCGGCGAGGTCATCGACCCGCCCTCGGCCGACGTCACCGCGCACGTCGTGGAGATGCTCGCCTTCGAGGGCATGGCCCACGACCCGCGCACCCGGCGTGGCATCGAGTGGCTGCTGGCCGAACAGGAGCCGGACGGCTCGTGGTTCGGGCGCTGGGGTGTCAACTACGTCTACGGCACCGGCTCCGTGGTGCCCGCGCTGACCGCGGCCGGGCTGCCCGCCTCGCATCCGGCGATCAGACGTGCGGTGACCTGGCTGGAGCAGGTCCAGAACGAGGACGGCGGCTGGGGCGAGGACCTGCGCTCCTACAAGTACGCCGGCGAATGGAGCGGGCGTGGCGCCTCCACCGCCTCCCAGACCGCGTGGGCGCTGATGGCGCTGCTCGCGGCGGGGGAGAACCACTCCAAGGCCGTCGAGCGGGGCGTGCGGTGGCTCGCCGAGACCCAGCAGGAGGACGGCTCCTGGGACGAGCCCTACTTCACCGGCACCGGCTTCCCCTGGGACTTCTCCATCAACTACCACCTCTACCGGCAGGTCTTCCCGCTCACCGCGCTCGGCCGGTACCTCCACGGCGAGCCCATGCCCGAGGCCGAGAGGAGCTGAATGAGCACCACGCCCGCTCCGGCTCCGCTGCTGATCGCCTGCGCGCTCGGCATCGAGCACTTGGCCCTGCGCGCCGGCGAACGCGGCGGCGCGGGCGGGCCGGTCACCGTGCTGCGCACCGGCATGGGCCCCAGGGCGGCGGAACGGTCCGTCACCCGGGTCCTGGCCGACCCGGCACTCGCCGGTGCCGCCGTGCTGGCCACCGGCTTCTGCGCGGGACTGGCCCCCGGGATGCACCCCGGCGACCTGGTCGTCGCCGAGGAGACCCGGGACCCGCGCGGCAGTGTCCCCTGCGTCGGCACCGAACTCCTCGTGAAAGAACTCGTGCGGACCGTACCCGGCCGCACTGTCCACACCGGCCCCGTCACCGGCTCCGATCACGTCGTCCGCGGTCACGAACGGTCCGATCTGCTCGCGACCGGCGCAATCGCGGTCGACATGGAGTCGGCGGCCACGCTCCTCAGCGCCGTGCGCGCGGGCGAACGCCCGGTTGCGGCCGTCAGGGTGGTCGTGGACGCTCCTGAACATGAACTCGTCCGGATCGGCACAGTACGCGGCGGAATATCGGCTTTCCGCGTTCTTCGATCCGTTCTTCCAGCTTTCTTCGAATGGCACCGTTCGTTGTTGCTCCCCCGGAGGTGAGCCAGATGGCCATGCCGCTGCGCCAGTCCATCAAGGTCGCGACTTACTTGGCTGAACAGAAGCTCCGCAAGCGGGACAAGTTCCCCCTGATCGTGGAGCTGGAACCCCTCTTCGCATGCAACTTGAAGTGCGAGGGATGCGGCAAGATCCAGCACCCGGCGGGTGTGCTCAAGCAGCGCATGCCGGTCGCCCAGGCCGTCGGGGCGGTGTTGGAGTCCGGTGCGCCGATGGTGTCCATCGCGGGCGGCGAGCCCCTGATGCACCCTCAGATCGACGAGATCGTGCGGCAGTTGGTGGCGAAGAAGAAGTACGTCTTCCTCTGCACCAACGCCATGCTGCTGCGCAAGAAGATGGACAAGTTCACGCCCTCTCCCTACTTCGCCTTCGCGGTGCACATCGACGGGCTGCGTGAGCGGCACGACGAGTCCGTGGCGAAGGAGGGCGTGTTCGACGAGGCGGTGGCGGCCATGAAGGAGGCCAAGCGGCGCGGCTTCCGGGTGACCACCAACTCGACCTTCTTCAACACCGACACCCCGCAGACCATCATCGAGGTGCTCAACTTCCTCAACGACGACCTCAAGGTCGACGAGATGATGATCTCGCCCGCCTACGCCTACGAGAAGGCCCCCGACCAGGAGCACTTCCTCGGCGTGGCACAGACCCGCGAGCTGTTCAAGAAGGCCTTCGCGGGCGGCAACCGGCGCAAGTGGCGGCTCAACCACTCCCCGCTCTTCCTGGACTTCCTGGAGGGCAAGGTCGACTTCCCGTGCACGGCCTGGGCGATCCCGAACTACTCGCTCTTCGGCTGGCAGCGCCCGTGCTACCTGATGAGCGACGGGTACGTGCCGACGTACCGCGAACTCATCGAGGAGACCGACTGGGACAAGTACGGCCGCGGCAAGGACCCGCGCTGCGCCAACTGCATGGCGCACTGCGGCTACGAGCCCACCGCCGTCCTCGCCACCATGGGGTCCCTGAAGGAGTCGCTGCGCGCCATGCGCGAGACGGTCACCGGAAACCGGGAGTGACTGCATGACCGCCATCTCCCTGGGCCTCCCCGAGGTCCCGGCCCGGCCGGTCGCCGAGCGGCGCGAGTCGCGGCAGATCCACGTCGGGCCGGTGGCCGTCGGGGGCGGTGCCCCGGTGTCGGTGCAGTCGATGACCACGACCCGTACGTCGGACATCGGCGCCACCCTCCAGCAGATCGCCGAGCTCACCGCGTCCGGCTGCCAGATCGTCCGTGTCGCCTGCCCCACGCAGGACGACGCGGACGCCCTGGCGACGATCGCGAGGAAGTCCCAGATCCCGGTGATCGCGGACATCCACTTCCAGCCGAAGTACGTGTTCGCGGCGATCGAGGCCGGCTGTGCTGCCGTCCGCGTCAATCCGGGCAACATCAAGCAGTTCGACGACAAGGTGCGGGAGATCGCGCGGGCCGCGAAGGACCACGGCACGCCGATCCGGATCGGCGTCAACGCCGGCTCGCTGGACCGACGGCTCCTTGAGAAGTACGGCAAGGCCACCCCGGAGGCGCTGGTGGAGAGCGCTCTCTGGGAGGCCTCGCTCTTCGAGGAGCACGACTTCCGGGACATCAAGATCTCCGTCAAGCACAACGACCCGGTCGTGATGATCGAGGCCTACCGGCAGCTCGCCGCCCAGTGCGACTACCCGCTGCACCTCGGTGTCACGGAGGCCGGCCCGGCCTTCCAGGGCACGATCAAGTCGGCGGTGGCCTTCGGCGCGCTGCTCTCCCAGGGCATCGGCGACACCATCCGGGTGTCGCTGTCCGCCCCGCCCGCCGAGGAGGTCAAGGTCGGCATCCAGATCCTGGAGTCCCTGAACCTCCGGCAGCGGCGCCTGGAGATCGTCTCCTGCCCGTCCTGCGGGCGCGCCCAGGTCGACGTCTACAAGCTGGCGGACGAGGTGACGGCAGGGCTGGAGGGGATGGAAGTTCCCTTGCGCGTCGCCGTCATGGGATGCGTGGTCAACGGCCCCGGCGAGGCACGGGAGGCCGACCTCGGCGTCGCCTCCGGCAACGGCAAGGGCCAGATCTTCGTCAAGGGCGAGGTCATCAAGACCGTCCCCGAGTCGAAGATCGTGGAGACCCTCATCGAGGAAGCGATGAAGATCGCCGAACAGATGGAGCAGGACGGCGCCGGGTCCGGAACACCCGCCGTCACCGTGAGCTGAACAGCACGGACCGAGAGGGGGCCGAGCGTGACGATTCTGGAGACCATCCGGGGACCACGCGACCTGAAGGCGCTGTCCGAGGCGGAGCTTCGGGAACTGTCCGAAGAAATACGTGAGTTCCTGGTGCACGCGGTCGCCAGGACCGGCGGTCACCTCGGCCCCAACCTGGGCGTCGTGGAACTGACCGTCGCACTGCACCGGGTCTTCGAGTCCCCGGTCGACCGCATCCTCTGGGACACCGGCCACCAGAGCTATGTGCACAAGCTGCTGACCGGCCGTCAGGACTTTTCCAAGCTGCGCAGCAAGGGCGGCCTGTCCGGATACCCCTCGCGCGAGGAGTCCGAGCACGACATCATCGAGAACAGCCATGCCTCCACCGCGCTCGGCTGGGCCGACGGCCTGGCCAAGGCCCGCCAGGTGCAGGGGGAGAAGGGCCATGTCGTCGCGGTGATCGGCGACGGCGCGCTGACCGGCGGGATGGCCTGGGAGGCGCTCAACAACATCGCGGCCGCCAAGGACCGGCCGCTGATCATCGTCGTCAACGACAACGAGCGGTCGTACGCCCCCACCATCGGCGGCCTCGCCAACCATCTGGCCACGCTGCGCACCACCGACGGCTACGAGCAGGTGCTGGCCTGGGGCAAGGACGTACTGCTGCGCACCCCGTTTGTCGGCAACACCATCTACGAGTCGCTGCACGGCGCCAAGAAGGGCTTCAAGGACGCCTTCGCCCCGCAGGGCATGTTCGAGGACCTGGGCCTCAAGTACGTCGGTCCGATCGACGGCCACGACATCAGGGCGGTCGAGTCGGCGCTCAGGCGCGCGAAGCGCTTCCACGGGCCGGTGCTCGTGCACTGCCTCACGGAGAAGGGACGCGGGTACGAACCCGCCCTCGCCCACGAGGAGGACCACTTCCACACCGTCGGCGTAATGGACCCGCTCACCTGCGAGCCGCTCGCGCCGTCCAACGGGCCGTCCTGGACCTCGGTGTTCGGCGACGAGATCGTCCGGATCGGCGAGGAGCGCGACGACGTCGTGGCGATCACCGCGGCCATGCTGCACCCGGTCGGCCTCGGCAAGTTCGCCGCGCGCTTCCCCGACCGGGTCTGGGACGTGGGCATCGCCGAGCAGCACGCGGCGGTCTCGGCGGCGGGTCTCGCGACCGGCGGACTGCACCCGGTCGTCGCCGTCTACGCCACGTTCTTGAATCGTGCCTTCGACCAGTTGCTGATGGACGTGGCGCTGCACCGCTGCGGGGTGACGTTCGTCCTGGACCGGGCGGGTGTCACAGGGGTCGACGGTGCCTCCCACAACGGGATGTGGGACATGTCCGTGCTCCAGGTGGTCCCGGGCCTGCGGATCGCCGCCCCGCGCGACGCCGAGCAGCTGCGCCTGCAGCTGCGGGAGGCGGTCGCCGTGGACGACGCGCCCACGCTGGTGCGGTTCCCGAAGGAGTCGGTGGGGCCGGAGATCCCGGCGGTCGACCGGATCGGCGGACTGGACGTACTGCACCGTGGCGCGGACGCCCAGGTGCTGCTGGTCGCGATCGGCGTGATGGCGCCGGTCTGCCTCCAGGCCGCGGAGCTGCTGGCCGCCCGGGGCATCGGCTGCACGGTCGTGGACCCCCGTTGGGTCAAGCCCGTGGACCCCGCGCTGCCGGTCCTGGCGGCCCAGCACGAGCTGGTGGCCGTCGTCGAGGACAACAGCCGGGCGGCCGGCGTCGGCGCGGCGGTCGCGCTCGCGCTCGGTGACGCCGAAGTGGACGTACCGGTACGGCGGTTCGGGATTCCGGAGCAGTTTCTGGCGCATGCGAAGCGGGGGGAGGTGCTGGCCGACATCGGGCTGACGCCGGTGGAGATCGCGGGGCGGATCGGGGCGAGCCTCGCGGGGCGGGGGGCCGAGAGCGCCTACGGGGGTGCCGCGGGGGGTCGTGCGGCGGGTGCGGCGCCGTCCGGACTGGTCGCGCCCCGCGGCGGTAGCCGCAAATCGATGCGCCCTGCGCCCCTGAGGGGCGCTGATGCCGAGGGCGTTGACAAGGAGAGGCAATGAGTAAGGAGTTCGACCTCGGCGCCTTGCTGGCCGAGCGTGGAGCCGAGCGGTACGAGCTGCACAGCAAGTACCTCAACCACCAGCTCCCGCGCATGCTGCACACCATCGGCTTCGACAAGGTCTACGAACGGGCCGAGGGCGCCCATTTCTGGGACGAGGACGGCAACGACTACCTGGACATGCTCGCCGGGTTCGGGGTGATGGGCCTGGGCCGCCACCACCCCGTCGTCCGCAAGGCCCTGCACGACGTCCTGGACGCGCAGCTGGCCGACCTCACCCGCTTCGACTGCCAGCCGCTGCCCGGACTGCTCGCCGAGCGGCTGCTCGCCCACAGTCCGCACCTGGACCGGGTGTTCTTCGGCAACAGCGGCACCGAGGCGGTCGAGACGGCGCTGAAGTTCGCCCGCTTCGCCACCGGCAGACCCCGCGTCCTCTACTGCGACCACGCCTTCCACGGCCTGACCACCGGCTCGCTGTCGGTCAACGGCGAGGACGGCTTCCGGGACGGCTTCGCGCCGCTGCTGCCCGACACGGCCGTACCCCTTGGTGATCTCGACGCCCTGGCGCGTGAGTTGAAGAAGGGCGACGTGGCCGCCCTGATCGTCGAGCCGATCCAGGGCAAGGGCGTGCACGAGGCGCCGCCCGGCTACCTGCGCGGCGCCCAGGAGCTGCTGCACAAGCACAAGGCGCTGCTGATCGCAGACGAGGTGCAGACCGGCCTCGGCCGTACCGGCGACTTCTACGCCTACCAGCACGAGGACGGCGTCGAGCCGGACCTGGTGTGCGTGGCCAAGGCGCTGTCCGGCGGTTATGTCCCGGTGGGCGCGACCCTCGGCAAGGACTGGATCTTCAAGAAGGTCTACTCGTCCATGGACCGGGTCCTGGTCCACTCGGCGAGCTTCGGCGCCAACGCCCAGGCGATGGCGGCCGGACTCGCCGTCCTCTCCGTCATGGAGAACGACCAGGTCGTCGCGGGCGCACGGGTCGTGGGGGAGCAGCTCAAGTCACGGCTCACCGAGCTGATCGACAAGTACGAGCTGCTCGCCGACGTGCGCGGCCGGGGCCTGATGATCGGCATCGAGTTCGGCAGGCCCAGCTCGCTCAAGCTACGCAGCCGCTGGACCATGCTCCAGGCCGCCCGCAAGGGCCTGTTCGCGCAGATGGTCGTCGTACCGCTGCTGCAACGGCACCGGATCCTCACCCAGGTCTCCGGCGACCATCTGGAGGTCATCAAGCTCATCCCGCCGCTGATCGTCGACGAGACGGACGTGGACCGCTTCGTGGCCGCCTTCACGGACGTGATGGACGACGCGCACAGCGGCGGCGGCCTGATGTGGGACTTCGGCAAGACCCTCATCAAGCAGGCGGTGGCCAACCGCTGACACCCGGCGGGGGCCTCCTGCGGGCGGCCCCCGCCTTTTTGTCTCTGAGGCAAGAAATTTGCCGCTGAGGCAATAGCCGGGCTCAATGGAGGCATGAACGCCTCAGACCCGGCGCCTCCCGCCGGTCCCGGCGACGACCTGCCCGCCGTCGCCCCCCAGCTGCGCTCCCTGCGCCGCCGCGCCGGCCTCACCCTGGAGGCCGCGGCCCGGGACGCCGGGCTGTCGCCCGCCCACCTCTCCCGGCTGGAGACCGGGCAGCGCCAGCCCTCGCTGCCGATGCTGCTCACACTCGCACGTGTCTACGGTACGACGGTCTCCGAGCTGCTGGGCGAGACGGTCGCCGACAAGGACGCGATCGTGCGGACCGCGGACATGGAGCCGACCAGGGCGGGCGGCTGGACGTACTGGCAGGCCGGGGCGTCCGGCCGCGGCATGCAGGCGCTGCGCGTCCGGGTGCCGTACGCCACCCAGGGCGACATCGTGCGGGTGCATCCCGGCGAGGAGTGGCTGTACGTCCTGCACGGGCGGCTCCGGCTGCGCCTCGGTGACACCACCCATGTCCTCGGGCCCGGCGACAGTGCCCACTTCGACTCGCTCACCCCGCACCGGCTCGCCGCCGAGGACCACGACGGGGTCGAGCTGCTGTTCGTCCACACCCTGCTGCAGAGTCCCCTGGCCGCGTTGTGCCTGGGGCCGATCACTGGAGAGCTGCCGTGAGCAACATGGAGGAGAAGTTCCCCCGGGCCCTGTGGGTCCGGCTGATCATCTACATCGCTGTCGGGCACGTCTTCGCCGCCTTCCTCTACCTGCTGTTCGCCGTCGGCGGCAAGGGCTGAGCGCTCCCGTCTGCGCCCGGCCTCAGTCGAGGAGGCGCGCGCGCAGCCGCTCGCGGGTCTCCGGGGTGAGCTTCAGGCCCTGCTCCAGGTACGTGTCGACGTCACCCCACGTCTCCCCGATGCTCTCGAAGGCCGCCGTCAGATACTGCGCGCGGGCCTCGAAGAGCGGGCTCAGCAGCTCCATCACCTCGGGGCTGTACGCGCTGTCCCCGCCGCCGCTGCGCCGCACCTTGTAGCGGCGGTGCTTGGCGTTGGACTCCAGGTAGTCGGCGAGGATCGCGTCCCGCTCCACGCCCACCGCGAGGAGCGTCACGGCTATGGAGATGCCCGCCCGGTCCTTGCCGGCCGCGCAGTGCATCAGCGCCGGGACGCTGTCCTCGGCGAGACCGTGCAGCACGCGCGAGTGCTCGTCGGTGCGGTCCCTGACGATCATGCGGTACGAGCTGACCATCCGGTTCGCGGCCTTGCCGTCGCCCAGGAGGCCGCGCAGCTGCTCGATGTCGCCCTCGCGGACCATTGTCCAGAACTCGGCGCCGTGTGCCGGGTCGGTCAGCGGCAGGTTCACGTTCCGCACGCCGGGCAGCTCGACGTCCGGGCCCTCCAGCTTCTGGTCGGCCGCGTTGCGGAAGTCGAAGATCGTGTGCAGGCCGAGGGAGGCGAGGAACTCCGCGTCCTGCTCGGTCGCGTGCGCCAGATGCCCGCTGCGGAACAGCACACCGTGTCGGACCCGGCGCCCGTCCACGGTCGGCAGGCCGCCCACGTCACGGAAGTTGCGCACGCCGGCCAGCTCGGGCTCGGTCGACGGGACCTGCTGCGTCACGGGGGCTCCTCCCGGTCGGCCCCATCGGCGCTGCTCGTCGACGGGCACTGGATCGACCATACGACATCGGTTTCCACGGGCAATGAGTTGTCCACAGGCGTTGCCTCCGAGGCCCGCGCCCTTGATGATGTTGGTGCTTGAGCGGATCTGTTGGCACCTGTGTGAGGTTTCTCGTGGTGGACATCGCCGAAAACGGTCGTACGTGGCTCCTGTCGGGCCCGGGCAGCAGCTACGCGCTGCACCTTACGGAGGACGACGAACTGCTCCACCTCCACTGGGGCCCGAAGATCGGGCTCGCCGACGCCGAGGAGCTCAGCACCCGGGCACTGCCCGGCTACTGGGCGTTCGAGTCCCCGCTGGACGGCCGTGAGGAGTACCCCGTCGAGGGCGGTCCCCGTTTCGTCCGCCCCGCGCTGTCCGTGCGCACCGAGGAGCGCCGCGGCACCGAGTGGACCTTCGAGTCGTACGAGACGGACGGCGGTGCCGGGGAGGCCGCGGACGGTGACGGGCTCCGCCTGCGCTTCCGGGACGACGGGATCCTCATCACCCTGCACTACCGGATGCGCGGCGACGTCGTCGAGCGCTGGGTGGCCGTCGACAACCAGGGGGACGCGCCTCTGGAGCTGCTGCGTGCCGACCCGGCCGCCTGGACGCTCCCCGACCGCGAGGGCTGGCGCCTCTCCCAGCTGCACGGCCGCTGGGCCGCCGAGTCCCGCCTCACCAGCGCGCCCCTCACCTACGGCGAGAAGGTCATCGGCAGCCGCCGCGGCCACACCAGCCACCAGCACCTGCCCTGGGTCGCCCTCGACACCGACGCCACCGAGGAGCGCGGCGAGGTCTGGGGGTGCGCCCTCGGCTGGTCCGGCTCCTGGCGGATCGCCGTCGCCCAACTCCCCGACGCGCGCGTGCAGATCACCGGCGGTGCCGGCTACGACGACTCGGGCCTGCTGATGCTGGCCGCGGGCGAGTCGTACACCAGCCCGGTCTTCGCGGGCCTGTGGACCGACGGCGGCTTCGGCGGGGCCAGCCGCGCCTGGCACGCCTACCAGCGGGCGTACGTCATCCCGGACGCCGACCGGGACCGGCCGGTGCTGTTCAACTCCTGGGAGGCCACCACCTTCGACATCTCCGAGGAGCAGCAGGCCACCCTCGCCCGGCGGGCCGCCGCGATCGGCGTCGAGCTGTTCGTGGTCGACGACGGCTGGTTCGGTGCCCGCACCAGCGACCGCGCGGGCCTCGGCGACTGGACGCCCAATCCGGACCGCTTTCCCAAGGGCCTCAAGCCCCTGGCCGACTACGTGCACGCTCTCGGCATGCAGTTCGGCATCTGGGTCGAGCCCGAGATGGTCAACGCGGACAGCGACCTGTACCGCGCGCACCCCGACTGGGTGCAGTACCAGCAGGGGCGAAAGCGAACGGAACTGCGCAATCAGCTCGTCCTCAACCTCGCCCGCGAGGACGTCCAGGAGTACCTCTGGCAGCAGCTCGACACCCTGCTGTCCAGCGCCCCGATCGACTACGTCAAGTGGGACTTCAACCGCTGCTTCACCGACGCGGGCTGGCCCGGTGAGCCCTATCCGCAGCGTCTGTGGGTCGACCACGTGCGCGGGCTGTACGCCCTGCTCGACCGGATCCGGGCGGCCCACCCGAACGTCGCCATCGAGTCCTGCTCCGGCGGTGGCGGCCGGATCGACCTCGGCATCATGAGCCGCACTGACGAGGTGTGGACCTCCGACAACACCGACCCGCTGGACCGGCTCGCCATCCAGCACGGCTTCAGCCAGATCCACCCGGCCCGGGTGATGTCCGCCTGGGTCACCGACAGCCCGAACCACCAGCTCAACGGGCGGGTCAGCAGCCTGCGTTTCCGCTTCGTCAGCTCCATGGCCGGGGCGCTCGGCGTCGGCGGCGACCTCTCGCAGTGGACCGAGGACGAGCTGGCCGAGGCCGGCCGCTGGGTGGAGCTCTACAAGGACATCCGGCCCCTGGTGCAGCGCGGCGACCAGTTCCGGCTGCGGCCGCCGACCGGCGGGCTCAGCGCGGTGCAGTACACGCTCGGCGACGAGACCGTGGTCCTCGCTTGGCTCCAGGCGCAGAGCTACGGCGAGCCGATGCCGGCGCTGCGGCTGCGGGGACTCGACCCGGACGCGTCGTACGAATGCCGCGAAACGGGCGAAGTGCATCGAGGTGCCGTTCTGCTGCATCACGGGCTGCGCACGGAACTGCGCGGCGACCTGGATGCGACGGTTCTCCGGCTGCGTCGCATCTGAGCCTTCTGTCCGAATTGGTGCCTTCATTGCGACTCGGTCCGGAATAAGGGGACGTGGCGTGACGTGCGTGAGGAGCGTCATATTCGTGACCGTCCGTCGCGCGTCATGTTCACGTAATTCCGGTGCTTTTCAAGGGGATTGGAAAAGTACGTAAGGCTGGAATTCACGGAGGGTGACCAGGAATTCCCGTAACGGATCAAGCGAAACTCGGACAGCCGGAATCTGGTGCTTGTTTACGTGCGTCCTACTCGCTTACGTTCGCCACGCATCCGGACGGAACGCCGAATCCTGCCGCCGCCCGGAGTCCCCACACACACTCACCCGTGCCCGGCAGGAGCGGGGGACCCACCAGGTATGACCGCCTGTTCCGGTTCCCGGGACGGCTAGGGGTGTAGTCACGTCTTCCCGCGTGGCCGGGCAGCTCCAGCCCGAACCCGACAGCTCACCTCGTAGGCGCCGGAGAGGAATGCGTCATGCCCGCGAAGGGTAAGCACCGCCGCCCCAAGTCCCAGCGTTTCACGCGCTCGATGGCCGTCGCCGGAACCGGTGGCGCCGCGCTGGCTCTGCCGCTCATGGGGGCCACCGGCGCCCACGCGGCCACCTCGCAGTCCGTTTCCGAAAAGACCACGCAGTCGCTGCCGACCGTCGAGAAGACGGCTGTGCGAAAGGCTGCCGCTCAGAAGACCGCCGTTCAGGATTCCGGCACCGGGAATTCCACGCATCGCATCTACACGGTGGTGCCCGGCGACTATCTCTCGAAGATCGCCCGCGAGCAGCACGTCGACGGCGGCTGGCACCGGCTCTACGCCGACAACCGGCAGGCGGTCGGCGACAACCCCTCGCTGATCCACCCCGGTCTCGAGCTCACGCTCGGCGGCCGCCATGCCGCGACGACGGACACCCCGAGCTCGGACTCCCGGTCCGAGACGCGGTCCCACGCGCAGCCCTCCACCCCCTCCTCGTCGTCGTCCTCGAACGCGGCCCCCTCCGCGGACGCGTCGACGACGACCGCCTCCGGTTTCATCCTCCCGGTGACCGGTGGCACCGTCGGCACCGGCTACCACGTGGCCGGCAGCATGTGGTCCAGCGGCTACCACACCGGCGTCGACTTCGTCGTCCCGACCGGCACCCCGGTCAAGGCCGTCGGCGCGGGCACGGTCGTCACGGCCGGCTGGGGTGGCGCCTACGGCAACCAGGTCGTCATCAGGCTCGCCGACGGCTACTACGCGCAGTACGGCCACCTCTCCGCGCTCTCCGTCTCGGTCGGCCAGACCGTGACCGCGGGCCAGCAGGTCGGCCTCTCCGGTGCCACCGGCAACGTGACCGGCCCGCACCTCCACTTCGAGATCCGGACCACCCCCGACTACGGCTCCGACATCGACCCGGTCGGCTACCTCCGCTCCAAGGGCGTCGCCGTCGGCTGACCCGGCACGCCCACTGATCTGACACGCACTCCGAAGGCCGGACCCCTGATCCCCGGGTCCGGCCTTCGGTCGATCGACGCTTCAACGCCGCTGTTCGAAGGCTTATTCCTGGCTTGGTCGAGTATTTAGGCGTGTCTTATCTCACCGTTCGTCAACCCCTTATTACGGTCGCGTAGGTCACAGTCGAAGGTGAATCATGGTCCGACGTGGCAGACGATTCGAAGAGTGACAATGCATCAGTGATCGGGTCGTACGTGGCGGTGGGGGACAGCTTCACCGAGGGCGTGGGCGACCCCGGCCCCGACGGGGCGTTCGTCGGCTGGGCGGACCGGTTCGCGGTACTGCTGTCGGACCGGCAGCCCGAGGGCGACTTCGAGTACACCAACCTCGCGGTACGCGGGAAACTGCTCGACCAGATCGTGGCGGACCAGGTGCCGCAGGCCCTGGAACTCGCCCCGGACCTGGTCTCCTTCGCCGCGGGCGGCAACGACATCATCCGCCCCGGCACCGACCCCGACGAGGTGGCCGAGCGGTTCGAGCGGGCCGTGGCCCAACTGACCGAGGCCGTCGGCACGGTTCTGGTGACCACCGGGTTCGACACCCGGGGCGTGCCCGTCCTCAAGCATCTGCGCGGCAAGATCGCCACCTACAACGGCCATGTCCGGGCCGTCGCAGACCGGTACGGCTGCCCGGTTCTCGACCTGTGGTCCCTGAAGACCGTGCAGGACCGGCGGGCCTGGGACGGCGACCGGCTGCACCTGTCTCCCGAGGGGCACACCCGGGTGGCGCTGCGGGCCGGTCAGGCGCTCGGCGTCGAGGTGCCGGCCGACCCGGACCAGCCGTGGCCGTTGCTGCCGCCCCGCGGCACCCTGGAGGTCCGCCGCGACGACGTGCACTGGGCCCGTGAGTACCTGGTGCCGTGGATCGGACGGCGGCTGCGCGGCGAGTCGTCGGGCGACCATGTGACGGCCAAGGGGACGCTCTCCCCGGACGACATCAAGATGCGGATCGCTTCCGTGGCTTGAGGCCGTGGGAGCGGGTAAGGGGCGGCATCCTTGCGGGCCGCCCCTTACTGTTCCTCGGGCAGCCCCAGTTCGCGCGCCAGCGCCTCGTCGACCCACTCCTGCGCCCGGGAGCGCGACAGGGCGCCCGGGTAGGAGGTCAGCTGGACGGCGAGCCCGTCGAGCAGGGCGGTCAGCCGCAGTGCCGAGGCCGTGGGGTCGGGGCACCGGAACTCACCGGCGGCCACCCCTTCGGCGATGACCTCGGCGATCGCCGCCTTCCACTGCTGGTCCAGCTCCTTGGTGACCTCCCGCAGGGCGGGTTCGCGCAGCGCCACCGCCCAGCCCTCGATCCACAGCCGCCAGCCCTTGGCCTGCCCGGTCGGGGCATACCAGCGCACCGCCGTCCGCAGCCGGCGCGACGCCGACGTGCGGCGGCCCAGCAGCTTGCGCAGATGCGCCAGGTCGTCCTCGGCGGCGTAGGCGAAGGCGGCGGACACCAGCTTCTCCTTCGTCGAGAAGTGGTACAGCACCAGCGCGTTGCTCACGCCGAGGGCCGAGGCGACATCGGCGATCCGTACCGCCGCCACACCCCGCGCCTCGATCTGCCCGATGGCGGCCCGCAGCAGTTCCTCCCGCCGCTCGGCCACGCTCAACCGCACTCTCGCCACGCGGTCACCCTAATCGGTCGCACCGCCGCGTGTGTTGCCGTCCCGGTCCAGCGGCAGCCGCATGAGCGTGAGGTCCAGCCGGCGGCCGAACTTGACGCCCACCTCCCGGACCGTGCCCGCGTGCTCGAAGCCGAACCGCTGGTGCAGCCGGACCGACGCGGTGTTCTCCGCCTCGATGCCGGCGATCATGACGTGGTGGCCGGCCTCCCGCGCCGCGCCGATGAGAGCACCCAGCAGCGCCGAGCCGATGCCGAGCCCGTGCCGGTCCTCTCGCACGTAGACAGAGTCCTCCACCGTGTGCCGGTAGCCGTCCAGCTCGCGCCACGGGCCGTACACCGCGAACCCGGCCACCTCGCCCGCCGCTTCGGCCACGAACGCCGAGCCGCGCGCCAGATGGGCGGCGAGCCAGACCGCACCCTCGGCGGGGGTCTGTGTGGTCTCGGTCCACAGCGCCGTCGAATGCTCGACCGCGTGGTTGCGGATCGCGCGCACGGCCTCCGCGTCAGCGGGGCGGGCCGGGCGGATTCGCACCGTCCCGTCTCTCTCGTATATTGGATTCATGTCCAACATAGTAGATCCGTCGACGGACTCCCTGGTGGCGGGGATCGCCGCCCGTGTCCGCACCGAGCGGGAGCGCCGCCGCTGGACCCTGGCGCAGCTCGCGGACGCCTCCGGTGTCTCCGCCGCGATGATCAGCCGGATCGAACGCGGCGAGAGCAGCCCCACCGCTGTCGTCCTCGGCAAGCTGTCCGCCGCGTTCCAGCTGAGCGTCGCCTCCCTGCTGGCCCTCGCCGAAGGCGCGCAGGACACCACGGCCGACACCGCGGGAGTGCGGCGCGGCGCCGACGCGGCCGAGTGGCGCGACCCCGGCACCGGCTACCGGCGCCGCCAGATCACCGGACCGCGGTTCCCGGCGGAGATCGCCGAGATCCGCCTGCCCGCCGGGGCCCGGGTGCCCTATCCGGCGGCCGCCTTCGCCTTCGTACGGCAGCTCGTCTGGGTCCTCGACGGCCGCTTGACCTTCCACGACGGCGACACGGTCCATGAACTCGACGCCGGCGACACCGTGGAACTCGGCCCGCCGGCCGAGCGCGTCTTCGCCAACACCACCCACGCCGAGTGCCGCTACGCCGTCGTCCTCGCCCGCGACACACAGCCGTGAACCCGCCCCTGTCCCGAGGCGGTACCTTCCTGCTGGCCGGCATAGCCGGGACGGCGATCGCGAACAACTACGCCGTTCAGCCCGCGCTCACCGCGGTCGCCGCCGACCTGGACGTGCCGCTCTCCACCATCGGCCTGGTGCCGACCGCCGCGCTCACCGGCTGTATGACCGGCTTCGCCCTGCTGCTCCCGCTCACCGATCACCTGGCCCCCAACCGCCTGGTCACCGCACAGCTCATCGCCCTGGCCGCCGCCCTCGCCCTGGCCGCCGCCGCGCCCGGCCCCGTCGTGCTCCTGACCGCGTACCTGTTCGTCGGCGCCGCCGCGAGCGTGGCGGCCCAGGCCGGAAACATCGCCGGCCGGCACGCCCGGCCCGGCCGCGCCGGATCCGGGGTCGCCGTCGTGGCCGCGGGCATGTCGGCCGGCATCCTGCTCAGCCGGCTGGCGGGAGGCGCCCTCACCGATCTCCTCGGCTGGCGGCGGATGCTCCTCGTCTTCGCGGCCCTCGCCCTGCTCGGCGCGCTCGCCGCCGCCACCCGCCTGCCCCGGCGACCGCCGCACGCCCTCAGCGGTTACCGTGCCACCCTCGCGGCACTGCCGGCCCTGCTCCTGCACCACCCGCGGCTGCGTCGCGCGGTGGCCGCCGGAGCGCTCTGGTACTTCGCCTTCAACCTCGTCTGGATCACCCTCACCCTGGCGCTGGCCCAGCCGCCGCACTCCCTCGGCCCCACCGCCATCGGCCTGTACAGCCTGGCCGGACTCCTCGGCTTCGCGGCGCTCCCGCTCACCGGCCGTCTCACCGACCGGTACGGCCCACGCACCATGATCACCGCCGCCCTGCCGGCCGCCGCGGCCGGAACCGCCGTACTGGCCACCGGCCTGAACAACCCGTTCGTCACCGCACTCGGACTCGCCCTCTTCGACGCCTGCTGCTTCGCCGCCCAGGCCGCCAACCAGAGCCGCGTCATCGCCCTCGACCCCGCCCGGTCCGGCAGCCTCAGCAGTGTCTACCTGGTGGTGTATTTCACCGTCGGAGCCTTCGGCACGGCCGTCGCCGCCCCTCTGCTCGACGCCTTCGGCTGGCAGGGCACCACCCTCACCGCGCTTTTCGCGCTGCTCCTCGCTCTGCTGCTCGGGCGCCGCTGAGCACCCGTCCCCTCACCGGTACCAGCCGAACCGTTCCGCGATCACCGGCAGCCGGTCACTCACCAGGGCGTGGGCCGCGGCGCGCGGGGTCGTGCCGTCGGACTCCGCGCGATCCAGCATCAGCTCCACCAGGGCCCGCATCGAGCGGCGGGTGTGGGCGAACGCCTCGTCCGCGTGCGGGCCGATGTCGCCGAACAGGGTCCACCACCACCAGGCGTTGGTTCCCGAGTTGACCACCACGTCCGGCAGCACGGTCACTCCGCGCGCCGCGAGCCGCTCCTCCGCCTCGGGCAGCACGGGCATGTTGGCCGCCTCCACGACCCAGCGGGCGGTGACCAGGTGCTCGTTGGCCGCGTCGACGGCGTACGACACCGCCGCCGGCACCAGCACCTCCGCGTCGGCGGACAGCCAGGCGTCGCCCGGCAGTTCGAGATCGCCCGGGCGCAGCACCGCGCGGTCGACGGTGCCGTACGCGTCCCGCGCGCGCAGCAGCGCCTCGACGTCCAGCCCCGCCGGGTTGGCGATCGTGCCCTTGACGTCGGCGACGGCCACCACCGTGAGCCCCGCGCGGGCCAGGAAACGCGCCGTGGCCCCGCCCATCGTGCCCAGGCCCTGCACCGCGACCCGCGTCCCCGGGTACGGCACCCCGGCCCGGTCCAGGGCCGTCAGCGCCGACTCGGCGACCCCGCAGCCGCCGACCAGCTCGTCGAGGCCGATCCCGTCCACCTCGATGGCGAAGGCGTCCGCCAGCCGCCGCCGGGCCGCCGCCTCGTCGTCCAGCAGCGGATACACGGCCTGGATCGAGGAGACCAGCCCCGCCTCGGCGGCCGCCCGGTCCACCAGGTCCTGGGTCAGCCCGAGGTCCTCGCCGGTGGTCCAGAAGCTCTCGACGTAGGGCCGCATGGCGCGCAGGTAGCGGACCAGCAGGGGGTACGACCCCGGCTCCTGCGGATCGCAGTCGATGCCCCCCTTGGCGCCACCCAGGGGAATGTAGCGGCCCTCGGGGTTGTAGTGCAGGGCCTCCTTCATCGTCATGCCGCGCGCCAGCCCGGTGACCTCCTCCAGAGTGCAGCCCGGCCGCATCCGCAGACCGCCGCTGGCCACGCCCCGCACCAGCCGGTCGACGACCAGGAAGCCCTGCCGTCCGGTGATGTGGTCGGTCCAGACGAGAGACATCAGTGGAGCGGCCATAGTGGCTCCCGAGAGGTTCGCGAAAGAGGGTGCTACTGAACAGTGGGTCAGTATCCGGAGCTGGGCGGCAGGGTGTCAACGCCGACCATCCGAGGGGCCGACCATAATGGAGGACCTCGGCCACACCACTGGAGGTACCGTGACCCGTTTGCGTTCCCTGAGCTCCGGGCTCCGCGAGCTGCGGCCCGCTGCCTTCGGCGTGGACCCCAGCGGCGAGCGCATGGCCCGCATCCAGGACTCACCGCACTTCAAGGACGGGGTCTTCCAGAACCCGGGCGGCACCACCCGCATGCGTCCCTCGGGCTCGATGCTCGACTTCGCGAAGATCTACTTCGAGAAGGAGCAGCGCGCCCGCCGCGCTCCCCGGGGAACCGTACCGGTGCACGCCACCACCGTCGCCGACCTCGCCCGGCCCGCCGCGAGCGGGCTGCGGGTGACCTGGATGGGGCACTCCAGCGTGCTCGCGGAGATCGACGGGCACCGCGTCCTGTTCGATCCCGTCTGGGGCGAGCGCTGCTCCCCGTTCCCGTTCGCCGGGCCCAAACGGCTGCACCCGGCGCCGCTGCCGCTGGCCGCACTCGGCCCGGTCGACGTGGTGGTCATCTCGCACGACCACTACGACCACCTCGACCTTCCGAGCATCAAGGCGCTGGCCGGCACGGACACCCTCTTCGCGGTGCCGCTCGGGGTCGGCGCCCACCTCGAACACTGGGGTGTCCCCGCCGACCGGCTGCGCGAACTGGACTGGCACGAGGAGACCAAGGTCGGCGGGCTCACCCTGACGGCCACCCCGGCCCGCCACTTCTGCGGGCGTGGGCTGCGCAACACCCAGCACACCCTGTGGGCGTCCTGGGTCGTCGCGGGCGAGCAGCACCGGATCTACCACAGTGGTGACACCGGCTACTTCGAGGGCTTCAAGGACATCGGCGCCGACCACGGGCCCTTCGACGTGACGATGATCCAGATCGGTGCGTACAGCGAGTTCTGGCCCGACATACACATGACGCCCGAGGAGGGCATGCGGGCCCACCTCGACCTGCAGGGCGGCGGTCCGCACGGGGTGCTGCTGCCGATCCACTGGGGCACCTTCAACCTCGCCCCGCACGCCTGGGCCGAGCCGGGGGAGTGGACGAAGGACGCCGGCGACGGGGCGGCCCAGACGGTGGCGCTGCCGCGTCCCGGCGAGCCCTTCGAACCGTCCGGGAAGGTGCCCGCCGAACCGTGGTGGCGCGAGGTGTCGGCGCCGATCACCCGGCCGTGGCGCACCGCCGTCCCGCCGCGGAGCGAGGCCGGGCAGCGAGACCTCGACCTGGCCGGCGAAGCGGTGGCGCCGGACGCGGACGATCTTGTGAAGTGAGGGCGCTGCCGATGTGGCGGTGACGTGAAAGCGGCGTGCATGCCCCTGCACAACCTGGGCAGGGGCATGGGCATGAGTCACGCACATATGCCAACTCCCGCTTTTTTACCAGGACTTGAGCTGTCCCGGCGCTTCTACACGGAGGCCGTGCGCTCGCTGCTGGAAGAGGCCGCCCCAGGCGTTCCGCACTCGGCGGCCCGGGTCGGCCCGGGCTCCGAAGTACTCGGCTACGACACCGAACGCTCCGCCGACCACGAGTGGGGCCCGCGCCTCCAGCTCTTCCTGCACCCCCACGATGTGTCCCGCCACGGCGGGCGGATCAGACATGTGCTCGCCGAATATCTTCCCAAGACCTTTCACGGCTGGCCCACCCACTTCGCCGCCACGGGGGACCGCGACGTCCGGGTCATGCGGGTCACCGACGGCCGGGTGCACCATCGGGTCGAAGTGACCGGTGTCTCCTCCTGGTTCCGTGCCGTCCTAGGCTTCGACCCGGCCTCCGGTATCACCCCGGCGGACTGGCTCGCCACCCCCACCCAGCTCCTCGCCGAGGTCACCGCCGGCGCCGTGTTCCACGACGGCCTCCACACCCTCTCCCCGGCCCGGGCCGCCCTGGGCTGGTATCCCCATGACCTCTGGCTCCATGTCCTCGCCTGCCAGTGGCAGCGCATCGCCCAGGAGGAGGCCTTCGTCGGACGCTGTGGCGAGGTCGGCGACGAACTCGGTTCCGCCGTCGAGGCCGCCCGCCTGGTCCGCGACCTCATGCGGCTCTGCCTGCTGATGGACCGGCGCTACCCGCCCTACGGCAAGTGGCTCGGCAGCGCCTTCGCCCGGACCCCCGCGGCCCCTCGGCTCACCCCCGTGCTGACCGCCGCTCTCGCCGCCACGGACTGGCACGCCCGCGAGCGGCACCTGGTGCACGCGTACGAGATCGTCGCCCATCTGCACAACGAACTGGAGCTCACCGACCGGGTCGACCCGGCCACCCGCCCGTACCACTCCCGGCCCTTTCGGGTGCTGCGCGCCGACCGCTTCACCCGGGCCCTCGTCGCCCGCATCAAGGCCCCCGGCATACGGGAACTGCCGACGGTCGGCGCGGTGGACCAGTTCGTCGACAGCGCGGACGTCCTGAGCCGCCCGGACCGGACGCGGGCCGTGACCGAGGCGGTGACGGATGCCGACCGGCACGACGGCCCTCCACGGGAGAGGGCACGCGGCGCCCGAGGGGAGATAGGTCACCCTGGGTGATGTTCTGGGGGGTGGTGGTGAGGGTGCGGCAGGCTGTCCGGTCGCCCCACCGGGCCTGCCGAGGGGGTGTGGACCGATGGCCGGCGAGAGGTGCGGTGTGTCGGCCGCTCTGCTCCTCACCTTCTGCGCCTGACCGTTTTTGAGCAGGTCGGATCGGTCGTTGGCCGTTCCAGGGCGGGGTACCAAGAGGGGTTATCGGGCTTTCGTGCGACGGCTCATACCAGAGCAGGACCATCTCCGGGGGACTTAGTCAACTGCCCACCGCACATGATGCGTTGGCGACTACTGTGAGTGTCCGTCGGGCGACACGGGGCCGAATTCTTTTGCGGTCCCCTCGGCCGGCACCGCGATGGCGCATGCCCAACTCGCGCGCCCCGCGCGAGCAATTCAGGCCCGACGGACCAGTACGAGGACGCAGATGTCTCACCTCCGTGCACCGGCCGCCCGGGGCCGGCCCCCCCGGGGCCCGGGCCCCCCCCCCGCCCGGGGGGCCCCCCCCCGCCCCCCCCCCCCCCGCGCCGCGGGGGGGGGGGGGGCCGCCCCCCCCCCACGTCCGGTCGCCCGACCCGTTCCCGCGCTGCCCGAGACCCACATACGGCCTCAGCTGATGCGCCTCGCCGTACTGCCGCCGGTCGCGGTGGCGCTCAGCGGCTGCGCGGCCGTCCTGTTCACCGTCCGCTCCACCGGAGCCCGGCCCAGCCTCACCCTGCTGGCCGTGCTGACCGGAGCGGTCTCGGTGACGGCCGCGGGCATCGTGATCGCTGCCGTGGCCGCGGGCCGCGCCGCCCGCTCGGTCAGCGACCGCGTCGGCATGCTGCGCCGCAACGCAGCCCGCGGCGAGGCCGATCTGCTGGCCCTCGTCGACGCGCTGCGCCGCGGCGAGACCCCGCCCCCGCGCAAGGCGCGCGGTGGACCACCCGAGGACGCCGACGACTTCGAGCTGCTCGCCGCCGACCTGTCCCGCGCGCACGACGGCGCCGTCACCGCCGTCGTACAGGCGGCCCAGCTCTCCAGCCAGGCCGGCAGCGAACAGAAGCTGGAGGTCTTCGTCAACCTGGCGCGGCGGCTGCAGTCCCTCGTGCACCGGGAGATCTCGATCCTCGACGAACTCGAGAACGAGATCGAGGACCCGGACCTCCTCAAGGGCCTCTTCCACGTCGACCACCTGGCCACCCGCATCCGACGGCACGCCGAGAACCTCGCCGTGCTCGGCGGCGCCGTGTCCCGGCGGCAGTGGAGCAACCCCGTCTCCATGACCGAGGTGCTGCGCTCCGCCATCGCCGAGGTCGAGCAGTACTCCCGGGTCAAACTCGTCCCGCCGATCGACGGCGAGCTGCGCGGGCACGCCGTCGCCGACGTCATCCACCTTCTCGCCGAACTCGTCGAGAACGCCACGGTGTTCTCCGCCCCGCACACCCAGGTGCTGCTCCGTGCCAACCTCGTCACCTCCGGCCTCGCGGTCGAGGTCGAGGACCGCGGACTCGGCATGCCGGTCGGCGAACAGTCCAAGATGAACGCTCTGCTCGCCGACCCCGACCAGGTCAACGTCGCCAGCCTGCTGGCCGACGGCCGCATCGGCCTCTTCGTCGTCTCCCAGCTGGCCCGCCGCCACGGCATCAACGTCCGCCTCCAGACCAACATCTACGGCGGTGTCCAGGCCGTCCTCGTCGTCCCGCAGGGTCTGCTGGGTACGGCACCGGGCGCCCCCGGGGCGGTACCGCAGCCGCGCGACGCGGGGGCCGGGGGAGGTGCGCCGGGGGCACCGGCCGGTGCGTCGGGAGCCGGGGGTACGCGGCCGTCCGACGCCACCGGGACACCGGATGGCGTCCGCGGCGGCACCGCCGGACCGAATGCCGGACCCGGGGGCCGGGCGGCCGCCCCGGGCGGCGCGCCGCCGGACCGACGACCCGCGCCGCAGCGGGGACCGGCCACGGCCACGGCCGGTGGGCGGCGCCGGCACGCGCAGCCCGAGGGCGCACCCGCGCCGCTGCCGGTGCGCGGCACCCAGGAGACCCGGCCCAACCCCGCCGAGGCGCTGCCGGGCATCCGCCCCGAGGACCGGCCCGCGGTCGCGGAGCACGCCGGCGCCCCGCCCGTCCCGCGCGTCGGCGCCGTGCGCGGCACCATGGGCAAGCCCCAACTGCCGCGCCGCCGCGCCCAGGAGCACATCGTCCCCCAGCTCCGCGGCGGCCCCGCACCCCGCCAGGACAACGAGGCGCCGGCCGGACACGACCCCGGTCTGATGGCCGCCTTCCAACGCGGCATCGGCCTCGCGGAGGCCCAGCAGCACCTGGAGGCCACCCAGACGGAACCGCCGGCCGCCGCCGAGCCCCTGGGCGGGCCCCAGGGAGAGACCTTCTATACGGGGCTGAACGGTATGGGCGTCACCGACATGGGTGTCACCGACCCCGGCGTTGCCGGTATGGGCGTCGACAACGGATCCGGCGTGACGAGGTCCGGCGAGGGTGCTGGAGGCGTGGCGAGCAGCGCGTCCCACGCCACACACGCGGACGGCATGCACATGGATGTCACGCACATGGAAGCCACACCTATGGGTGCCGCCCATGCCGATTCGACACACCGGGAGTCGACGCACCGGGAGGCCGGGCACATGGCTCCCGACTACACAGCCCCGTCGGCCCCGGACCGGTCGGCCCTGGACCGCATGGCGTCGGATCCCATGGCGTCGAACCCCATGGCGGTGGACCACTTGGGCCTGGACCGTATGGCCTTGGACCGTACGGCCTGGGAACACCAGGGCTCGGAACACCAGGGCTCGGACCACATGGGTCCGGCCCATATGACCTCGAACCCCATGGGCCCGGCGCATACAGCCTCGGACCACCTGGGCCCGGCCCACACGTCCCCGGACCACATGGCCCCGGCACACACAAGCCGGGCGCAAGGGGCCCCGGCCGACCCTCCGTCCGCGTCCCGAGCCCAGTCGCACTCCCCGGCCCTGCGCCCGGTGCGCACCTCCGAATTCAATGCCCGGCCCGACGGGAGCGCACCGGCCGGATGACCAGCACCGTCTCCACCCCCACCCCCACCCCCACCGCTCCCGTAGACCTTCGTAACTCAAGGAGTCGATCCACCATGGCGAGCGATGCGCCGACCGCCCAGGTATCCGACCTCGACTGGCTGATGAGCGGCCTCGTCCAGCGCGTACCCCACACCACCAGCGCGGTGCTGCTGTCCTGCGACGGGCTGGTGAAGTCCGTCCACGGACTCGACCCCGACAGCGCCGACCACATGGCCGCGCTCGCCTCCGGCCTGTACTCGCTCGGCCGCAGCGCGGGCGTCCGCTTCGGCGACGGCGGGGACGTCCGTCAGGTCGTCGTCGAACTCGACTCGACGCTGTTGTTCGTCACCACCGCCGGCTCCGGCACCTGCCTCGCGGTACTGGCCGGCCGCGAGGCCGACGCCGCCGTCCTCGGCTACGAGATGGCGATGCTGGTCAAGAGCGTCCGCCCGTACCTCGTCACCGCGCCCCGGCAGCACGCCGTCGAACCCACGGCGATGAGGCCTTGAGGGTGGCGGCAGCCGGCGACGGGCCTTGGCTGGACGACGCGGCCGGACGCCTGGTGCGCCCGTTCACGGTCAGCAACGGCCGCACCGAGCCCAGCATCGCCTTCGACCTGATGTCGCAGGTGATGGCCACCGGGGCCACGCCCCTCGGCTACCTCGGCCCCGAGCACGCACAGGCCCTCGACCTGTGCCGCGCACCCGTCTCGGTCGCCGAGATCGCCGCGCACCTCAAACTGCCCGCCGTGGTCACCAAGGTGCTGCTCTCGGACCTCGTCGACTGCGGGGCGCTGACCGCCAAGCCCCCCGTGTTCCACCACAACCCCACTGACCGGTCTCTGCTGGAGGCAGTGCTCGATGGACTACGACGACAGCTGTGACCCCTTCCCCACCGCGCTGAAGATCCTGGTGGCCGGTGGGTTCGGGGCCGGCAAGACCACCTTCGTGGGCGCGGTCAGCGAGATCGCGCCGCTGTCCACGGAGGAACTCCTCACCACGGTGAGTGCCGCGACCGACAATCTCGACGGCATCGAGAACAAGGTCGAGACGACCGTGGCAATGGACTTCGGCCGCATCACCCTGGACCCCGAACATGTGCTGTATCTGTTCGGCACGCCCGGGCAGGAGCGGTTCTGGTTCATGTGGGACGAGTTGTCCGAGGGCGCGCTCGGCGCGGTCATCCTCGCCGACACCCGCCGCCTTGAGGACTGCTTCGCGGCCGTCGACTTCTTCGAGGAGCGCGGTCTCGGCTTCATCGTCGCCATCAACGAGTTCGACGGCTCCTACCGATACGACCCCGAGGAGGTGCGCGCCGCCATCGACCTCGACCCGGAGGTCCCGGTCGTCCGCTGCGACGCCCGTATTTCCAGCTCAGGCGTCCAGACCCTGCTCACCCTCGTCCGCCATCTCATCGCCCATGCTCCGGTCTCCGCGCCGAGCCACGGCGCCCACATGTGAATCCCATACACCCCTCACGGAGCCCATATATGACCCACGTCGACAGCGACGGAGCCCGTCCATGAGGTACGACCCGTCGCGCCCGGCCGGTCGTCTGCTGCTCACGCCGGAGGACAAGGAAGCGCCCGTACGCACCCTGCGCCTCGGCCAGCTGGGCCTCGGCGGACACCCCGACCCGGAGCTGGACGCCTACGCGGACCGGCTCGCCGAGGTCACCGGGACGCCGTACGCCATGGTCAACTTCATCGGCGAGAACCGGCAGTTCTTCGCGGGGCTGCACCTGCCGGCCGTGCCACCGCCGGTGGTGAAGCCCGACGGCACGTCGCCGGTGCTGGGCCGTGAGCTGGCCCGCGACCACGGGTTCTGCCCCCACGTGGTGGTCCGGCGCAAGGCGCTGGTCCTGGAGGACGTCTGCGACTACCCGCGGTTCGCGGGCAACCCGGTCGTGGACGAGTTCGGCATCCGCTCCTATCTGGGTGCCCCGCTCATCGACAGCACGGGGACTGCGCTCGGCACAGTGTGCGCGGTCGACGTGGAGCCGCGGCCCTGGGGCCGGCCCGGTCTGGAGACCATCAAGTCGTCGGCGGCGGAGCTGGTGGCCCGCATCGAGCGACGCGAGGCCGACGGGCTCCCGCTGCTGTGACGACGGGAACGGTACCCGCACTAGCCGACCGGTCTAGTACTTTCGTACGCTGGTGGTATGGGACGCACGAGTGACGCCAGGCGAAAGATCCTCGACGCCGCCCGCTCGCTGATCGAGGGGCGCGGGTACTCGGCGCTCGGGGTGGCCGAGATCTGCAAGGCGGCCGAGGTGCCGAAGGGTAGTTTCTACTACTTCTTCGAGTCGAAGGAGGCCCTCGCGCTCGCGGTCGTCGACGAGCACTGGGCGGCCCAGAAGCGCGAGTGGACGCATGCCCTGACCGGTGAGGCGGAGCCGCTCCGGCGGCTGCGGCGGCTGTTCGAGGAGACGGAGGCCGGTCAGCGCGCCGTCCAGCAGGGCTGCGGCACGGTGGCGGGCTGCCTGTTCGGGAACCTCACCCTGGAGCTGAGCAACCAGACCGAGGTGGTCCGCGGGCGGCTCCAGGAGATCTTCGACGCGCAGGTGGGCATGGTGGAGTCCGTCATCGCCGAGGCCCGCGAGCGCGGCGAGGTCGGTGTGACCGACACCCGGGAGGCGGCGCGGGCGGTGGTGGCCCAGCTGGAGGGCCAGGTGATGTTCGCCAAGCTGTACAACAACACCCACCGGCTCAGCCCGCTGTGGCAGAACTGCCGGGCCCTGCTCGGCGTGACAGAGGCCTGACGGAGTTCTGGCAGAGGCCTTGCAGTGGCCTCGCAGGGGCACGGAGCCCTGGCGGTGGCCTCGCAGGAGCCGGACGGGGGCCTTGCAGCGGCCTCGGAGGGACGCGGCAGGGGCTGCAGCGGCCTCGGAGAGCCGCGGCAGGGGCGGGGCATGCCGCGGCTTAGGTGTGTGTGGCCTCGGCCGGCCGTCGCCGTCGTACCGGCGCTGTGTGTTCCGCGCCCATGTGGGGCGGGAAGCCGATCCGCAGCACGGCGGCGGCCGCGGCCGCGGCGAGGACCACCAGGGCGGCCAGCAGCAGGGCCTGGTGGTAGCCGTGGCGCAGCAGCGGGGCCACGACCAGGGGGCCCAGGATCTGGCCGACGGAGTATCCGGCGGTCAGCAGGGCGACGGAGCGCGGGAAACGCAGATGCGCCCCGGTGGCCAGGGCCAGGGTGCTGACGCCCAGGAACGTGGCGCCGAACAGCACCGCCGATCCGAGGGCTGCGGCCGTGTTCCCGGTGACGGCGGGCAGGGCGATGCCGACCGCCTGGACGGTGAGCGCGGTGAGCAGCAGACCGGGTCGGGACCACCGGCGTCCCAGCCGGGCCCAGAGCGCCGAGGACGGTACGGCGGCCAGCCCCACCAGCACCCACGCACCGCTGCCGACCCAGCCGGGGGAGCCCTGGCCGATCGCCGCGACCAGGAAGGTACCGGCGACGATGTAGCCGACGCCCTCCAGGAAGTAGCTGACGAACAGGGCGCCGAACCAGCGGTGGGTCCGGGCCGTCGACCGGCTCCCGGACACTGGGGCGGCCGGTGCGTCCTCGGGCCGCAGATTCCACGAGGCCGCGGCCAGCACCCCGGCGAGCGCGGCGGCGGCCCACCAGGCGGCCCGCCAGTCGGCGACCGAGCGCAGGGCCAGCACCAGCAGGCCGGACAGCGCGATACCGGCGCCCACGCCGCCGAAGGCCCAGCCGGGCAGGTGCGCCGGGTGGTCCCGCAGATGGTGCAGCAGGGAGGCGGCGGCGACGACGAAGACCAGGGCGCTCGCCGCCCCGGCCAGCAGCCGCAGCGCCTCCCACACCGCTGTGCTGCGGGTGAGGGGCATCGCGGCGAGCGTGGCGGTCAGCAGGAGCAGGGAGCCGCGCAGCACGGCGCGCGACCGGACCAGCGCGGGGGCCAGGGTGCCGGCGAGCGCGCCGAGGAGATAGCCGACGTAGTTGGCGGTGGCCAGGCTCGCCCCGGCACCGGCGGACAGGCCCGCCTGTGCGTGCATCAGGGGCAGGATCGGGGTGTAGACGAAGCGGCCGACGCCCATGCCCGCGGCGAGTGCGGCGCCGGCCCTGGCGACGTGGGTCCAGGCGGACGTGGTGGTCATCGGGTGCCGTCGGCCCGGCCCGGATCGTTGGGATGGGACTCCAGCGGGGTGACGGTGACCGTCATCCACGGGCGCAGCGGCAGCGTGCCGAGCACCTTCTCGTGGAGTTCCTCCTCGTCGCCGGCGCGCCAGACGCCGATGCTGCGCAACTCGCCCACGGGGCGCCACAGTCGGGCCAGATGGCCGGTCGCGGCCAGTTCCCCGGCCCGGACGGCCTCCGCGGCCCGCCGCCGGTCGACCTCCTCCTGGTCCGTGCCCTCGGGGACGGTGGTGGTGATCTCGACCAGGAACTCTCGCACGACGTGCTCCCTCGGCTCTCGGTGAGGTTCATCGTGCTCCCGTCACGAGCGCCGGTGCCACGACCGGCTGCCTCGCTGCTGAGAGGCGGGGCCTCCCACCGCGCGTAGCATGGCGCGCGTGGAACTGCGTCAGCTGCGGTACTTCGTCGCGGTCGCCGAGGAACTGAACTTCGGCCGGGCCGCCGAGCGACTGCTCATCGCGGGCCCCTCGCTCTCGCAGCAGATCAAGGCGCTCGAACGGGACCTGGGCGTCCGGCTGTTCGACCGGGACCGCCGCTCGGTCTCGCTCACCCCGGCCGGCGCCGACCTGCTGCCGCACACCCGGGCCCTGCTGGAGCGGGCCGACGACCTCCAGCGCCGGGCCGGCCGCCTTTCGGGTTCGCAGTCGGTACGGCTCGGTTACGTCAACTGGCTTCCCCCGGACCTGATGTCACGGACGGCCTCGGTGGCCAGGGTCCATGTGGACGCCTGGGTCGCCCCCTCCCACACCCAGGCCGCCCGGGTCGCCGACGGCAGTCTGGACCTCGCCGTCTGCTGGGTGCGCACGGAGGACCTCGAACGGCTCGGGCTGCGGGCCCGGCTGCTCGGCGCCGACCGGCTGTACGCCGTCGCGAAGGGCACCGACACGGGCGATCTGCCGGCCCGGGACACCGACGTTCTCATCGACGACGACGTCACCTCCTGGGCCTCCTGGAACGTGTACGCCGAGGAGCTGACCCAGACCGTCGGTGCCCGTGCCGTGCGCATCTCGGACGGCGCCGTCACCGGCCCCGCGTTCTTCGATCACGTCCGCCGCTGCACCCGTCCGGTCCTCAACTCGCCCAAGGGCCAGACCGTCCCGCTCCCGCCCGACCTGGTCCGCCGGGAGATCGTCGCGCCGAAGGTGTACTGGACCTGGTCGCTGGTCTGGCGGGAGAGCGAGGACCGCGCCGGAGTCCTGGCCGCCGTAGATGCCCTGTGCGACGGCGTCGGCGTCGGCGACCTCGGTGTCCACGCCGCGGACGCCTGGCTGCCCGCCGACGACCCGTACGCGCTCACTGGCTGAGCCGCACTGGGAGGCTGTGCCTCCCAGCCGGTAGGAAAGCGATCCTGGCGCCCCTGACCGACCCGAACTACGTTCCAAATAGTCGACCGGTCGACTAGTAACCGGTCAGCCACTACGGAGAAGGTCACCATGAGCACGCAGAACCAGAAGGTCGCGATCGTCACCGGCGCCTCGCAGGGCATCGGCGCCGCCCTCGTCGAGGGCTACCGCAAGCTCGGCCACGCCGTCGTCGCCACCTCGCGCACCATCGCCCCCGCCGACGACGCCGACGTACTGACCGTGCAGGGTGACATCGCGGACCCGGCGACCGCCGAGCGGGTCGTCGCCGCGGCCGTCGAGCGCTTCGGACGTATCGACACCGTGGTCAACAACGCCGGCATCTTCGTCGCGAAGCCCTTCACCGACTACACGGCTGCCGACTACGCCGCCCTGACCGGCATCAACATGGACGGCTTCTTCCACCTCACCCAGCGGGCTCTGCCGCATCTGCTCGCCCAGGGCGGTGGACACATCGTGAGCGTCACCACCAGCCTGGTCGACAACGCGGACGCCCGCGTCCCCTCCGTCCTGGCTTCACTCACCAAGGGCGGCCTGCAGTCCGCGACCAAGTCCCTGGCGATCGAGTACGCCACCCGCGGCATCCGGGTCAACGCGGTGTCGCCCGGCACCATCAAGACGCCCATGCACCCGGGGGAGACCCACGACTACCTCGCCGCCCTGCACCCGGTCGGCCGGATGGGTGAAGTGAGCGACATCGTCGACGCGGTGCTCTTCCTGGAGACCGCGCCGTTCGTCACCGGCGAGATCCTGCACGTCGACGGCGGTATGAGCGCCGGACACTGACCGTTCGACACTGACCGTTCGTCACATCACCAGCCAAGGAGCGGACATGACCACGAACACGGGCGACACGGCGATCCTGAGCGGGGTGCTCGACCGGTGGAAGGCGGCCGTCGACGCACACCAACCCGAGCGCGTCGCCGCCCAGTTCACCGAGGACGCCGTCTTCCAGGGACTGCACCCCTACAGCGTCGGACGGCAGGGCGTCGCCGACTACTACGACTCCCAGCCCCTCGGCATGAAGGCCGTGTACCGCGTCCTGGAGACCCGGCGGCCCGCGGACGGCGTCGTCCTCGGCTACCTGGCCGTCGAGTTCTCCTTCACGGACCGGCCTCCGCTGGACGTGAAGCTCTCGGTCCTCGTGACCCGCGCGGGGGACGACTGGTACATCAGCCACTACCAGGTCTCCCGCCTCGACTAGAGCCGGCGCGCAGCGTCCTGCGGGCGTGAAGCGGAGCTGTGGCGGCGGTTAAGAAATCCTCGATGGACCCGAGGCGCCCGGATACGGCAGATTGCGGTGCGATTCCACCCCCCTCCCCGGGGGGGGGGGGGGGGGCGGGGGGGGGGGGGCGGGGGCGGGCCGGGCCCCGCCGCCGGGCCGCAGGCCGGGGTGGCGCCGGGCGGGCCGGCCGCCGCCGCGGGCGCGGCGGCGGGG
>NZ_JBSHAF010000001.1:347825-361917 GCF_053611365.1 Streptomyces sp. NPDC054813 | reverse complement strand
AACCCCGTCGCGCCCCCGGGCGCCCCGTCACCGGTGTTGTGGGGGCGCCACCCCCCCCCCCCCCCGGGCGGGGGCCGGGGGGGGGGGCCCCGCGCCCGGGACCTCACGCACAGGAGCCGTAGCGTTGAAGGCACTGGTCAAGCAGAAGGCGGAGCCCGGCCTGTGGCTCGCGGACGTGCCGGAGCCCACGGTCGGGCCGGGTGACGTACTGATCAAGGTGCTGCGGACCGGTATCTGCGGAACCGACCTGCACATCCGGGCCTGGGACGGCTGGGCCCAGCAGGCGATCACCACACCGCTGGTCGTCGGGCACGAGTTCGTCGGCGAGGTCGTCGGGACCGGCCGTGACGTCGTGGACATCAAGGCCGGTGACCGGGTCAGCGGCGAGGGCCATCTCGTCTGCGGCAAGTGCCGAAACTGTCTGGCCGGGCGGCGCCATCTGTGCCGGGCCACGGTCGGTCTCGGCGTCGGACGTGACGGCGCGTTCGCCGAGTACGTCGCGCTGCCCGCCGGTAACGTCTGGGTGCACCGCGTCCCCGTCGACCTCGACGTGGCCGCGATCTTCGACCCGTTCGGCAACGCCGTGCACACCGCGCTCTCCTTCCCGCTCGTCGGTGAGGACGTCCTGATCACCGGGGCAGGGCCGATCGGTCTCATGGCCGCTGCCGTGGCCCGGCACGCGGGCGCCCGCAACGTCGTGATCACCGACGTCAGCGAGGAGCGCCTCGACCTCGCCCGCAAGATCGGCGTGAGTCTCGCCCTGAACGTGTCGCAGGCCCGGATCGCCGACGGACAGCGGGAGCTGGGGCTGCGCGAGGGCTTCGACATCGGCCTGGAGATGTCCGGCCGCGCCGAGGCGCTCCAGGACATGATCGCCAACATGACGCACGGCGGCCGTATCGCCATGCTCGGCCTGCCCGCCCAGGACTTCCCCGTCGACTGGGGCCGGATCGTCACCTCGATGATCACCATCAAGGGCATCTACGGCCGCGAGATGTTCGAGACCTGGTACGCGATGTCCGTCCTCCTGGAGGGCGGACTCGACCTCGCTCCCGTGATCACCGGCCGCTACGGGTACCGCGACTTCGAGGCGGCCTTCGCCGACGCCGCCAGCGGGCGTGGCGGCAAGGTCATCCTCGACTGGACCCTCTGACGACAACCAAGGACTGATGATGTTCGACTCCGTGCGCGACGACCTGCGCGCCACCCTCGACGAGATCCGCGCCGCCGGCCTGCACAAGCCCGAGCGGGTCATCGGCAGCCCGCAGTCCGCGACCGTCAACGTGACCGCGGGCGGCCGCCCCGGCGAGGTCCTCAACTTCTGCGCCAACAACTACCTCGGCCTCGCCGACCACCCCGAGGTGATCGCCGCCGCCCACGAGGCCCTGGACCGCTGGGGCTACGGCATGGCCTCCGTCCGCTTCATCTGTGGCACCCAGGAGGTCCACAAGGAGCTGGAGGCACGCCTCGCCGGCTTCCTCGGCCAGGAGGACACGATCCTCTACTCCTCCTGCTTCGACGCCAACGGCGGTGTCTTCGAGACCCTCCTCGGCGAGGAGGACGCGGTGATCTCCGACGCCCTCAACCACGCCTCGATCATCGACGGCATCCGTCTCTCCAAGGCCCAACGCCTCCGCTACGCCAACCGTGATCTGGCCGACCTGGAACGCCAGTTGAAGGAGGCGCAGGGTGCCCGGCGCCGGCTGGTCGTCACCGACGGCGTCTTCTCCATGGACGGCTATGTGGCGCCGCTGCGCGAGATCTGCGACCTCGCCGACCGCTACGACGCGATGGTCATGGTCGACGACTCGCACGCCGTCGGCTTCGTCGGCCCGTCCGGCCGCGGCACCCCCGAACTGCACGGTGTGATGGACCGCGTCGACATCATCACCGGCACCCTCGGCAAGGCCCTCGGCGGCGCCTCCGGCGGCTACGTCGCGGCCCGCGCCGAGATCGTCGCCCTGCTCCGCCAGCGCTCCCGCCCCTACCTGTTCTCCAACACCCTCGCCCCGGTGATCGCGGCGGCCTCGCTGAAGGTCCTCGACCTGCTGGAGTCCGCGGACGACCTGCGGGTCCGGCTCGCCGAGAACACGGCGCTGTTCCGCCGCCGGATGACCGAGGAGGGCTTCGACATCCTCCCCGGCGACCACGCCATCGCTCCGGTGATGATCGGTGACGCGGCGCGCGCCGCCCGGATGGCCGAGCTGCTTCTGGAGCGGGGCGTGTACGTGATCGGCTTCTCGTATCCGGTGGTGCCACAGGGCCAGGCCCGGATCCGGGTGCAGCTGTCCGCGGCCCACTCGACGGACGACGTCAACCGCGCGGTGGACGCCTTCGTCGCGGCGCGGGCGGAACTGGCGGACTGAGCACCCGGGACATATTGCAATAATCAACCTCATGATCGAGGCGCGGCGGCTCCATATCCTCCGTGCGGTGGCCGACCACCGCACCGTGACGGCGGCTGCCGCCGCGCTGTATCTGACCCCGTCGGCCGTCTCGCAGCAGCTGGCGGCGCTGGAGCAGGAGACCGGTCACCGCCTGGTCGAGCGCAGCGCCAAGGGCGTACGGCTCACCCCGGCCGGCGAGATCCTGCTCGGCCACACCAACGCGGTCCTCGCCCAGCTGGAGCGGGCCGAGGCCGAACTGGCCGCCTACGGCTCGGGCGAGGCAGGCACGGTCACCGTCGCCGCTTTCGCCACCGGCATCGCCCAGGTGGTCGCCCCGGCCGTGGCCCGCCTCGCCCGCACCGCCCCCGGCATACGTATCCGCGTCCAGGACGCCGAGGGCGACGCCAGCCTGCCGATGGTCCTGGACCGGCAGGTCGATGTCGCGGTCGCCGTCGAGTACCGAGGGGCGCCGTCCGCCGACGACCCCCGGCTCACCCATGTCTCCCTGTACGCCGAGCCCTTCGACGCGGTCGTCCCGCTCCACCACCGCCTGGCCGGGGCCGGCGAGGTCCCCCTCGCAGAGCTGGCCAAGGACGCCTGGATCGGCCCGTACCCCGGCAACCCCTGCCATGACGTGGTCGTCCTGGCCTGTGAGAGCGCCGGCTTCCAGCCCCGTCTCGAACACTCCTCCGACGACTTCCGGGCCGTGGTGGCCCTGGCCTCGGCCGACGCGGGGGTGGCCCTCGTGCCCCGCTCGGCGCTGCGCGGCATGGATCTGACCGGCGTCGTCGTACGTCCCGTCGACGGCATCGCCCCGACCCGCCGCGTCTTCGCCGCCGTGCGACGCGGAGCGGAGGGCCATCCGCTGATCCGTCCGGTGCTGGAGGCGCTGGGCGAGGCGGCCCGGCCGTGAGCCTTCCTTAACATCGGCGTTTCATATCAGGGATACCGTCCCGGATATGAAACGCGACGAACCGGAAACGGAACGAGACGAGACGGTCACCCCCGCTCCCGCCCCCGGCCCTGCCCCCGACCCCGTCGACGCCCGCCTCGGCAGCCGCCTCGCCGAACTGCGGGCCGAACACGGCTGGTCTCTGGGCGAGTTGGCGGAGCGCAGCGGAGTGAGCAAGTCCACCCTGTCCCGGGCTGAACGCGCCGAGACCAGCCCCACCGCAGCCCTCCTCAACCGGCTCTGCAACGTCTACGGGCGGACCATGTCCCAGTTGCTCAGCGAGGTCGAGGCGGCACCCGCGCCGGTGCTGCGCGCCGCCGAACAGCAGGTCTGGGAGGACCGTGCCGCCGGTTTCGTCCGGCGGTCCGTGTCGCCGCCGCACGGCGGTCTGCGCGGTGAACTCGTGGAGGGCCGGCTCGCGGTGGGCGCGGACATCGCCTACGACCGCCCGCCGGTGCCGGGCCTGGAGCAGCACCTCTGGGTGCTCGACGGGAGCCTCGCGGTCACCGCGCAGGAGATCGAGCACCTCCTGGACACCGGCGACTGTCTGCGGCTGCGGGTGTGGGGGCCGACGCGGTTCCGGTGCGCCGGGCCGGGGGAGACGCGGTACGTCCTGGCGGTGGTGCGGCCATGACGACGCTGCGCCTCGGAGTGGACCAACTGGCAGAGCGGGTGGGGGAGTTGGCCGAGCTGCTGGCCGACACCGTGAACGGCGGGGCGTCCATCGGCTTCCTCGCGCCCTTCGAGCCGGAGCGGGCCGCCGCCTGGTGGCAGGGGCGGTTGGACGCCGTGGCCGCCGGCGGCCTCGCCGTCTGGGCGGCGCTGGACGACGGCGACCGCGTCGTCGGCACGGTCGGCCTGGCCTTTCCCTTCCCGGACAAGCCGAACAGCCGGCACCGGGCCGAGCTGGTGAAGCTGATGGTCCACCGCGAGGCCCGTGGCCAGGGCATCGGGAGGCGGCTGCTGACCGCCGCCGAAGAGGCGGCGACCGCCGCCGGCATCACCCTGCTCCACCTCGACACCGAGACGGACAGCCCCGCCGAGCACCTCTACCGCTCGGCCGGCTGGACCCGCGCCGGAGTCATCCCGGACTACGCGGCCGACCCCGGCGGGGTGCTGCGGCCCACGACCCTCTACTACAAGCACGTCGGAGCTGTGACCAGCTGACTGTCAGTGCCAGGGACTACGGTTCCGGGCATGCCGGAAGCCGAAGATGTACGCCGTGTCGCGCTGTCCCTGCCGGACGCCAGCGAGAAGATCGCCTGGAACATGCCCACGTTCCGGGTCGCCGGGAAGATGTTCGCCACGCTGCCCGAGGACGAGACCTCCATCGCCGTGCGCTGCCCCAAGGAGGAGCGCGACGAACTGGTGCTCGCCGAGCCGGACAAGTTCTGGATCGCCGATCACGAGGCCCAGTTCGCGTGGGTCCGGGTGCGGCTCGCCGCCCTGGAGGGCGAGGCCGAACTGCGCGACATCCTCGCCGACTCCTGGAGACAGGCGGCCCCGCCCCGACTCCTGGACGCCTACCCGGAGGTGGGGCTGCCGGACCCGGACTGAGACCCACCGCCCCGGCCCGTCCGGCTGTGGTCTCCAGGTCGGGCCGTCACCCCGACCGGACAAAAGCCGTGCGCGACCACCTGCCCGAGTGCGGTATTGTTTCCTTGCGCGTTTCGACCGGGGAAATCCCAGGTCAGACGGCACCGGGACGTGGCGCAGCTTGGTAGCGCACTTGACTGGGGGTCAAGGGGTCGCAGGTTCAAATCCTGTCGTCCCGACGGTGCGAAGGGTCGTCGCAGGCGGAAGCCTGTGAGGGCCCTTTTTCGCGTGGACCGCTCCCGGCCTCCGGCCGTCGGCGTGACCGGCTCTTGTCCGCCGCTCCGCGCTCCCCTTCTTCGGCGCCACGAAATTGACCGGGTCATCTCGGCGTCGCCCTCCCACGCCCCGGCCCGGATCTTCTGCCCGGCCGGCGACTCGACCACCCCCTGGACGGCCTTCAGGGCTGTGGGGTGCCGTAGTCACGCCTCCCAAAAGCCTGAACGAAATCGTCAACAATCTGGTCGACAGCTATTGCGCCGAGTATGCCGGAAGGCTACGTTCCTGCGCCGTACGGCCATTGCCGAGGTGGGGCGGGGTCACCGCCTCACCGGTGTCGTGGCGCCCCGCACGCTTCCCGATCCGGCGATCGAACGGAGATTCGCGCATGCCCCAGCTGTTGAGATGGTGCAGGGGGAAGTCAGCGGCCTTCCTGGCCACCCTCGCCGCCACCGTGGCGCTCGTGACCGGTGCGAGCCTCGCGCTCGCCTACGGCGCGACCGGCAACGCGCAGGCCGCCGACTCGACTGCGGCGAACGTCACGACGACCGGCAGCACCTCCTCCGGTATCGCGCCGGCCATGTCCTGCTCCGGGACAGCCCAGCTGGACCTGGCGAGCGCTGTCCCCGGCGTCCCCTTCGAGATCACCTCGGCCACCGAACTGGCCGCGAGCGGCAACACGCTCGGCAACTGGGCCGCCTGTGACGTGAAGGGCGTGATCGCCCCGCAGATCCACTTCGAGATCAAGCTGCCCGAGACCGGCTGGCAGGCCAACTACCTCCAGGTCGGCTGCGGCGGCCTCTGCGGCAGCACCAACGTGACCAACGCGCCCGCCTCGACCGGCTGCGTCCCGCTGACCACCGGCGCCTTCGCCGTCGCCTCCAGCGACGAGGGCCACTACCAGGGCGGCGGGCTCTTCTCCAGCGACCCGACGCTGCGCGCCGACTTCGGCTACAAGTCCGACCACGAGCTGGTCCAGGCGTCCAAGGCCATCATCGAGAAGTACTACGGGCAGGCGGCCACCCACTCCTACTTCGACGGCTGCTCCCAGGGCGGCCACCAGGCCCTCACCGAGGCCCAGCGCTACCCGGCCGACTTCGACGGCATCATCGCCGGCGCCCCGGCCAACAACTTCACCGCGCTGAACACCTTCTCGCACGCCTGGACCGCCCAGTCCGTCTACCTCGGCGGCGGCCCGGCGACCATCACCAACGCCGACCTCGCGGACCTGCACAAGGCCGTGCTCAAGGGCTGCGGCGCCCCCGCCGACGGGATCATTGCGGACCCGCTGAGCTGCACCTGGGACCCGGGCACCATCCAGTGCGAGACCGGCCGGACCTCGACGTCCGACGCCTACTGCCTGACCGCCGACCAGGTCACCACCCTGCGCCGGATCTACGCAGGTCCCACCGACGAGCACGGCAAGCTCCTCTACCCCGGCTACCAACTGCGCGGCTCCGAGCTGAACTGGGCCGGGGTCATCACCCCGGCCACCGCCACCGGCGCCTCCGGTGACATCGGCTTCGTCCGCGAGACCCTGCGCTACCAGGTCTTCGACAGCCCGCAGCCGGCCCTGACGTACAAGGACATCAAGTTCACGGCCGCCTACTACAGGAAGGTCATGCAGCCCAACGAGGGCATGTACGACGCCACCGACCCCGACCTCAGGGCGTTCAAGAAGGCCGGCGGCAAGCTGATCCTCTGGCACGGACTGGGCGACCAGCACATCCCCTCGGTCGGAACCATGGCCTACTACCAGGCGGTCGAGAAGGTCATGGGCGGCGAGGCGGCCACCAGGAGCTTCGCGCGGCTGTTCCTGCTCCCCGGTGTCGCGCACTGCGGCGGCGGCCAGGGCCCGGACACCTTCGACGCGCTGACCGCGATCACCGACTGGGTCACCAAGGGCGTCGCCCCGGACCGCCTGACGACCAGGTCGGTCGACAGCGGCGGCAACACCACCGCGTCCCGTCCGGTCTACCCCTTCCCGTACTACGCCAAGAACACCACGGGCGGCTCGGCCGCCGACGCGGGCAGCTACACCCCCGTCAAGTCCACCGCCGAGGCCGGCCTCAAGCTCGACTGGCTCGGTTCCTTCCGCTCCGGCTACGAGACGGTCGGCAACTGGGTCGGCGGCAAGTGGCTCGTCACCAAGGGCAAGTCCTGACACCGGTCGACCCCGAGCGCTGAGACCGTCGCGGCCCCCGTTTCGGACGGGGGCCGCGACGGCGCCCGAGGCGGGAGCCGCTCACGTCACCTGCGCCGGGTCGCTGGGGTGGCGGGTCAGCGGCACCGTGTCGACGGTGCGCCAGCCGGCCACCGGGAGGGAGCGCAGGATCTCCCGCAGCCGGTCGGCCCCGGGCGCCTGCCACAGGCCGATGGCGCGGCCCCGGCCCGGCAGCGTCCACAGGCGGATCAGATGGCCCTCGGCGGCCACTTCACCTGCCTGCTTCGACCCCGCCCGGCTGTCGGGGCCCGTTCCGGCCGGTCCCTCCACGGCGAACGTGACCAGGTACTCCTCGCTGTCCGCGGCGACCGGGACCTCGCCCCGGCCCGGATCGGCGGGGTGCGGGCCGAGCTCGGTGGGCTCGTCCGTCCGCCAGACGCGCAACGGCATCGCGGCGAGCGTGCGCTCCAGCGCGTCCGGGTCCTCGTCGTCGAACAGGCCGATCGAGCGCCATTCACCCGGTCCGAGCGGCGGCCGCCACAGCCGCAGCAGCCGCCCCTGCGCGGCGAGTTCGCGGCTGTGCGCGGCCTCCCGCGTCCGGACCTCGGTCACCTCCCGCTCCGTCGTACCGTCCGGCACCCGGGTGGTCATCGTGACCAGGTACTCCATCTGGGCCCTCCTCGGTGGTCAGCCCTTCCAGGATCGGCCCGGCCGGTTCCCCGCGCTCTTCCGGCGTGCGGCCGGAGTATTCTGGCGAGCGAGAGTTTGAAGTCTCAAACATTCGCTCATCGGAGAACGTCATGCGCGTCGCGATCACCGGGTCCACCGGACTCATCGGTTCCGCCCTCACCCGCTCCCTCCTCGCCGACGGCCACCGCGTGCTGCGTCTGACCCGCGGCCGGACCGCGCCACGACCCGCCGACGGCAGCGAATCCGCGTCCTGGGAGCCCGGCACCCGGCTGGACCCGGCCGTGCTGGACGGCGTCGACGCCGTGGTGCACCTGGCCGGAGCCGGGATCGGCGACCGGCGCTGGACCGAGACGTACAAGCAGCAGATCCGGCTCAGCCGTCTCCAGGGGACGCGCACCGTCGCCGAGGCCTGCGCCGAGGCCGCCGAGCCGCCCCGGGTCCTGGTGTCGGCCTCGGCCACCGGCTACTACGGCGACACCGGCGACCGCGTCGTCACGGAGGCCGACCCGGCCGGGAGCGACTTCCTGGCCTCCGTCTGCGTGGGCTGGGAGGCCGCCGCCGCGCCGGCCGGGCGGGCCGGCGTCCGGGTCGTCCACCCGCGTACCGGTCTCGTGGTCTCCGCCGACGGCGGCGCCTGGGGCAAGCTGTTCCCGCTCTTCCGGTTCGGCCTCGGCGGCCGGCTCGGCTCCGGCGACCAGTTCTGGCCCTTCATCTCCCTGCCCGACCACATCGCCGCGCTCCGCCATGTGATCGACCACGAGGACATCGCCGGACCGCTCAACTTCACGGCCCCCGAACCGCTGACGAACCGTGAGATCACCCGTGCGACGGGCCGGATCCTGCACCGTCCCACCTTCGCCGCCGTTCCCTCCTTCGCGCTGAAGGCCGTCCTCGGCGAGTTCTCCGTGGGAGTCACCGGCAGCTGCCGCGCCGTGCCCGCGGGCCTGCTGAAGGCAGGCTTCACCTTCCGGCAGCCCGGCATCGACGACGCCCTTCGCGCGGCCCTGCGGAAGAGCTAGGCGACCGGCCCGGCTCCCCGGTGGTCGCCGCAACCTCCCGGGTTAACCTGTCGTTACGTGCCCGAACCGTCCGGAGGGGGCCGCATCCGAGTCGTCCCCCGCTGTGGAAGCGCGGGCGAGGACGCTGGCGCCGGCTCTTGGGCAGGCGGTGGCGAGTGTCAGGCTGACCCTGCAGGCAGCTCACCCACTGGGGCCTGGACGAGTTGACGACGACCACCGAACTCCTGGTGAGCGAGCTGGTCGGCAACGTCGTCCGGCACGCCAAGGGCCCCCTGCGGCTCCGGCTGCTGCGCAGCCGCATCCTGACCTGCGAGGTCTACGACGGCAGCCTCGGCACCCCGCGGATCCGGCACGCCACCTACACCGACGAGGGCGGCCGTGGCCTCCGGCTGGTCGCCGCCCTGTCCCGGCGCTGGGGCGCCCGCTACCTCAGTGACTCCAAGTGCATCTGGGCCGAGCAGGACATCCCGAACGGAACCGGCCGGGCCGGCGCTGCTGTCCGACTCTGCGGATATTCCAATACTGACCTGTTGGTGGTGAGAGGTATTAGTTGACCTGTCAATGTGGAGCTACCGTGAAGACATGAGCCTCCGGCACGCACTCCTCGGTCTCCTGGCCGACCGGCCCGCCGGCGGCTACGACCTGCTGAAGCTCTTCGACACCTCGCTGGCCCATGTCTGGCCGGCCACCCAGAGCCAGCTCTACGCAGAGCTGAACCGACTGGCGGCGGCCGGGCTGGTCGGCGTCTCGGCTCAGGGGCCGCGGCGGCGCAAGGAGTACACGGTCACCGAGCGGGGGCTTCAGGAACTGCGCGACTGGCTGGTCACACCGGCACGACGGCAGCCGCGCCGCAGCGAAGCGCTGCTCAAGGTGTTCTTCCTGGACCTGGCCACGGACGAGCAGACCCGCGCGGTCCTCGCCGAGCGGGCGGAGCGGGCCACGGCCGGCCACCGGCGGCTCACGGAGCTGGGCTCCGGGCCGCCGGACGGGTACGGCCCGCCGACCGGCAACGGCCGGATCGCCCTCGAATACGCCCTGCGCCGGGCCGAGATGGAGCGCGAGTGGGCCCGCTGGGCCGCCGAACAGCTCGGCTGAGCGGAGTCGGCGGCACCCCGGCAGACTCAGCCCACGCACCCCACGTGCGCCAGGGCCTGCTTCAGCAGCACGCCGTGACCGCCGGGCATCTCGCTCTGCACGGCCTCGGAGACCGCCTCCCGCGGGCTGAACCACACCAGGTCCAGGGCGTCCTGACGGGGCCGGCAGTCCCCGGTCACCGGCACGATGTAGGCCAGCGACACCGCGTGCTGACGCGGGTCGTGGTACGGCGTGACGCCCAGCGTCGGGAAGTACTCGGCCACCGTGAACGGCTGCAGGGAGGCCGGCACCCGGGGCAGCGCGACCGGGCCGAGATCCTTCTCCAGGTGGCGCAACAGGGCGTCGCGGACCCGCTCGTGGTGCAGGACACGGCCGGAGACGAGGGTCCGGCTGACCGTTCCGTCCGGGCCGATGCGGAGCAGCAGCCCGATGCTGGTGACTTCGCCGCTGTCGTCCACACGTACGGGCACGGCCTCCACGTACAGGATCGGCATACGGGCGCGAGCCATCTCCAGCTCGTCGGAGGACAGCCAACCTGGCGTGGTTTCGGTCATGTCAGACATTGCTTGATCATACTTTCCGGGTGGGGCACGCGCTCAGTCGCGGCCGGGGTCCGATACGGGAAGTCCGTAGAGGCGACGGGCGTTGTCGCGTCCTGTCCAGGCGGCGATCCTCACTGCGTCGGCGGTGCTCAGTTCGTCGGCGTCCACCCGCTCCTGGAGCACTCCGGCCAGTCCCTGCCGGAAGGACAGCGCACCGAGATGGTGGAACTCCGCCACACCATAAGCGTCCGAGCTGTACAGCAGTTTGCGGAACGGGGTGATCTCCATCGCCTCCGCCAGCACCGCGCCCGCCCGGGCCGGGCCCACATAGTGCAGGGCGAGCCCGACGTCGAGGTGCACATGCTCGAACACCGTGGCCAGATAGGCGGCTTGGCGCTGGTACGGCCAGCAGTGCAGCAGCAGCACCGGGACGGTACCGACGGTCAGCCGCAGCCAGTCGGTGAGCAGGGCCGGGTCCGCCAGGTGCAGCCGCAGGTCCGAGTCCCCGAAACCGGCGTGGAGTTGGAGCGGCAGCCCGAGGGCGACGGCGGTCCACAGCAGATGGCGCATCAGGACCGGGTCGGTGAGCTCGCCGCCCCGCGCGAACCACAGCGCGGCCGCCCGGGTCACCTCCGAGTACGTCGGCCGCGCCGGATCCAGATCGAAGCCGGTGCGGTAGGCGGCGACCGACTTGACCGCGACCACCCCCGGCCGCCGTACCGCCTCCTCGGCGGCCGCCCGGAACGCGGCCGCGTAATCGCCGGCGTCGATGCCCCGCCCGGCCACCGCCTCGGCGATGCTCTCCAGCCGGACCACCTCGTAGGCGGCGGCGCCGGACGCGTCCGCGAGGTCGGCCGGCGAGGTGACCGGGTGCGGGGCGTAGCCGGTGTCCACGCAGAACGTCTCCGCGTGCGCGGCCCTGAGGAACCGGCGGTTGACCTCCCGCCAGCCCAGTTCCGCCCGGCGGGCCAGGTAGTCGGCGGCGGGCGCGTGCCGCTCCAGGCCGAGCAGGGGCGCGCAGTGCCGTCGCACGGCCACCCCGACCGGACTGTCGAACGGTGACACGCCCGGCCAGGCCGCGCCCTCGGTGAGCAGCGACTCGAACTCCGCCGGGCCGAGGTCGGCGGTGACCGCGCCGTGGCAGTGGTGGTCGACGAGGGGGAGCGCGTCGAGAGCCTCCCGGACCGGTCCCGCCATCAGTACTTCCAGCGGTAGGCCGCCGCCACCCCGGCGTCGTCGAGCCCGGCTACGGCCGCCGTCTCGCCTTCGCGTACGGCGACCACCGCGTCCGCGAGGACCGGGCCGAGGGCCGTGCGCACCACCTTGTCCTCGCGGAACGCGTCCACGGCCTGCGCCAGCGAGGCCGGCAGCCGTCGCACGCCCCGGGCCACCGCCTCGTCCGGGATCAGCCGGGCCGGGTCGTCGACGACCTCCTCGGGGAGAGCCGCGCCCGAGACGAACCCGTCGAGTCCCGCGGCGATGACGCAGCCGAGGGCGAGATACGGGTTGGCGGCCAGGTCGGCCGGCTTGACCTCCAGATTGGCGTCCTGGCTCTGGTGGCCGGTCGTGCCGGTGATGACCCGGACGCCGGTCTCCCGGGTCTCCCGGCCCCAGGCCGTGAACGCCCCGGCCCACTGGGAGGGTTTGAGCCGCAGATAGCTGGCCGGGCTCGGCGCGATCACCGCCGTCAGCGCGGGCAGATGGGTCAGCAGCCCGGCCACGAAGGACTCGGCCTCGCCCGTCATGCCGTAGCGGCCGTCGCCCCCGGCGTGCAGATTGACCCCGTGACGCCAGACGGAGAGGTGGAGGTGGCCGCCGTTGCCGACGCCGCGCTCGGTGACGGCCGGGGAGAAGGAGGCCCGCAGGCCGTGCCGCTGCGAGACCGCGCGGATGGTCTGCCGTACCAGCACGCTCTGATCGGCCGCGGCCACCGGATCCAGCGCGTCGGTGGAGAGCTCGAACTGGCCGGGGGCGTACTCGGGGTGGAACTGGGCGACCGGCACCTGCTGCGCGTCCAGGGCCGCGAGCAGGTCGGACGCGTAGTCGCTCAGCTCGATCTGCCGGGCGGCGCCGTACGCCGAGCCCTGGGCCGCGGGGGCGAACTCGTCGGCCGGGGCGGCGGCCCGGCCGAGCGCCCACTCGATCTCGACGCCCGCCTTGAAGGTGAGGCCGAGCCGCTCCTCGGCGTCGGCGACGGCCCGGCGCAGGAAGGTGCGGCTGCACCCCGGGTGCCGGTGGCCCTCCTGGGTGATCCGGTCGACGGGGGCCCAGGCCCAGCCGGGCTGTGCGGCCAGCACCACCAGACGGTCCAGGTCCGGGTAGAGGCGCAGATCGCCGTCGGGCGAGCCGAGGACGTCGGTACGCACGATCGCGTCGTTCGCCAGGAAGGTGTCGAACACCGGGGACATGCCGACGCCCCACGCCACCGCCTGCTGGAGCCGCTGCCAGGGGACCGTCTTCACCCGGCAGATCCCGGCGGTGTCCACATAGGCCAGTACGATCGCCCGCACCCCCTGCGCGGACAGCTCATGGGCGAGGGCATGCGCCCGGGCGAGATCACCGGGGCGCCCGCCGGGCACGGGGTCGACAAGGGGTGGCATACGACGTCCTCCTCCTCGACGGGCTCGGATGCACACGTCCCGGTCAGGGTTTCACGGCGACCGCGCCGAACTGCGGCACCGGCGCCGGGAAGTCGGCCCCGGCGCGCCACCGCGAGCACGGCACCAGGCCCGGCGCCGGCAGATCGAGGCCGCCGGCGATGTGCCGTTCGGTGATCGCGCTGTCACAGGAATCTCCACGGCCGTTTCCGGTCCCGTCGGCAGGGTGAGGGACACTGGTGTGCGAATGCCGTCTCCCACCGGAAGCAGGACATGCCCGTCACGCCCGCGTCCCTCCTCACCACGCCCGGCCTCCCGGCCGGCCCCGCCGACATCCGCCTCGTCGTCACCGACATGGACGGCACCCTCCTCGACGACCAGAAGCGCACTCCCGAGGGACTCTGGCCGATGCTGGCCGAACTGCGCCGCCGCGGTGTGCTGTTCAGCCCGGCGAGCGGCCGCCAGTACGCCACCTTGGCCCGCCAGTTCGCCGACGTCGCCGACGGCATGGCCTTCATCGCGGAGAACGGCACCTATGTGGTGCGCGACGGCGTCGAGCTCAGCTCGGACGTCCTGGACCCGGCCGTCGCGGCCGACCTCGCCCGGACCGTACGGCGGCTGGTCGCGGACGGCGTCGACGTGGGCGCCGTGGTCTGCGGCAAGCGGTCCGCGTACGTGGAGCGCACGGACGAGGCGTTTCTCGCCGAGGTCCGCCGCTACTACGTGGAGCACCGGATCGGGGGGGGGGAGCGCGGGGTAATGGGTGGTGAGTGGTCGGGTTGAGGGCTGGGGGTTAGGGGGTGCCCCCCGACGGCGCGGGGGGGGGGGGTAGTG
>NZ_JBSHAF010000001.1:342797-347815 GCF_053611365.1 Streptomyces sp. NPDC054813 | reverse complement strand
CGCGGCCGGGGCGGCGCCCGCGGCCGTGGAGTCGCCCCCCGCGCCCCCCCCATACCCTGGCCCCCACGTGAACCCCCCCCCACCCCCCGCGGGCCCCCACGACGTGATCAAGGTCGCGCTCTTCGACTTCGGCCCGGCCGAGCGCACCACCGCCCCGGCGCTGGCCGGCTTCGCCGGCACCCACCAGGTCGTGGTCTCCGGGGAGCACTGGGTCGACGTGATGAACCGCACCGCCAACAAGGGCACCGCCCTGCGCGGCCTCCAGCGCGAGCTGGGCATCACCCCGGCACAGACCATGGTCTTCGGCGACTATCTCAACGACCTGGAGATGCTCGACGCCGCCGAGTGGTCCTTCGCCATGGCCAACGCCCACCCGGACGTCATCAGCCGGGCCCGCCACCTCGCCCCGTCCAACAACGACAACGGCGTGCTGCGCACCGTCGCCCGGGTCCTGGGCCTCTGAGCCGGCTGAGGTGCGGCCGTTGCGCCGGACCAGGACGGTGATCCCGCCCCGGGCGAGGGTCAGCCGGCGAGGAGTTCCTCCGACAGGTCCCACAGCCGGCGGCCGTTGTCCGGGTCGACGGTGACCTCCGCACCGGTCGAGGCCAGCGCCCGGGCCGTCTCCGCACCGATGCCCGAGGAGGCGCCGGTGACCACCGCACGGCGGCCGGTGAGGTCGATGCCCGCCGCGACCTCGGCGGCCGTGCTGGAGAAGCCGAAGGGGGTGCTGACGGCGGTCATGGCGGAACTCCTTGCTGGGTGCTGCTGGACGGCGCCGTGCTCGACGTTCATGGTTCGACGCTCATGGCTTGACCAGGCGGTCCTGCTCCACCGGGGGTGTGCCGTCGTGCCAGGGCAGGGGCTTGCCGAAGCGGACCAGCTCGCCGTACAGGGCGGGGTCGACGTGGTCGGCGAAGACCAGGTCGAGGACGGCGCGGGCGGCGTCGGCGGGGGACTGGGCCTGGCTGTAGTCGCTGAACCAGGGGCGGGAGGTGGCGGTGTCGACCATGCCGGGGCAGACCGAGGCGATCAGGGTGCCGGAGGCCAGGTCCTGCTCCCGGCGTTCGGCGGCGAGGGCGCGGACGGCGGCGACCTGGGCGACCTTCGAGGGCACGTTCAGCCACACGGGCCAGCCCGCCTCGGTGGCGGTGTGGTGGTGGACGGCGCTGCGCCAGGACTCCACGGCGTACTCGACCTGGTCGAGGCTCGCGCCGTCGAAGAGGTGGTGCAGCCGGGGGTCGAGATGACCGAGCGTGCCGAGCGAGCTGGCGACGACCAGCAGCCGGCCGCCCGGGCGCAGGACGGGACCGAAGGAGCGCAGGAGCGCGTGCGTGGCGGTGTTGGAGACGTCGATGAACTCGTCGGCCCGCTCCGACTGCGACTCGTCGGGCAGCACGCGGGCGACCGCGTTGGAGACGACGATGTCCACCCCGCCGTGGCGGGCGCGGAGTTCGACGGCGAGGCGGGCGATGGCGTCGGTGTCGGTGACGTCCAGGACACGGCCCTCGACCCGGGCGCGGGTACCGGGCAGCCGGGCGACCTCGACGGCCGCCTCCGTCACGCGCCGCCGGTCGCGGCCGGTGAGCAGGACCAGGTCGTCCGGGGCCAGCCCGGTGGCGAGGCCTTCGACGAGGGCGCGGCCGAGGCCTTGGTTGGCGCCGGTCACCAGGGCGATGCGGGAAGTCTTCATGCCCACCACGCTAGGAACGCCGGCTCCATGAGTCCAACGAAAGTTCGGCACGGCTGGTATGCGTAAACGTCATGGACTTCAACGATGTGTCGCTGACCGCGCTGCGGGTCTTCCGCGCGGTCGCAGAACAGGGCACCTTCACCGCGGCCGCCGCCACGCTCGGCTACACCCAGTCCGCGGTCTCCCGGCAGATCGCCGCGATCGAGCGGGCGGCGGGCGCGGAACTGCTGGAGCGACGACGCGACGGAGCGCGGCTCACCCCGGCCGGACGGGTCGTCATGCGGCGCGCGACCGTCGTCCTCGACGAGATCGAGGCGACCGCGCGGGAGCTGTCCGGCCTGCCCGAAGGGGCCGGGACGGTCCGGCTGGGCTGGTATCCCACCGCGGGTGCCGTACTGGTGCCCCGGGCCCTGACCACGCTCCGCCGGACCGACCCCGGACTGCTGGTCACCGGGCGCGAGGGCACCACCCCGGCGCTCGTCCGCGCCCTGCGCGCCGGGAGCCTGGACCTCGCGCTGATCGCGTCGGCGCCGCCGTTCCGGGCGCCGGACGCGGAGTCACCGCCGCTGGCGCTGCAGACCCTCACCGAGCGCGCCCTGTGCCTCGCGCTGCCGACCGCCCATCCGCTGGCCCGCGGCGACTTCGTCGATGTGGCCGACCTGCGCGGACAGCGCTGGATCGCCGGCCCCGCGGCCGGCGAGGACCGGCTGATGGGGGTGTGGCCCGGGCTGGACGAGCGGCCCGAGATCGTCCACACCGCCCGTGACTGGCTGGCCAAACTCCATCTCGTCGCGGCCGGCTGCGGGTTGACCACCGTACCGGCCGCCCTCGCCGCCGCCGCGCCGCCGGGCGTACGGATCCTGCCGGTGCGCGGCGGACCTCAGGAACAGCGGCGCCAGCTGCTGGCCCGGCTGCCCCACCCGCCGACGGAGGCGGTCACCCGCGTGGCGGCGGCCCTGCGGACGGCGGCGCTCGAAACGGACGTACCGGAGGGGCCCAGGTGAGCCCTGCCGGATCTCAGTTGTTCTCGGCCGCGAACATCCAGCGCTGCTTCTCCAGGTCGGCGGTGACGGAGATCAGCAGGTCCTGGGTGACCGGGTCGGCCTCGTCGGTCGCGGCGATCCGCTCGCGCAGCCGTCCGATCGCCGCCTCCAGCGTCCGCACCATCAGGTCGACGACCTCGTCGTCCCGGAGCCAGCCGTCCTTCGTGCCGGGCAGCGAGAAGGCCGCGGCGATCGTCTCGGGGCGGCCGTCCGGCGCCACGCCCAGCGCGGCGGCGCGCTCCGCGACAGTGTCCGAGTAGGTGCGCGCGGTGGCGACCACCTCGTCGAGCTGCAGATGGATCGAACGGAACCGGGGCCCCACGATGTTCCAGTGCGCCTGCTTCCCGATCAGCGACAGCCCGAGCAGATCCACCAGGGTCTCCTGGAGGGCGGTCCCGGTGACCCGGAGCGCTCCTTCGGCCAGCGTGCTCTTCACCACGGTCATTGCGTGCGATTCCCTTCGTCGTGCTGTGGTCGCGGGTCGGGTGCCCGTGCCGGGCAGGCGCAAACGGGAGGGGCATCTGTGCCGTGGCGGTCCGCACCGGTCAGAGGGCCGCGGGTCCGCGGGTCGACCGGTGAGACGGCACCTACCGGATCGGCTTGTCCGGACATAACATCGGTCCCCGCATGAACACCATGACCCTCTGGCACATATCCGGCTGGGAGTTCGCCGCCCTGGCCCTCGCCGCGCTGCTCGTCGGCTTCTCCAAGACCGCCGTCAGCGGGGCCAACACCGTCAGCCTCGCCGTCTTCGCCGCGATCCTCCCGGCCCGCGCCTCCACCGGCGTCCTGCTCCCGATCCTGATCGCGGGCGACGTACTGGCCGTCGCCACCTACCGCAGGCACGCCCACTGGCCCACGCTGTGGCGGCTGTTCCCCGCGGTCGCGGCCGGCGTGGTGATCGGCACGCTGTTCCTGGTGTGGGCCGACGACCAGGTCGTACGGACCTCGATCGGCGCGATCCTGCTGCTGATGGCCGGTGTCACCCTGTGGCGGCGCCGCAAGGCCGACCGCCCCGACGACCCGGACGCGGTCACCACCCGGGCCGGCCGGCTGAAGGCCCGTTCGTACGGCGTCCTGGGCGGCTTCACCACGATGGTCGCCAACGCGGGCGGCCCGGTGATGTCGATGTACCTGCTGTCGGCGGGCTTCCGCAAGCTCGGTTTCCTGGGCACCTCGGCGTTCTTCTTCCTGATCGTGAACGTCTCCAAGGTCCCCTTCAGTGCCGGCCTCGGGCTGATCGACGGCCATTCACTGCTGCTCGACGCCGCGCTCGTGGTGTTCGTCGTGCCCGGCGCGCTGATCGGCAAGTGGGCGGTGAACCGGATCAACCAGCGGTTGTTCGAGCAGCTGGTCATCGCGGCGACGATCGTCGGCGGCCTCCAGCTGCTCCTGCGGTAGCCGGTCCGGAACCCGGGAATGCGACCGGGGGAGGCGTTGTTACACCCATCGTGATTGACATGCTCGGATCACTGATCTCGGGTGTGGGCGAAGGGAGAACCTCATGGCACGCAGCACCGCGCGTCCCGTCGTCAGGCTGAAGTCGACGGCCGGGACCGGAGTCACCTATGTGACCCGCAAGAACCGCCGCAACGACCCCGACCGGCTGGTCCTGCGCAAGTACGACCCGGTGGCCGGCGCGCACGTGGATTTCCGCGAAGAGCGCTGAACCGCCGAGAACGACCGGGCCCGAACCCTCCGGAACCACCACCGGAGCGAGGCCCCAGGAAGGAAACCCCATGAAGCCCCGCATCCATCCCGACTCCCGGCTCGTCGTCTTCCGTGACCGTGCCGCGGACGTCGCGTTCCTGACCCGCTCCACCGCCGACTCGTCCCGGACGGTCGAGTGGGAGGACGGCAACACGTACCCGGTGATCGACGTCGAGGTCTCGTCCGCGTCGCACCCCTTCTACACCGGCAGGTCCCGGGTCCTGGACAGCGCCGGCCGGGTGGAGCGCTTCGAGCGCCGCTACGGCCGTACCGCCGCCGCCCGCGGCTGAACCGGCCCGCGACCGACACGAGGAGAGCAGAACCATGAAGGTACGCAAGTCCCTGCGCTCACTGAAGGCCAAGCCCGGCGCCCAGGTGGTCCGCCGACGCGGCGTGGTCTACGTGATCAACAAGAAGGACCCCCGCTTCAAGGCCCGCCAGGGCTGACGGGAGTCGCTTCCCAGGACGGCCGCCCGGCCCCGCGCCGGGCGGCCGTCCCCCGTCCCGGCCCCGCCCACCGGGCCCGGTCGCGCGCCCCAAGTCCGCCGGCGGGCTCATGACCGGCGGCACCACCC
>NZ_JBSHAF010000001.1:324377-342787 GCF_053611365.1 Streptomyces sp. NPDC054813 | reverse complement strand
GGGGGGGGTTTTTTATATTAAAAACCCCACCCCCCCCCCGAACCCCCCCGCCGCGGGGGGTGCGTCTCTGCCCTCCCCGCGCCCGCCCCCGCCCCCCGGGCCGCCCCCCCGTCCCGCGTCCCGGCCCCGCCGACGGGCCCCGTACGCTCGCCCCATGTCCGCGCACGTCCTCATCCTCGGCGGCACCACCGAGGCCCGTGAACTGGCCGCCGCGCTCGCCGCGCACCCCGGTGTCCGCGTCACGACCTCCTTGGCGGGGCGCGTCACCCGGCCGGGCGCGCTGGCCGGCGAGGTACGCATCGGAGGCTTCGGCGGGGCGGAAGGCCTCGCCGACTGGCTGCGCGGACAACGCGTGGACGCCCTCGTGGACGCCACCCACCCCTTCGCCGAGACGATCACCGCGAACGCGGCGCTGGCCGCGGCCCGGACCGGTGTCGCGGCCCTGGTACTGCGCCGCCCGGGCTGGCGCCCCGGCCCCGGGGACCGCTGGCACCCGGTCGCGTCCCTGCCCGCCGCCGCGGACCTGCTGCCGCGCTTCGGCCCCCGGGTCCTCCTGACCACCGGACGGCTGGGGCTGTCCGCCTTCGCCCATCTGACCGACCGGCACTTCGTCGTGCGCTCGGTGGAGCCCCCCGAGCCCCCGATGCCCCCGCACACCGAAGTGCTGCTGGCCCGCGGGCCGTTCACGGTGGCCGACGAGACCGCGCTGCTGCGCGAGAACCTGATCGACGTCCTGGTCACGAAGGACAGCGGGGGAGCGGCGACGGCCGCCAAGCTCACGGCGGCCCGCGAGCTGGCCTTGCCGGTGGTCGTCGTACGGCGGCCACCGCTGCCGGCGGGGGTGACGGCGGTACCCGACGTCGCGGCCGTACTGGACCGACTGGGGCTCGGCCCCACGTGAGGGCCTGGGCCGGGCTCGGGCGCCGCGTCCCGCCCCTGGCCCGCCGGGAGCTCTGTCCAGCGGCCGGGGTCCGGTCGGGCGGGATCGTGCGCCGCGGTCAGGCTGTCTTGGTGGCGGCCGGTTCCAGCTGGGCGGTTCGGTCGGGCAGGCCGTCGGTCGGGTCCTGGAGTCAGCCCTCCTTCGGACCGCCCGGGTGGCGGCGCAGCAGATAGGTGTCCATGATCCATCCCTTGCGCTCCCGCGCCTCGGCCCGCAGCCGTTCGATACGCGGACCGGCCTCGGCGATCGGACCGGAGACCAGGATCTCGTCGGGGGTGCCGATGTAGGCGCCCCAGTAGATGTCGATGTCCTGGTCCGCGTACTGCCGGAAGGCCTGGTGGGCATCCAGCATCACGACCACGTCGTCCACGCCGTCCGGGAGTCCCTCGGCGAGCCGGCGACCGGTGGTGATCTGCACCGGTCGGGCCACCCGGTTCAGCCCTGTGCGGTGCCGGGCCACCAGCGCCGAGACACTGCTGATCCCCGGCACCACGTCGTACTCGAACGCCACCGCGCCGCGGGCCAGCACCTCTTCAAGGATCGCCAGCGTGCTGTCGTACAACGCGGGATCGCCCCACACCAGGAAGGCGCCGGTCTGCTCGGCGCCGAGCTCCTCGCGGATCAGCCGCTCGTAGATGTCCGCGCGGGCGCTGCGCCAGTCCCCGACGGCCGGCGAGTACGCCCCGCCGCTCGCACCCCGGTCCCGGTCCGGGTCCCGCGCCTCGACCAGCCGGTAGCCGCCGTCCGGTATGTGTGTGTCGAGCATGTCCCGGCGCAGCTGGGTGAGGTCGCTCTTGACCTCGCCCTTGTCGAGGAGGAAGAACACGTCCGTGCTCTGCAGCGCCCGGACCGCCTGGAGGGTGAGCTGGTCGGGGTCGCCCGCGCCGATACCGATGACATGAATCTTTCGCACGCCCCGAGTCTGCCGCATCCCACTGACAGCGGGTCACCCCCGGTGCTACCGGGCGCCGCGCAGCCGCGGCGCCTCGACCCCGGCCTCGACGCTCCCGGCACCGCTCTCCACCCGCCCGGCCAGCTCCCGCGCCCACGCGGCCAGCCCGTCGAGCTCCATTCCGTGCGGCCGCCGGACCCCGCTGCCGGCCGCCCACTCCTCGACCGCGCCCGCGCCGCGCCGCAGCAGCCGTGCCCCGCCGGTCACGTTCCCCCGGGCCGCGTGCGTGAGCCCCACGGCCAGCTGGGCCAGCCCCCGCCACAGCGTCCGCTCCTCCTCCGGCCCCGACTTCCAGGCGTCCTCGAACACCTCGTGCGCATGGAAGGGCTTCCCGGCGTCGAGCAGCGCCTGCGCCTCGGTGACGGTCTCCGCCGGGGTCCGTACGACCCCCTCGGCCTGCCGCTCGACGCCCGGCGCGCCGTGCGGCAGCGGCCGCCCCAGCCCGTCCCGCGGCCGAGCACTGCGTGCCCGCCCCTCGGCGTCCCGGTCCCGTGCCCCTGCCCCGGTGTTTCCCATACGGCCCATACGACCGATTGTCCCCCGTCCTCCCGCCCTCTTTCGGTCCGCCCGGGGACGTGGGGTAAAGTGCAGTCCACGTGATCACGCGGTTCACCGCGAGTGAGCGCACCGGGACGTGGCGCAGCTTGGTAGCGCACTTGACTGGGGGTCAAGGGGTCGCAGGTTCAAATCCTGTCGTCCCGACGGTGCGAAGGGTCTTCGCAGGCGAGAGCCTGCGGGGGCCCTTTTCGTATGGGTCGTTTCCGGTCTTCGGGGTTGAGCACGCCGCTACCTAGGCGCCTTTACTCGGAGGCTGGCGAGGCCTTCAACCACACGGGCAAGACGGGCATCCTCATCCGCGTCGACGACCGCCACATCTTCATCGGTGAGTGCGAGATCTGGAAGGGGCCGAAGACGATCTCGTTCGTGAGCACCCGAACTACAAGCGCGACGGCCGGCACTCGACGGAGAACGGCACGACTTCGTGTTCCACGCAGACGGTGACACGAGCCGCGAGATCAAGATCGCCTTTCTCCCCCTGCACATGTCCAGGACCCCCGCAACAGCTGATGGAGGAACGGGTATCGAGCCGGTTCCGCTCGCTCAGTGGTCGGGCGTGGAGGGGGATCAAGCACAGGCTGCAGGCTACGTGCCAGCTGCTCGGCCGGGGCCAGCGGCAGCTTGACTCGTACCGTGGTGCCCTGGCCAGGAGCTGATCGCACCGCGCAGGTCCCGCCGAGGCTGGTGGCGCGGGTGCCGATGCCGGGCAGTCCGTATCCACCGCGGACGGTGGCCGGGTCGAAGCCCTGGCCGTCATCGGTCACGGCCAGCGCCATGAGGCCGTTTTCCTGGCGTAGTTCAATCTGCACCGTTGTGGCGTCGGAGTGCTTGCCGACGTTGGCCAGGGCTTCCTGCGCGGTGCGCAGCAGGGCGATGTCGGTGCCTGTCGGTGCGCCGGACCGCTCCCCGTGCACCTGACTGGGGTGAAGCGCACCTTGACCCAGTCAAGGTGCGCCATACGGCTCGGTATTGTGCGCACTCACGGTCGGCGCTCGTGTCTAAGACCTTCTACCAGAGCACACCGTTCACCCATTCCGGATGTGGCTGTAGGAAGCGGCAGCGGCCCCTTCCCGGGGCCACCGCCTGCTGGTGTGGGCGAAGGGGTGTCAGTGGGTCGATGCGTGGACGTAGGTGGTGCGGCGTTGGATGAGGCCGTCCGCCAGGACGAAGGTGTCGGCGAAACGGGCCTCGATCACGGAGCCGTCGGGGGTCTCCCCGCGGAACGTGCCCCAGCAGGCCGCCGCCTCCTCGTCGGCGACCACGCGGTCCACCATGTGATTCCCGTGCCGTACCTGACGTTCGTTGCGGTAGAAGTGCTCGATCCGGTCGAGACCCGCGATGGACTGCGAGCCGGGGCGCTCTAGCACGCAGTCCCTGGCGAGGACCGACTTCAGATCGTCCCAGCGCTGCCCGTCGATGATGTCAATCAGTGAGCGGAGGTGCGGTCCTCTGCGAGGCGGCGGGTGCGAGGGTGGGTGACCGAGGGCACGTTGATTACGATGTGCACGTGATTAATCACCGCTCGGTCGTGGTCTCCGGGGTCCGACTCGCCTACCGGGTCTCTGGCCCGCGGGACGCCCCGCCGCTCGTCCTGCTCCATGCCATGGGTGAGACCGCCGGGGACTGGGATGAGGTGGCCCCCGCGCTTGCCGCGGGCCGCCAGGTCCATGCCCTCGACCTCCGTGGGCACGGGCGCAGCGACTGGCCGGGTGCGTACTCGCTGACGCTGATGCGCGACGACGTGCTGGGATTCCTGGACGTGCTGGGCCTGGATCGGGTGGATCTGGGCGGGCACTCGATGGGTGGTGCCGTCGCCTATCTGGTGGCCCAGGCGGACGCCCGCCGGGTGGACCGGCTCGTCCTGGAGGACGTCTCCGCGCCGCTGCCCCGGAAGCCGTCGGCCGTGGTCCGGCCGGAGGGGGAGCTGTCCTTCGACTGGGACCTGGTGCCCGCCGTACGACGACAGATCGACACCCCCGAACCGGAATGGCTGGCACGCCTGGGTGTCATTACCGCCCACACCCTTGCGTTGGCGGGCGGCGGCGACAGCCCCGTCCCCCAGGCGGGCATCGCCGAACTGGTTCGCCGGGTGCCCAGGGCGCGGATGGTCACCATCGAGGCCGGGCATCTGATCCACCGCACGGAACCCGAGCGATTCGTTTCGGAGGTAGGGGAGTTCCTGGGTAGCTGACGCGACGGCGCGCACAACCGCTGTCGACATACTGCTTGTTCATCCGCCCGTGGTCCGACCCGGCCTGTGCGGCGTGGGACGGCCTCGCCTCACATGTGTGGCGATGACCGACACGATCGCCTTGGTCTACCCCGCGATTTTGGGCGAGGGAGCCAGGCACGGGCGGCCGGTCGGGGCGGTGGGGACCGGGCATAAGTGCAGGGGGAGGCGGGCCGTTCCGGTAGACCCCTCACGAACGCGGCTCCTGATGGCAAAACGGCACCCCCTCGTGGGGACCAGTTGGGGACCACACGGCGTGCGCGATGGTGCACGAGGGAGCCTTCTGCGCACATCCTGCGTCCTGGTTAAGTCCGCTAAATCCAGAAAATACCCCCGACGCTTACTCCTGGGGGTCAAGGGGTCGCAGGTTCAAATCCTGTCGTCCCGACCATGCTTTTAGCAGGTCGGGGGCCGTTCTCTCACTAACGAGAGGGCGGCCTTTCGCGCGTTCGGAGCCATGGTGGTCGCAGTGTGGTCGCACGTCCATCTGTGGCTGGTCGGCTGCGGTGCTGAAGCCGGGGACAGCGGGGGAGCGGAGTCGGCGCACAATCTCGCGGAGCCGGTGGATGTGGTCGCGTGGTGGTCGCAGCCACGACGCATGGTCCGTGCGGCGGCTGGCCTTCTCGGTTCCGGTGAGGGTCTGGTCGATGGTGTCGACGGCCTCGCGGGCTGCCTGCCGGGTGAGCTGGCTGTAGATGTTCGCGGTGGTCGACAGGGTGGAGTGCCGCAGCGTCTTGGAGACGACGGTGAGCGGCACGCCGGCGGTGATGGTGATGGTGGCGGCCAGGTGGCGCAGGTCGTGGACCGTGATCCGCGGGACTCCGGCCCCTTCGGACAGTTGATGGAGACGGTCGAGGACCTGGTGCGGGCCGAGCGGTCGGCCGTCGGGTCGGCAGAAGACGAGACCGGTGAACGGGTCGTCAGGATCCCTGCACGTGCGGGGCGTTGTTCCTGCGGGGTGCCGGAGGGCGGTGGCGACGCGGGGTGAGATGGCCACCCAGCCGCGGCTCGACCGGGTCTTCGGTGTGGTGATGACGAGGCGGTTGTTGTCGATCGCGGAGAGGGTTCAGCGCACGTAGAGGACGCCTTCCGCCAGGTGGACGTCGTCCCAGTGCAGACCGAGGGCTTCCCCTTTGCGCAAGGCGGTACCGATGAGGAACTCGAACAGGTCGGCCATCTCGGGGCCGGCCCGGTGGCAGTATTCGAGGAAGCGGGCAGCCTCCTCCGCCGTCCAGATCCGCCGTTCCGGCGACGGGGGCCGGCGCAGGACCGGGGGACCGGCCGGGTTGTGGGGGAGGCGGTGTTGGCGGACGGCGTCGCCGAGGGCGCTGGAGAGGGTGGCCGGGCAGCGGTAGAGAGTGGTGCGGCCGCGGCCGGCGGCGAGTTGGCAGGTGACGTAGGCCGAGATGTGCCGGCGGGCAGAGGCCACGTCGGCGGCAGCCCAGGACAAGGCCGCGCGGCACCGCGGCCTGGCCACGCTGACGGCCCGCGAGTCCGAGGTGCTGCGGCTGATCGCCCGCGGCCTCGGCAACGCCGAGCCGGCCGCGTACCTGCACCTGTCCGAGGCCACCGTCAAGACCCATGTCTCCCACATCCTCGGCAAACTCTCCCTGCGCGACCGGGTGCAGGCCGTGGTGCTCGCCCGCGAGACGGGTCTGGTCGCACCGGGCCGGAGCGCATACGACTGACACTGGTCTGACCGGAACAGTCGGCGGCCCCCGCGTGCACGTCGTGGGGGCTTCGAACCGGTGGGGGACGACGCCGGCGCGGAGTTCCCGCAGGTCCGGGATGGGATGTGGTGGTAGAGGGTGCCGGGGGAGACGCCGAGCAGCTTCGCGATCGAGGTGACGGAGCGGCCGGGGTCGGGCAGGAGGTCGCGGGCGGCGTGGTCGTCACCGCCGTGATCGAGGACGCCTACGGGTGTGCCAGCCCGTGGCGGTCGGCCCAGTCGTTGATCGCCGCGGCCAGCTCCTCGGGGCGGTCCTCCGGGGAGTGGTGGCCGGCCAGGCCGTGGCGGGAGACCTCCAGGCCCGCGATGTTCTCCTCGCACCAGGCCACGGTCCCCTGGTCGGTCATCGCTCCCGGTCCCGGCTCGAACGCGGCGAGCAATTTGGGGACTTCGGGGCTGGCGGCCAGCCAGGCGTCGTACTGCTCGATGCGGGCCACGACGTCGGCGGGCTCGGCGTCCAGCGGCATCATGCGCGTCCATGCCAGTATCGGGCGGCGGCTGTGCGGGGTCGGGAAGGGGCGGCGGTAGACCTCCAGGTCGGCAGGGTCGAGCGGGGTGGCGAGTGTGTCCGGGAGCCCCTCGATGAACAGCGACTTCTCCAGGATCATCTCCTCGCCCACCCCGGGGGTCCGTAGGAGAGTGAACAACTTCCGCCCGGCTGCCGGGAATTCGTCGCCGACCAGCGGCTTGATGATGCTCTCGGTGAAGGCGAGGCCGCGGACGGTGCCCGGGAGGCGGGCACCGCGGTCGAAAGCGAGCGCGCCGCCCCAGTCATGGCCGACGAGGACGGCCTCGGTAAGGCCGAGGGCGTCGAACCACGCGTCGAGGTAGCGGGCGTGGTCGTCGAAGGAGTAGGCGAGGTCGGGCTTGCCGGAGTCGCCCATGCCGATGAGGTCGGGGGCCAGAAGGCGGCGGCCGGGCGCGGCCACCCGCGGCAGGACGTTCCGCCACAGGTGGGAGGAGGTGGGGTTGCCGTGGAGGAAGACGAAGGGCAGCCCGTCGGGGTCGCCGGACTCGCGGTAGTGGAGGGTTGAATCGAGGACGGGGAGGGTGGGCACGGCGGTGTCACTTCGCTTTCGGTGCGGGGGATTCAGAGGTTGAGGCTCAGGACGCGGTCGACGGCGATCTCGACGACGACCAGGTCCAGCGGGGCGGGCGGGTCCGCGCGGTAGCGGACGGTGTAGCGGCGGACCGCCTCGGCCAGGCGCGCGGGGGCATCGGTGACGGCGGCCCGGCCTTCGAGTGTGATCCAGCGGAAGCCGTCCGCCTGACAGAGCGCGACACGGGCCGCCGGGCCACCCGCCTCCACGTTCCGGGCCTTGCGGGCCCCCGCCCGGGTGGTCACCCGGACCAGGCCGGTGGCCGCGTCGAAGGTGAAGCGGACGGGGGTGACGTGCGGGGTGCCGTCGGGACGGAGGGTGGTGAGGGTGGCCGCGTGCGGGAGAGTGAGGAACGCTCGTGCGACGGCCGGGAGTGGGAAGGCCGGGCGGCTCACTTCTTCTTCACGCCCTCGTTCCAGATCAGCTTGGCGATGTTCGGCTTCACGGCCGTGGTGATGACGCCCATGGCCGTACGGACATACCGCCGCTCCGTCAATTCGCGCAGCATGCTCGCGGCGAGGTCGGCACGGGCGGTGAAGACGCCGTCGGCGCTGGTCTCGGCAGTGTGGTAGTCCGTGACGACGGGGTGCTCGAACAGGCCCGAGGGCCGGACGAAGGTCCAGTCGAGGCCCGTCTGACGGATCACGGCCTCCATACGGCGCATGTCCTCGTGCAGGGTGCGGCCGAGACGTCGGTTCACCAGCGGGTCGAGCACATGGTTGAAGAAGTGCGCGCCGGTAGGGCGCCAGTTCGGGTCGGCGATGCTGGAGCTGACGGCGAGCAGCCGCTTGATGCCGTGGCGGGCCATGGCCTCGGTGATGACGGTGGCGCTCGCCGAGTACGTGGTGATGGTCTCCTTGCTGAAGCGCGCGCCCAGCGCGGAGAGGACGGCTTCCGTCCCGCCGATCGCGGCGTCGACAGCCGCCGGGTCGGTGGCGTCGGCGACGGCCACGGCAAGGCCGGGCCGCGCGGGCAGGGAGCCGGGTCTGCGGGTCACGGCGACGACCTCGTGGCCGGCGGCCAGGGCCTGGTCGGTGAGGCGGCGGCCGGTCGGTCCGTTGGCGCCGAAGACTGCGATACGCATGGTGTCGGGTCATCCCTTCGTGTGGTTCCCGGAACGCCCTTGACTGTGCTACTCACCCAACGCAGGCTCAACGCTGATGAATAACGCCGCCCTTGCCCCCGCCCGCACCCGAGGCCGCCCCCGCGGCAACCCGCCGACCCGCGAGTCGATCGTCTCGGCGGCCCGTTCGCTGTTCCTGGAGCACGGCTACCGGAGCACCACCCTGCGCGCGGTGGCCGGGGCCGCCGGGGTCGACCCGGCGCTGATCGCGTACCACTTCGGCTCGAAAAAGGGCCTGTTCGCGGACGTGATGCAGTTCCAGTGCGCCAATGCGCTGGCGGTGGACGACGTCCTCGGCGGCGACCCGGCCACCCTCCCCGACCGCCTGATCGACGCGGTGACCGACCTGTGGGAGGACACCGACTTCCAGCAGCTCACCACCCAGGGCGACGAGGCCGCCGAGGCGATCCGCGAATACCTGGAACGCGAGCTGCTGGCCCGGCTTGTTGAATTTCTCGGCGGCCGGGACGCGACCGCCCGCGCCACGGCCGTGGTGACGATCCTCGGCGGCCTCATCTACACCCGCTACCTCAACCCCCTTCCCACCCCCGCCGCCCTCACCCCGTCCGAGATCCGTCACAGCCTCACCCCGGCGTTGCGCGCGGCACTGGCCCCGAGGCCGCGCGCAGCGGCGCCCAGCAAAGCCGGCCGTCGGGGCTCGCCGATCTCGGGCGGAGGCGCCGTCCGCCAGGGCGGCTTCACAGGCCGTACCAGCCGAGTCACCGCCGAGAAGCAACAGGCCGACAAGTAAGCAGGGGAAGAGAACCACTGAGCCAGGGGCTGATTGCCGTCCTCATCCAGAGCGGATCCGGCGAGTTGGCCCAGCCCGGCAGGCACGCTCTTCCGTTGTGGCGGTCAGCGAATTCGACGGTTCTGGTAACACACCACGCACTGGGTCGACCGGCCCAAGCCACCCCCGTGTTCGGGGTCGGGTGGCCCCAGGCTTGAGGGACCGGACACAGACCGGGCTACGGCAGCCACGGATTGATCGGTGTCGCACGCATCTCCATTTGACACCTGGGGCGCGTACGACCTCATTGCATGTTGCTGTCATGCCGCCGCTGAATCAATTGATCGCCGGGCGAACGCTGCACTGCGGATCACTCGTCGAGAGGTGGTCGTCTTCGACACCAGGGCTTTTCTGACATGACGCGGTAGGCGACCATGTGGGGCGTTCCCGTCCCGAAGGGCAGGCGGCTGGCGGAGTCGTAGCCGGCGCGTGTGCCCCAGCGAAGATGTCGTCGTCTGGCGGCAGAGCTGTGAACCGCGAGTGGGGACCAGTTGGGGACCACACGGTGTGCGCGACGCTGCACGAGGGAGCCTTCTGCACACATCCTGCATCGTGGCCGTCTCCCGGCCCGAGCGGGTGCTGACGCTGACCTCGATGATGTCCTCGACCGGCGAGAGCGAATACGGCCGGGCGACCCCCGAGGCCCAGGCCGTGCTGCTCGGCCCGAAGCCCCGGGACCGCGAGGGGTACATCGCCGCGGCGGAACGGGAACTGGTGTGGGCGTCCAGGCGCTACGGCGACCCCGCGGTCCTCCGGGAGATGGCCGCCGACAGTTACGACCGGGCCTACTACCCCGCCGGGGTGGGACGTCAGCCCGGCGCGATCATCCTCGGCGGTTCACGCGCGGAGGCACTCCGGAAGCTCCGGGTACCCACGCTGGTGATCCATGGCCTGGACGACACGCTGATCGACGTCAGCGGCGGGCAGCGCACCGCGGACCTGGTGCCGGGCGCCGAACTCCTCCTCATCCCCGACATGGGCCACGACCGCCCGCGCCAACTCTGGCCCGAGATCATCGACGCCGTCGTGGCCCACACCGGCTGAGCAGGCAGGCGGAAGGCCGACCTCCGGAGGCTACGGTGCTGTGGACCGGGGCACGTTGTGACCCTCGACGCGCACGCTCGGCCGTGAGACCGCCACGTCGGCCGGCCAGGAGGCGGTGACCGTCCGTGCTTCGCCGGGCAGCAGCCACAGGTAGTTGTCGCTGTAGAGCGCGGGCAGGACCCGGTGCCCGGAGCGGGCGTCGCGGAGCGAGACGCGGAGCATGGCCGCGACGGACGAACCGCGGTTGGTCACCCGGGCGGTGACCGTGTGCCGTTGTTTCCTCGCCTCCCGGTCCGTGCCGGTGACCTCGACCGAGACCCGTGTCCGTGGCAGCCGGTTCATGGCCTGCATGGCCTCGGGAACGCGATAGCGCCAGTAGGTGTTCTCCGAGAGAAGCGTGTTCCGCGCGTCGGTGAGACGCAGACGCAGCAGGTGGAGGTCCGGCAGCCCGTCGTCGCCCGCGGTGAGCGCGGTCGTGGCGGCGGACGGCGCGATGTCGACGGTCGCGCGCTGCTCGGGGGCGATCTGGTGGCCGGACAGGTCGTACCGTCGCGCCACGACCGTCGCGCCGCTGATCGGCCGCGCCGTGTGGTTGACGGCGATCACCCGGCCGTCGACGGGACCGGCCTGCACATGGACGGGCTCGGCGGCCTTGCGGGCGCCGTAGTAGGCCCCGTTGACGTCGAAGTCGTAGTCGTACGTCTGCCAGACCGTGCTGTACCAGGCGGGATGCGACATCCACAGCATCAGTCCGCTCGCGTCGTCCCAGAGCCGGTCGTTCCAGGCCTCGAACATGGCGCGGAAGTTCTCGTAGTTGACGAACTGCGCCTTGCCGCAGAAGTCGTCCAGGTCCGTCGCCGCGCCCAGCCGCGACTCGATGGCGGCCCGGTAGTTCTGCGGGGCCTGGTTCCCCTTGGTGCTCCAGTCGTGGTAATACCAGGCGCCGCCGACGGGCCACTCCGGCTCGTCGCCGACGAGGTGGCGCATCGTCTCCGCGGTGGACACCACCGGCATGCCGATCTCCGTGTGGAAGCCGAAGGTCCCGCCGCCGTAGGTCGCGGCGGAGTAGTAGCGTTCCGGCTCGACCCAGCCGTAGGGGCCGCCACCGGAGACGATCCCGGCCGCCGAGTTGTTCTGGTAGAGGACGGCCGGCGCCTCCGCCCGGACCGCGGCCCGCATGCCGTCGTCCACCGGGCCGGGCGGGTTGCCCTCGTTGGCACCGCACCACACGGCCACGCTCGGGTGGATGCGGTAGCGCCGTACGGTGTCCTGGGCCAGGTCGAGGAAGAGCTTGTGGTCCGGCGGGTCCATGCCCCAGGCGTTGGGGAAGTCGTTCCACACCAGCAGGCCGTGTTCGTCGCAGCTGGCGTAGAACTCCTCGCGGTCGGAGCAGCCCACCCAGTTGCGGATCATGGTGAAGTTCATGTCGCGGTGCATGCGCACGGCCGCGTCCATGCGTGTGGCGGGCATCCGCCGCAGCAACTCGTCCCAGCCCCAGTTGCCTCCCCGGCAGAACACCCGGACGCCGTTGACGCTGATCTTCAGCGGCACGGTGGAGTTGTCGACGGACTCGACGTCCCTCCAGTCCGAGCCGTTGTCGGAGACCTGGATCGTGAACGTCTTCGCATAGGCCGACTCCCACAGCAGCAGCACCCGGTCGAACCGCACCGGCGAGCCCAGGTCGACCTGGATCCACTGGTCGTCCTGGTAGGCCGAGGACCAGCGGGTGTCGGGATCCCCGTCCACCGCCTGGGCGGCCCGGGTCCCGTCGCTCTCGGAGGACGCGGTGGCCTCCTTGCGCAGGGCGAGGTCGGTGCCCGGCGAACCGCTGTCCACGACGGACAGGCTCCATAGCGACGAGCCCCAACTGGTCGCCCGGGTACGGCAGAACACCCGCACGTACCGGGCCGTCGCCGCGGTCAGCTCGACGGTCTGCAGGCTCGCGGCGCCGGAGGTCCGGAACGGGAGCGGGACCGCCGTGTTGTCGACACTCCGCACATCGGTCCAGTCGGTGCCGTCGGTGGAGGCCTGGACGGTGTACGTCCCGGCGTACGCCCGCTCCCAGGTGACGACGACGCGGTCGAAGGCGACCTGGGACCCCAGGTCGACCTGGATCCACTGGTCGTCCTCGAAGGCCGAGGCCCAACGGGTGCCCGCGTCCCCGTCGGTGGCGTTGCCCGGAGCGTTCCCGGGATCGTCGACGGAGGAGGCGATGGCCTCCTTGTGCAGAGCCAGGTCGTTCGTCGGCACGGAGCTGTCCAGTACGGAGAGGCTCCACATGGACGAGCCCCAGTCCGTCGCGCGGGTGCGGCACAGGATGCGCACGTACCGCGCCGTCCGCCGGGTGAAGTCCACGGTCTGCGCGTACGCGTCGCTGCCCGTCTGGAAGGTCAGCGGCACCTCGTACGCGTAGCCGAACTGGCGTATCCCGAAGCGGGCGGTGCGCCGGTCGCTCTCCACGCCGTCCAGGGAGGCGGTCAGCGTCAGCCGGTGCAAGGTCGGTTCGCCGTAGCCGTTGGGCCACCACAACTCCGGATTCCGCAAGCGGAGTTGCGCGTGTTCGGCCGGGGTGAAGACGACGTCGGTGCTCTCGCCGGCGGGCACGGTGACCGTCCGCTCCACCCGCACCTTCCCGAAGGCCGCCGCGACGGTGATCCGCGTGATCCCGGTGCCGGCGTTGCGCACCGGGACCACCACGGTCAGTTCCGCCGTGCCGGTGTCGGGCAGGTCGGGCAGTGTGGTGTCCACCCGCGGGTCGCCGAGGACCGCCGCGCCGGTGGAGCGCAGCCGTACGTGGTTCCAGACGCCGGCCGCCCGGTCCCGTACCGCGGGCATCCAGTCCCAGCCCGAAGAGGCCAGGTACGTCGGCGAGTTGCGGTTCATCATGTTCGCGCCCGCGTCCACGAACGCCAGCCCTGCCGGGCCCTTGTCCCCGGGGCTGCCGGGGAACGGCATCGGGGTGATCCGGACGGCGAGGGCCTGCTCGCCGTCGCCGAGCAGCCGGGTGACGTCGTAGGCGGCACGGGCGAAGGGTGAGGTGACGTCGCCGACCTGGGCGCCGTTGAGCCAGACCTCGGCCTTGTGGTTGATCCCGTCGAACTCCAGCCAGACATGACGTCCCGAGCCGGTGCGCAGACCCTTGGGGAGACGGAACTCGCGGCGGTACCACCAGGAGTGCCGGGACAGCGCCTCCGGAACGTGGAGGTTGCCGAAGCCGGCCACCGGGTCGGGCAGCCGGCCCTGCTCCACCAGCGAGCCCAGCACGGTGCCGGGGACCGTGGCCGGCAGCCAGCGGCTGGTGTCGACCGACGGCCTGGACAGCGAGGCACCGTCCCCGCCCGCCCGGTCGTCCATCGTCAGGTCCCAGCCGGACTCCAGCGCAACCGTGCCGTCCGCGTCGACCCGCAGCGGTTCGGGGGTGCGGTGCCGGGTCTCCCAGTCCGTCCAGCCGGTCACCTCGGGGCGCGCGGTGCGGCAGCTGCCGTACACCTGGAGGCCGTTGAGGCCCAGCGGGTTGCTGTTGGAGCGCTTGTGGACGGTCATGCGTACCCAGCGCGCGGTGGCGGGTTCGGCCAGGGCGATCTCCGTGATCCCGCCGGTGCCGGACTCGGTGCGGTACACCGTGGTCCAGGACCGGTGGTCGGTGGAGGTCTCGACGACGAAGCCGACCGCGCAACTCGACAGGATCTCCTGCCCGGTGGTGTTGTCCCGGGGGCTGCCGCTCGGTGACTCGGTGAACGGCGGGTCGTCCGCGGTCGCTTCGAAGACGAGCCGGAGCGACTCCACCCGGCACTGTGCCTGGAGGTCGACGGAGATCCACTGCGGATCGCCTGCCGCGGCCCGCCATCCGGTGCCCCGGACGCCGACGGTGTCGAGACCGTCCACGGCGAACTCCGCGGGCGTGGGCGCGTAGTCGGTGGAGGACACCGACACCGGCCGGTAGGCGGCGAGCTCGCGCCGTGAGGCATCCGGGTGCGGCTGTCCGGATCCCGCCGTGGCGGCGGTGGCGAGCGGGCCGACACCGAGCCCGAAGCCGGCCAGCAGAGTGGTGCCGGTGGACAGAACGGCACGACGGGAGGGCGAGGTTGACTGATCCGACATGGACGAGCGCTCCGATCGGGGGAGTTCGAAGAACGGCACAGCCGGGAACACCAGATGATGACAACGTTGCCATGGCTTCTGACAACGTTGCCGAACACTGCACCGCCGCAGTGACCCTGTCAAGGTCCTGTGTTGGCTTCCGTTCAGCTTCTATTAAATTAGTAATTAATCTTGACAGTGTTTCGGCCACGCGCCACAGTCATCGCCGTGACGTCGTAGGCCTCTGCCGCGGAGCGGCCCGCGTCACGTTCTCCTGCTTCCCACTCCCCGGGAGAGGTACGTGACTTTGCACCCGCCCGTACACAGACCCACGCACCACCGGTTCACCCGGCCCGCACTCGCGGCCGCGATCGCGGCGGTCCTGGCCGCCACCGTGACCCCCGACGCCGTCGCCGGGACGGCCGTCGACCAGGGCGCACCCGACTCCTACGACAGCGGCCTCGCGCCGACTCCCTACATGGGATGGAACACCTACTACGGCCTGGGCGCGCCCACCGAGAAGGAGGTGCGCTCCGTCGCCGACCGGCTGGTGAGCAGCGGTCTGCGCGACAGCGGATACGACATCGTGTGGCTGGACGGCGGCTGGCAGGCCGACAACCCCCGTGACGCACGGGGGCGGCTGGTCGCCAATCCGGACCGCTTCCCGTCCGGCATCCCGGCCCTCGTCTCCTACCTGCACAAGCGCGGACTGCGGGCCGGCATCTACACCGACGGCGGCACCTACGACGGCGGCAAGAGCTGCGGCCTCGGCAGCCGTGGCTACTACGACCAGGACGCACGGCAGTTCGCGAGCTGGAAGATCGACGCGATCAAGGTCGACTTCCTCTGCGGGATCGGCGCGAAGCTCGATCCGGGGCCCGCCTACAAGGAGTTCAGCGACGCGGTCGCCAAGTCCGGCCGCAAGATGCTGCTGAACCTCTGCAACCCGCTCACCGACGACTGGGGCCTGCCGCACACCCCCGAGCAGGACGCCCACAACACCTACGTCTACGCCCCGGCGATCGCCGACTCCTGGCGCACCGGCACCGACATAGCCTGGGGTACCCCGAGCCCCGGCGAGTGGCCCAACATCCTGCGCAACATGGACGCCAACGCCTGGCACCCCGAGGCGCAGGGCCCCGGCCACTACAACGACCCGGACTACCTCATCCCCATGCGGAAGATGACCGACGGGTCGTACGAACTGACGCAGGAGGAGTCCACCAGCCAGTTCGTGATGTGGGCCGAGATGGGCTCGCCGCTGATGCTGGGCTCCGACCCGCGGACGCTGTCCGACTCGATGCTCGCGACCCTGCGCAACCCGGAGATCATCGCGGTGGACCAGGACCCCCTCGCCGTCCAGGGCGTGCGGGTCGCCACCGACTCGGTCGGTGACGTCTACAGCAAGGTGCTGCGGGGCCGCGGGCAGCGCGCGGTCGTCCTGCTCAACCGGTCCGACCAGCCCGCCCAGCGCACCGTGCAGTTCTCGGACACCGGCCTCGGCGGCCCGGTGCGCGTCCGTGACCTGCGGGCGCGTGCCGACCGGGGCACGCACACCGGGTCGTACACCGTCGAGGTCCCCGCGCACGGCACCGCGTTCCTGAAGCTCAGCGGCGCGGACGCCCTGCCGGGGACCGACCTGGGCGTGACGGCCACGGCGAGCCCGGCCGTGGCGAGCGGCGGCGCCACGTTCTTCCGCGGGCCGCACGGCTCGCTGGTCGAGAAGGCGGACGGCGCGGCGCGGGACCTCGGCGGTCCGGTCCGGGGCCAGATCCTCGGCCAGCCCGCCGTGTACGCCTCCGCCGGCGGCCGGATCGACGTCTTCGTACGCGGCGCCGACTCCCGGGCCTACCGGAGGGTCTATGCCGACGGCCACTGGGGGCACTGGCAGTCCCTGGGCGGGCAGTTGACCGACGCCCCCTCCGTCGCCTTCACCGACCCCGGGCACTGGACGCTGTTCGCGCGCGGCACCGACGGCGCGGTCGTCCAGCGCGGGCCGGCGTCCGGCTGGTCCTCGCTCGGCGCGCCCGGCGACCGGCAGGTGTACGGCCGCCCGTCCGCCGTCGTCGACGCGCAGGGGAGCGTCCACGTCGCCGTACGCACCGCCGCCGACGACGTGTGGACGCGGACTCGGGACACCTCGGGGCAGTGGTCGGACTGGGCCGCCCTCGGCGGGACCGTCAGCGGCAGCCCGACCCTGGTCGCCGCCGGGGACGCGGTGCTGCTGTACGTGCGGGCCGCCGACTACACCCTCTGGCAGCAGCGGTACAGCGACGGCGCCTGGCAGGGCTGGAGCAAACGGCAGGAGTTCCCGAGCGCGGCCTTCGACGGCGCGCTCGGCGCGGCCGCCGGCCCGGACGGAGCCGTCGACGCGGTGTTCCGCGGCGTCGACGGCCACGTGTACCGCACCCGACTCAAGTGACTGAGGAAACAACCATGGCCAACCATCAGCCCAGCCGACGCCGGTTCCTCGCCGGACTCGGGGCCGCCGGGACAGCGGCCCTGCTCAGCGGCTGTGTCACCGACACCTCCTCCGCCAAGGGCTCCTCGAAGGGCGCGGTGACCCTCCAGTCCAACCTGTCCGCCCCGCAGGCCAAGGCCGCGATGGAGGACCTGGTCGCGGCGTACGCGAAGAAGGGATCCGGCAAGGCGAGTCTCAACACCGTCGCCGCCGAGACCTTCCGCACCCAGCTGCCGACCTACCTCACCTCGGCCAACCCGCCGGACGTGTACACCTGGTACCCCGGCTCGGTGGCGGACGCCTACGCGAAGAAGAACCTGCTGCTCGACCTCGACGAGGTGTGGGCCTCCTCGCCCGACCTCAAGCGCTACTCCAAGGCGCTGAACACGCTCTGCACCGCGAGTTCCGGCAAGAAGGTCTTCGTGCCCAACACCTACTACTGGTGGGGCATGTTCTACCGGAAGTCCCAGTTCGCCAAGTGGGGCGTGAGCGAGCCCACCAGCTGGGACGGCTTCCTCGACCTGTGCGACAAGCTCAAGAGCAAGGGCATCGCCCCGATCGGACTCGGCGCGGGCGGCAACACCCCCTGGGTGGCCTCGGCCTGGTTCGACTACCTGGACATCCGGATCAACGGCGCCCAGTACCACCGTGAACTCCTCGCGGGCAAGCACCGGTTCGACGACCCCGAGGTGCGCAAGGTCTTCGACCGCTGGCAGGAGGTGCTGCCGTACTTCGACCCGAACGGCACCGCCCTCGCCTTCCAGGACGCGACGACCGCCCTGCTCAACGGCAAAACCGGCATGATGCTCATCGGCACCTTCTTCGCCGACTCGGCGCCCAAGAGCGCCCTGGACGACATCGACTTCTTCCGCTTCCCCGTCATCGACTCCAAGGTCCCGCTCGCCGAAGAGGCGCCTGTCGACGGCTACTTCGCCAGCGCCCGGACCGGCCGCGGCGACCAGGTCCGCGACCTGATGAGCTACCTGGCGACGGCCGAGGCCCAGGAGATCTACATCAAGGGCTCCTCCGGCACCGTCCTGCCCTGCAACCCGGACGCCAAGGACGCCGGCACCGCGCTCGTGAAGAAGGGCCGTGCGCACGTCGACGCGGCCGCCGAGATCACCCAGTTCTTCAACCGGGACTCCAGTGACGCCCTGCAGCCCACCGCGGACACCGCGCTCACCAAGTTCTTCGCCAAGCCCAAGTCGATCGGGAGCATCCTGACCGACTGGCAGCGGGACGCCGAGAAGATCTGGAACGCCTGAGATGGCCGTCCTGACCGCTCCTGACCGGACGTGGCCCGCCCCCCCCCCCCCCCCCCCGACCGGGGGGGGGGGGGGGGGGGCCGGCGCGCCCGCGCCCGGGGGAGGGCGGGGGGGGTGGTCGGCGGGAGAGAGGGTGGC
>NZ_JBSHAF010000001.1:227068-324367 GCF_053611365.1 Streptomyces sp. NPDC054813 | reverse complement strand
CGCCGTCTCCCCCGCGGCCGCCGCGGCGGCGGCCCCGGCCCCCCCGGCGCGGGGGGGGGGGGGGGGCGGGGGGCCCCGGCGCACCCCGCCCCTGGTCCTCGCCTTCGTCCTGGTCCCGCTCCTGGCCGAGGCCGTGTGGGTGTTCTGGCCGGCCCTGCAGGGTTTCTACCTCGCCCTCACCAAGTGGGACGGCGTCTCCGCGCCGCAGTTCGTCGGCCTGGACAACTTCCGGGAGATGGCCCACGACGACGTCTTCCGCAGCGCGGCCGGCCACACCGTGCTGTGGCTGGTCCTGTTCGGCGGCCTGTCCGCCGTACTGGGCCTGGCCGCCGCGCTGCTGCTCCAGCAGGAGCGGCGCGGGGTCGGCTTCTACCGGGCCGCGCTGTTCCTGCCGGTGGTCTTCTCCCTGGTCGCCACCGCCCTGGTCTGGCAGGCGATCTACCAGCCCGACGGCGTCCTGAACCGGCTGTTGCAGGGCGTGGGCCTCGGCAGCCTCCAGCACGCCTGGCTCGCCGACCAGGACACCGCCCTGTACGCGGTGATCGTGCCCGCGCTGTGGCGGCAGATCGGCTACGTCATGGTGCTGTATCTCGCCGGCCTCAAGGGCATCGACCCGGCGCTCTACGAGGCCGCCAAGGTCGACGGCGCGAGCGCCCTGCAGCGCTTCCGGCACGTGACCCTGCCCCAACTGCGCAGTGTCAATGCGGTCGTGCTGTCCGTCATCGTCATCGACTCGTTGCGCTCCTTCGACGTCGTCTGGTCGCTCACCCGCGGCGGCCCCTACCACTCGTCCGAACTGCTGAGCACCTACATGTACTCGACCGCCTTCCAGTCGCTGCGACTCGGCTACGGCTCCGCCCTGGCCGTCGTCATCTTCGTCCTCGCCTTCGGGGTCATCGCCTCCTATCTCGTCCGCGCGTTCCGGGAGGCCGACTGATGTCCGCCGACGCGACGGCACTGCGCCGCAGGCGGGCCACCACCGCCGGATTCCATCTGGGCGCCGGTGCGCTGGCCGTGCTGTGGCTGCTGCCCATCGCCCTGGTCCTGGTCACCAGCCTGCGTACCTTCGACGACATCGCCGCGCACGGACTGGGCAGCCGGCCGCACTCCTTCACCCTCGGCAACTTCGGGCAGGCCTGGACCGACGGCGGCCAGCAGCGCGCGCTGATCAACAGCCTGCTGGTGACGGTCCCCAGTGTCCTGGTGACCCTCGCCCTCGCCGCGATGGCCGCGTTCGCCCTCAGCCGCTACGAACTCCCCTTCCGGCGATCCCTGTTGCTCCTGATGCTTGGCGGCAACCTGCTCCCACCGCAGATCCTGCTCATCCCGGTGTCCAAGCTGAGCGAGCTGATGGGCGTCTACGACACCCTGCCCGCGCTCATCGGCGTGCAGATCGGCTTCGGCGTCGGCTTCTACGTCTTCGTCCTGCACGGGTTCATGCGGTCGATCCCGGTCGAGATCCAGCAGGCGGCGGTCGTCGACGGCGCCGGGCCGTGGCAGATCTTCTGGCGGATCATCCTCCCGCTGACCCGGCCCGCCCTGGCCGCCCTCAGCGCCCTGTCCTTCACCTGGATCTTCAACGACCTGCTCTGGGCGATCACCGTCCTGCGCAGCGACACGAAGATGCCGATCACCGCCGCCCTCATCGGACTCCAGGGCCAGTACGTGTCGATGTGGAACGTGATCGCCGCCGGATCGGTCATCGCCGCCGCACCCACGGTCGCCGTGTTCCTGCGCTTCCAGCGGCACTTCGTGGCCGGACTCAACCTGGGGGCGGTCAAGTGACGCACACCCGCTGGACCTTGCGCACGGAGCACACCTCCTACACCGTCCGGCTCTCCCCGGACGGCCCGTGGGCCGAGCTCGAAGCCTGGGGTCCACTCGGCGTCGAGGACGGGCCGTCCGCCCTCGACTGGTCCCACCGCACCCACTTCATCACCCCCGCCGACGCGGCCCCGGCCGAGTATCTGCCGTACGGACTGCGGCCGTTCACCGGCTCCGAGCTGATCGCCGGGGCGGAGCGGGGCGTGTGGTGGGAGTTCGACGGCGCGGAGGAGACAGAGGGCGCGCTGCGGCTCGCCTTCACCGACGAGACGACCGGGCTGCGCACGGTCCTGTGCTACGAGACCGTGCCGGGCACCGATGTGATCCTGCGCTGGGCCGAGTTCACCGCCGCCGGGGAACTCCGCCTGGAACGGCTCGACTCGGCCGCCGTGAACATCCCGGTGGCCGGCGCGGCCCGGCTGACGTACCTCTGCGGGCAGTGGTCGCAGGAGTTCCAGCTCACCCGACTCGACCTCACCCGGGGCACGTTCACCATCGGCAGCCTCCAGGGCGCGCCCGGACACGCGTACGCGCCCTGGCTGGCCGTGCAGAGCGAGGACGCGGCGTACGGCGTCGCTCTCGAATGGTCCGGGAACTGGCACATCACGGCGGAGGCCGAACCCGGCGGCGCCGTGCGGGTCCGCGCCGGACGGGTCCCGCACGAGGGCGCCGTCCTCATGGCCCCGGGGGAGACCCTCAGGACCCCCCGTCTCGCCTGCGCGTTCAGCCCGGAGGGCCTCGACGGCCTGTCCCGGGTCTGGCACCGCTACGAGCGCCACCTCACCGGCGACCGGCTGCACCGCCCCCGCAAGGTGCTCTACAACTCCTGGGAGGCCACCGGCTTCGACGTCGACGCGGCCGGACAGCTGGAGCTGGCGAAGGCGGCCGCGGACATCGGAGCCGAGCTGTTCGTCGTGGACGACGGCTGGTTCACCGGCCGCGCCGACGACACCGGGGGACTGGGCGACTGGTATCCGGACCCGCAGGCGTTCCCGGAGGGCTTCGACCGGTTCGTACGGGACGTCCGCGCCCTCGGCCTGGACTTCGGCCTGTGGGTCGAACCGGAGGCGGTCAGCCCCGGCAGCCGGCTGTACGCCGAACACCCCGAGTGGGTCTACCGCATCGACGGCCGCCCGTCCCGGCTGGTCCGCAACCAGCTGCTCCTGGACCTGGGCCGCACCGACGTCCAGGAGTTCGTCATCGGCACCCTGGACCGGCTGCTCGGCGACTACGACATCGGCTACCTGAAGTGGGACATGAACCGGCCGCCCACCGAGCGCGGCCGCCCCGGTGCCGGCCCCGTCGACCTGGACGCCGAGCACGTCGCCGGATACCTGCGCGTCCTCGACCACCTGCGCACCGCCCACCCGGACGTCACCGTCGAAGGCTGCGCCGGCGGCGGCGGCCGGATCGAGCACGCCACCCTCGCCCGCACCGACGTCGTCTGGCCCAGCGACAACACCGCGCCCCTGGACCGGCTGCGCATCCAGCACGGCTTCCTGCACGCGCACGCCCCGCATCTGATGAGCTCCTGGGTCACCGACGCCCCCGGCATCTTCGACCCGCGGCCGCGCAGCCTCGCCTTCCGCTTCGTCAACGCCATGTGCGGGGTCCTGGGGATCGGCGCCGACCTGCGCGCCTGGACACCCGGTCAACAGGCCGAGGCCGCCCGGTGGATCGCCCGCTACAAGGAGATCCGGGACGTCGTCCACCACGGCGAGGCCCGGCTGCTCGGCACTCCGGACGACACCACCTGCGGAGTGCAGTACGACCACGGTGACCGTACCGTCGTCGCCGCGCTCTCCACCGGCCGCCTCGACGGTGCACCGCTGCTGCCGGGCCGCCCCGACCGGCTCCGGCTGCGAGGCCTGGACCCGGCGGCGCGCTACCGGGACACGGCGACGGGAACGACGTACGGCGGAGCCCATCTGCTCCACTACGGCCTGCCGTTCGCCTGGAGCGCCGATCACGATGCCGACCTGGTGGTGCTGACCCGCCGGTAGGACGCATATGTTTCCTGCAGCTCACCCTCTAAGGAGCCCGATGGACCAGTCCGTACGACGGTACGGTGCCCGCTTCACCGGCCGTACCGCCGTGGTGACCGGAGCCGCCTCCGGCATCGGCGCCGCCACCGCCGAACGCCTCGCCCGGGAGGAGGCCGCCGTCGTCCTCGTCGACATCGCGGACGAACGCGGGCAGGCCGTGGTGGACGGGATCACCAAGGACGGCGGCCGGGCCCGGTACGTGCACGCCGACGTCGCCGCCGAGGACGACTGGGCCCGGATCGTCACCGCCGCCCACGCCTACGGGCCGGTCGACGTGCTCGTCAGCAACGCCTACACCGTCGACGTCGCACCGGCGCACGAGCTGTCGGCCGAGTCCTGGCAGCGGCAGCTCTCCGTCAACCTCACGGCGAGCTTCCTCGGCTTCAAGGCGGCCCTGCCCGACCTGCGGGCCGGCCGCGGGGCCGTGGTGCTCACCTCGTCGGTGCACGCCCACGCCGGCATCCCCGGACACCCCGCCTACGCGGCGGCCAAAGGCGCCCTGCTCTCCCTGTGCGGGCAGCTCGCCGTCGAGTACGGGCCCGAGGTACGCGTCAACGCGGTGCTGCCCGGGCCGATCCTGACCGGCGCCTGGGACCGGGTGACACCCGCCGAGCGGGAGCGCAGCGTCGCGCAGACCGCCGCCCGCCGGTTCGGCACGCCCGAGGAGGTGGCCGCGGCGATCGCGTTCCTCTGCGCCGACGAGGCCTCCTTCATCACCGGGTCCAGGCTGGTCGTGGACGGCGGCTGGAGTGTCGTGAAGGACTCCGAGTGAGCGCCGCCGAACCACGTCGTGAACAGAAAGGCTGTACGACATGACGCCCTACGCCCGCCGCGGTGTGCACGGCCAGACCGTGGAGGCCCTGGCGCGCCGCATCCTGGGCGGTGAGATCCCGGAAGGGGCCACCCTCGACCTGGTGGCGCTGCAGAGTGAACTCGACGTCAGTCTCACCGCCCTGCGCGAGTCCCTCAAGGTGCTCGCCGCCAAGGGCATGGTCGACGCCCGCCAGAAACGCGGCACCTTCGTGCGGGCCCGAGCGGACTGGAACCTGCTCGACGCCGACGTGCTGCGCTGGCAGTTCGAGGGTGCCGGTACGGCCGACGCCGACCGGTCGCTGCTGCACAACCTCGCGGAGGTCCGGGCGATCATCGAACCGGCCGCCGTCCGGCTCGCCGCCCAGCGCCGCACCGAGGCCGACCTGGTGGCCCTGGAGGACGCCCTGGACGCCATGGGACGGCACGACGCCGCCGACCCGGGTCACGCCGTCGACGCCGACCTCGCCTTTCACCGCGCCCTGCTCGCCGCCACCCACAACGAACTGCTCGAACGTATGGAGATGGTGATCGAGTCGGGGCTCGCCCACCGCGACCGCCTCGTGCACAGCTCCCCGCACAGCGAGCCCCCCGTCCCCGCCCACCGCGCCGTCCTGGACGCCGTCCGCGACGGCGACCCCGAGGCGGCCGAGCGCGCCATGCGTGCCCTGCTCGACCAGGCGGGCCGCGACCTGGCGCGGCTCGACGGCACCGACGACGACCCGAAAGGCAGCGGCGGTCAGTGAAGATCGAACGAATAGAGACCTTCCTCGTCCCGCCACGCTGGCTGTTCTGCCGCGTCGAGACCGACGAAGGCGTGGTGGGCTGGGGCGAACCCGTCGTCGAGGGCCGCGCCGAGGTCGTACGCGCGGCCATCGAGGTCCTCGCCGAGTACCTGGTGGGGCAGGACCCGCTGCGCGTCCAGGACCACTGGCAGGTGCTCACCAAGGGCGGCTTCTACCGGGGCGGCCCCGTCCTGTCCAGCGCCGTCGCCGGACTCGACCAGGCGCTGTGGGACATCGCCGGCAAGACCTACGGCGCGCCCGTGCACGCCCTGCTCGGCGGTCCGGTACGCGACCGGGTCCGGGTCTACGCCTGGGTCGGCGGCGACGAACCGGCCGAGCTCACCGAGCAGGTCGCGGCCCAGGTGGAGGCGGGCTTCACCGCGGTGAAGATGAACGCCGCCGGGGCCACCTCGCCGATCACCACGGCGTCGGAGACCGCGGCTGTGGTCGCCCGGGTGGCGGCCGCCCGGGACGCCCTCGGCCCCGACCGCGATGTCGCCGTCGACTTCCACGGCCGCTTCACCGCCGCCAGCGCCCGCCGCGTCCTGACCGAACTCGCCCCCCTGCACCCGCTGTTCGTGGAGGAACCCGTCGTCCCCGAGCAGGGCCACCTGCTGCCCGGCCTGGTCACGGCGAGCCCGGTACCCCTGGCCACCGGCGAACGCCTGTACTCGCGCGCCGAGTTCCTGCCCGTCCTCGCCGCCGGCATCGCGGTCGCCCAGCCGGACCTGTCCCACGCGGGCGGCATCTCCGAGGTGCACCGCATCGCCTCGCTCGCGGAGACCTACGGTGCACAGCTCGCCCCGCACTGCCCGCTCGGGCCCATCGCGCTGGCGGCGAGCCTCCAGGTCGCGTTCGCCACACCCAACTTCCTGATCCAGGAGCAGAGCCGGGGTATCCACTACAACAAGGACGCCGATCTCCTCTCCTACCTGGTCGACCCCGAACCCTTCCGGTTCGTCGACGGGCACGCCCGGCGCGGTGACGCCCCGGGGCTGGGCATCACCGTCGACGAGGCGGCCGTACGCGCGGCCGACCGGGCCGGCCACCACTGGCGCAACCCGGTGTGGCGGCACCCCGACGGCTCGTTCGCGGAGTGGTGATGGACGTCCTGACCGACCTCGCCCACGGCGGGCGCTGGACCTCCCTGCGCCACGGCGGCCGCGAATGGCTGTGGCGGCGCGAGGTCGCCGAACGCGACGGTGTGGCACCGGGCGACGCGTTCGTGGACGCGGGGGGACTGGAGGAGTGCGTCCCCACCGTGCGCGGCACCCCCGACCACGGGGACGCCTGGTCCCGGGCCTGGACCCGGGAGGGGGACGGCGAGCGCGTCCACTGCGAACACTTCACCCTGACGCGCACGCTGAGCGGTACGGCCGACGGTGTGCAGGCCGACTACGTCCTGACGGCCGAGCCCGGCTTCCGCTTCCTCTGGGCCGCGCACGCGCTGCTGGACCTCTCCGAGGAGGCCGTGGTGAAGGCCCGGGACGGGGCGCCGACCCGGTTGTTCCCGGAGGCGGCGCCCCTGGTGAACCGTCCCTGGCCGGACGGCGCCCGCTGGCTGGAGGGCGCCTGGCCCGCGCCTCTGGGGCTGCGGCTGGACCGGTTCGGGCCGGACGACGGCACGGCGGCCGGGGCCGTGGTGGCGGGCGGCCGGTGCTGTGTGCACGACGAGGGGGACCGGCTCTCCTTCGCCGTCGAGGCGGACGGACAGCCCCTCTCCGTCGCCCTGTGGCGCAACCTCGGCGGCTTCCCGGCCGGCCGGCCCTACCGCAGTACGGGCGTCGAGCCCATGCTCGGCCGGGTCTTCGACCTCGCCGACGCCGGCCCGGACGACACGGCCCGCGTCGGCGCCTCGGGCGAGGTCCGCTGGCGCCTCACCGTGAGCCCCGCCTGCCGCTGCCCCTAGCCGACACCCGACGCCCCTGGAGAAACCCTCACCGTGGACGGTGCCCGACGCCACTGAGAGCCCGAACCTCAGGAGGCGACCGGTGCCCCCTGAGCCCCGAGCCGTAGAGGCGACCGACGCCCGCCCCGGAAACCCGAACCGTAGAAGGAGCCCTGGCCGTGGATCTGCGCGCCGCTCTCACCTCCCGACGACTGCTCGCCATCGTGCGCGGCACCGACCCGGACGCCGCCCTGCGTACCGTGCTGACCCTGGCCGAGGAGGGCATCGAACTGATCGAGGTGTCCCTCAGCGGCACGGACGCGCTCGCCGTCCTGGCCCGGGCCCGCAAGGAGCTGGGGCCCGACCGGCCGCTGGGCGCCGGCACCGTGCTGACCGCCGCGGACGCGCGGGCCGCCCACCACGCGGGCGCCACCTTCGCGGTCACCCCCGGCCTCGGCGCCGGCGTCGACACCGCGCTGGACCTCGGCATGCCGGTCCTGGCGGGCGTGCTGACCCCCACCGACGTCATCGCCGCGCAGGCCCGGGGCGCGGCCGCGCTGAAGCTCTTCCCCGCCGCCGAGGCCGGGGGAGCGGCCTATCTGAAGGCGTTGCGCGGCCCGTTCCCCGACGCCGTGCTGGTCCCGGTGGGCGGTGTCGACGTGCCCGCCGCGCGTGCCTACCTGGCCGCCGGGGCGACCGCCGTCGGCGTCGGCTCACCCCTGGTCGGCGACGCGGCCGAGGGTGGCAGCATCGCCGAACTCCGCGACCGGGCCCGGGCGTTCCTGGCCGCCGTGGCGGAGGACGGACCGGCATGACGGCACCCTGGCGGCCGGCCCCGGGACGGGTCGTCTGCGTCGGCGAGACCATGGCGGCCCTGGCCCCCGACCCGCCCCGCCCGCTGGCGGAGGCGGAGCAACTGCGGCTGTCCACGGCGGGCGCGGAGTCCAACGTGGCCATGTACCTCACGGACCACGGCATCCCGGCGCTCTGGCTCTCGGCCGTCGGCGACGATCCACTGGGCCACCGGGTGCGTGCGGCGGTCGCCGCCGCCGGGGTCGACGTCAGCCATGTGCGCACCGACCCGCACCGGCCCACGGGCCTCCTCGTCAAGAACCCCGGCCCCACCGGAACCCGTGTCCACTACTACCGCACCGGTTCGGCGGCCTCGGCCCTGGGCCCGGACCTGTTGGACGGCGAACCGCTGCGCTCCGCCGCCCTTGTGCACCTCACCGGCATCACCCCCGCCCTTTCGCCGTCCTGCCGCGACCTGGTGACCCGCGCCCTCGCCGCGCCGGCCGGCGAACGGCCGTACGCCATCAGCTTCGACGTCAACCACCGCGCCGCCCTGTGGCCGGACGGCACGGCACCCGGGGCCCTGCGCGCCCTCGCCGACCGGGCCGACATCGTGCTCGTGGGCCTGGACGAGGCACAGCGGCTGTGGGGCGACGGCCTGACCGTCACCGGCGTGCGGGACCTGCTGCCCGGTCCACGGATCCTCGTCGTCAAGGACGGCGACCGGGCCGCCACGGCCGTCACCGCGGACGGCTCGTGCACGGTGCCCGCGCTGCGTACGACGGTGGTGGAACCCGTGGGCGCGGGCGACGCGTTCGCGGCGGGCTTCCTGGCCGTGCTGCTGCACGGCGGGACGACCGCCCGTGCGCTGCGGCTCGGCCACATCACCGCGGTCTCCGCCCTCAAGGTGACCGGGGATCACGGTCCGCTGCCCGACCCGGTGGCGGTCGAGCGGCTCCTCGGCCTCGCGGACGCGGACTGGGAGCGGTACGAGGACGGGATCGACCGCGTGTTCGCACAGTAGCCGCCGTCCGGAAAACACGTGGACTCCGTGACCGTCGTCACGGCACACTTCCCTTTCCTGACCTGCCGATTCGAGGCCGCCGCAGACCATGCGCCGGTCGGCTCGGCATGCCGTACGACGACTACACAGGGTTGAGATGACATCCTCGGTCGATTTACCTGCGAGCGGACCGCAAAAAGGTGCCGTCGTGCTCGCGCTTCGTTACTACGGACGGGAACTGGCGCGGCTCAAGCGGTTCACCCTGCCCGGAATGCTGCTGCCGGCACTCGGCAACATCGGAATCAACTACGGGGCCCCGCTGGTCGTGGCCAAGCTGGTCGGCCGGATCGCCGACGGCCACGGCCTGGGCTTCGGTGCCGCACTGCCGTACGTCCTCGGCTTCGGCGGTGTCCTGCTGCTGGCGGAGGTGTTCTGGCGGATCGGTCTGCACTGCCTGAACCGTCTGGACGCGCTCGGCATCGAGCAGTTGTACGTCATCGGCATGGACGAACTGTTCGCCAAGGACTCCGCGTTCTTCCACGACAACTTCGCCGGGTCGCTCACCAAGCGGGTGCTGAGCTTCGCGACCCGCTTCGAGGAGTTCGCCGACACGCTCACCTTCAACATCGTGGGCAGCTTCGTGCCCCTGTTGTTCGGGTCGGTGGTGCTCTGGCGCTATGAACCGCTCCTGGTCATCGGGCTGTTGACGATGATCGGAGTCACCGCGGTGTGCGTGGTGCCGCTGATCCGACGGCGGCAGCGGCTGGTCGCCCAGCGGGAGGAGGCCATCGCGCGGGTGTCCGGCCACGTCGCCGACAGCCTGATGAACATGGACACGGTCCGGGCGTTCGCCGCCGAGGGGCGGGAGGCCGCCGAACACCGGTCCCGGGTGGCCGAGTCGAGGCGGCGCACCCTGCGCTCCTGGGACTACGGCAACCTGCGCATCGACACGTTCGTCGCACCGATGTCCGTCGCGACCAACGCGCTGGGCCTGCTGCTCGCGGTGGGGCTGGCCGGCGGCGGCCACGGTGTGGAGGCGGTCGTGGTCGCCTTCACCTACTACACCAACGCGACCCGGATCATGTTCGAGTTCAACCAGATCTACCGGCGCATGGAGAGTTCCATGACGGAGGCGGCCCAGTTCACCGAGCTGCTTCTGGAGCCGCCCACCGTGCTGGACCCGGTGACTCCGGAGCCGCTCGCGCCGCGGGCCGCCGACGTCCGCTTCGAGAGGGTCTCCTTCACCCACGCGGGCGCCAAACCGCTGTTCGAGGGACTGGAGCTGGACGTGCCCAGCGGCTCGAAGTTCGGGTTCGTCGGCCGGTCGGGCGGCGGCAAGACCACCCTCACCCGGCTGCTGCTGCGGATGACCGACATCGACGCCGGACGGATCACCATCGGCGGCCAGGACATCAGCCGGCTGCGCCAGTGCGACCTGCGCAGCCAGATCGCCTACGTCCCGCAGGACCCGGCGATGTTCCACCGCACCCTGCGGGACAACATCGCCTTCGCCCGGCCCGACGCCGACGACGCCGAGATCCGGCTCGCCGCCGAGGCGGCCCACGTCACGGAGTTCGCCGACGCGCTGCCGGACGGCTTCGAGACGATGGTCGGCGAGCGTGGCGTCAAGCTCTCCGGCGGCCAGCGCCAGCGGGTCGCCCTGGCCCGGGCGATCCTGCGGAACGCCCCGATCCTGCTCCTGGACGAGGCGACCAGCGCGCTGGACTCCGAGAGCGAGATGCTCGTCCAGGAGGCGCTGTGGCGGCTCATGGAGGGGCGTACGGCACTGGTGGTGGCGCACCGGCTGAGCACGGTCGCCTCCATGGACCGGCTCGTGGTCCTGGACCGTGGCCGGATCGTCGAGCAGGGCACGCACCACGAACTGCTCACCGCCGAGGGCGCCTACGCCAAGCTCTGGCAGCACCAGTCGGGCGGCTTCCTCGACGAGGGCCCGGCACCGGCCGAAGTGCACTAGGCGCTCCGCTGGAGGAGCGGGGGGGGGTGTCGGTTGTCTGCGGCTTCGCCGTGGCAGGTCGCGCCCACGCGGCGGAGCCGCACAGGGATACCGCCCCGCGCCCCTTCGGGGGCGCGCTGCCGAACCGTGGCGGACTTCGCCCGGCCTGCTCGGAAGACGCCTGCCGGACGCGGGCGGGTGGTACACAGGTGATCATGAGCCAAGTGAACGCCCCCGCCCGCCCGGCGGGCCTGCGATGACCGCCGGGACCGACACCCCCGACCGCCGGGGCCGCACCGGACTCGACCGCACCGGCCTGGACCTGACCGGCAACCCGCGCGTGCAGGTCCGGGAGGTGAAACTGCTGTCCAGCCACTGGTACGTCGAGCGGGCCACCACCTTCGACTACCAGCACGCCGACGGCACCTGGCACACCGAGGAACGCGAGACCCACGACCGCGGCAACGGCGCCACCCTCCTCCTCTACGACGCCGAGCACGAAACCGTCCTGCTCACCCGCCAGTTCCGCTTCCCCGTGTACGTCAACGGCCACCCCGACGGCATGCTGATCGAGACCCCGGCGGGCCTCCTGGACGCCGAGGACGAGCACCCGGAACACGCGGTCCGCCGGGAGGTGGTCGAGGAGACCGGGCACACCGTCGGCGACGTCCAGCATGTCTTCGACGTCTACATGAGCCCCGGCTCGGTCACCGAACGGATCTCCTTCTACGCGGCCGCCTACACCCCCGCCACCCGCACCCACGAGGGCGGCGGACTGGACGAGGAGGGCGAGGACATCGAAATCCTCGAACTCCCCTTCCGACAGGCGCTGCAGATGATCCGCACAGGGGAGATCGCCGACGCCAAGACGATCATGCTGCTGCAATGGGCGGCACTGGAGGGCCCGTTCGCATCCAAGTGAGACCAGCCCCCGCGCACCTTCCAGGACGCGGGGGCTGTCGCGCCCCTTCAGGGGCGCGGGGAACTGCGCGACCGGCCACGGCGAACCCGCAGCAGCCCGACCGCCTTACCGCCCCCGGCGCTACGCGCTCCGGCGCGGCTCCCGGACCACGGCGATCTCGCCCGGAGCCACCACAACCGCCCCGTCGGCCGGCTTCCCGGACAGCAGCTCCACCGACTCGGCCGACACCGCGACCTCGGCACCCTCCCCGGCGTGGTCGATCACGAACACGTAGTCCGCGTCCGTACCGCGCCGCAGGACGACCTCCACGCCCGCCGGCGCGGTGCGGCCCGCGGCCACGCCCGCCTCCGCGCGGATCCGGTCGAGCAGCCCCGCCAGGGTCTCCGCGTCCGGCAGCGTCGCCAGGTACCAGGCGCTGCCCGTGCCGTACGCGTGCCGGGTCACCGCCGGGACACCGGCCAGAGGGCCGTCGGCGTACGACGTGACCACCTCGGCGCCCTCCGCCCGCACTCGCTCCGACCAGAGCGAGCCCGTGCCGCCCTCGCTCAGCGCCACCCGCTCATCCGGCAGCAGCGGGAACAGCTCGTCCGTGCGGACGCCCAGCACCTCCCGGAACGCCCCGGGGTAACCGCCCAGCCGCACATGGCTGTGCTCGTCCACCATGCCGCTGTGGAAACCGATGGCGAGCGTGCCGCCGGCCTCCGCGAAGGCGGTGAGGTTCGCCGCGCCCGCGTCGTCCACCAGGTACAGGCTCGGGGCCAGTACCACCTTGTACGCCGACAGGTCCGCCTCCGGCCGGACGAAGTCCACGGCGACGCCCGCCCGCCACATCGGCTCGTACCAGGAGCGGACCAGGTCCAGGTAGCGCAGCTCGCCGCTCGGCTGGGAGGGGAACTCCACCGCCCAGCGGGCGTCCCAGTCCCAGACCACGGCCACCTCGGCGGTGCCGGTGCTGCCGCGCACCTCCGCCAACGCCCGCAGGTCCGCGCCGAGCCGGACCACGTCCCGCCAGATCTGGCTGTCGGTCCCGGCGTGCGGCAGCATCGCGGAGTGCCACTGCTCGGCACCGGCCTTCGCCGCCCGCCACTGGAAGTAGCAGATGCCGTCCGCGCCGTGCGCCAGATGGGCGAGCGCGTTGCGCCGCAACTCACCCGGTCTCTTCGCCCGGTTGACGGGCTGCCAGTTCACCGCGCCCGTCGAGTGCTCCATCAGCAGCCACGGCCCGCCCGCCAGTGACCGCATCACATCGCCGCTGAGCGCGATGTCGATCTCCGACTCGGGGTCGGCGGACATCAGGTAATGGTCGTTGGCCACCACGTCCAGCTCCGGTGCCCAGCGCCAGTAGTCGAGGGCGTCGAAGTTGTGCATCACCATGAAGTTGGTGGTGGCGGGGATCGAGGGGGCCGCCTCCCGGAGCACGTCGCGCTCCGCCGTGTACAGCGACAGCAGCTCGTCCGAGCAGAACCGCCGCCAGTCCAGCTGGTGCGTCGGGTTGGGTACGGCACCGGTCGCGCGGGGCGGCAGGATCTCGTCCCAGTCGTAGTACCACTGGCTCCAGAAGGTGGTGCCCCAGGCGCGGTTGAGGGCGGCCAAGGCGTCGCCGTACCGGGCCCGCAGCCAGCGGCGGAAGGACTCGGCGCTGGTGTCGCAGTAGCAGGCCGCGTTGTGGCAGCCGTACTCGTTGTGGACGTGCCACATCTTCACGGCCGGGTGGCTCGCGTACCGCTCGGCGATGGCGTCGGCGATCCTGAGCGCGGCCTCGCGGTAGGCGGGGCTGCTCGGGCAGAACGTCTGGCGGCTGCCGTAGGACAGGGTGCGGCCGTCGTGGTCCACCGGGAGCGCCTCGGGGTGCGCGCGGAAGAACCAGGCCGGCGGGGCGGCCGTCGGGGTGGCGAGGTCGGCGGCGATGCCGTTCTCGTGGAGGAGATCGAGGATCTTGTCCATCCGCGAGAAGTCGTGGACACCCTCGGACGGCTCCATCAGCGCCCACGAGAAGATGCCGACGCTCACCATGTTGACGCCCGCCTCGCGCATCAGGCGGATGTCCTCGGCCCACACCTCCTCGGGCCACTGTTCGGGGTTGTAGTCGCCGCCGTAGACGATGCCCGGGACGGAGAGGGTGCGGTCGCTCATCGGTTGACTCCGGTAACTCCGGTGAGAAGGCGGCGGGTCGTGTCCACGCCCCACGGGTCGAGGGAGAGCAGCCGGTCGCTGGAGGCGACCAGGCCGCCGACGGCCTCCACATGGGCCGCCCAGCGGGCGCGGGTCTCCACGGCGGGGCGGGCCATCAGGCAGTCGGGGTCGTTGATCCAGAGCCGGCCGTGCTGCCACTGGCGGCCGACCCCGGTGAACTCGGCCGGGTCCTGGCCCGGTTGGCTGTAGTCGCCGGCCTCGGCGCGGCGGTGCGGGGCCGTGTCGGGGCTGACCCGCATCGCGTCGAAGAGGCCGATGGAGGGCAGGATCGGCGCACCGCAGCCCAGCAGGTAGGCGTCGGCGCCGATGGCCTCCCGGATCAGGGCGATGCCGAGCCGGTACGCGGTGAGCGGGTCCGCGCCCGAGTGCCGTACGCCGTCCATCGCGCCCGCGTAGAGGAAGTCGACCTTGAAGTAGTCGTAGCCCTCGGCGCGCAGCGTGGCGAAGACGTCGGTGAGGTAGGCCGCGGCGGCCGGGTGGGTGGTGTCCAGGACGTACAGGGCGTGGCCCCAGTTGCGGCCCGCGTGCAGCGGGTTGCCGTCGGGGTCGCGGACCAGCCAGTCCGGGTACGTCTCGGCGAGCGCGCTCGCCGGGTCGACCAGGAAGGGCGCCGTCCAGATGCCCGCCCGGCGGCCGCGGGCGCGGATGGCGTCCGCGATGCCCCGCCGCGAGCGGAAGCGGCCGGAGAGGTTCAGCCAGTCGCCCAGGGCGCTCTGGTAGCCGTCGTCGATCTGCACCACGTCGATCGGCAGGTCGAGGGTGTCCATCGCGCGCAGGTTCTCGTGGATGTCGTCCTCGGTGACGGCCGTGAAGTACTCGTACCAGGAGCACCAGACGGTGGGCGCCGGGCGGGGCGCCGGCACGGCCAGGGAGTCGGCCCAGTCGGCCAGCACGGACTGGATGTCCGCGCCGGTCCACTCCTTGACCGGGCCGTCGGCCTCGACCTCCGCGACACCGCCGGCGACGGTCAGCCGGACCGACGGCACCTCGTGCAGCGGGTCCGTCGCCGCCCAGAGCCGGACCGGGGAGCCGTCGCCCGGGTCGAGCGCCAGCAGGCCCTCGCCCTGGAAGGCCCCGGCGGGCACACCGCGGCCGGGGCGGTAGCACACGGTCGCCCAGTTGTCGTTCGTCGGGCGGTGCGGGGCGGCGCCGAGGGGGTAGGAGCCGCTCGGCGACCAGGACTGCCAGCCCTCCTCGTGGACACGGGCGGTGCGCGTGTCCACGGGCAAGGAGGCGACCGGGGTGAACGGGTTGTGCACGGGGTTCTCTTTCGGAGGGGGCCGGGTCAGCCCTTGGCGGAGCCCAGGGTCAGACCGCTGACGAACTGCTTCTGGAGCGCGAAGTACACGACCAGTGTCGGGATCGCGGTGAGCAGGGAACCGGCGGCGACCAGGTTCGGGTCTGTGAAGTACTGGCCCGAGAGGTTGTTCAGCGCCGAGGTGATCGGCATGTTCTCACCGGTCGAGATCAGCACCAGGGCCCAGAAGAAGTCGTTGTAGATCCAGATCGACAACAGGGTCGCCAGGGCCGCCATCGCCGGCCGGCACAGCGGCAGCGTGATCTGCCAGTACAGCCGCCACACCGACGCGCCGTCCACCAGCGCGGCCTCGGTCAGCTCGTGCGGCAGCGACCGCATGTAGTTGCTGAGCACGAACGCGCAGAACCCGGACTGGAACGCCACATGGATCAGCACCAGGCCGAGCGCCGAGTCGTACAGCTTGCCGCTCTGCGTGATGCCCGGCAGGTTCGTCAGCAGGTACAGCCGGTACAGCGGGGTGATGATGACCTGCTGCGGCAGCAGGTTGCCCGCGGTGAACACCAGCAGCAGCGCCAGGTTGAGCCGGAAGTCGAAGCGGCTGACGTAGAACGCGACCATCGACGACAGGAACAGCGTGAGCAGCACGGCCGGGACCGCGATGATCAGCGTGTTCATGAAGTAGTGGGTCATGTCCGACTGCGTGAACGCGTTCTTGAAGTTGTCGAAGTTCAGCGTGTGCGGCCAGGACACGTAACCGCGGTCGCTGGTCTCGCTGTACGGGCGCAGCGCCGAGAAGATCGCCCACAGCAGCGGGGCGAGCCACGCCAGCGCCGTGACGGCGAGGAAGACGTGCAGCAGGACGCGGGCCGGACGGATCGGGGTGCGCTGTTTGGCCAGCGCGCTCACGGTGCTCATGCGCGCCGCTCCTTCCGGAAGGTCGCGATCAGATACGGGATGATCACGATCAGGGAGATGAACAGCAGCACCACCGCGATCGCCGAGCCGTAACCGATGCGGCTGGACTCGCCGATGATGTTGTTGGTCACCAGGATGGAGAGCAACTCGGTGCCCTGGGCGCCCTTGTTGAAGACGAAGACCAGGTCGAAGGCGCGCAGCGCCTCGATGATGGTGACGACCAGGACGACCGTGTTGGTGGGCCGCAGGGTCGGGAAGATGACGTTCTTGAACGTCTGCCACTCGTTGGCGCCGTCGAGGGCCGAGGCCTCGCGCAGCGACGGGTCGACGCTCTTAAGTCCGGCCAGGTACAGGATCATCATGTAGCCGGCGTGCCGCCAGGAGGCGGCGATCAGGACCGCCCACAGGTTGAGCTTCGGGTCACCGATCCAGTCGATGTAGTGGCCCGGCTTGTTGGCGCCGATGATGCTGTTGATCAGGCCCGTGTCCGGGTTGTAGATCAGCTGCCAGACGAACCCGATGCACGCCATGGAGATGACGACCGGCAGGAAGAACGCCGTCTGGTAGACCCGGGTGAACCGGATCCTCTTGTCCAGCTGCACGGCCAGGAACAGGCCGAACGGCGTCGGGATCAGGATGAGGACGACGAACCAGATGATGTTGTGCTGGACCGCGGGCCAGAACTGCGGGTTGTCGCTGAAGAGTTGCTGGAAGTTGTCGAGCCCGACCCACTTGATGGAGTCGAAGCCGATGCCGTCCCAGGTGGTGAAGGCCAGCAGGATCGAGGCGAGTGCGGTCACCCAGACGAGCAGGACATGGAGGACCGTCGGCACGCCGGCCATGAAGGCCAGCGTGATGCGGTCGCGGCGGGTCAGCAGGCGCTTGTGCCCCTGCCGGACCCGCTTCTTCTCGGACGCGCGCCCAGGAGGCGGCACGGCGGCCGCCTCCTGGGACTTCGTGGTGGTTTCAGTCGTCATTCAGCCGGCTCACTCGGAAGCGAAGATGGTCTTCTTCTGGCGCTCGATCGACGAGAGCAGACTGTCGACGCCCTTCGGGTTCTGCAGGAACTTCTGCAGGCCGGGCTGCATCACCGTCGAGGTGAAGTCCGGGCGGGAGTCGCGGTCCATGAACTGGGTGAGGCTCTTGGCGTTGCTGATCATGTCGTACGCCTTCTTCTGCAGGGCGGAGTACGACGAAGTGTCCGCCTTGGAGGAGGCGGCGACCACGCTGGAGTCGGCCTGGAGGTAGATCTGTTCGGCGGCGGGGGTGCCGAGGTACTCCATCAGCTTGAAGGCGCCGGACTTGTTCTTCGGGGCCTTGCTGACCATGTAGCCGTCGGTGGGCGCCTCGACGGTGTCCTGGCCGTACGCGGAGTTGATCTCCGGGAAGGCGAAGAAGTCGAGGTCGTCCAGGTCGGCCTTGTTGGTGAACTGCTGGGCCACGAAGGAGCCGAGGAGGTACATGCCGGCCTTCTTGGAGACCAGGCTCTGCGCGGCGTCCTGCCAGGTGCGGCCCATGAAGCCGTCCTGGTGGTAGGGGAGGATCTCGGCCCAGTGGTCGAAGACGGCCTTGACCTTCGGGTCGGTCCATTCGGCCTTGCCGCCCATCAGGTCGACGTGGAAGTCGTACCCGTTGATGCGGAAGTTGAGCTGGTCGAAGGTGCCCATCGCCGGCCACGCGTCCTTGTCGCCGAACGCGATCGGGACCAGGCCGTCCTTCTTCATCTGCTTGCACAGGGCCACGAAGTCGTCCCAGGTGGTGGGAACCTTGTAGCCGTGCTGCTGGAAGACGCTCTTGCGGTAGAAGATCGCCCAGGGGTAGGTGTCCAGCGGCACGAAGTAGTACTTGCCGTCCTCGCCCTTGCTGAGCTTCTTCATCGCGTCGGGGAAGCCGTCGCCGATCTTGTCCCAGACCTCGTCGATCGGGGTGGCAAGGCCCTTCTTGGCGAAGAACTGCATCCGGTACCCGGCGAACCAGTTGAACACGTCGTCCGGCGTGCCCTGCAGGTAGGAGTTGATCTGCTCCTGGAAGGTGTTGTGGTCCTTCGTGTTCACGTCGACCGTGATGCCCGACTGCTTCTTGAAGGTCGCGTACATCTCCGCGTAGGCCTTCTTCGGCACGGCGTCCGAGCCGTTGGAGCCAAGAGTGACCGTCTTCGGGTCGGAGGAGGACCCGCTGCCGCCGCACGCGGACAGCAGGGGTATGCCGGCACCGGCGAGGAGGGCGGCCGAACCGGCCCCACGCAGAACGTTACGGCGGCTCGGACCCGGCAGGTGAAGACCGGACGGGGAGATGCGCATGGCGGCTCCTGAGTAACAGGGTTCGGCAAGGGGAAGAGTTGGTCTTCGAAAGGTCCCGAAACCGATCAGAAACCAACTCGGCCGAACATCGTGGGCGCAATAACAGCCGCTTGTCCGCTCATGCGTCAATAGCCTGCGTCCCTCTCGCCCGTCTCTTGCCCGAAACGTAATCGACATGGTTGCCTGCCGGTTTGTTGAACAAGGGGGTGCGACCGAGCCCCCAGGGGGCGAACTCCGTGGGCGCCCGTGTGCGGGCGTGTTGGTTTCCCGTGGCGGGACCAGCGGTTAAGCCCGCGGCGGCCGCACCGCCACGCGCCGTTCCATGCGCCGTTCCACGCTCGGCTCGCCCTATGGCCGTACGAGCAGCTGGAAGTCGAAGGCGTACCGGGACGCCCGGTAGACATGGCTGCCGTACTCCACCGGCCGCCCGGTGTCGTCGTAGGCCGTGCGCCGCATGGTGAGCAGGGCGGCGCCCTCCTTCTCGTCGAGGCGGCCGGCCTCCTCGGCGGTGGCGCTGCGGGCGCCCACGGTCTGCCGGGCGCTGTGCAGGGTGATGCCGGCCGTGCGCATCATCCGGTACAGACCGGTCGACTCCAGGCGTTCGGTGTCGAGCTCGAGCAGGTCGGCGGGCAGGTAGTTGCAGAGGAACGCCACCGGCTGGCCGTGCGTGCAGCGCAGCCGCTCCAGCACGACGACCTCCGCGCCCTCCGCGATACCGAGCGCGGCGGCCACCTCGCCGGTCGCCGGGATCCGCTCGTTGCGCAGCACCCGGGTGGTCGGGCCCTGCCCGGCCGACTCCAGGTCGTCGTAGAGGCTGCTCAGCTCCAGCGGCCGCTTGACCTGGCTGTGCACCACCTGGGTGCCCACGCCCCGGCGGCGCACCAACAGCCCCTTGTCGACGAGGGACTGGATGGCCTGGCGGACCGTGGGCCGGGACAGGCCGAGCCGTACCGACAGGTCGATCTCGTTGCCCAGGAGGTTTCCCGGGGCGAGTACGCCGTGCTCTATGGCCTCCTCCAGTTGCTGGGCGAGCTGGTAGTAGAGCGGTACGGGACTGCCGCGGTCCAGGGCGAAGTCCAGGGAGTCGAGCGCCGAGACGGTCGCGGTGCGGGCGGAACCACCGGTTCGGGCCACCGGGACACCTCCTTCCGGGGATCGTGGGTTCACAGGTGGCGGCGGCGGCCGGCGACCTGTCGGTCGTAGTCCTCGCGGGCCCGTACGGCGGCCTCGCGGGTGGCGGTCCCGGCGACCGGCACGTCCCACCAGGCCTCGGCCCCGGGAGCGGTGGGCGCCGGGTCCGTCTCGATGTACACGCAGGTCGGCCGGTCGCTCGCCCGGGCCGTCGCGAGGGCCTCGCGCAGCTCGCGCACGGTCTTGGCGCGCAGCACCTCCATACCGAGGCTGGCCGCGTTGGCGGCGAGGTCGACCGGAAGCGGGGGGCCGCCGAAGGTGCCGTCGGCCGAGCGGTAGCGGTAGGCGGTGCCGAACCGCTCGCCGCCCACCGACTCGGAGAGGCCGCCGATGGAGGCGTACCCGTGGTTCTGGATCAGCACCAGGTTGACGGGCAGGCCCTCCTGGACGGCGGTGACGATCTCGGTCGGATTCATCAGGTAGGTGCCGTCGCCGACCAGCGACCAGACCACGGTGTCCGGGGCGGCCTGCTGGACGCCGATGCCGGCCGGGATCTCGTAGCCCATGCAGGAGTAGCCGTACTCCAGGTGGTACTGGCGCGGCGAGCGGGCCCGCCAGAGCTTGTGGAGGTCGCCGGGGAGCGAGCCTGCCGCGTTGATGACAACGTCGTCATCGCCCACCACCGCGTCCAGGGCGCCCAGCACCTGGGTCTGGGTCGGCACCGCGTCCTCGTCGTCCGCGCGGTAGGCGGCCGCCACGACGGCCTCCCAACGCTCCTTGCCGGCCCGGTACTCGGCCTCGTAGGCCGCGGCCACCCGGTGCCCGGCGAGGGCCTCCGTGAGGGATTCCAGCCCCGCCAGCGCGTCGCAGACGAGGGTGCGGGCGGACAGCTTGTGGGCGTCGAAGCCGGTGATGTTCAGGTTGAGGAAGCGGACGTCCGGGTTCTGGAAGAGGGTGCCGGAGGCCGTGGTGAAGTCCGTGTACCGGGTACCGACGCCGATGACCAGATCGGCGGTGCGGGCCAGGTCGTCGGCGACGGCGGTCCCGGTGTGGCCGATACCGCCCAGATCGGCCGGGTGGTCGTGGCGCAGTGAGCCCTTGCCCGCCTGGGTCGAGGCCACGGGGATGCCGGTGGCCTCCACAAGGGCCCTCAGGGCGTCCTCGGCGCGGCTGTGGTGGACTCCGCCGCCCGCGACGATCAGCGGCCGCTCAGCGGCCCGCACGGCGCTCACGGCGTCCGCCAGCTCGACCGGGTCGGGGGCGGGCCGCCGGACCCGCCAGACCCGCTCGGCGAAGAACTCCTCGGGCCAGTCGTACGCCTCCGCCTGGACGTCCTGGGGGAGGGCGAGGGTGACCGCGCCGGTCTCGGCCGGGTCGGCGAGCACCCGCATGGCGTTCAGGGCGGACGGGATCAGCGCCTCGGGGCGGGTGATCCGGTCGAAGTAGCGGGAGACCGGGCGCAGCGTGTCGTTGACGGAGACGTCGAACTCGACCGGGTGCTCCAGCTGTTGCAGCAGCGGGTCGGGCGCGTGGCTCGCGAAGTAGTCGCCGGGGAGCAGCAGCACCGGCAGCCGGTTGATCGTGGCGAGGGCGGCGCCGGTCACCAGGTTGGTGGCGCCCGGGCCGATGGACGTGGTCACCGCCTGCGCGGAGAGCCGGTCCAGCTGGCGGGCGTGGCCGACGGCCGCGTGCACCATCGCCTGCTCGTTGCGGCCCTGGTGGTACGGCATGACGTCGCCGTACTCCAGGAGCGCCTGGCCGATCCCGGCCACGTTCCCGTGGCCGAAGATGCCCCAGGTGCCGGCGATCAGCCGGTGCCGGACGCCGTCGCGCTCGGTGTACTGGGCGGACAGGAACCGCACCAGCGCCTGGGCGACGGTCAGGCGGGTGGTCGGCTGGCTCATGGGGACCTCATTCGGACGGGGTGGTCTGCAGGGGTACGCCGGGCGGGAGCGGGTAGGGATCGCGAGGCTCCCCGGGTGGGGCGGGATGCCTCTCAGGTGTAGATCGGGGCAGGTCGAACTGTCAATGGTTTGTACTTACATTCGGACCTGAGTGTGAAATGATGTCTTAACAAAGTATTGACAGCGGGCCTCGCAGGGACTTGTATCCCGTCCCAACGCACAGCACCGACCCGGACCGGCGCTTTCCGGACCGGGTCCAGGATCCTCACGGATCCCCTTTCTTTCCCGTCGCACAGTGAGGTGCAGGCAAGATGGACCGCTCATCCCGTATCCGTCCGCGGAGACTGGCCCCCTTCGTGGCCCTGGCCGCGGCGGCCGCCCTGACCCTCGCCGGCTGCTCCAGCAGCTCCGGAGGAAAGAAGTCGGAGGAGGGCGGTGCGGCCGCCTCCGCCGGCAAGGCGAGCACCCCCCGCATGACGGTCGCGCTGGTCACCCACCAGGCGCCCGGCGACACCTTCTGGGACATCGTCCGCAAGGGAGCCGAGGCGGCCGCCGCGAAGGACAACGTCAAGCTCGTCTACTCCGCCGACCCGAACGCGGGCAACCAGGCCAACCTGGTGCAGAACGCGATCGACCAGAAGGTCGACGGGATCGCCGTCACCCTCGCCAAGCCGGACGCCCTCAAGGCCGTCATCGGCAAGGCGACCGCGGCGAAGATCCCGGTCGTCGGGCTCAACTCCGGTGTGAGCGACTGGAAGAAGCTCGGCCTGCTGGAGTTCTTCGGCCAGGACGAGACGGTCGCGGGCGAGGCGCTCGGCAACCGGCTGAACACGCAAGGCGCCAAGAAGGTCGTCTGTGTCATCCAGGAGCAGGGCAACGTCGGCCTCACCCAGCGGTGCGACGGCGTGAAGAAGACGTTCTCGGGAACGACGGAGACCCTGTACGTCGACGGCACGTCCCCGACCTCGGTCAAGTCCACGATCACCGCCAAGCTCAAGACGGACGGCTCCATCGACCACGTGATCACGCTGGGTGCCCCCATCGCGCTGATCGCCGTGCAGTCGGTGTCGGACGCGGGCAGCAAGGCGAAGATCGCGACCTTCGACCTGAACAAGGACCTGACCGGCGCGATCAGCAAGGGGACCATCGAGTTCGCCGTGGACCAGCAGCCCTATCTGCAGGGCTACCTGGCGGTCGACTCGCTGTGGCTCTACAAGAACAACGGCAACTACATGGGCGGCGGTGAGCAGCCGGTGCTGACCGGCCCGGCCTTCGTCGACAAGTCCAACGTGGACAAGGTCGCCGAGTTCGCCGCGAAGGGCACACGGTGATCGGTATGAGCCAGCAGGCACGGCCGGCGGTGGCCACACCGCCGGCCCCCGGCCCCAAGGAGAAGGACGGCCGTACCGCACAACGCCCCCTGGCGCTGCGGGTGCTGGCCCGTCCGGACGTGGGCGTCTTCCTCGGCGCCGTCGCGGTGTACGTGTTCTTCCTGATCGCCGCGCCGCCGGTGCGCGAAGCCAGCTCGATGGCCAACATCCTGTACCAGTCGTCCACCATCGGGATCATGGCGCTGCCGGTGGCGCTGCTGATGATCGGCGGCGAGTTCGACCTGTCGGCAGGCGTCGCCGTCATCACCTCGGCGCTCACCGCCGCCATGCTCAGCTACCAGCTGACCCTCAACGTGTGGGTGGGCGTGATCGTCGCGCTCGTCGTGTCGCTGGCGATCGGCTTCCTGAACGGCTGGCTGGTGGTCAAGACCGGGTTGCCGAGCTTCCTGATCACCCTGGGGAGCTTCCTGATCCTCCAGGGCGTCAATCTCGCGGTGACCAAGCTGGTCACCGGCAACGTCGCCACCGACGACATCAGCAACATGGACGGCTTCGACCAGGCCAGGAGCGTCTTCGCCTCCTCCTTCCACATCGGCGGCGTCGAAGTGAAGATCACCATCGTGTGGTGGCTGGTCTTCGCGGCCATCGCCACCTGGGTGCTGCTGCGCACCAAGTACGGCAACTGGGTCTTCGCGGTCGGCGGGAACAAGGAGTCCGCACGCGCGGTCGGTGTCCCGGTGACCTTCACCAAGATCTCGCTGTTCATGCTGGTCGGCTTCGGTGCCTGGTTCGTCGGGATGCACCAGCTGTTCTCCTTCAACACGGTGCAGTCCGGCGAGGGCGTGGGCCAGGAGCTGATCTACATCTCCGCGGCGGTCATCGGCGGCTGCCTGCTGACCGGCGGCGCGGGCTCGGCGATCGGCCCGGTCTTCGGCGCCTTCATGTTCGGCATGGTGCAGCAGGGCATCGTCTACGCCGGCTGGAACCCCGACTGGTTCAAGGCCTTCCTCGGCGTGATGCTGCTCGGCGCCGTCATGATCAACCTGTGGGTCCAGCGCACCGCGACCAGGAGGTGACCCGATGACAGACAACGGAACCGGAACCCACGGCGCCGTCCTCCAGGACACGGCCCCCGCCGAGGGCGCCCCGATCGTCGAACTGCGCGGCGCGGGCAAGTCCTACGGCAACATCCGCGCCCTGCACGGCGTCGACCTCAAGGTCTTCCCCGGCAAGGTCACCTGCGTGCTCGGCGACAACGGCGCCGGCAAGTCCACCCTCATCAAGATCATCTCGGGGCTGCACCAGCACACCGAGGGCGACTTCCTCGTCGACGGCGAGCCGGTGCGCTTCACCACCCCGCGCCAGGCCCTCGACAAGGGCATCGCCACCGTCTACCAGGACCTGGCGACCGTCCCCCTGATGCCGGTGTGGCGGAACTTCTTCCTCGGCTCCGAGATGACCAACGGCCCCTGGCCGGTCCGGCGTCTCGACATCACCAGGATGAAGGAGACCGCCGACCGGGAACTGCGCAACATGGGCATCGTCCTGGACGACCTGGACCAGCCCATCGGCACCCTCTCGGGCGGCCAGCGCCAGTGCGTGGCCATCGCCCGCGCCGTCTACTTCGGCGCCCGCGTCCTGATCCTGGACGAGCCGACCGCCGCGCTCGGCGTCAAGCAGTCCGGTGTGGTCCTGAAGTACGTCGCCGCCGCCCGCGAACGCGGCCTCGGCGTCATCTTCATCACCCACAACCCGCACCACGCCTACATGGTCGGCGACCACTTCAGCGTGCTGCGCCTGGGCACTCTCGAACTCTCCGCCGAGCGCAGCGAGATCACCCTCGAAGAGCTCACCAACCACATGGCGGGCGGCGCCGAACTCGCCGCCCTCAAGCACGAACTGTCCCAGGTCCGCGGAGTCGACACCGAGGAACTCCCGGAAGAGGAGGACCTCACCGCCCCCGCGGTGACCGGTCCGGAAGGAAAGTCCTGACCCATGGCGAACGCCCTCGACCGCATCCGCGTCGGCTCGGCCCCCGACTCCTGGGGCGTCTGGTTCCCGGACGACCCCCAGCAGGTCCCCTGGGAACGCTTCCTCGACGAGGTCTCCGAGGCCGGGTACTCCTGGATCGAACTCGGCCCCTACGGCTACCTCCCCACCGACCCGGCCCGCCTCACCGACGAGATCGCCCGGCGGAACCTGAAGGTCTCGGCCGGCACGGTCTTCACCGGCCTGCACCGCGGCCCGGCCATCTGGGAGTCCACCTGGGAGCACGTCAGCCAGGTCGCCGCGCTCACCCAGGCGATGGACGCGAAGCACCTGGTGGTCATCCCGTCCTTCTGGCGGGACGACAAGACCGCCGAGATCCTGGAGCCGCACGAGCTGACCGGCGAGCAGTGGGCCCATCTCACCAAGGGCATGGAACGGCTCGGCCACGAGGTCAAGGAGACGTACGGCCTGGACATCGTCGTCCATCCGCACGCCGACACTCACATCGACACCGAGGAGCACGTGGAGCGCTTCCTCGACTCGACCGACACCGACCTGGTCAATCTCTGCCTGGACACCGGCCACTACGCCTACTGCGGCGGCGACAGCGTCAAGCTGATCGAGACCTACGGCGAGCGGATCGGCTACCTCCACCTCAAGCAGGTGGACCCGGCGATCCTCGCCGACGTCCAGGCCAAGGGCACCCCGTTCGGGCCGGCCGTGGCCCAGGGCGTGATGTGCGAACCGCCCACCGGAGTACCGGAGCTGGGCCCGGTGATGGAGGCGGCGCAGCGGCTGGGTGTCGACCTGTTCGCCATCGTCGAGCAGGACATGTACCCCTGCGAGCCGGACAAGCCGCTGCCCATTGCGGTGCGCACCCGGCAGTTCCTGCGGTCCTGCGGCGCCTGAGCCCGGGAACACGCGCCGGGACCCGGGCGTTCTTCCCGACGACGGGACGAAACCGGACTACGCCGCGGCGGTCACCATGCCGCCAGCGCGGCGGGCGACACGGGCCATGGGGGCGAGCATGACAGACGAACAGCACGCGGAGCCGGACGCCGACGCGGCTGCCGAGGTGGTGCGGCACCAGCGGTTCGGTGCGCTGCCCGAGCGGATCCGCCCGGAGGACATGGTCGAGACCACGCCGGCGATCCGGCACGACCCGGACCGGGAGGCCTACGACCCGGACGAGTTCGCGGTGCGTTACGGCCTCTGAGCCGCCGGGACCGGGACCGCGCCGTGGGCGAGCAGGCTCTCGGCGCCAGTCCAGCACGGTCTCCCGGGCCGGGCGCGGCTGCCAGTCCAGCAGCCGCGCCGCCTTCTCGGTACTGTGCCGGTTGCGCCGGCCCAGTGCCGGGGTGATCTCGCGCAGCGCGGGATCCCGGAAGCGGGCCGCGAGCCGCACGGCGAAGTCCGGCAGGCGGCGCGTCGACACCTGCTGTCCGCGCTCCCCGAGGCCCTCCCGCAGGAACCGCGCCAGGTCCGCCATCCACACGAACTCACCGGTGGCCAGGAACCGTTCGCCCGCGGCGGCCGGTGAGGTCATCGCCCTGAGGTGGACGTCGACCAGGTCCCGGACGTCCACCACCTCCAGCCCGATGCGGGGCACGCCGGGCATCGCCCCGGAGAGCTCGACGCCGGCGCGGCGGACGGCACGCTCAAGCCGGACGTCGACCCGGAGGACGTCCTCCTTCAGCTCGGCGTCCTGTGGCGGATCGACCCGGCACGCGGCGGCGCCGAGGCACGGGCGGCGCGGATCCTGCGGCTGATCGTGGACGGACTGCGGGTCCAGCAGGGGCCCGGCGGGAGGCCCGGCGGGGAATGACGAAGGGGCGGACCGGGACCGTGCTCAGGTCCCCTGCCCGCCCCGCCGCCGTGCCCGGTGTCAGGCGCCGCGTACCTCCGCGATCGTCACCGGACGGTGCTCGTGCAGGGACAGCGTGCAGGCCTCCGCGATCCAGCCGGCCTCCAGGGCGTCCTCGACCGTGCAGGGGGAGGGGCGGGAGCCGGCCACGACCTCGGTGAACGCGGCGAGTTCGGCGCGGTAGGCCGCGGTGAAGCGGTCCATGAAGAAGTCGTGCGGGGTGCCCGCCGGGAAGGTCACCCCGGGCTCGACCGAACGCAGCGGGAGCTTGTCCTCCAGGCCGACGGCGATCGAGTCCTGGAAGCCGTGCAGCTCCATGCGGACGTCGTAACCCCGCGCATTGTGGCGGGAGTTGGAGACCACCGCGATGGTGCCGTCGTCCAGGGTGAGGATCGCCCCGGTGGTGTCGGCGTCGCCCGCCTCCTTGATGTAGTCGGCGCCCCGGTTGCCGCCGACCGCGTACACCTCGGTGACCTCACGGCCGGTCACCCAGCGGATGATGTCGAAGTCGTGCACGGAACAGTCCCGGAAGATACCGCCCGACACGGCGACATAGGCGGCGGGCGGCGGGGCCGGGTCCAGGGTGGTCGAGCGGACGGTGTGCAGCTTGCCCAGCTCGCCCGCCTGGACGGCGGCACGCGCGGCGACGAACCCGGCGTCGAAGCGGCGGTTGTAGCCGATCTGGATCGGCACGCCCTTGCCCTGTACGGCCTTGAGGACCTCGACACCGTCGCTCATCCGCTTGGCGACGGGCTTCTCGCAGAAGACGGGGATGCCGGCCTCGACGCCGGCCAGGATCAGGGCGGGGTGGGCGTCGGTGGCGGCGGCCACCACGATGCCGTCCACGCCGGCGGCCAGCAGGGCCTCGGGCGAGTCCACGACCTCGCCGCCGAACTTCTCGGCGGCGGCCTTGGCGGCATCCGCGAACGGATCGGTGAGGACGAGCGAGTCGACCGCGTCGAGCCCCGAGAGGGTCTCGGCGTGGAACGCGCCGATGCGGCCGAGGCCGAGGATTCCGATACGCATGTGCTTTGCTACTTCCTTGAGGTTGAGGCGCCCCGTCAGGGGCGCGGGGCTCTGTCGTTATGCGGCTTTGCCGCGTGGGTGCGACCAGCCACAATGGCGTCGCAGACGACTCACGACCCGGCGCGGCACATCCCTAGTCGAGCCCGCCCAGCACGTTCTGGTCCCAGTCGATCACCGACCCGGTCACCACCCCCGACCGATCCGACAGCAGCAGCACCACGAAGTCGGCGATCTCGTCGGGCTGGCCCAGCTTCCCCATCGGCAACCTGGACGCGGCCTGCTCCAGCCAGCCGTCCTCCGCCCCGTGGAACGCCCGCTGCGTCGCGTCCTCGCCCTCCGTCGCCGTCCAGCCGATGTTCAGGCCGTTGATCCGCACCCGGTCCCAGCGGTGCGCGTGCGCCGCGTTGCGGGTCAGGCCGATCAGGCCGGCCTTCGCGGCGACGTACGGCGCCAGGAACGGCTGCCCGCCGTGCGCGGACGACGTGATGATGTTGACCACCGTGCCGGGCGCCTTGCGCGCGACCATGTCGGCGACCGCCGCCTGCATCGCGAAGAACGGCCCCCTGAGGTTGATCGCGATGTGCTGGTCGAACAGCTCGGGTGTGGTGTCCAGCAGGGTGCCCCGGGTGGTGAGCCCCGCCGAGTTGACCAGGCAGTCGATCCGGCCGTAGGCGTCGATCACCTCGGCCACCGAGGCCTTGGCCTGTTCGGCGTCCGCGAGGTCGGCCCGCACGTACAGCGCCTTGCCGCCGGCGGCGGTGAGTTCGGCCACCAGGGCCTCGCCGGGCTCGGGGCGGCGGCCCGTGACGGCCACCGTGGCGCCCTCGCGGCCCGCGGCCCGCGCGATGGCCGCGCCGACACCCTGGCTGCCGCCGTTGACAAGGACGACCTTGTCGTCGAGAAGTCCCATGGAATCCTTGGCCTTTCAGCTCTCACGCCGGGCCGTGGCGGCCCGAAGTTCGTCCCGCAGCACCCGCGTCGCCCATCCCTCGCGCAGCGCCCGCCGCACCAGGTCCGCCTGCGAGGGCGGGGCCAAGCCGTCGACCGGCGGATCGCTGTCGAGGTTGGTCGGGAAGGGGTAGCCCTCGGCGCTCGCGGCGATGACGTGCTCCAGCCAGGCCTCGGAGGCCCCCTCCGTCCGGCGCCGGCGCAGTACCGGGTAGACCGCGTTGGTCACCGCCTCCCGGTCCACCGTCTCCATGGCCCGTCCGAAGGCCGAGGAGACCTGGAGCAGGTTGGCCATCCGGTGCACGTCCACGCTCCGGTTGGTGCCGGCCGCGTGGAACACCGCCGGGTTGAAGAACGCCGCGTCGCCCTTGGCCAGGGGCAGCTGTACGTGGTGGGCCCTGAAGTAGTCCTGGAACTCCGGTCGCCGCCAGGCCAGATAGCCCGGCTCGTAGGTCTGCGAGTAAGGGAGGTAGAGCGTCGGCCCGGACTCCACCGGCATGTCGCAGTGGGCGACCGCACCCTGGAGAGTGAGCACGGGGGAGAGGCGGTGCACATGGGCCGGGTAGGCCTCGGCCTGCTCGTCGGAGAGGAAGCCGAGGTGGTAGTCGCGGTGCGCGGTCTGCGCCATGCCGCCCGGGTTGACCACGTTGATCTGAGAGGTGACCTGGTAGCCGGGGCCCAGCCAGGCCCGGGAGACCAGGGCCAGGATGTCGTTGGCGTAGTAGTCGGCGAACACCTCCGGGTCGTACAGTGCCGCCTTCTCCAGCGCGTTCCACACCCGTTCGTTGGCACCCGGCTTCGCGAAGTGGTCGCCGGCCTGCGCGCCCGACTCCTTCTGCTCCGAGATCAGCGCCTCGAAGACCTCCGTGGCCCGGTCGACGACCGCCGGGTCGGGGAACGCGCCCTTGAAGACGACGACACCGGGGCCGTCGGTGAGGGCGCGCACGAGTTCGGTCCGCATCTCGTGGGGTGCGTCGGCGCCGCGCAGCCGCTCGCTGTCGTAGACGAGGACGTTGTGCTCGACGGCCGAGGCGTGCGGGTAGGCAGCCGGGTCGGTGGTCCGCTCGACCAGCGCGCGGAAGGTGTCGAGGTCGCAGTCCTGCTGGGAGAGCCAGGCGCGGCCCTGTTCGGCGGCGAGGGACATCGGTGTCCTTCTTTCGGTCACGGCCACGGTCACGGCCGGGGTCAGGGCCGTGGGAGCGGCGGGGCTCTGTCATTGTTGTCAGTACAAACCCCTCGAACAACCAGCAGCGAGCCATCAAAAACCCCTCAAGGAGCCAGGCTGTGGGTCACCCCTTCCCGATCCGTGAAATCGCACGTCAGGCAGGGCTCAGCGAGGCCACCGTGGACCGGGTGCTGAACGGCAGGGGAGGGGTACGGGAGAGCACCGAGCGGGAGGTGCGGCAGGCGATCGCCGACCTGGACCGGCAACGCACCCAGGTCCGGCTGGTGGGCCGTACCTTCATGGTCGACATCGTGATGCAGGCGCCCGAGCGGTTCACCACGGCGGTGCGCGGGGCGCTGGAGGCCGAGCTGCCCTCGCTGCACCCGGCGGTGGTGCGCTCCCGGTTCCACTTCCGGGAGACCGGGCCGGTGGCGGAGCTCGTGGGGACACTCGACCGGATAGCCCGCCGGGGCTCGCAGGGCGTGATCCTCAAGGCACCGGACGTCCCCGAGGTCACCGCCGCCGTGGGGCGCCTCAGGTCGGCGGAGATCCCGGTGGTCACCCTGGTCACCGACCTGCCCGCCAGCGGTCGGCTCGCCTACGTCGGCAGCGACAACCGGGCGGCCGGCGCCACCGCCGCGTATCTGATGGGCCAGTGGCTCGGCGGCCGGCCCGGCAACGTCCTCACCAGCCTCAGCAGCGGCTTCTTCCGCAACGAGGAGGAGCGCGAGATGGGCTTCCGCAGCGTCATGCGGGCCACCCATCCCGAGCGCGCCGTGGTGGAGATCGCCGAGGGTCAGGGGCTGGACGCCACCCAGTACGACCTGGTCCGCGCCGCCCTCGAACGCGACCCGGAGATCCGCGCGGTCTACTCGATCGGCGGCGGCAACAACGCGACCCTGCGCGCCTTCGCCGAACTGGGCCGGGAGTGCGCGGTGTTCGTCGCCCACGACCTCGACCACGACAACACCCGCCTGCTGCGCGAGCACCGCCTGTCCGCCGTCCTCCACCACGACCTGCGGCAGGACATGCGCGAGGCCTGCCACCTCGTGATGCGCGCCCAGGGCGCGCTGCCCCCGGCAGGCCCGACTCTGCCGTCGCCGATCCAGGTGGTCACGCCGTACAACATGCCGGCCCCGACGGGACGCTGAGCCGGACGCACTCAGAGGTCGGCCGTACCCGTCTCACGGACCGGCCGTACCCGTCTCACGGACCGGCCGGACCCCTCTCACAGATTGATCGCGTACGCCTTGCGCAGCGTCTCGTGCACCGTCCACGTCGTACGGTCGCCCGCGCGCAGCACGGCCATGTCCCCCGGACCCACCGTGAGCGTCGGCCCGCCCTCGACCTCGATCGTCGCCGAGCCGCTGACCACCACGAACAGCTCGTCCGCCTCGGTGTCGGTGACCACACCCGGGGTGATCTGCCAGATCCCGCGGATCTGCTTGCCGTCGGCCGACTCCCAGACCACCTTGCCGGTGACCTCGGGCGTGCCGGAGAGGATCTGCGCCGGGTCCAGTGGCTCCGGTTCGAGGTCGGCGTCGGGGATGTGCAGGGCGAAGCTGTGCGTCGTCATACGGTGACCCTAGCGAGCGCACCGGCGCCCTGGGCGTGGACAGGGTGTGGGGCATCGGGCCTGGTGGGAGGACACTTCGTCGGGCCGTCCGGACTGGCGGGGGCGTCGCGCCGGGGTGATCGTGGAGAACATGGCCGACTCCACGGCGGCGGTGGCGGAGCCGCACACGCACGACACCCGCGAGGCCGTCCTGTTCGGCGGGGTCTACGGCGCCGTACTGGCTTCCTCGATGGTCGCGGCGCTCACCCAGTACGGCCACACCTCCACCGCGAGCCGCCGTTACGACGCCCTCTGGCTGCTGGTGACCGCCTGCGCCTCCGCCCTGGCCCACGGCTACGCCCACTACATCGCCGAGCGTGCCCCGCACCGGCGCTGGGACGGGCTGCGCTCCCTGGCCGACGAGTGGCCGCTGGTCACGGCCGTGCTGCCCACGGTCTTCCTGCTCGCGGGCGCCGGCTGGGGCTGGTGGCCGCCCAAGGGCGTCGAGTACCCGGCGTTCATCCTGAACATCGTGATCCTGTTCGGCCTGGGACTCGTCACGGCCCGCTGGTCGGCGCGGAGTTGGCCCGCCGCCGTGCTCACCGGCATCCTCGACGCCTTGCTCGGGGTGATCGTGGTGGTGGCCAACGCGCTGATCAAGTAGATCCGTTCATTGAACGGTGAACGGGTCTACGCTCACTCATGGTCACCGTTCCGCCGGGCAAGGAGCCGTCATGACAACCGAAGACGCGGTCACCACGGAGGCCGTCGAGAGCCTGCGGGCCACCGACGACCCCCGGCTGCGCGACGTGCTCGCGGCGCTGATCCGCCATCTGCACGCCTTCGCGCGCGAGACCCGGCTGACCCAGGGGGAGTGGGAGACGGCGGTCGCGTTCCTCACCGCGACCGGTCAGACCTGCACGGACACCCGGCAGGAGTTCATCCTGCTCTCCGACGTGCTGGGGCTGTCGATGCTGGTCGAGACGGTCAACGGGCACAGTGACCCCGGCAGCACCGAGTCGACCGTCCTCGGCCCCTTCCACATGACCGAGTCCCCGGTCCGGGAGCTGGGCGCGGACATCGACCTGGTGGGCGCCGGTGAACCCTGCGTGGTCAGCGGTGTGGTCCGGTCCGCCGACGGCACCCCGCTGCCCGGCGCCGTCCTGGACGTCTGGCAGGCCGACCCGCACGGCTTCTACGACGTGCAGCAGCCCGAGGTCCAGCCGCCCGGCAACGGCCGCGGCCTGTTCACGGCCGACGGCGAGGGCCGTTTCCGGTTCCGGACCTGTGTGCCCAGCGCGTACCCGATCCCGACCGACGGCCCGGTGGGCGCCCTGCTGAAGGCCACCGGACGGCACCCCTACCGCCCCGCCCACATCCACTTCATCGTCTCGGCCGAGGGGCATACCCCGGTGACCACGCACATCTTCGTCGCCGGCGGCGACTACCTGGACTCCGACGTGGTGTTCGCGGTCAAGGAGAGTCTGGTGAAGGACTTCACGCCGACCGACGACCCGGCGCTGGCGGGGGAGTTCGGCGTGCCGAACCCGTTCCGGCACGCCCGCTTCGACCTCGTACTGGAGCGTTCGTGAATCTGGACTTCGTGTACGAGACCCGGCCCGCCCGGGTGGTGTTCCGGCCCGGCGCCGCGCTCACCGCGCCCGCCGAGGAGGCCCGGCACCTCGGATTGCGGCGGTTGCTCGTGCTGAGCGGCGAGCGGGGTGCGGGAACCGCGCGGGCCGTCGCCGACTCGCTCGGGTCCGCCTGTGCCGGCCTGCACACCGGGGCCCGGATGCACGTCCCCGTCGAGGTCGCCGACCGGGGTGTCGAGGCGGCCCGGGCGGCGGGTGCCGACGGCTGCGTGGCCGTCGGCGGCGGCTCGGCCATCGGCCTCGGCAAGGCCATCACCCTGCGTACCGGCCTCCCGCTGATCGCGGTGCCCTCGACCTACGCGGGCTCCGAGATGACCCCGGTCTGGGGCCTCACCGAGCACGGCGTCAAACGCACCGGACGGGACCCCGTCGTCCTGCCGCGCAGTGTCGTCTACGACCCCGAGCTCACCCTCTCCCTGCCCGTCCCCCTCTCGGTGACCAGTGGGATCAACGCCCTCGCCCACGCCGTGGAGGCGCTGTACGCGCCGGACGGCTCACCGCTGGTGGCGCTGATGGCAGAGGAGGGCGTCCGGGCGCTGGCGGGCGCGCTGCCCGAGATCGCCGCGGCCCCGGACTCGGTACCGGCCCGCTCCCGCGCGCTGTACGGCGCCTGGCTGTGCGGGGCCTGCCTGGGCGCCACCACCATGGGCCTGCACCACAAGCTGTGCCATGTCCTCGGCGGCACGTTCGGGCTCCCGCACGCGGAGACCCACACCGTCGTCCTGCCGTACGCCCTCGCCTTCAACGAGCCCGCCGCGCCGGAGGCGGCGGCCGCCGTGGCCCGGGCGCTGGGGGCGGATGATGCGCCGGGCGCCCTGCAGGAGCTGGCGGGGCGTCTGGGGGCGCCGCGTTCCCTCGCCGAACTCGGTCTGAAAGAAGGCGACTTGGCGGCGGCTGCCGGGCAGGTGGCGGGGCAGGCGTATGCCAACCCGAGGCCGGTCGCCGCGGACGACGCACTGGGTGTGTTGCGGGCGGCGTACGAAGGGAGAAGCGTTCGGGGCTGAGTGGTGGGTGGTGAGCCGCGGGGCGGCGGGGGCTTGTCGCGCCCGCGTGGTGGTAGCCGCAGATCGATACCGCCCCGCGCCCCTGAAGGGGCGTCTACCGCACCGCTCGTACGCCGTCCAGGGCGATGGACATGACGCGGTCGCGCTGGGCCTCGTCCTCGAAGGCCGTCGCCGTGATGCCCGAGACCATCCGCAGCAGGTCGCCGATCTCCATGTCCGTCCGTACCACGCCCGCCTTCTGGGCCCTCTCCAGTAGCGGGCCGCCGGCCGCGTACATCGAGTCCCGGCAGGCCGAGAAGATCTCCGACTCGTCGTTGAGTGCCTCGCGCACCGCCCGCTTGGTGACCATGTAGCCGGTGAAGCGGTCCAGCCAGGAGGTCAGGGCCTGCCACGGTTCCAGCTCGGCCAGCTCCACGGCCGCCCGGCACAGGGTGTTGACCTCGTCGGCGTAGACGCTCTCGAAGAGGTCGCGGCGGGTGGGGAAGTTGCGGTACAGCGTGCCGATGCCGACCCCGGCGCGGCGGGCGACGTCCTCCAGGGAGGCCTCCGCGCCCTTGTCGGCGAACGCCTCGCGGGCGGCCGCGATCAGCGCGTCGTAGTTGCGGGCCGCGTCTTTGCGGTGCGGTCTGCGGGACGCGACGATCTCACTGACGGGGAAGGGGCCGACGGTCACTGCTGCCTCCCGGGGGACGAGGGTGAACCGGAGGGATTCCTCGACTTCGGTTGAAGCGGAGGGTTGCCTCCAGTACAGTGGAGGGGTACCTCCACTTTAGCAGTGCGAAAAGGGCCCGTCATGGCCGGACGCGGCCTGCGCCCTTCCGCACCTACCCAGACATCTCTTTCCCTCCGTGTCCGATATTCGGAGAGGCTCCTTCATGCCCCGGAAGTCCACCCGCCTCACCTTCGCGGTCCTCGCGACCGGTGCCGGCGTGTTCTCCATGCTCCAGTCGCTGGTCGCGCCGGCCCTGCCGACCGTCCAGCACGCCCTGCACACCTCGCAGTCCAACGCGACCTGGGTGATGACGGCCTACCTGCTGTCCGCCTCGGTCTTCACCCCGATACTCGGCCGCGTCGGCGACCTGACCGGCAAGAAGCGCACCCTCGTCGCCGTCCTGCTGGCCGTCCTGGCCGGCTGCCTGCTCGCCGCCCTCGCGCCGAACATCGGCGTCCTGATCCTCGCCCGGGTCGTCCAGGGCGTCGGCGGCGCCCTGTTCCCGCTCTCCTTCGGCATCATCCGGGACGAGTTCGCCCCGGCCCAGGTCAGCGGCAGCATCAGCAACCTGTCCGCGGTGATCGCGGCCGGCGGCGGCGTCGGCATCGTGGCCGCCGGACCCATCGTCTCCGCGCTGGACTACCGCTGGCTGTTCTGGATCCCGGTCGGTGTGGTCGCCGTGACCGTCCTCATCGCCGCCCGCTATGTCCCCGAGTCGCCCAAGAGGGCCCAGGGCAGCGTGAGCTGGCTCGGCGCCGGGCTGCTCTCCGCGTGGCTGGTGGCGCTGCTGCTGCCGCTGAGCCAGGCCGGGCAGTGGGGCTGGGGCTCGGCCAAGGTGCTCGGCCTCTTCGGCACGGCCGTCGTGCTGTTCGCGGTATGGCTGCTCGTCGAGGCCCGCTCCCGCACCCCGCTGATCGACCTGCGCGTCATGCGGCTGCCCGTCGTCTGGACCACCAACGCCGCGGCCCTGATGTTCGGCGCGGGCATGTACGCCCTCTGGTCCTTCCTGCCCGGCTTCGTCCAGACGCCGTCCTCCGCCGGATACGGCTTCGGTGCCAGCGTCACCGCCTCCGGGCTGCTGATGCTTCCGATGCTGCTCGCGATGTTCCTCTCCGGCATCCTCAGCGGCCGGCTCGAGCCCAGGGTGGGCGCGAAGGCGCTCCTCACCGCCGGTGCGGCCTTCGGTGCCCTCGCGCTCGGCCTGCTCACCCTGTGGCACACCGCCCAATGGCAGATCGTCGTCGTCTCCGGCCTGTTCGGCCTCGGCATCGGCCTGGCCTTCGCCTCGATGGCCAACCTCGTCGTCGGCAGCGTGCCGCCCGAGCAGACCGGCGCCGCGACCGGCATGAACGCCAACATCCGTACCATCGGCGGCTCCATCGGCGCCGCGCTCACCAGTGTCCTGGTCACCGGCCGGCTCCAGCCCTCCGGACTGCCCTACGCCTCCGGCTACACCCACGCCTGGGCCCTGCTCGCCCTGTTCTGCCTGACCGCCGCCGGGGCCGCGCTCCTGGTGCCGGTCCGCCGCGGACAGCGCGTCACCGTACCGGTCACGGAGCGGGCGGCAACAGCAACGGCGCGCGTGCGGTAGTGTTGACCTGCGTGATCACGCGGCATCCACCGCGTGACTCCGCAGCGGGACGTGGCGCAGCTTGGTAGCGCACTTGACTGGGGGTCAAGGGGTCGCAGGTTCAAATCCTGTCGTCCCGACTTTACGAAGTCGCGGGTAAGGGGCTGTTTCGGAGCGCATCTGAAACAGCCCCTTGACTGTTTTGGGGACCAGTTGGGGACCAGCGCACTTGACTGCGTCGAAGCGCCGCTTGGCCCAGGTCGAGCGCTTCGTGCTCGACGACGGGTGGTTCAGCGGCCGTCGCGCCGACACCGCGGGGCTCGGCGACTGGCTCGCCGACCCGACGGTCTGGCCCGAGGGGCTCGGCCCGCTCGCCGACCATGTCCGGGCGCTGGGCATGGACTTCGGACTCTGGGTCGAGCCGGAGATGGTGAACCTCGACTCCCACCTGGCCCGTACCCACCCCGACTGGATCCTGGGTCCCGCGGCCGGCCTCGGGCCGTCCGCCCGCCATCAGCACGTCCTGGACCTCTCCCGTCCCGAGGTCTTCGACTACCTGCTGAAGTCACTGGACGCACTCGTCGGAAGCTACGGCATCGCCTACCTGAAGTGGGATCACAACCGGGAACTCCACGAAGCCGTGCACGCTCCCGGTGACCGGCCCGCGGCCCACGCCCAGGTCGAGGCGCTGTACCGGCTCCTGGACGCGGTCAAGCAGCGGCACCCCGGCCTGGAGATCGAGAGCTGCGCCAGCGGCGGCGGCCGGGTCGACCTGGGCATACTCGCCCGCACCGACCGGGTGTGGCCCTCGGACTGCAACGACCCCGTGGAACGCCAGGCGATCCAGAACTGGACCGGTCAACTCCTCCCGCCCGAACTGGTCGGCACCCATGTGGGCGCCGCCCGCAGCCACACCACGGGACGCGTCACCTCCGACACGTTCCGGCTGGTCACCGCCCTGTTCGGGCACGCGGGCATCGAGCAGGACCTCAACGAGTGCTCGGACCAGGAGCTGGCCGGGCTGACCGCCTGGAGCGCCCTCTACCGCGAACTGCGCCCCCTGCTCCACACCGGTCGTACCGTCCGCGCCGACCTGGAGGACGACTCCCGCGTCCTGTACGGGGTGGTGGCCCAGGACGGATCCAGGGCGCTGTATTCCTGGGCGTGCGTGGCCACTTCCCCCGAGGGCCAGTCCGGCCGCACGCTCTTTCCCGGCCTGGACCCCGACGCCCGCTACCAGCTCCGCGTGCGCACCGACCTCGGCCTGCCCTCGTTCCACCAGGTGGCACCACCCCGCTGGCTGACGGCAGCCCTGGACGACTGGCTCACTCTGCCCGGCGCCGTCCTGGTCACGGCCGGCCTGCCCATGCCCACCCTCAACCCTGACCAGGCCCTCCTCGTCGAGGTCCGGTGCCAGAAATGACGGCTCCTGCCTCACCGGGAGTTCGGGTTCTCCGCAACCACGACGGACCCGGAAGGCGGCCCGCGATCTCCCGGGAGCGGGGCCGCAGTGCCTCGATCGCGACGAGGCTGCTGCGGACCGGGCGCATCTTTGGCGGCGGCCGGCAGCCGTGACTTCGGACTCCCGGACCGGTGGGCGGACTTGGCCTCCGGTCGACCGGTGGTCGTCGTCCCCCGGGGCACGGTGGAGAACCGCGGCCTGGCTCAGCGCGTCGTTCCCGCACCGCGTGTGTCGGCGGACGCGGTGCGCGCGTCGCGGTGGCCGGAGGGGCGAGCCCGGCCCGTCGACCGCACCTGGCCGAAGTGGTGAACTCCCTTGCCGGGGGGACTCCCTGTGCCGCCCCGTCGAGGGGGGCTCGCGTCCTGCTCAGTCGGCCTTCGCTCCCGGCGCTCCCACCCGCAGTCCGTCCATGACCAGGTCGAAGAGGCGGGCGGCTCGTGTTTCCCAGTCGCCGTGCGGGTCGATCGTGAACAGGCCGCTGATGGCGAGGAAGAAGTCGTCCGCGGTGACGCCCGGACGGATGGTGCCGGCCTTCTCTGCGGCGCGGAGCAGGAGTTCGGACGCGGCGGTCACGGGGGTGTGCTCGGGCTTCGCCGTCGCGCCCGGCGCGCGCGTTACCTGGCGGATCGCGTCGGCCAGACCGGCCTTGGCCATGGCGAACCGGGCCAGCCGGTCCATCCACTCGCGCAGGGCCCGGTCGGGTTCCCGGGTTTCGAGCAGGTGGGCCGCGCAGTCGGCGACCTGCTGCATCTCGTGGCGGTAGATCTCCAGGACGAGCGCCTCGCGGTTGGGGAAGTTGCGGTAGAAGGTGCCCTGGCCGACGCCCGCCTTCTTGGCGATCGCGCTCAGCGGGGCGTCGGCGCAGCGGGTCAGTTCGGCCAGCGCCACTTCCAGGATGCGTTCGCGGTTGCGCTGTGCGTCGGAGCGCAGCGGTGCGTTCTTCTCCGGCACTCGGCTCCTCCTCGCGGGCTCGCGGAGGGGCCCGGCCTTGCTAAGCGGACAGCTGTCCGGTACGTTGGCAGGTAGCGGACAGCTGTCCGGTTGGATCCATCATAGCCCTGGCCGAGCTGATCCAGCCATGTACTGAGCTGCCTCTTTGTCTCTCGGTGTCCCCGATTTCCCCATACGCCTGCGTGCCGGACCGCCTTCTGGGCGCGTTCCGGATCTGCGAAAGAAGGCTGATCATGGCTCCAGCCAATACGTCGACGCACAGCGCCATCACCCTGAACATCAACGGCGAGAAACACTCCCTGCCCGTGGACCATCGCACCACCCTCCTCGACGCCCTGCGCGAGCGGCTTGCTCTCACCGGTACCAAGAAGGGGTGCGACCAGGGGCAGTGCGGGGCCTGCACGGTTCTGGTGGACGGCCGCCGGACCGTGGCCTGTCTGCAACTGGCGGTGGCCGCCGAGGGGCGGGAGATCACCACCGTCGAGGGCCTGGCCGACGGCGAACGGCTCCACCCGGTGCAGCAGGCCTTTCTCGACGTCGACGGCTACCAGTGCGGTTACTGCACACCCGGTCAGATCTGTTCGGCCGTCGCGGTGATCGAGGAGCACGCGGCCGGCTGGCCGAGCGCCGTAACCGGCGACGTACGGCCCGAGGCGGGACCGCCGGCGCTGACCGCCGAGGAGATCCGCGAGCGGATGAGCGGCAACCTGTGCCGCTGCGGCGCGTATGTGTCGATCGTCCAGGCCGTCGCCCGGGCGGCCGCGGCCGAGGCGGAGACCACGGAGGCGGCGGCATGAGGGAGTTCGGCTATCAGCGTGCGCTCGACGTCTCCGGCGCGGTCGCACTGCTCGACGCCGATCCGGACGCGAGGTTCCTCGGCGGCGGCACCAACCTCGTCGACCTCATGAAGACCGGCGTCGAGCGGCCCGCCCGCCTCGTCGACATACGCGAACTGCCCCTGGACCGCGTCGAGTCGACGCCCGGCGGCGGCCTGCGGATCGGCGCCACCGTCACCAACAGCGACCTTGCCGCCCACCCCGAAGTGCGGCGCCGCTACCCGGCGTTGAGCCAGGCGGTACTGGCCGGCGCCTCCGGGCAGCTGCGCAACATGGCCACGGTCGGCGGGAACCTGCTCCAGCGCACCCGCTGCGGATACTTCGCCGACGTGACCCAGACGTGCAACAAGAGGACCCCCGGCAGCGGTTGCCCCGCCGTCGCGGGCGAGCACCACAACGCCGCGATCCTCGGCGCCTCCGACCAGTGCGTGGCCGTGCACCCGTCGGACATGGGCGTGGCGCTCACCGCCTTCGACGCCGTGGTGTCGTACGAAACGGCCGACGGGCCCGGAGAATTGCCGCTCACCGAGTTCTATCTGCCGGTCGGTGACACCCCGCACCGGGAGACCGCCCTGCCGCCGGGCGCGCTGATCACCGGCGTCACCCTGCCGCCCGCGCCGGTCGCCGCTGCCTCGCGCTATCGCAAGGTGCGCGAACGGGCCTCGTACGCCTTCGCGATCGGCTCGGTCGCCGCCGCCCTCGACGTCGAGGCGGGAACCGTACGGGAGGTGCGGCTCGCCCTCGGGGCGGTCGCCTCGCGGCCCTGGCGGGCCCTGGAGGCCGAGCGGGTGCTCAGGGGCGCGCCGGCCGACGCCCGCACCTTCGCCGCCGCCGCGGACGCCGAACTGGCTACGGCCCGAACCCTGCCGCACAACGGATACAAGGTGCCCCTGATGCGCAACCTCGTGGTGGCCGTGCTGACCGAACTCGCCGAGGAGGCGGCCCGATGACCAGCGTCACTCCTCTGAAGGGCTCCGTCGGCACGGCGCACACCCGCGTGGAGGGACGTGACAAGGTCACCGGCGCCGCCCGCTACGCGGGAGAGATCCCCTTCGCCGAACTCGCCCACGGCTGGCTGGTGTTGTCCACGGTCGCCCGCGGCCGCATCCGCGCGGTGGAGGCCGACACCGTCCTGGCCATGCCCGGCGTCCTCACCGTCCTGCACCACGGGAACGCCCCGCACCTGGAGACCGACTACGACGGGCTCATGGGGAACAGGCCCGACCCGTCCATCGCGCTCTTCCAGCACGACCGGGTGCCGCATGCGGGCTGGCCCGTGGCGCTGGTCGTCGCCGAGACCTCCGAGCAGGCCAGGGAGGCCGCGGAGACGCTCGTGGTGCACTACGACCGGGAGCAGCACGACATCGCGTTCGCCGACGGACGCCCGGACGCGTACACCGCGGCGGGCGCGCCCCACGCCGCGGCCGTGACCGCGAAGGGCGACCTGGAGGCCGAACTCGCCCGGTCCGCCGTCGTCGTGGACGCCGAGTACAGCACGCCCGAGGAACACCACAACCCGATGGAGCCCCACGCGGCGACCGCCCACTGGGACGCCGGCCGCCTGGAGGTCGTCGACTCCAACCAGGGTGCCATCTGGGTGAAGGGGGAACTCGCGAACCTGTTCTCGCTCGACCCGGCATCCGTGCGGGTACGCTCCGAACACATCGGCGGCGGCTTCGGCTCCAAGGGTGTCCGTGCCCACCAGGTGGCCGCCGTCATGGCCGCGACCCTCCTCCGCCGCCCCGTCCGCGTCGTCCTGACCCGCCGTCAGATGTTCTCCCTGGTCGGGTACCGCAGCCCCACGGCACAGCGCGTCAGGCTCGGCGCCGACCCCGACGGACGGCTGCGCGCACTGGAACACCGGTCACTGAACCTCTCCTCGACGGTGCACGAGTTCCTGGAGCCCGCCGCCATGCCGGCCCGGGTGCTGTACGATGCCCCGGCCCACCACACGGTCCACCGGATCGTACGGCTCGACGTGCCGACCCCGACCTGGATGCGCGCGCCGGGCGAGGCACCGGGATCCTTCGCGCTGGAGTCGGCGCTCGACGAACTGGCCGAGAAGTGCGGCGTCGACCCGATCGACCTGCGCGCCCGCAACGAGCCCGAGACCGGGCCCGTGTCCGGGCTGCCCTTCGCCGGCCGCGGTCTGATCGCCTGCTTCCACGAAGGCGCCCGACGGTTCGGCTGGGCGGACCGCGATCCACGTCCCGGCCTGCGCCGCGACGGCCGCTGGCTGCTCGGCACCGGAACGGCGGCGGCCACGTTCCACGCGGGCGCCCTTCCGTCCACGGCGGCGGTGACCGCGGAGGCCGACGGCGGCTTCACCGTCCGGATCTCCGCGGCGGACATCGGCACCGGCGCCCGTACGGCGCTCACCCTGATCGCCGCCGACGCGCTGGAGGTGACGCCGGACCGCGTCCGGGTCCTGATCGGGGACAGCGACTTCGGGCCGGCCATGATCGCGGGCGGCTCGATGGGCACCAGTTCCTGGTCCTGGGCGGTCACCGCGGCGGCCGACGAACTGCGCGGGCGACTGGCCCTGGGCGGCGGCATCCCTCCGGAGGGCATCACCGTCCGCTCGAACACGGCGGAGGCCGTCGCCGCGCTCCCGCAGAAGGAACGGCACTCCTACGGCGCCCACTTCGCCGAGGTCGCCGTCGACGTCATGACCGGCGAGGTGCGGGTCCGCCGGATGCTCGGCATCTTCGCGGCGGGCCGGATCGTCAACCCGCTCACCGCCCGCAACCAGTTCGTCGGCGGCATGATCTGGGGCATCTCCATGGCCCTGCACGAGGAGGCGGTCCGGGACCGGGCCTCGGGCGCCCACGTCGGCGCCGACCTCGCGGGCTACCACTTCGCGGCCAACGCGGACGTCCCGCTCGTCGAGGCGGACTGGCTGCCCGAGGACCCGGACGAGGACGACCCCCTCGTCATCAAGGGCATCGGCGAGATCGGCATCGTGGGCGCCGCGGCGGCGGTCGGCAACGCGGTCTGGCACGCGACCGGCGTACGCCATCGCACCCTGCCCATCCGCCCCGATCGCGTCCTGCGGGCAGGCCGGGATGCTTGACCTCGCCGCGGAGTTGAGCAGGTGGGCCGAGGAGGGCCGCGACTTCGCCGTCGCCACGGTGGTGTCCGTCGGCGGCAGCGCGCCGCGTCCTCCCGGCGCCGCCCTCGCGGTCGACGGCGCGGGCACGGCGATCGGCTCGGTATCCGGTGGGTGCGTGGAGGGGGCGGTGTACGACCTGTGCGTGCAGGCCCTCCAGGACGGCGAGCCGGTTCTGGAGCGCTTCGGCTACAGCGACGAGGACGCCTTCGCGGTGGGGCTGACGTGCGGTGGGGTGATCGAGGTTCTGGTCACGCCGGTCACCCGGGACGCACCGGACCGGAGCCTGTACGAGGCGGCGCTGTCGGCCGCGGCACGGGGGGAGCCCATGGCCCTCACCCGCGTGATACGTGGACCGGCGGAACTTCTGGGCGCGGCTGTGCACGCACCTGCCGAGGGACCCGGAGCCGTGCCGTCCACGGCTCCGCCGCGTGGGCACGGCCGGCCGCATCCGGCCCCCGGGATGCCCGCGACCTTCCCCACGGAACGCGTCACCGCCGAGGCCCTGGCCACGCTCACCGCCGGAGGCACCCGTACCGTCGAGATCCCCGAGGACGGTTCCCACTGCCCCGGCGGCCTCACCCTGTTCATCGAGACCCGTCTGCCGCCACCTCGCATGATCGTCTTCGGCGCGGTCGACTTCGCCTCCGCGCTAGTGCGCGCCGGAAAGCTCCTCGGCTACCGCGTGACCGTCTGCGACGCCCGTCCCGTCTTCGCCACCCGGGCCCGTTTCCCGGAGGCGGACGAGGTCGTGGTCGACTGGCCGGACCGCTACCTCCGGCGTACCGAGACCGACGCGCGTACGGTCCTGTGCGTGCTGACCCACGACGCCAAGTTCGACGTACCCCTGCTGGCGGCGGCCCTGCGGATGCCGGTCGCCTACGTCGGCGCGATGGGCTCCCGCCGTACGCACGCCGACCGGGAGCACAGGCTGCGTGAAGTCGGCCTGGGCGACGCGGAGTTGGCGCGGCTGCGGTCACCCATCGGCCTCGACCTCGGCGCCCGTACGCCCGAGGAGACGGCGCTGTCCATCGCGGCGGAGATCGTCGCGATCCGGCGGGGCGGGACGGGCGCACCGCTGACCGGCTCGGGGACGCCGATTCACCGGGCCGCGCCGGAGTGGGCATCGGCGCGGCGAGGTATGCCGACCGCTGTGATCACGGCGCGGAAGACGGCACCGCCGGAGAGTACGAAGGCGGCGGTGTAGCCGGACCCGGCGCCGCACGGCGGGTCCTCCGGACTTCTCGAAGTCATCTGCCCCAGATCTTCCGGTACGCCTCCCGGTAGCCCGACGGGTCCCAGGCCGAGGTCCCTTTGCTGTTGGCCGCCGTGGAGACGTGCACAGGCGCGACGTAACCGCTGGCCGGACGGCCGGAGAAGGCGCGGTTGAACTCGTCGACGATCTGCCAGCCCTGCAGCGACAGCGGCTCGGGGACGGTGGCCGCCTGGTACTGGCCGCCGTTGATGCGCTGGAAGGCGGACGGATCGCCGTCGCCGGCGCCGATGTTGAAGGGTGGCCCGGTGCCTCTCTTCCCGGCCGCGCGGAAGGCGGGGGCGGCGTCGGCGAAGTACAGGTCGTTGATCGCCACGGAGTGGGTCCACCGGCTCCCGAAGCGGGCCAGGAGGGTGGAGACCTCCCTGGCGGTACGGGTGCTGGTGTCCGGGATGGGGATGTTCTCGTACGCCAGCACCCGCACCCCCGCACAGGTGGCCAGCCCCTTTCTGATCAGCTCGGACTTGTGGTGGGCGAACGGGATCGAGGCGTCGGTGAAGAGGACGACCCCGGCGTTGCCCCGGGAGTCCGCGACGACCCACTGCGCGCTGATCGCGGCGACGTCGCCGACGTCGGTGGTGACGTTGGCGAAGAGCTTGGGCCGCACGCTGGGGCCGGGGGAGGTGACCGCATGCCAGCCGACGAGCGGGATGCCCGCCGCGGTGGCCCGCGCGGTCTGCTGCGAGGTCGAGTCGGGGTCGAAACCGCCGATGACGATGCCCGAGGGCCTGAGAGCGACGGCCTCCCCCAGCGCCGCCTGGATACCGGCGGGGGTACCCTCGCCGTCGATCACCCGGACGTTCCAGCCGATGACCTTCGCGGCCTCCCGCAGGCCCTTCGCGACGCCCGCTACCCCGGGGTTGGTCATGGCCTGCGCGACGTAGACGATCGTCTTGCCGGACACCGCCGCGGGGCCGCTGGTCGGCCCGTTCCAGGGGACGTCGGTCCGCTCCGCCCGGGTGACGGATGCCTGGGCCCGTGCCTGGGCCGCCGGGCAGCCGCTCGGGCCGGTGGCGGAGACCGCGGGGCCGTCCGGCGACCCGCGTTGGCAGCCCGTGAGCGCGGTCGCGGCCGCCAGCAGGGCGACGGTGACGCATCGGGCCGGGGAGACCCTGCGGTTGCGGCGCACGGGGGCTCCTCGCGCGGGAGAAGGACGCGGGGGACTCATGGCGTGGGGCCCGCCGGGTCACCGTCCCGGGCCGAGGGGGACGGCTCGGAGGGGGCGGCGGACGCGTCGGCCCCGGTGCGCAGACGGCGGGCGGAGTAGCCGGCCAGCCCGACGGCGAGCAGGAGCGTGCCGCCGTAGAACAGCGGGACCGTCCAGAAGTCCGCGCCCAGCTGGCCGATGCCGGTGAGGCCGACCGCGAGCACGGCGACGGCGACCAGCGTGCCCAGGGCGTTGGGGCGGCCGGGTCTGATCGTGGTGGAGCCGAGGAGCGCCCCGGCGAAGGCGGGCAGCAGATAGTCCAGGCCGACACTGGGATTGCCGATCTGCTGCTGGGCGGCGAGCAGCACACCGGCGAAACCGACCAGCAGCCCCGATGCGGCGAACGCGTAGACGGTGTACCGGCGGGCCGGGATGCCGACGAGCTCGGCCGCGCGCGGGTTCGAGCCGACGACGTAGAGGTAGCGGCCGAGCGGCAGCCGCTCCAGCACCAGCCAGAGGGCGACGGCGAGGGCGAGCACGTACCAGGCGGGCACCGGAAGCCCGAGGAACCTGGAGTTGTAGAGATCGGTGAAGGCGGCGGGGAGCCCCTGCGGACCGGGGACGATCCGGCCGCCGTCGGTGATCCAGCCGGTCACGGCGTACATCATGCTGCCGGTCCCGAGGGTGGCGATGAAGGAGTCGATCCGGCCGAACTCGACGACCGCACCGTTGAGGACGCCCACGACCGCCCCGCCGGCGACCACCACCAGGCAGGCCCAGGGCCAGGGCCACTGCTCGGTGACCACGAGGTGCATCGCCATCACGTGCGCGAGGCCGAGGCCGTAGCCGAGGGAGAGGTCGAACGCGCCGGTCACGATGGGGACCGTGGCGGCGAGCGCGAGGACGGCCGGGATCGACTGGTTGAACAGGATCGAGTCGACCGTGTCCCGGGTGGGAAAGGTGCGGGGCAGCGTGAGCGAGAAGACCAGGAAGAGCAGAGCGGTGAGGGCGAGCAGGCCGTAGGCGCCGACGTGGTGTCCGGCGGGGCCGCGGCGCGGCCGGGCCGGGGCCCGGGGCGAGGCGGTCATGAGGCCGTCGCGGTTCCGGCGGGGGGCATGGCCGAGGCCGCCCGGGTGAGCCCGGCGACCGTGAGCGCGGGGCCGCTCAGTTCGGCCGTCACGGAGCCGCGGACGAACACCAGGGCCCGCCGGCACACGCCCGCGACCTCCTCGAAGTCCGTGGAGACGAGCAGCACCGCGAGCCCGGCGGCCAGTGCCCCGTCGAGCAGCCGGTAGACGGCGGCCTTGGCCCCGACGTCCACGCTCGCCGTGGGGTCCTCCAGGACCAGCAGGCGCAGGCCCACCGGGTGCCAGCGGCCGATCATGACCTTCTGCTGGTTCCCGCCGGACAGCGTGCCGATCGGGGCCTCGCTGTCCCGGGGACGCACCGAGAACCGTTCGATCAGGCCGGCGGCCACCGCGCGTTCCCGGCGGGGGACGATCCGGCGCAGCGCCGGCACGCCCGCGGCGCGCGGGTTGGCCAGGAGGTTCTCCCGCACGGTCAGTTCGGCGGCGCAGCCCTCCCGCTGTCTGTCCCCGGGCACCAGGCCGACCCCGAGGCGGACGGCGTCGGCGACCGTGCGGGGGCGGTACGGCCGGCCGTCGAGCAGTACCCGGCCGCCGAGGAGGGGGCGGGCACCTGCCAGGGCCCGGCCCAGTTCCCGGTGTCCGGCGCCGGAGAGGCCGACCAGACCCAGCACCTCGCCCGCCCTGAGGTCCAGGCCGACCGGTCCCGCACCGGCGGTCCGTACGCCGTCGAGGGTGAGGACGGCCGGGCCGTCGGCGGGGACGGTGGCGGGGCGGTACCGGGTTGGCTCCTCGCCGACGATGTCGTGGACCAGGCGGGCGGGGCTGTGGCCCGCCAGGTCGCCGTGGCTGACGAGCCGGCCGTCGCGCAGGACGGCGAAGGCGTCGGCGACCTCGTACACCTCGTCCAGCCGGTGGGTGACGTAGAGCAGGCCGTGCCCCTGGTCGCGCAGGGTGTGCAGGACGCGGAACAGCCGGGCGCAGTCCGCGGCGGGCAGCCGGGCGGTCGGCTCGTCCAGGACGACGAGTGCCGCCCGGGTGGCCAGCGCCCGGGCGATGGCCACCAGCGACCGCTCGGCGGGGGAGAGCAGGGCGACCGGCGTGGCGGGGTCGAGGTGTCCGGCGACGGCCGCCAGGGTGTCGGCGCACCGCTCCCGGGTGCGCCGCCAGGAGATCAGCCCGGCGCGGCGCCGGTATCCGGTGCTCAGGGCGATGTTCTCGGCGACCGTCATCCACTCCACCAGACCGAGGTCCTGGTGGATGAAGGACATGGCGGCGGAGGCGGCATGGCTGCCCAGCGGGTGCCCGTCCACCGTGATCCGCCCCGCCTCGGCGTGGTGGATGCCGGCGAGCACCTTGATGAGGGTGGACTTTCCGGCCCCGTTGGGGCCCAGGAGGGCGAGGACGCTGCCCGCGCGGACGTCGAGGTCGACCCCGTCGAGCGCGAGGGTCCCGCCGAACCGCTTGGTGAGCCCGCGGACGCGGACCAGGGGGTGCGCAGAGGTGTCGGGAGGGTCGTGCACGGACATCTCCGAGGGTCGGCCTGGCGAGTTCTTCCCGACTGTCGCCAGCGATCCTAATGCGACTATCCGTGTCAATTCGGGTATCTGTCGCTCTGTGTGACACCAACGGGTCAGCGGCGGTGCCGGCCTCAGCTGCCCTCGAGGCCGCACTCGGCCCAGATGACCTTGCCCTGCGGCAGATAGCGTGTCCCCCAGCTCTGTGCCAGCTGGGCGATGAGGAACAGGCCCCTGCCGCCCTCGTCGGTGCTGGCCGCCCGGCGCAGATGCGGGGCGGTGTTGCTGGTGTCGGAGACCTCGCAGATCAGGGTGCGGTCGAGCAGCAGCCGCACCCGGATCGGGCCGGAGCCGTGCCGGATCGCGTTGGTGACCAGCTCACTGAGCATCAGTTCCGCCGCGAACGCGGCCTCGTCGACTCCCCAGTCGGCCAGTTGCCGCATGGCGGCGGCCCGGACCTCGCCGACGAGGGCCGGGTCGGCCTCCAGCTCCCAGCCGGCGATCCGGTCGGGGGGCAGGGCACGGGTGCGGGCGACGAGCAGCGCGATGTCGTCACCCGGGTGGACGGGTGCCACGCTGTTCAGGATCGCCTGGCAGGTCTCGTCCGGTGTCCGCCCCGGTTGCGCCAGGACCGCACGCAGCCGGTCGAGGGCGACGTCGACGTCGCGGTACCGGTCCTCGATGAGCCCGTCGGTGTAGAGGACCAGCAGACTGCCCTCGGGGAGGTCGACGTCGACGGCTTCGAAGGGCAGGCCGCCGAGGCCGAGCGGCGGACCGGCGGGGAGCTCGTGGAAGGACACCGTGCCGTCGGGGCGGACCAGCGCGGGCGGCGGGTGCCCGGCACGGGCCATGGTGCACTGCTGCGTGGTCGGGTCGTAGACGGCGTACAGGCAGGTCGCGCCGAGGATGCCCGCTTCGGCGGCGGCGGGGTCCTCCCGGTCCAGGCGTCCCACCAGGTTGTCGAGATGGGTGAGGACCTCTTCCGGGGGGAAGTCGAGTTCGGCGAAGCTGCGGGCGGCGGTGCGCAGCCGGCCCATGGTGGCGGCGGAGAGCATGCCGTGGCCGACGACGTCCCCGACCATGAGCCCGACCCGGGTGCCGGAGAGCGGGATGACGTCGTACCAGTCCCCGCCCACGTCGGACTCGGCGGGCAGATAGCGGTGGGCCACCTCGACGGCGTCCTGGTCGGGCAGGCCCTGCGGGAGCAGGCTGCGCTGGAGGGCCAGGACCATGGTGCGTTCGCGGGTGTAGCGCCGGGCGTTGTCGATGGACAGGGCGGCACGGGCGGCGAGTTCCTGGGCCAGCGAACGGTCGTCGTCGCCGAAGGGTGTGGGATCCCGGCCGCGGTAGAAGGCGGCTACGCCCAGGACGACACCGCGGGCCACCAGCGGGACCGCGATCAGGGAGTGGACGTGGGTGAGCAGTTCCTCGGTGTGCTCGGGGTCGTGGGCCAGCCAGCCCGCGGCGACCTCCAGATCCGGCTCCAGCACCGGCTCTCCGCCGGTCAGGCAGCGCAGCTGCGGAGTGGCCGGGCCGTAGTCGACCTGCTTGCCGACCGGATGGAAGGGACAGTCGTCGCGGATGCCGTGCACCACCGTACGGCGCAGGTCGCCGTGCGGCTCGGCGGACTCCTCGCCGCGCAGGACCGCCTCGGGCAGGTCGATCGTGATGTAGTCGGCGAGTCGCGGCACCGCCGTCCGGGCCAGTTCCTGGGCGGTGCGGCGCACGTCCAGGGTGGTGCCTATGCGCGTACTGGCCTCGGACAGCAGCTCCAGCCGGCGTCGTGCGGCGAGGGCGTACCGTCCCACCCCCGGTTCCCCCACGAGCAGCAGCCCTCTCGACGGGGGCGCGGCGGCGGGACGGCCTGCCCGTCCTTCTGCGACCGTGACGCCCCTGCCGCCCGAGGCGACCTGACCGGGCGCGGTGACGGTGACGGCCCCGGACGGCAGGACGAAACCGGGGGCGGCGGGCGCGGCGGGGAAGTCCGGCAACTCGTCGAACCGCCATGGGGTGATGAGGAGATCTCGTGGCGCGGGGCCGGGCAGGACGGCCTCGATGGCCACGCCCTCGACTCCGGTGGTACTTGTCATGGGGCGGCTCAGCAGCGTGACACGGCGGCCGTCGGACAGGCAGACGTGGACAGCTGCCCGCTGTGCGCGGGAGAGCAGCTCGGTGGCCTTCTCCATGAGGAGCGCGCGGTCCCGCGGGTGCTGTCCGATGGCCAGTTCGTCCAGTCCGACGGTGTGGCGACAGCCGACGGCGGCCTCCGCCTCGGTCTCCACGTACGCCCGCAGCAGCGCCCGCTCACGTGCGGAGCTCTGTCTCAGCAGCCGCCGTTCGACGGCTCGCGCCGCCTTGCGGATCACGGTGGCCAGCCGGGGGTCGTCGAAGGTGCGTGGATAACCGAAGCACAGCACGCCCTCGATTCGGCCGCTGAGCGGGTCGCGGACCGGGAGCGCGCGGCAGGCGCTCGTCTGGGCCCGCTCGGCGAAGTGCTCGGCGCCGTAGACCCGGATGAGCTGCCGCTCCGCCAGCGCCAGACCGATGCCGTTCGTGCCGGCGACCCGCTCGGCGAACACGAACCCCGGCACGCACTGGATCGCCGGAAGGCTTCTGGCCAGGGACGCCTCTCCGAAACGGCGCAGCAGGACGGTGCCGTTCGCATCGGCGACGGAGATGTTCAGCCGACTGCCGGCGAACCTGTACTGGAGCCGGTCGAGCACCGGCACGGCCGCGCGTACGATCCGGGCGTCCCGCTCGAAATCGTCCCGGAAGGGGAGGTCGGCCTGGTCCGCCGAGAGCCCCAGGGACCGGCAACGCTGCCACGAGTTCAGGATCGAGGTGCGTACACCCGCGTCGACGGGTTCGCCCCCCAGGAACCGCTCACGCGAAAGCGCGGGCCCTGCGCCGCCCGTCGAACGCCCCGTGGGCGTCGGTGCCCCGCCGAACCGCACCACGCTTCGCCTCGCTCGCGATAGTCCACTTTCCGTAAACAATTTCCGTAAACAATCCGACATAAAAGAGAATACGGATATTAAGGGCGCGAGTCACGGGGTGGCATTGCTGTCATGCGTATACCGCCAGGCTGTCCGTCACAGGACCGCCACCGGGTTGACGGGCGAACCCGTCCCGCCCGGGACGTTCAGCGGTGCCACCACCAGCAGGAACTCGTACCGCCCGGCCTCCGCGGTGGCGGCCGAGAGGGCTTCCAGATCGAGGTTGTCCAGCAGCGGGACGCCCATCGCGGCCAGGGCCAGGGCATGGACCGGCGAGTGCACACCCTCGACGGGCGAGGGCCGTACATCGCTGTCGCCGTCACCGCCGAGCAGCGCGATACCGCGCTCCGCCAGCAGCGGTACGGCGTCCACGTGGAAGCCCGCGCTCGCGGTCTCCGGGTCCCAGGCGCCCAGCTCCCTGCGGCGCCGGACGTGCCCGGACCGCAGCAGCACCGCGTCACCCTCGCCGATCGTCACCCCGAGCGTCCGCTCCGCGTCGGTGACGTCCCGCGCGTGCACCGCTCGTCCCGGCGCCAGCCAGCGGACCCCGAGGACGGCGGGGAGGTCCAGGAGCACACCCCTGGTGACGAGGGGTCCGAGCGCCGACACCGCTCCGAAGCGGGCGCCCGCGGTGCCCACGACGTCGGCGGCCGTCCGGCCGTCGTAGAGCTGCCCCCGGTAGGCGATGTGGCACAGGGCGTCGAGATGCGTGACGCCCTTGCCGTGGTAGTCGGCGGCGATGAAGTCCTTGTGGGCGGTGGGCTCCGGGGGCTCCACGTCACCGAGGTCGGTCATGTGGTGCAGCGCGGGCCTGCGGTTGTCGGGGCCGGGCCGGGTGTTCCACGGCAGCGCCAGCGGGACGACCGCCCCGGACCGCACTCCGGCCGCGGCCCGCCGTACCCGGTCCGCGGTCACCCGGTTCCAGGCGCCGCGGTCGGCCGGGTCCCAGCGCCCCCAGGTGCGGACCGCCTCGAAGAGCGCGTCGAACTCCCGCCGGGAGACGTCGGGCCCGTTGCCGGCGACGGCCGGGCCGGGACCAGGGGGATCGGCGGCATCGGCGGACTTCGAGGTCATCGGTACTCACCGTTCTCCGTTTCCCGAGCGGGACGCACGGGAGCGTGGCGCCTGTGATCAGCTCCAGCTTCGCACAGCGGCCTGCGCGGGCAGGTCCAGATGTGGGCCGCCTCGGTCTGGGGCGACCATGGATGAAGACAGACGCCCGCCGACGTGCCACGAGCCAGGGCACCGGGCGGGAGGGAAGATGAGGGATGGGCACGACGGACTCCTCCCGAGCAGTCGCCGGCCGGTCGGCGGACGGTCCCGCCGCGCCGCCCGGCGGCCTGCTGGATCTGCTCGGCGTCGCCGCGGTGGTGCTGAACGCGGAGGGACAGGTCGTTCTGTGGAGCCCGAAGGCCGAGGAACTGTTCGGGCACAGCGCGGCGGAGGCGCTGGGGCAGTACGCGGCTCAGCTGATGGTCCACGAGGAGTACCGGGACGAGGTCGCCAGGCTGTTCACGCAGGTCATGCAATCCGGTCAGGACTGGGCCGGGGTCTTCCCGGTCCGGCACAAGGACGGCAGCACCCGCCTCGTGGAGTTCCGCAACATGCGGCTCATGGACGACCTCGGCGGCTTCTACGCACTTGGTCTCGCCGCCGACCAGGCCGCGGTGGAGCGGGTCGAACGGGATGCCGCCCTGGCCATGCGCCTGGTGTCCCAGTCCCCGGTCGGGCTGGCCATCCTGGACTCGGACCTGCGGTACCTCGCCGTCAATCCCGCCCTGGAACGCATCACGGGCCAGTCCGCCGCCGAACGTCTGGGGCGTTCGGTCAGCGAGATCCTGACCTACCTGGACACGGGGCCCGAGGCGCGGCTGCGCCGGGTCCTGGAGACGGGCGAGTCGGTCGTGGACCGGGACATCGTCTGCCGTCCGCCCGGTGACCCGGACCACGACCACGCCTGGTCCGTCTCGTACTACCGGCTGGAGGACTCCGGCGGGCGGGTGCTGGGCCTGGCCTACTCCGTCATCGACGTCACCGAACGCCATCGGGCGGCCGCCGAGGCGGCCGACGCCCGGCGACGGCTGGCACTGATCGCCCAGGCCTCCGCCTCCGTGGGCACCACCCTCGATCTGGAGACGACAGCACGCGAGCTGGCCGCCGTCGTCGTACCGGACCTGGCCGACGTGGCCGCCGTGGACGTGCTCGACAGCGCGCTCGACGGCCGGACCACGCCGTACGAGGGCCCGGCGTGCTTCCGCACCCTCGCCGTCAGCGCGGTCCACGTCGGCGAGGCGGCCAGCGCGGCCGACCCGCCCGGGGGACTTGTCACCTACGACAGCGACCGCCTGATCACCCAGTGCGTGCGCACCCGTCACCCGGTCCTGCTGCCCCGCGCCACGCGTCAGGACCTGGACCGCATCGCCTGCCACGACGCGGCGGCCACCCTCCTCGCGGAAGCCGGCGTCCACTCCTACCTGGCCGTACCGCTACCGGCCCGGGGCGAGGTCCTCGGCGCCCTGGCCCTCGCCCGCACCCGGAACAACCCCGCGCCCTTCGACGACGACGATGTGTTCCTCGCCAGTGAACTGGCCGCCCGGGCCGCTGTCTGTATCGACAACGCCCGCGGCTACCAGGCCCAGCGCCATGCGGCGCTCACCCTCCAGCGCTGTCTGCTCCCCCAGCTCCCGACGCACCTGCCGGGCCTGGAGGTGGCCTGCCGCTACCAGCCCGCCGGCGCCACGAGCGAGATCGGCGGCGACTGGTACGACGCCATACCCCTGCGGGGCGACAAGACCGCCCTGGTCGTCGGGGACGTCATGGGCAGCGGCATCAACGCCGCCGCCACCATGGGGCAACTCCGCAGCGCGGCCCGCGCCTTCGCCGAACTCGACCTCGCCCCGGACGAGGCCCTGTACCACCTCGACCACCTCACCGAAGGTGGCGAGCAGGCCATCACCACCTGCCTCTACTGCGTCTGCGACCCGCACCGGGGCGAGTGCCGGATGTGCCTCGCCGGCCACCTGCCCCCGGCCCTCCTGCGGGCCGGCCACCCGGCGCGGCTGCTCGACCTGCCGGCCGGCGTACCGCTGGGCGTCGGCGGGGTGCCCTTCGAGGCCGCCACCATCGACTTCCGCCCCGGCGACGAACTGGTCCTCTACACCGACGGCCTGGTCGAGACCCGCAGCGAACCCATCGACGCCCGCCTGGACACCCTGCTCGACGCCCTCACCGCGACCCGCGGCCGCGATCTGGAAGAGACCTGCGAACGCATCCTGGAGACGCTGCGGCCGCCCGGCGGCGAGGACGACGTCGCCCTGCTCATCGCCCGAGCCCAGCCCCTGCTCCCGGCGAGTCCGGCGAGTCCGGCGAGTCGGGGGCGTCCGGGGCGTCCGGCGCGTCCGGGGCCGGGGGAGACCTCCTGCGACGGCCGGCCGGCCGGCGAGTGGTCTCGGGGACAATCGTCGCCATGAACGACCGCATGAGCGATGCCGAGAACCGGCTGGCCAGGATCGAGCGGCTGCTGGCGGACGGCGAGCGCGAAGTGGTGCCCGCGTGGCGCAGCGCCACGCAGGGCGAGCCGCGGTGGGCCGTGACCGCCGTGATCCTGGTGGCCGTGGCGCTCCAGCTGGCGCTGCCGCACCGGCTCGCCCTCCAGCCGTACTGGGCCCTGCCGGCCCTGGAACTGGTGCTGCTGGCCGGCCTGATCGTCGGCAACCCCCGGCGGGTGGAGCCCCGCACCCGGTGGCTGCGCATGCTGGGCCTGGGCCTGATGTGCGTGATCAGCCTCGCCAACGGCTGGGCGGCGGTGCGGCTGGTGGCTGGCCTGGTGAACGGCACCGAGGGCGAGGACGCCGGACCGCTCCTGCTGACCGGCGGCGGAATCTGGCTGACGAACGTCATCGTGTTCGCACTCTGGTACTGGGAGTGGGACCGCGGCGGACCGATGGCGCGGGTCCAGGGCCACCGCCGGTACCCGGACTTCCTCTTCGTGCAGATGCAGAGCCCCGAGACCGCGCCGCAGGACTGGGAGCCGACCTTCCTCGACTACCTGTACCTGTCCTTCACCAACTCCACCGCCTTCAGCCCGACCGACGTGATGCCCTTGTCGCGCTGGGCCAAGATGCTGATGATGCTGCAGTCCTCCGTCTCCCTGGTGACGGTGGTCCTGGTGGTGGCGCGCGCCGTGAACATCCTGCGCTGACGGCCGGGCTGCCATAGGTTCGGCGGTATGAGCGAAGACTCCCTGCGCCTGGTGACGGTCGAGCGCACCGCCACCGGCCGCTTCACCGCGACCAACGCACGCGGCGGCACGATCGTCTTCGGTACCGCCGACGGCACGGAGTTCACCCCGGTGGAGCTCCTGCTCGCCGCGATCGGCGGCTGCACCGCGGCCGACGTCGACGTCGCCACCAGCCGCCACACCGAGCCGGCCGCCTTCACCGTCACCGTCAGCGGCCACAAGGCCGGCGACGAGGGCGGCAACCGGATGACGGACCTCGCGGTCGCCTTCTCGGTCACCTTCCCGGACGGCCCGTCGGGCGACCGGGCCCGCGCCATCCTGCCCCGGGCGGTCGCCGTCTCGCACGACCGGCTGTGCACGGTCAGCCGCACGATCGAGGCCGGGACGCCCATCGCCGTCTCGGTCGTGGACGACTGATCCCCGTGGGCGGTGAGCCGGTGGTTCGTCAGGTCCGGGGCGGCGAACCGGCTGTCCGGGTGCCGTGCTTAGGTGGGGAGGTGAACGGATTCCCCCTCCCCGGCCGGACCGTGTGATGAGCACCGTCGACGCTTTCCCGCTCGGCGCCTCGACCACGCTCGCCGAACTCGCCCGCGATCCGCACCCGCGCCTGGCACGGCTGCGCGCCGACGAACCCGTCTCCTGGCTGCCCGAGTTGAACGGCTGGCTGGTCACCCGCCGCGACCTCGCGCTCGGCGTGATGCGGGACGCCGTCTCCTTCACCGTCGACGACCCGCGCTTCTCCACCGCCCAGGTCGTCGGCCCCAGCATGCTCTCCCTGGACGGCGCCGCGCACACCCGCCACCGCGAGCCCTTCGCCGCTCCCTTCCGGCCCCGCGAGGTGCACGACGGCTTCGCCGTGTTCATCGAGCGGGAGACCGACCGCCTCATCACCGCACTGGAACCGTCCGGCACCGCCGAACTGCGCCGGACCTTCGCCGGACCGCTGGCCGTCGCCGTGGTCACCGAGGCGCTCGGACTGGTGGGGGCGACCACGGACACGGTCCTTGCCTGGTACGACGCGATCGTACGGTCCGTCTCGGACATCACCGAAGGACTGGAAGCAGGCCCCGCGGGCGCCGCCGCCTACGCGGAGCTGCGGGCCGCCGTCGAGGCCACGGTCGCCGACCGGCACGCGTCCTCGCTCCTCGTCTCCGCCGCCGGCCGGCTGACACCGCCCGAAGTGGCCTCCAACGCGGCCGTTCTGATGTTCGGCGGTATCGAGACCACCGAGGCGATGATCACCAACGCCCTGCTCCACCTGCTCGGGGACCCCGGCCAACTCGCCCTCGTCCGGGCCGATCCGACCCTGCTGGACGGTGCGGTCGAGGAGTCGCTGCGCCTGGAGCCCGGAGCGGCTGTGGTGGACCGCTACGCCACCCGGGACATCGTCCTCGGCCCGGCCGCCGTCCGTCGCGGCGACCTGGTCACCGTCTCCCTGACCGGCGCCAACCGTGACCCGGCGGTCTTCCCCGACCCGGACCGCTTCGACATCCGCCGGGGCAACGCCCGTCTCCAACTGGCCTTCGCGCACGGCCCGCACCACTGCCTCGCCGCCCATCTCGCCCGCCTGGAGACCCGTATCGCCCTTCAGCGCCTGCTCGAACGCCTTCCCGGACTGGGCCTCGACCCGGAACGGCCCGCCGCGCCGTACGGCCTGGTGTTCCGCAAGCCGTCCAGCCTGCACGTGCGGTGGTGACGGTCCCGCCGCACGCGCACGGCCGCTCCTGACCCCCTAGTACACCGCCTCCAGGATCCCGAGGACCTGCTCCTCGGTCGGCTGCCGCGGGGCGTTGGCGGTCACCGCGTCCGCGAGGGCGCCCGCGGCGATCGGGCGCAGCAGGTCCGGGCGGACGCCGAGGTCGCGCAGGGGCTGCTTGACGCCGAGCGAGCCGGAGATCTCGCGGACGGCCTCGACCGCGGCGCGGGCCCAGTCGCCGTCGGCCGGCGGGGCGAGGCGCAGCGCGCGGGCCGTCTGCTCGTAGGCGTCGCCGGCCGCCGGGGCACTGAACTCCAGCACCTCCTCCAGGACGGCGGCGAGCGCGACACCGTGCGGGGTACCGGTGTGGGCGGTCAGCGCATGCCCGATGCCGTGCACGAGACCCAGCCCGGAGATGGTCAGCGCCTGGCCCGCCAGATGGGCGCCGAGCATCAGCTGGGCACGCGCCTCCAGGTCCGAGCCGTCGGCATGGGCGCGGGGCAGCCAGCGGCCGACCATGGCCACCGCCTGCGTCGCGTACGCCACCGAGACCGGGTTGGCGCCCCGGGAGGCCAGCGACTCGATGCCGTGCACCAGGGCGTCGATACCGGTGGCGGCGGTGATCCGGGCGGGCAGTCCGAGCGTCAGCTCCGGGTCGAGCAGTGCGATCCGCGGCTTGACCGAGGGGTGGCCGATGTACACCTTGCGGCGGGCTCCGGTGTCCTCGATGACACCGAAGCCGTTGGTCTCCGCGCCGGTGCCCGAGGTGGTCGGGATCGCGATCAGCGGCAGACCGTCCAGTGCCTCCCACAGGGTGTCCGCGTCCGCCGCCACCGCGTCGGAGTTGCCGACCAGGAGCGAGATGCCCTTGGCCGCGTCCAGGACCGAGCCGCCGCCGAGGGCGACGACCACCGCCGGGCCGAACTCCCGCGCGCGGGCGGCGCCCTCGTCGACGTTGCCGGTGGACGGGTTGGCGCCGACCCCGTCGTACTCCCCGTGCTCGACGCCCGCCGCGTCCAGCACCTTGAGTACCTGGCCGAGAATCCCGGCGGCCCGCAGCCCGTGGTCGGTGACCACGAACGCGCGGCTCATGCCGAGGGAGGCGACCAGGTCCGGGAGGTGCGAGAGACGGCCGGGGCCGAACTCGATACGGCAGGTGGGGTCGACGGTCAGCTGACTGGTGAGGGACTCGCCCATGGCGTACGGCTCCTGGAGACGCGGGGAAGACGGAGTGTGGTTCGGCTCAGGCGGGGGTGCTCAGCAGGGCCTCCTCCGGGTGCGGGAGGCGGAACTCCCGTCCGGCCAGGGCCTCGTAGAGACGCACCGGGCTCATCTCCCCGGCCAGGTCGCCGTGCTGGGCCTTGGAACGGCGGTAGATCTGCTCCACCAGCGCGGACAGCTCCGTGGCGACGCCCAGGTCGCGGCCGAGGTCCACCGCCAGCCCGAGGTCCTTGCAGGCGAGGACCATGGCGAACGAGTCGTCGTAGTCGCCGTCGACCAGCACGGACAGCAGGTCCCTCTCCAGGAAGTGCGAGGCGGCCGGGCTGGCCAGCAGCGAACTGCGCAGCACCCCCAGGTCCACCCCCGCCTTCGTGCCCATCGCCAGCACCTCGGAAGTGGCCACCAGGTGGCTGAACCACAGCAGGTTGATCATCAGCTTGACCGTGTAGCCGGCGCCGAGCGGGCCCACGTGCAGCACCTTGTCGGGGTCGCCCAGGGTCTCGAAGACGGGCAGGCACATCCGGAAGTCGTCCGCCGCCCCGCCGACGAATATCTGCAGCCGTCCGGCCTCGGCGCCGTGCGCCATGCCGCTCACCGGGGCGTCCAGGCGGCGCACCCCGCGCCGGTCCAGGACGTCGGCGGCGATCCGGTCCGCGACGGCCGGGGTGGAGGTCGACATGTCGATCCACAGCGCGCCCTCGGGCAGTGCCTCGGCGGCTCCGCCGCGCAGCAGCACCTCTTCGACGACGCGCGGGTTCGGCAGCATGGTGATCAGCAGTTCGGCGTCGGCCACGCACTGCGCCGGGGTGTCGGCCCAGCGGGCGCCGAGCGCCAGATGCTCGACGGCGGCCTCGGGCCGGGTGTCGTACACGGTGACCAGGTGTCCCGCGTGGATCAGGTGGCGGGCCATGTGGCGTCCCATGTTGCCCAGGCCGATGAAACCGATCCTCATCGTTGTCCTCGCTCGATGCAGGTGAAGTGGGGAAGGGGCCCGTTCAGGCCAGGTTGATCCAGGTGGTCTTCAGTGCCGTGTAGGCATCCAGTGCGTGCAGGGACTTGTCGCGGCCCGCGCCGGTGGCCTTGAAGCCGCCGAAGGGGGTGATGACGTCACTGGCGTCGAAGGTGTTGATCCAGACCGTGCCGGCCCGCAGCCGCTTCGCGGTGCGGTGGGCGACCGTCACGTCCCGGGTCCAGACGGAGGCGACGAGCCCGAAGTCGCTCTCGTTCGCCAGCCGCACGCCCTCGTCCACCTCACCGTCGTAGGACACGACGGCCAGCACCGGGCCGAAGATCTCCTCCTGGCCCACGACGGACGTGTTCACCACGCCGTCGAGCACGGTCGGTTCGACGAAGGTGCCGCCGCTGTCGGTGAGCGTACGCTCACCGCCCAGCAGGACCCGGGCCCCGTCCGCCTTCCCGCGCTCGATGTAGCCCAGGATCTTGGTCAGTTGGCCCTCGTCCACGATGGGCCCCATGACGGTGGCCGGGTCGAGCGGGTCGCCGAGGCGGAAGGTCTCGGCGGTGATCCGCCGTACGGCGTCCAGGAGCCGGTCCTTGACCGAGGCGTGCACGACGACCCGGGAGCCCGCGTTGCAGGTCTGCCCCGCGTTGTAGAAGATGCCCCAGGCCACGGCCGACGCCGCGGCCTCGATGTCGGCGTCGGCCAGCACGAGTTGGGGCGACTTGCCACCCGCCTCCACGGCGACCTGCTTGCCGTTGGACTCGCCCGCGTACACCTGGAAGAGCCGGGCCACCTCGGCCGAGCCGGTGAAGGCGATCTTGTCGACCTCGGGGTGCCGGCCGAGGGCCTGACCGGCGACCTCGCCCCGGCCCGGGACCACGTTGAACACGCCGTCGGGCAGCCCCGCCTCGGTGGCCAGCGCCGCCAGCCGGAGGGCGGCGAGCGAGGTCTGCTCGGCGGGCTTCAGGACCACGCTGTTGCCGGTGGCGAGCGCCGGGCCCAGCTTCCAACCGGCGATCAGCAGCGCGTAGTTCCACGGCACGACCGCGCCGACGACACCCAGTGGCTCGCGGGTGATCAGCGCGAGTGCGTCACCGGGGGTCGGGGCCACCTCGTCGTACGTCTTGTCGATCGTCTCGGCGTACCAGGCGATGGTCTCCGCCGTCTTGGCCACGTCGATCCGCACCGACTCGGTGATGGGCTTGCCCATCTCCAGGGTGTCGAGGAGTGCCAGTTCCTCGGCGTTCGCCAGGATCAGCTCGGCCCAGCGCAGCAGGATCCGCTTGCGCTCCTTCGGCGCGAGGTCACGCCAGCGGCCGTCCTCGAAGGCGGCCCGTGCGGACCGTACCGCCCGGTCGACGTCCTCGGCCCCGGCCGCCTGCACCCGGGTCAGCACCGCGCCGTCGCGTGGCGAGATGCTCGTGAACGAGTCCCCGGAAATGGCGTCGGTGAAGGCGCCGTCGATGAACAGGCCTGCGTCGAAGGTGAGTTTGCCCGCCGCGGCCAGCCAGTCGTCGTACGACCGCGTCAGCAACTCGTCGATCGTGTACGTCACTTGATCCTCCAGCGGTCGATCGCTTCCTCGTCCAGCTCGATGCCGAGGCCGGGCAGGTCCGGGATCTCCAGGTCGCCCTCGGCGTTCACCCGGACCGGCTCGGCGAGCATGAAGTCACGGCGTTCGGGGGTCCAGCCGGGCGGGTCGTAGGGGAACTCGAAGAACGGGCCGCCGCCGACGCCCGCCGCCACGTGGAGGTTGGCGAGCACGCCGATGCCGTTGGTCCAGCTGTGCGGCGTGAACTGACGGTGTTTCAGGTGGGCCAACTCGGCCAGGGTGCGGGCGCGGTGCATGCCGATCGCCAGCACCACGTCCATCTGGTAGACATCGAGGGCGTCCTCTTCGAGGTAGCGCAGCAGCTCGGTGGGGGAGTGGTGCATCTCGCCGGCGGCGATGCGCACCCCCGGGTTCTCGGCGCGCAGTTGCCTGAAGCCGTTCAGGTCGGCGTACGGCAGCGGCTCCTCGACCCAGAAGACGTCGAGTTCGGCGAGCCGGGCGACGGTCTTGCGGGTCCTGGCGAGGTCGGAGGCGTTCGCGGTGTCGCCGGCCATCCGCCAGGACTGGTTGAGGTCCACCATGATCTCGAAGCCGGCGCCGAGTTCCTCGCGCACCGCACGGACCGCCGCGATGCCCTCGTCGACCCGGTTGCGGTCGATGCGGATCTTCATGGCGCGGAAACCCGCCGCGCGTACCTTCAGGGCGGTCTCCACGCGCTCCGCCGGGGACTTCAGCTCACCGGAGGAGGCGTAGGCGGGCAGCTTCTTCGCCGCGTTGCCGAACAGCTCCGACACCGGGCGGCCGTGCACCTTGCCGATGACGTCCCACAGCGCGGCCTCCAGGGGCCAGTAGTGGGCGCCGTGGAAGTTGGCGGTCTCGATCGCCCGGACGTGCCGGGTGATGTCGAGCGGGTCCTCGCCGACGAACAGGTGCTTGTACGTCTCGAAGCCGTCCATCAGGTCGCCGGAGCCGATGCCGGTGATCCCCTCGTCGGTGTGGACGCGGACGATCGTGGCGTCGAAGGCGCGGCGCGGCTCGGGGTCCCAGGCGGCGCGGAACGGCGGGTCCAGCTCCAGCCGCAGCCGGTCCAGGGTGATGTCGGTGATCTTCATCGGGCGAGCACCTCGGGGGTCGGGGTGTAGAACGGGTTGGCCGGGCCCTCCTTGGCGGCCGCCAGCACGTCGGAGACGGTCGGGGTGCCGGTCACGGCCGCCCGGACCGCGCCGTACGCGGCGGCGCGCTGGTTGCGGAAGGAGACGTCCAGGTCGTCGACGGCCGGATTGACCCACACCGCGGCGATGATCAGCAGCTCGTCGGCCTCCCCGGCGGGGATCAGCCCCTCTTCGACCGCGTCCGCGACCCCCTGCGCGAGCCCGGCCTGCGCGGATCCCCAGGTGGCACGCTCGTGCAGTTCGCCCGCGGCGGCGGCCTTGGTCACGAACAGCGTCAGCGGCTTCACCGGCACCGACGGCCGTACCACCGTCAGGAACGGGACGTGCCCGGCGCTCGGGGTCGCCAGCGCCGTCGACCACGCGGTCTCGACCGGGCCGCCCTTGCGTCCGATCACGATGTTCGTGTGCGCGGCATTGGCGCCGGCACCGACGAAGGACTCGCCGATGAGCGCGGTCGGGGCGAAGCCGGGCGGGCTGGCGGGGGAAACCGGCGTGGGCATCGGATCTCTCCTGGACCTGGGAAGCGTGATTCGACGGGCGCGGAAGGACGAACCCCGCAAGGGATGAACCTCGCATTCGGTGCAGTTCATTCGGCCCGATGCGGCGAATCTAGGTCCGCCACCACCCCCTCGCAAGGCGGTCGGGGGAATCGAAACGCCGGTTGCTCTCCTGACAACTTCAGGGCTGACCTGGGGTTCCGCTGGTCGGATGCGCGCATACGATGGCCCCCGTGACCGACTCCTCCGCGGCCTCCCGCGGCCACGGCCTGCGCCGTGACATCGACCTCCTGGAGGCCCTCGCCTCCGACGAGGCCCAGAACGCCGGCGGCCTCGGCGTCGTCCGCCTCGCCCAGCTGGTCGGCCGGGAGAAGACCCAGATCTCCCGGGCCCTGAAGGCGCTGGCCGCCGAGGGCATCGTCGAGCGCGACCCCGACACCCTGGAGTACCGGCTCGGCTGGCGGCTCTTCTCCCTGGTCGCCCGTACCTCCGAGAGCCGCCTGGTGCGGGTGGCCGAGCCGGTCATGCACGCCCTGTCGGCGGACCTGGAGGAGACCAGCCACCTGTGCGTGCTCAGCGACCGTGACGTCCTCACCCTGCTCTCCGTCTCCGGGCACTCCTTCCGCGTGCACGGCTGGGAGGGGCGCGGCGTGCCCGCCTGGCGGCTGTCGGCGGGCCGCGTGCTGCTCGCCGACGCCACCCCCGACGAGCTCTACGTCCGCTTCGGCACCAGCGGGGAGATGCCGGTGCAGGAGCTGTGGTCACTGATCCAGGACGCCCGACGGCAGGGCTACGCGCGGGTCAGCGAGGAGTTCGAGGAGGCGCTGGTCGGGGTGTCGGCGCCGGTCCGGGACTTCCGGGGCCGGGTCGTCGCCGCCATCAACATCTCCGCCCCGAAGTCCCGGCTGGGCGAACGGCTGGACGAGGCCGGGCGCACCACGGCGCGGGCGGCGGCACGGGTGTCGTCGCTGCTGGGCTGGGAGCCCCGGCGCACCCCGCCACAGCGGGCCCGGCTCACCTGACCGCCGTACTCCCGCCCAAGATCGGCGAGTTGCCCTCAGAGCAACCCCCGTTGCGATCCGCCGAGGGTGCCTTGTCGGCCCCATGACGCGCTCGTAAATTCACCGCGCATCGGACGAGCCCCGTCCGGAACGGAGAAAAGAGCAGCTCATGAACCTCGCCGGCATCGACCTCCTGGCCAAGGCGCCGCTCGCGGAAGGCGATGTGTTCCTCGGCGGCCGCTGGCTCCCGGCCGCCGACGGACGGACCTACCCCGTGTACGACCCGGCCACCGGCGAGCTGATCAGGGAGGTCTCCGCGGCGGGGCCCCAGGACGCCCGTGCGGCGGTCGAGGCGGCGCAGACGGCCGCGGCCGGGTGGCGGGCGACCCCGCCCCGGCGCCGTTCGGAGATCCTGCACACCGCCTTCGCACTGATGCGTGAGCACACCGACACCCTGGCCCGGCTCATCGTGCTGGAGAACGGCAAGGCCTACCGGGACGCGGCGGCCGAAGTCGGCTACGCCGCCGAGTTCTTCCGCTGGTTCGCCGAGGAGGCGGTCCGGGTCGGCTCCTCCTTCGGGGACGCCCCGGCCGGCGGCTACCGGCACGTCGTACGCAAACACCCCGTCGGCGTCACCGCGTTCGTGACCCCCTGGAACTTCCCGGCCGCCATGGCCACCCGGAAGATCGCCCCGGCGCTCGCGGCCGGCTGCCCGGTGCTGCTGAAGCCCGCGCCGCAGACCCCGCTCACCGCCCTCGCGATCGCCGCGCTGCTGACCGAGGCCGGCCTGCCCGAAGGCCTGTTGAACGTGCTGCCCACCGACCGGGCCCCCGAGGTGGTCTCGGCCTGGCTCGGCGACGAACGGGTCCGCAAGTTCTCCTTCACCGGTTCCACCGCCACCGGCAGGCTGCTCCTGGCACAGGCCGCCGCGAACGTCGTCAACGTGACCATGGAACTGGGCGGCAACGCCCCCTTCGTGGTCTGCGCGGACGCCGACGTCGACGCCGCCGTGCTCGGCGCGATGGACGCCAAGATGCGCGGCGGCGGCGAGGTCTGCATCGCCGCCAACCGGTTCTACGTGCACGCCGACGTCGCGGCGGAGTTCACCGAGAAGTTCGGCGCCGCCATGGCCGCCGTACGCACCGGGCCCGGCCTGGCCGACGGGGTCACCCTCGGCCCGATGATCGACCAGGCGGCCGTGGCCAAGATCCGTGACCTGGTCGCCGACGCCCTGGCGCGCGGCGCGCGGATCGCCGCGCAGGGCGAAGTTCCGGGCGGACCCGGCCACTTCCACCCCGCGACCGTCCTCGTCGACGTCCCCGACGACGCCCGCGTCCTGCAAGAGGAGGTGTTCGGGCCCGTCGCGCCGATCTCCACCTTCACCGACGAGGACGAGATGCTGGCTCGCGCCAACGCCACCGTCCACGGCCTGGCCTCCTACGTCTACTCCCGTGACGTCGGCCGGGCGCTGCGCATCGCCGAGCGCCTGGAGGCCGGCATGGTCGGCGTCAACCGCGGTCTGCTGTCCGACCCGGCCGCGCCCTTCGGCGGCGTCAAGCAGTCCGGCCTCGGCCGGGAGGGCGGCCGGGAGGGCATCGAGGCCTTCCTGGAGACGCAGTACATCGCCCTCGACTGGCCCCTCTGATCTCTTCGACCGCTGCCCGTCCCCGCCCGCTCACCCGCTCACCCCCGAGGACCGCACATGGCAATGACGCCTGCGACCCAGCAACCGCCCGGCACCCCGCAAGCCCCCGACCACACGCGCGAACGCCGCCGTCTGCACACGAAGTTGAAGCTCGCCACCCAGATAGGCGAGGGCATCGACGGCTACATCATCGGCGGCATCGGCATGGCCATGACCGCCCTCACCGCCGACCTGCACCTCTCCACCCTCATGGAAGGCCTGGTCGGCGCCTCCCCGCTGATCGGCATCTTCGTCGGCGGCCCCCTCTTCGGCCGGCTCGCCGACCGCTTCGGACGCCGCCCGGTGTTCCTCGCCGACATGGTGATCTTCCTGGTCGGCTCGGTGCTCCAGTTCTTCGTCACCGACGGGCTCCAGCTCTTCCTGATCCGGCTGCTGATGGGCGTGGCGATCGGCGGTGAGTACGCCATCGGTGCCCCGCTGCTCTCCGAGTACGCCCCCAAACAGGGCCGGGGCAGGCTGCTGGCCAGCCTGGAGATCAGCTGGTACGTCGGCTACGCGCTGGCCACGGTGGTCGGCGCCCTGTTCGCGCACGTCGACGGCGGCTGGCGCTGGTCCCTGGCCAGCAGCGCGGTCCTGGCGGTGATCTGCGTGTCGCTGCGGGGCGGCATCCCCGAGTCGGCCCGCTGGCTGCTGAGCAAGGGCCGCCGAGAGGAGGCCGAGGCGCTCATCGAGCGGTACGGCATCGAGATCGACGTCGACGCCGAACTCGACGAGCGGAGCGCGAGCGGACAGGCCGGGTTCTGGGCGCTGTTCAGCAAGGAGCACCTCCGCAGCACGGTGTTCGCGAGCGTCTTCTGGGCGGCGCTGGTGCTGCCGTACTTCGCCATCGGAACCTTCTGGACGCAGGTCTTCGACGCCCTCCACATGGGTGACAACGCGGTCGCGGCGCTGCTCGTCTACTCGTTCACCGCGGTCGCCGGTGTCACCGCCGGCTGTCTGGTCGTGGACCGCATCGGCCGCCGCAGGCTGCTGATCCCGCCGTTCTGGATCACCGCCGGCTGTCTGGCGCTGGTCGCGGTGTGGCCGCACTCGACGCCCGTCATCGTGGCCGGTTTCCTCTTCTTCATCTTCCTCAACGCGGCCTCCAGCGCGCTCACCGCGGTCTATCCGCTCGAGGTGTTCCCGACCTCGCTGCGCGCCACGGGCGTGGGCTTCGCCACCGCGATGAGCAGGGTCGGCGCGGCCGTCGGCACCTTCCTGCTGCCGATGGGCCTGGACCGCTTCGGCGTGGAGTTCGTGCTGCTCATCGGCGCGGGGGTGCTCGCGGTCGGCGGGCTGGTCTCCCAGTTCCTCGCCCCGGAGACCACCGACCTCGACCTCGCGAAGGCGGCCCGCACCGCACGCGGCCCCGTGAACGGCTGACACCTCCCGACGCCACGGAGGTCCCGCGGGCGGCGAGCACCCGCGGGACCTCTCCGCTGTCTCAGACCGTCGCCAGGTCGAACTGCTCCCAGGTCCCGATCGCCGTCCGGTCGGCGATCAGCGCGTCGGCGCCGCCGTTCTCGGCCGTCACGTACCTGCCGTTGGCGGCGGCCAGCAGACTCACCGTGCCGTTGGAGTTCTGCACCAGCTGGAAGGTCTCGTAGCTGCCGATGGCGGTGCGATTGGCGATCAGCGCGGCGGCGCCTGCGTTCTCCGCCGTCACGAACTTGCCGTTGGCGCGCGCCTTCAGGGTGACCGTGGCGGTGGCCGGGGTGCCGGCCGAGGCGCCGTTGACGTAGGGCTGGGTGGGGCGGGTGGCGGTCAGGGCCAGGTCGCCCTTGAGCATGCGGCCGCCGTCGCCGGTCAGGCGCAGGTAGTAGTCGGCGGAGCAGGCGGTGCCGTCCTCGTCGAGGGCGAGCAGCCCCGAGTCGGTCGGCACCCAGGCCTGCGACTCGGCGGTCTTGGCGATCTGGTTGCCCTCGTTGTACTCGTCGTACATCGAGATGTAGATGCCCTGCACCCCGGCCCGCACCATGTTGTAGAGCTGCCGCCACATGAAGTCGCCGTGTGCGCGCTGGCGTTCGGCGACATCGCCGGGCAGCACGCACGGCTGGTAGTCGATGCCGTGGGCGGCGCAGTCGGCGAGGTCCGGCACGGTCGCGTTGGTGTAGAAGTTGTCCGCGTCGGACGAGTTGCCGATCCGACCGACCATCCAGGGCGAGATCATGTTGAGCGCGTGGTAGACGTCGGAGAAGCCCGAACGGGAGTCGCCGGTACCGGTCCGCCACCAGGTCGGCACCCCGCCGATCACATAACAGCCCTGGTTCTTGAACCAGTTGATGACGTCCAGACAGGCGTCCGCGCTGAACGCGTGCTTGTCGTCGTTGAACCCGAAGCCCCAGATGCACACCACCGGCTTGCCGTTCTGCAGCGCGTACGCCGAACTCGCCGTGTGTGCCGACATCTTGTTCGTCCAGTCGGTCTTGATCTCCGACTGCATGTTCGTCCAGCCACTGACGTCGTACATGACGTAGAACTTCCGGCCGTACGCCTCGGCGGCGCCGCGCACCTTCCGCGCCATGTCGTCCCGCGTCGGACCCTCGCTGCCGTTCGGGTTGAACCGCTGGAGTGCGGCGGTGTCGATGCCGTACTGCTGCATCCACAGGAAGTGGGTGTCCACGGTCTGCTGGTCGTACGACGAGAACAGCCCCGGGGCGCGGCCGTTGCCGAAGTTCGCGAACGCCGTCGGATACGTCTTCGTGCAGTCGCGGATGTCCGGCCAGGCCTTGATGCCGTTGTTGGCCGGCGAGGGGGTCGAGGCGCTGTTGGGGGCCCAGTGCCACCAGGCGTTGATCGGCGCACCGTCGCCCTTGCAGGCGAACCAGCCCTGGTAGCCGACGGTGAACTTGCCGACGACGTCACCGGGTGCGCTCGCGGTGGTGGCAGCCGACGCGGTGCGGGTGACGGCGAACGTGCCGAGCGCGGCGGCCGTGGTGCCGCCGGCGGCCGCGCCGAGCACCTTGCGGCGCGTCCAGGGGAGGTGCGGTGGGACTTGGGCATGCGGGAACTCCGTAGCCGGGGGAGGTGGGGGGAATGCGGAACCGGGGAGGCCTAGCTCAAGGCGTGAGTTAAGGGGTGATGTCGGGGTGGGGTCAAGGCGAGTGTGCCGCATGCGTGTCATGTGCGGAATGGTCTAGTCCTGTTTTCAGGATGTCTTAAGACACGCGTGAGCGTCATTAAAGAAACGGCTCGCAGGCTCGGCGGCAGCTACCCCCTACGAAGGGAGCGCCACCATGGGCGCGTACGGCAGGAAATGGATCGTGGCCGCCGGGCTGACCGGTGCGCTGGTCGCCGTCACTCTGGGCGGCACATCCGCCTCGGCGGCCCCTGCGGCCGGTCCGGCCGACGGCGGTGCGACCGGCATCGTCGACTCCACGTCCTCATCGGGCTTCACCATGTCGACGGCGACCGGCGTCAAGGTGACCGTGGACGAGACCTCGGCCACGAAGACCGTCGGCGGGCCGGCCAAGGCCGTGCGGACCGGAGCGAGCGTGCTCGTCCTGGGCACGGTGGACAGCGCGGCCATCACGGCGGACCGGGTCGTCGTGCAGCGCCACGGCGACGGCGGAGCGGCAGCCGCCGAGGCGGCCGGAGTGATCCCCTTCAAGCAGGGAACCCCGTCGCCGGACAAGTCGGTCGGGCAGATCCCGGACTACACCGAGGGCGAAGGGACGATCATCAGCGGCAGGACCGCGGACAAGGCGGTCGAGGCCGCGCAGGCCGTCGTCCCCGGCGGCATCGACGACCGGGTCGTCCAACTGGCCGACGGCGAGTACGAGGTGCACAACATCAGCGTCAACTGGCCGCACCATGTGTTCGTCAGCAAGGACTTCAAGGTCGTCGGGTACGAGTAGGACGCGGGCCGCGGCTACGGCTTGTGGGTGAGTGCGCTGACGTCGAGTCCGTCGGCGGACTCGATCTGCCGGAGCGTGTGGAAGTACAGCACCGTGTCCTGGTACTGGGGCTGGTCCGTGTTGGGACCTCCCCCGACGGGCGTGCCGGGGGTGAGGGCGTTGCCCTTCTCGCGCGCAAGCGCCTTGACGGGGCGGGGGTGACGCAACAGGCATGCATAGCTTGCGGACTCCGGTACGGCGCCGCACCCCCCGCCCCGACGTAGCGTGAGCCCGTCACCGTATGTCCGCCCGCAGTACCGGGAGTCCCCGATGGCCCGCTCCGAAGCCCGCGTCACCACCGACCGCCCCGCCCGCTACGCCAAGCAGCTCGCCTCACACCTCGGCCGCCGCTCCCGGACCAGCTGGGACGAGGAGACCGGCACCGGCGGGATCGTCTTCCAGAACGGCACCGGCACCCTCACCGCCACCGACGGGGCCCTGCTGCTCACCGTGGAGACGGACCCCGAGAACCTCGACCTCCTGGAGGGCGTCGTCGGCCGCCATCTGGTCCGTTTCGGCACCCGCGACGAACTCCTCGTCGCATGGCACCGCGACAACGGCGAACCGGGCACCACCCAGACCAACTCCGAGGACCCGCAGCCGCACTGAGCTAGTCGAACTGGCTCGGCATCGGTGCCGGGGTCTTGCCGGACAGGACGTCCTTGAGACGCTGGGCGCCGGTCTGCACGGCCAGCGCGGTGCTGTCGTGGTCGACGCCGGACAGGCCGCCGTTGGTGACCGCCGCCCCGGAGGCGCCGATGCGCAGCACCGCCACGTCCGTGGTGTAGGTGGTGGGCTGGCCGTTGGCGTTGCCCTGGACGGTCACCGTCAGGGCCTCGCGCGCGTCGCCCGACTTCGGCACCTTCGCCGACACGACCTGTACGGTCCGCTGCCCGCCGTCCTTGCCGGTGGCCGTGAACTGGTTGCACTTGTCCGGCAGGGTGTTCAGCCAGGCCAGCGTGGCGTCCAGGTTCGCCGAGCCGTAGTCGCCGACCTGGTACAGCATCCGGGAGTCCTCCGAGGTGAACCCGCGCAGCCCGGAGGCGCCCGAGGCGCGGCCGAGGAGGCTGTCGGAGTACAGGCCGTCGAGGAGGCGCTGGCAGTCGGCGGCGTCGGACTTGGCGGTGAGGAAGCCGGCCACGTCGACCTTGCCGACCAGCATCGAGTTGCGCCAGGTCGCCGCGTCCTTGGCCAGCTGCCAGTTGTCCTCGATGTCGGCCGGTGTGATCAGCGCGGCCTGCGCGCCCGCCCCGGTGAGGGCGGGGGTCGCCGACGGGGACGCGGGCGAGTGCTCGCCGGCCGGCGAGACGGCCACGGCCTCGGGGCCGCCGCTCTCGTCCGTGCAGGCCGCCGTGGCGAGCAGGATCCCCACCGCCAGGGCCGAGACGAGAACACGCACGGATCGGGACGGACGGATCATCGCGACTGCCTCCTCGGAAACGCGGTACGTCACTCCGCGGGGGCAGCGATGCTGCGTCACTCCACGGGCAACGGCGGTACGTCCCTCCACGCCACCATCCGGCACGGTCGCCGACCACCCGCGCGTGCCATCCGGGTGAGCGTCATGTTCCGGGAACCGTGATCCGCACCCTCCGGCTGCCGCAGCGCGGGCACACCGCGTCGGTGAGCGGCGACCGCACGGCCCGGCCTGCCTCGTCGACGTACTCCTGGGTGCTCTGCAGGTCCGGGTCGGCGATCGGGTCGGTGAAGAACACCGCCTGGAAGGTGGCCTCCCAGACCTCGCCGCACCGCCCGCAGGCGAACACGAAGGTCTCGGGCACGGCGCCGGGCACGGGCCCGGGACCCGGGGGCTCGCTCATCGCATCCGGCTCCTGTCACTCGGCCTGCGCCTCCAGCGGACAGCCCCTGCCGCCCCGGGGCAAGCCGGGCCGGGTGTCCCAGGCGTGGACGCCCCCTTGACGGCACGCGGAGGCCGATCGACACTCCAGGTGGGAATCCTAGTGAAAAGGTAGGGAAAGATGGGTCGGCTGCGCACGGTCACCGGCAGACAGCGCCGAGGGAACCGCACGCCCTGCCCCGTCCCGCTGCTCACCTCCCGTCTGCACATCGATCTGCAGCGAGTGTGCAGCGCCATCAGCCGCACCGGCTGAGCACCCGCCGCCGGCCGTACCCGCCGCCCGGCCGTGACCGTTCGGGCGCCCGTAGCCGGCCGCACCCGCCGAACGCCCACCCGCCGAACGCCCGCCCACCGAGCGTCCGGCCATCGGGCGCCTGCCCACCGAGCGCCCGCCCACCGACGAACGCTTCCGCCGCGCGTACGTCCGCGCGCCCCTACCCCCGGGGAGACGCATGTCCATCACTCCGCTCGCCGCCCTCCCGTCCGTCCGTACCGGCCCCGCCTTCCGCGGTCGCATCGGCCGGGACGCCCGCAGCGGGCACTACGCCGTGCCGCGCCGCTACCGGCTCCACCTCGCCACCGCCTGTCCCGACGGCCTCCGCATCGCCGTCGGCCACAGCCTGCTGGCCCTCGACGACTGTTGTCCGGTCACCTTCCTGCCCGCCGTCCCGGACTGTCCCGACGGCAGCCACGCGGCGCTGCGACCGCTGTACGAGGCGAGCGCCCACCACTACTCGGGACCGGCCCTCGCGCCGGTGCTCAGCGACGACTGGTCCGGCCGGATCGTCAGCACCCACAGCCGGGACATCCTGCGCGACCTGGACCGCCACTTCGGCGACGGCGACGTCCGGCTGTACCCGTGCGGTGCCGAGGCCGAGATCGAGGAGGTCGAGCGGCTCTGCGCGAAGGACATCGAGCAGGCGGCACAGCACGCCGGCCGAGAGGGCGGCGACCCGGAGGCGCTGGAGACGCTCCTCGCCGCCCTGGACGAGCTGGAGTACCGGCTGACCGGGGCGGAGTTCCTGGTCGGCGGACAACTCACGGCCGCGGACGTCGAGTTGTGGGTGGCGCTCGTGCAACTCGACACCGTGCACCGCAACCACCTGGACGCCGCCGCCGTGCACGCCGTCGCCGGCCACCCGGTGCTGTGGGCGTACGCCCGCCGGCTGGCCGCCCACCCGGCCTTCGGCGCCCATCTGGACCTCGACGGCATCGCCCGCCGCCACCACGGCCGTTGCCAGGGCCTGGAAGCCGCCGGCGCGGCCGTCCAGATCCTGGACTGGGCGGGCCACGCGGCGGACGCTCCCGGCGCTCCGCGCAGGTGAGAGCGGCCCGAACCGTTTCGCCAGCCGGACAGGCGTTGACATTCGTTCGGGCGGCTGCCTAACTTACGGACCAGAACGGTCAAGAGCGTCAGCGTCAAGCCCTGGCTTGCTGACCGGCAACCCTCGCACCGCGGTGGGGTGCCCCAGGTGACGACCGGACCGGATGACGATGTTCGGTAAGCGCGAGGCCCCCAGGGGCCGCCACAACAGCGACAGGTGACGGGACATGTACGCAGCCTCCAGGTCGGCCGAGGGCCGCACCCAGGGCTGCGTACAGCCGTATCCGAGCCCGCTGGTCGCCGACCGCGCCGTCGACCTGCTCCGCGTCAACAGCGCCCTGTGTAGCGCGTGTACCGCACCGGGCCGCGCCCGCTGTCGGGTCTGACCAGGCCTTTCCGCCTCGCCCGCAGCGTGGCTCCCGCAGCCTCGCGTCCCAGCGTCCTCGACGAAGCACCGGCCGCCCCGGTGCGCAGCCGTCCGCCCCATCCCGTGTCCCGCGCGCCCCCGCGCACCTGTGCCGTGTCCCGACGCGGTCCGGTGCCGCGGCCCGGCGGTGTGATCCGGGGTGTCCGACTCCGCCGGAGCCCGCCATGAGTGAACCCCCAGGCGTCCTGTCCGTGGCCGAGGCGCCACCGCCCACTGACACGCCGTCAAAGCCTCCGAAAAGTCAGCGAGTTCAGCCGCTGCGCCGACCCGGCCGGTGGATCGCCACCGCCGTCGTCCTGGTGCTCGTCGCGCAGTTCGTGCACGGGCTGGCCAGCAACCCCTTCTACCAGTGGGACCGCTTCCGCTACTGGTTCCTGCGCCCCACCATCCTCGACGGGCTCGTCGTCACCCTCGAAGTCGCCGCGCTCAGCGCCGTACTGGGCCTGCTCGGCGGGGTCGTACTGGCCCTCGCGAGGCTCTCCGGCAGTCCGGTGCTGCGGGCGGTGAGCTGGACCTACACCTGGCTGTTCCGCTCGGTCCCGCTGATCGTCCTGCTGATCTTCCTCTACAACTTCTCCGCCCTCTACAAGACGCTCAGCCTGGGTGTGCCCTTCGGCCCGTCCTTCGTCAGCTTCGACGAGTCGAAGCTGGCCACCGACATGGCCATCGCCGTGATCGGCCTCAGCCTCAACGAGGCGGCCTACGCGTCCGAGGTGGTGCGCGGCGGCATCCTCTCCGTCGACCAGGGCCAGCACGAGGCGGCCGCGGCACTCGGCCTGCCCAAGGGCTACCAGTTCACCCGGATCGTCCTCCCGCAGGCCCTGCGCTCCATCGTGCCGAACTACGTCAACCAGCTCATCGGCCTGATCAAGAGCACGTCCCTGGTGTTCTACGTCTCGCTGCTCGACCTCTTCGGCTCGGTGCAGTCCATGGGCAGCACCTACCCCGGTGACATCGTGCCGCTGCTGCTCGTCGCCACCGTCTGGTACCTGATCCTGACCAGCGCCGTCTCCGTCGTGCAGTACTACGTCGAGCGGTACTTCGCCCGCGGCGCCACCCGCACGCTGCCGCCGACCCCCCTCCAGAGACTCCGCACCGGCCTGGCCGGCCTGCGGGAACGGATACGCCGGGAGGCCGCCGTATGACCACCGCACCGGAGAAGGCACCGGACATCGCGCCGGCCGCCCTGGAGATCCACGGCGTCCACAAGTCGTACGGCGCCCACCGCGTCCTCGACGGCATCGATCTGACGGTCCGTCCCGGCGAGGTCACCGTCGTCCTCGGCCCGTCCGGCTCCGGAAAGTCCACGCTGCTCCGGGTCGTCAACCACCTGGAGAAACCCGAGTCCGGCCACGTCAGCGTCGGCGGCGAGCTGATCGGGGTCAAACGCCACGGCGACGGTCTCAAGGAGCTGAGCGAACGCGCCATCCTGGCCCAGCGCAGCCGGATCGGCTTCGTCTTCCAGAACTTCAACCTGTTCCCGCACCTGACGGTCCTCGACAACGTCGCGGCCGCCCCCGTCGCCACCGGAAAGCTGACCAGGCCGCAGGCCCAGCAGCTGGCCAAGGAACTCCTCGAACGGGTCGGCCTCGGCGAGCGCGTCGGCGCCTATCCACGCCAGCTCTCGGGCGGCCAGCAGCAGCGTGTCGCCATCGCCCGCGCCCTCGCGCTGCGCCCCGGGATCATCCTGTTCGACGAACCGACCTCCGCGCTCGACCCCGAGCTGGTCGGCGAGGTCCTCGCGGTCATCAAGGACCTGGCGTCCAGCGGCACCACCCTGGTGATCGTCACCCACGAGATCGGCTTCGCCCGCGAGGTCGCCGACCGGATCGTCTTCATCGACGGCGGAAAGATCGTCGAACAGGGGCCGCCCGCCGAGATCCTCGACCATCCGCGGCACGAACGGACCCGGGACTTCCTGCGCAAGGTCCTCTGAAGAACCTCCCCCTTTCATTTCCCGCTCGAACTCTCACCTTTCGCTCGAACACGAAGGACAGCCATGCCCACGCTCCTCTCCCGACGCAGCCTGATCCGCGGCCTCACCACGGCGACCGCCGTCGCGACCCTCGCCACCGGGCTCACCGCCTGCGGGGGCGACAGCGACGCGGCCACCACGACCGGCAGCGCCAAGAGCGGCGAGGTCGTCATCGGGCAGGTCTCCAACGGCGCCGCCCAGCAGACCACCATCAAGGTCTCCGAGGTCAAGTCCATCAGCGCCGAACTGCCCGCCGCCGTCCGCAAGAGCGGCAAGCTCGTCATCGGCGAGGGCGCCCTGCCCGCCGGATTCCCGCCGCTGGCCTACGTGGGCAGCGACCAGAAGACCCTCACCGGTTCCGAACCCGACCTCGCCCGGCTGGTCGCCGCGGTCTTCGGCCTCACACCCGAGGTGAAGAACTTCACCTGGGAGAACATGTTCGTCGGCATCGACAGCGGCAAGGTCGACGTGGCCCTCTCCAACATCACCGACACCGAGGAGCGGAAGAAGAAGTACGAGTTCGCCTCCTACCGGCAGGACAACCTCGCCTTCACCGTTGCGAAGAAGAGCACCTGGAACTTCGGCGGGAACTACGAGAACCTCGCCGGCAAGACCGTCTCCGTCAGCGCCGGCACCAACCAGGAGAAGATCCTCCTGGAGTGGAAGGCCAAGCTGGCCAAGGAGGGCAAGAAGCTCACGGTCAAGTACTACCAGGACAGCAACAGCGTCTACCTGGCCCTCAACAGCGGCAAGATCGACGCCTACCTCGGCCCCAACCCCGGCATCGCGTACCACAACAGGCAGACCGCGAACACGCCCAACGCCACCCGCACCGCGGGTACTTACTCCGGCGCGGGCGGCAGCCTCCAGGGCCTGATCGCGGCCACCGCGAAGAAGGACAGCGGACTGGCCAAGCCGCTCGCGGACGCCATCAACTACCTGATCGGGAACGGCCAGTACGCCGAGTGGCTCAAGACCTACAACCTCTCCAACGAGGCCGTCGCCAAGTCCGAGGTCAACCCGCCCGGACTGCCGCTCGACAACTCCTGATCGGCCGTCAAGAAGCATCCTGTAGAACCTGCAAGGCGAGAAAGGACCCCGCCTCCGTGACCCTCCAGACCGACCTGCACGGAAGCGGGGCCCCGCTCGCACCCGACCCGGCCCCGCTCGACAACGCCGTCTGGTCGGCCCTCACCGGGCCGCACACCCACCTTGCGGAGAGGGCCGGCCGGGCGGCCCGTTACGCCGACGACGTCTACGCCTGTGCCGCCCTCGCCGACGCCACCGACCCGGACGCCTGGGCCGACCTGCGCACACTCGTCGGCCCGGGAACGATCGTGAAGATCAAGCCGGTCGAGGAGGCACCGCCCGGCTGGGAGGTGGTCGGCGGCGGGACCGGTGTGCAGTTCGTCGACACGGCGCTGCGAGCCGAGCCCGCCCCCGAGGCGGTACGGCTCGGGCCGGACGACGTGCCCGAGATGCTGGACCTGGTCGCCCGCACCGAGCCCGGCCCGTTCCGCAGGCGGACCGTCGAGATGGGCGCCTACCTCGGCATCCGGCACCGCGGACGGCTCATCGCCATGGCGGGGGAGAGGCTGAGGCTGCCCGGCTGGACGGAGATCAGCGCCGTCTGCACCGACCCGGAGCACCGGGGCCGGGGCCTGGCCACCCGGCTGGTCCGCGCGGTCGCCGCCGGTATCCGGGAGCGTGGCGACACACCGTTCCTGCACGCGGCCCCGGGCAACACGGGCGCGATCCGGCTGTACGAGTCGATCGGCTTCACCGAGCGGCTGCGCACCCGCATCCTGCTGGTGCGCAGCCCGGGAACAACCACGGAAACCGGTCTGTTGTGACTCACGACGAGATGTACGCGGAGCAGGCGGGGAGGTGCGGGACGTGACACGTGTCCTCAGTCCCAGCCGCCGTACCGTCCTGCACTCCCGGCCGCACATCGACCTCCAGCGCGTGGCCGGCGCGCTCTGTTGTTCCTGACCCTCCCCCCGGACTTCGGCCGGGGGACCCCCATCTCCCTGCGCTCGCCCGCCGCGCCCCTGACTTCGGTGCGCCCTCGTACGGACCCCTCAGGAAGGCACCCCTGTGTCATCTCCCGCTTCCCACCTGCACCTCGCCGTCGCGCTGGACGGTACCGGCTGGCACCCCGCATCCTGGCGCGAGCCGGTCGCCCGCCCCCGCGACCTGTTCACCGCCGGATACTGGGCCGATCTGGTCGCCGAGGCCGAGCGCGGTCTCATCGACTTCGTCACCATCGAGGACGGCCTCGGCCTGCAGTCCTCGCACTACGGCGAACCGGACGGCCGCACCGACCAGGTCCGCGGCCGGCTGGACGCCGTCCTGATCGCGTCCCGGATCGCGCCGCTGTCCAGTCACATCGGCCTGGTGCCGACGGTGATCGCCACCCACACCGAGCCGTTCCACATCTCCAAGGCGATCGCCACCCTCGACTACGTCAGCACCGGCCGCGCCGGCCTGCGGGTGCAGATCTCCGCCCGCCCGCACGAGGCGGACCACTTCGGCCGCCGTACCTTCCCGCCGATCGACCTCGCACAGCTGCGGTCGCCGGCCGGGCAGCAGCGGCTCACCGAGCACTTCGACGAGGCCGCCGACCACGTCGAGGCCGTGCGCCGGCTCTGGGACAGCTGGGAGGACGACGCGGAGATCCGGGACGCGGCCACCGGCCGCTTCATCGACCGCGACAAGCTGCACTACATCGACTTCGAGGGCCGGCACTTCAGCGTCAAGGGCCCCTCCATCACCCCTCGCCCGCCGCAGGGCCAGCCGCTCGTCACCGCCCTCGGCCACCAGACCGTCCCCTACCGGCTGATCGCCCGGCAGGCCGACGTCGGCTACGTCACCCCGCAGGACGGTGCCGACGCCCGCGCCATCGTCGCCGAGATCCGCGCCGAGCAGGAGACCGCCGGCCGGGCCGACGACACCGTGCACGTCTTCGGTGACCTCGTGGTCTTCCTGGACGACGACCAGGCCGCGGCCGCCGCCCGCAAGGAACGCCTCGACGCCCTCGACGGCGGCGAATACCGCAGCGACGCCCGGATCTTCACCGGGACGGCGGCCGAACTCGCCGACCTCCTCGAGGAGTTCGCCGCCGAAGGCCTCACCGGCTTCCGGCTGCGGCCCGCCGTCCTCGGCCACGACCTGCCGCGCATCACCGCGGACCTGGTCCCCGAACTCCAGCGCCGCGGCCGGTTCCGCACCGCCTACGAGGCCGACACCCTGCGCGGCCTGCTCGGGCTCGCCCGCCCCGCCAACCGCTACGCCGCTGCCACCGCCTGAGCCGGAAGGACCGCACTCCCATGAGCAAGCCCCTGAAGCAGATCCACCTGGCCGCGCACTTCCCCGGCGTCAACAACACCACCGTGTGGAGCGACCCGGCCGCCGGCAGCCACATCGAGTTCAGCTCCTTCACGCACTTCGCGAAGACCGCCGAACGCGCCAGGTTCGACTTCCTGTTCCTCGCCGAGGGCCTGAGGCTGCGCGAACAGGGCGGGAAGATATACGACCTGGACGTCGTCGGCCGCCCCGACACCTTCACCGTGCTGGCCGCGCTGGCCGCCGTCACCGAGCACCTCGGGCTGACCGGCACCATCAACTCCACCTTCAACGAGCCCTACGAGGTGGCCCGCCAGTTCGCCAGCCTCGACCACCTCTCCGGCGGCCGGGCCGCCTGGAACGTGGTCACCTCCTGGGACGCCTTCACCGGCGAGAACTTCCGGCGCGGCGGCTTCCTGCCGCAGGACGAGCGCTACTCCCGCGCCAAGGAGTTCCTCGCCACCGCGAACGAGCTCTTCGACTCCTGGCACGGCGACGAGATCCTCGCCGACCAGGCCACCGGCACCTTCCTGAGCGACGCCAGGGCCGGCTCCTTCGTGCACAAGGGCGCCCAGTTCGACATCCACGGCCAGTTCAACGTGCCGCGCTCCCCGCAGGGCCGCCCGGTGATCTTCCAGGCCGGCGAGTCCGACGAGGGCCGCGAGTTCGCCGCGTCCGGTGCCGACGCGATCTTCAGCCGGTACGCCACCCTCGACGCCGGCCAGGCCTTCTACACCGACGTGAAGTCCCGCCTCGCCAAGTACGGCCGCCGCCCCGACGAACTGCTGATCCTGCCCGCCGCCAGCTTCGTCCTCGGCGACACCGACGAGGAGGCCGAGGAGATCGCCCACCAGGTGCGCCGCCAGCAGGTCAGCGGCGCGACGGCCCTCAAGCACCTGGAGTTCGTCTGGAACCGGGACCTGTCGTCGTACGACCCCGAGGGACCGCTGCCCGACGTGGACCCGCTGGTGAGCGAGGAGCACATCTCCCGGGGCCGCGCGCAGGTCCGGATGTACCGCGACCCGATCGCCATCGCCCGTGAGTGGCGCGAGCTCGCCGAGGCCAACAAGTGGTCCATCCGCGACCTCGTGATCAACACCGGCAACCGGCAGACCTTCGTCGGCTCCCCGGCCACCGTCGCCCGCACGATCAACGACTTCGTGCAGGCGGACGTCTCCGACGGCTTCATCCTGGTCCCGCACATCACCCCCGGCGGCCTCGACCTCTTCGCCGACACGGTCGTACCGCTCCTCCAGGAACAGGGCGTCTACCGCACCGAGTACGAGGGCACCACACTGCGCGACCACCTCGGCCTCGCCCTCCCCGACGCGCCCCGCGGCGGGCGGGTGGCGTCGTGAGGTTCCTGGCGATCACCCTGATCGTGCACCGCCCGGATCCGGTCACGGGGAGACAGAAGTCCACCCACGAGCGGTTCCGCGAGGTCCTCGACAACGCCGTGCTCGCCGAGGAACTGGGCTTCGACGGCTTCGGGGTGGGGGAGCGGCACGAGCGCCCGTTCATCTCCTCCTCGCCCACCGTGGTGCTCAGCCATGTCGCCGCGCTCACCCGGCGCATCCGGCTCTTCACCGCCGTCACCACGCTCAGCCTGCTGGACCCGGTGCGGGCGTACGAGGACTACGCGACCCTCGACCACCTCTCCGAGGGCCGCCTCGACCTGATCATCGGCAAGGGCAACGGCACCGCCCAGCGTGAGCTGTTCCATGTCACGCCCGAGGACCAGTGGGACCGCAACGCCGAGAGCTACGAGGTGTTCCGGCGGCTGTGGCGGCAGGACAAGGTGACGGCGAAGACCAGGTTCCGGCCGGAGCTGACGGACGCCGAGGTCTGGCCGCGCCCTTACCAGCGGCCGGTGCGGGTCTGGCACGGCAGCGCCACCAGCAAGGAGTCCGTCGACCTCGCCGCCCGCTACGGCGACCCGCTGTTCTCCGCGAACGTCACCAATCCCATAGAGCCGTACGCCGAGTTGATCCGCTACTACCGGGAACGCTGGGAGTACCACGGCCACGACCCGGCGGACATCGCAGTCGGCGCGGGCACGGCAGGCGTCCTGGTGGCGCCCACCAGCCAGCAGGCGCTGGCCGCCTACCGCCCGGTGTTCGAGGCGAACCTGGCCTTCTTCCGGCGGGCCGGACTGCCGGTCGTCTTCGAGACCCTGGAGGACTTCGTCGAGCGCAGCTCGGCGCTGATCGGCAGTCCGCAGCAGGTCATCGAGAAAGTGCACCGCTACCACGACCAGTTCGGGCACACGGTCCTCCATCTGCACGCCGACGCCGGCGGGCTGACGGACACCCAGCACCGCGACTCGCTGGAGCTCTTCCAGTCGGCGGTGGCCCCGGTCCTGCGCAAGGACATCCCCGACCCACCGTTCCCGTGGGCCCCCGTACTCCCGGCCGCCGAGGAGCCCGCACATGGCTGACATCCCGCTCGGCGTCCTCGACCTGGTGCCGGTCCCGAGCGGTGCCACCGCCGCCGACGCGCTGCGCAACTCCATCGAACTCGCCCGGCGCACCGAGGAGTTCGGCTACTCCCGCTACTGGTTCGCCGAGCACCACCTCAACCCGGGGGTGGCCGGCACGTCCCCCGCGGTGGTCCTGGCGCTCACCGCCGCCGCGACCTCCACCATCCGGCTCGGCTCCGGCGCCGTACAGCTCGGGCACCGCACCGCGCTGTCCACCGTCGAGGAGTTCGGCCTCCTCGACGCCCTGTATCCGGGCCGCCTCGACCTGGGCCTCGGCCGCTCCGGCGGCCGCCCGCCCGCGGAGAAGACGCAGAGCCCGACGACGACCCCGGTGGTCGACGGCCGGGCACCGGGCGGCCTGGTCATCCCGCCCCGTTTCTCCTTCGCCCGCCTCCTCGGCTCCCCGCGGATCGCGCTCCACCGCAAGCTGCTGCTGCTCCCGGGTGCCGAGTCCCAGGACTACGCCGAACAGATCGACGACATCCTCGCGCTGCTGGCCGGGACCTACCGCACCGAGGACGGCGTCGAGGCCCACATCGTGCCCGGCGAGGGCGCCGAACTCGAGGTGTGGATCCTGGGCAGCAGCGGCGGCGAGAGCGCACAGGTCGCGGGCGAGCGGGGCCTGCGCTTCGCCGCCAACTACCACGTCAGCCCGGCCACGGTCCTGGAGGCGGTGGACGGCTACCGGTCGTACTTCCAGCCCTCGGACGGTCTCGACAAGCCGTACGTCAGCGTCTCCGCCGACGTCGTGGTCGCCGAGGACGACGCGAGCGCCCGCGAACTCGCCACCGGGTACGGCGCCTGGGTCCGCAGCATCCGCACCGCCGAGGGCGCCATCCCCTTCCCCACCCCCGACGAGGCCCGGGCCCACGTCTGGACGGACGAGGACCGGGAGCTGGTCCAGGACCGCCTCGACACCCAGTTCGTGGGCAGCCCGCAGCACGTAGCCGACCGTCTGGAACAGCTCCAGGAGGCCACCGGCGCCGACGAGTTGCTCATCACGACGATCACCCACGACCAGGCCGACCGGGTCCGCTCCTACGAACTCCTCGCGGCGGAATGGCGTCGGCGCTGAGGCTCACACCTGCGCGGCCACCAGCTCCAGCAGCCGGTGGCCCGCCCGTCCCGAGAACCACTCGGCATGGCCGACGTAGTACTCGTACGCCAGCCGGGCGTTCTCCCGGGACCGGGTGACCCTGTGGAAGTAGTCCAGCTCGGACAGGGCGAACTCGGCGTGCACGAGCGGCAGGAGGGCGGGCAGGGCCGCCGACTCGGCGGCGGTGAGCGGGCGTACCGACTGGTATCCGTGCAGCAGCTCGATCGCGTGCTTCTCCTGGACCGGGCGGTCGGGGGCCAGCCACTGCACGGTGTTGCGTTCCAGGGCCGTGGCCAGGTCGTGCACCGCGGTGGTCCGGTCGCTCATACCGAAGTCCAGGACCGTGGCGACCTCACCGTCCTCGCCCCACAGGAGGTTGGAGGCGTGCCAGTCGTTGTGGGTCCACAGGGGGGTGAGACCCGGGAGGTGCGGGGCCAGGCGCTCATGGAGCGGGAGCAGCACACGGTGGGTGTCCTCGTGCCAGGGAAGGTCCGCCAACGCCCCTGTCAGTCCGGGCCGTTCGGCCGTGTACGTCTTCAGCGCGGCCCAGGGGTCCGGTGCCGCGAACACCGTGAACGAGGCGATCAGCGGCTGCGGTGAGCGGCGCGGTGCGGCGAAGCCCTCCGCCGCCAGGTGCAGCCGGGCCAGCGCTTCGCCCGCCGCCCGGGCATGAGCCGTACCGCGGAACGGCGACCAGGACAGCGCGTCCCGGTACAGGTCCGTGCCGGTCCCGGTCGAGTGGACCTCGTACGTCCACTCGCCGCGCACCACCAGGTCCAGGACCTCCACCACCGGTGCCCCGCGCTCCCGCAGATGGCGCAGGAAGGCGTGTTCCTCCGCCAGGCCCCGTGGGGTGCGTACGCAGACATGGTGGCGTTTCACGAACAGCCGCCGTCCGTCCCGTTCCACCACGGCAGCCGCCGACAGTGGACGCGGACTGCGCCACACCACCCGGGCAGGACCGGTGACGGCCGTGACCTCGGTGTCGGTCAGCGCCGGCCAGTCCGGCTCGACCGGCTCGGTGCCCAGACCATGGGCGAGATGCGAAGTCACGGCGTTCCCACCGCCGTCGTGCCGCGCAGGGAGTCCAGGATCCGGCGTTCCGTCGCCGCGAACTCGGGCGCCGTGAAGTCGTCGGCGCCGCGCGGACGGGGCAGCGGGACCTCCACACGGTCGACCACCGTGGCCGGGCGCGGGGACAGGACGTGGACGGTGTCGGCGAGCAGCACCGACTCCCGGATGTCATGGGTGACCAGGACGACCGTCCAGCGGTGGCGCTGCCACATGCCGGCCAGCCACAGCTGCATCTCGGTGCGGGTCAGCGAGTCCAGCGCGCCGAACGGCTCGTCAAGGAGCAGCACCGGCCGCTCCAGCACCACCGTGCGCAGCAGCGCGGCCCGCTGCCGCATGCCGCCGCTGAGCTGGGACGGATACGCCAGCTGGAAGCCGTCGAGGCCGAAGTCGGCGAACAGCGCACCGGCCCGCGCCCGCGCCTCCTTCTTCCGCACGCCCTGCGCCTCCAGGCCCAGCGCGGTATTGTCGAGGACCGTCCGCCAGGGGAACAGCAGGTCCTTCTGCGGCATGTAGGCGACCTTGCCGGATTCCACCCCGGCCGGCTCGCCCTCCACCAGCACCCGTCCGGAGGTCGGCCGGTCGAGCCCCGACACCAGGTTGAACAAGGTGCTCTTGCCGCTGCCGCTGGGCCCGATCACGGCGGCGAACTCGCCTGGTTCCACGGTGAGTTCGAGGTCGCGCAGGACGTCGAGGTCCCCGAACGACTTGCTCACCCGCTCGACACCGAGACCGCTCATGGCCGCCGCTCCTTCCGTTCCCAGGGCAGCACCAGCCGCTGCAGCAGATAGGTCGCCCCGAACAGCGCGATGCTCAGCGCGGCCGTCACCGCCACCGCCGCGAAGACGAGGTCGGTCCGGAACGCGCTCTTCTGGGCCTGCATGTAGATCCCGAGCCCCGATTCGGCGCCCGCGTACTCGGCGAACACCGCGCCGACGACGGCGTAGGTGATGCTCACCCGCAGCCCGGCGAAGAAGTACGGCATCGCGCTAGGCACCCGCACCAGCCGGAACGCCCGCCAGCGCCCGGCGCCGAGCGAGCGCAGCAGCCGCATGGCCTCCCGGTCGGTCGCCGCGAAGCCCGCGGCCAGGTTGGCGGCCAACGGGAAGAACGTCGTCAGCGTCACCACCAGCATCTTCGGCAGCAGTCCGAAGCCGAACCAGATGATCAGCAGCGGGGCGACCGCCACGATCGGGATCGTCTGCGAGGCGACCAGCAGCGGGTACAGGCCCCGGCGGGCGGCGGCGGAGAAGTCGAGCAGCACGGCCACCAGCCAGGCCGCCGCGAACGACAGCGCGAAGCCGAGCAGCGTCTCCTGGAGCGTGGGCAGCGTCTGGTCCCACAGGTCCTGGCGGTTCGCCCAGCCCTGCTCGGCCACCCGGGCGGGGGAGGGCAGCGTGGTCGGGTCGACACCGGCCGCCGTCACGTACAGCTGCCAGCCGCCGACCACCACGGCCAGCACCAGCAGGGGCGGCCACAACGACCGCAGTACGGACCTCACTTGGTGTCCGGGAGGTAGGCGTCGGTGAAGAACGTCGAGGTGTCCGGAGCCTTGGTGAGCTTCTTGCCGTTCGCGTCGACGAGCAGCCCGGCGTCGTACTCGAAGTCGGCGAAGGCCTTCCAGCGCGCGGCGCTCTGGGTGCCGGTGGTGCCGTCGGCGCCCTTGTAGTACTCCTTGGCCAGCAGCTTCGAACTCTCCTTCACCAGTTTCGTGTTGGTGAGCACGCTCTTGTTGGCGGCGATGAGCAGGTCGGCGGCCTGGTCGGGGTTCCCGGCCGCGTAGCGGTAGCCCTTGTCGACGGCGGCCAGGAACTTCCTCGCCACCGCCGGGTCCTTCTTCAGGAACTGGTCGGAGGACGCGATCAGCGTGGAGTAGATCGCCGGGAAACCGTAGTCGGAGAGCTGGAAGTCCTTCAGCGGCTTCCCGCTGAGCTTGGCCTCCAGTCCCTCCCAGGTCGGCATCGGCATCGCGAAGTCCGCCTTGCCCGCGTACAGCGCCGCGTAGGCCGAGGTGTTGAGGGTGACCTGCTTGAAGTCACCCTTGCCGCCCGCGTTCTTGATCACCTTCTGGAGGAGCGGCTTCTCGTAGGGGGCGCCGAACCCCGCGTACGTCTTGCCGTCCAGGTCCTTGGGCGAGGTGATGTCGGTGCGGTCGGCGCGCACCGAGACGGTCACGTCCGTCTTCTGCGTGACGGCGTAGACGGAGGTGATGTCCTGGCCGGCGGCGCGGGCCGTGGTGACACCCTCCTGGTAGGAGATGCCGAAGTCGGCCTTGTGGTTGGCGATCAGGGTCTCCGGCGCGGTCGAGCCGTAGGGGATGATCTTCAGGTTGATCCCGGCGTCCTTGAACCAGCCCTTGGCCTGGGCGACGTAGATGCCGGTGTGGTTGGTGTTGGGGGTCCAGTCCAGGGCCAGGGTGACGGTGGTGGTGCCGTCCTTGGCGGCGGCCGTGGAGTCGGCGTCGGCCGAGCAGGCGGTGGTGACGGCGAGCAGTGTCAGGGCGGCGAGGGCCGGCAGCGCGGTGCGGCGGAGCATGGTGGAGGGTCCTTCGTACGGGGAGGGGAGCCGGGCGGCGGTGCTGAGCGGTCAGGCCCGACACAGCGCGCTGTCCACCCGCTTGAAGTCGACGGCGAGCCGCCGGGTGAGCAGGGTCATGCGGTCACGTCCAGCAGGCTGTTGGTGAAGGACCGGTTCCAGTCGTGGTCGTGCTCGATGGCGCCGTTCTCGGCGAGCCAGTGCGCGTAGGGCCCCATACGGCCCTCGTCGATCACACCCCAGCGCCCCTGCGGATCGGTCCACGTGGGCGCGATCAGGGCGAGGGAGCGGGCGATGAGCGGGCGCGGGAAGTACGGGATGACCCGCTCCAGCATCTCCAGGGTGGCGTCGGGCTCCCCGGCGGCGGTGGCGTATCCGCGGGCCGTCACGGTCAGGAAGTCCCGTACCAGGGACGGCTGTTCGTCGCGCAGCCGCTCGCTCGTGCCGAGCAGATAGCTGTGGTAGCGGGGCGCACCGATCTCATCGACCGGCCAGGTCAGGCGCCGCCGCTCGGGCAGGTCGCCGCGCAGGGCGTCCCAGGACCAGTAGTTGCCGAAGGTCGCGTCCGCCTCGCCCGCCTCGATGTCGTCCACGGTCAGCTCGCGCGCGCCCGCGTCGACCGTGATCACCTCGTCCGGGTCGCCGCCGTCCGCCGCCACCAGATGGCGGACCATGGCCCGCCCGCGCGGGGTCGGGTTGAAGGCGAGACGGCGGCCGGCCAGGTCGCGGGGGCGGCTGATGCCGGTCGAGGTCGTGGTCTGGATCGCCTCCAGACCGCGATGGTTGACGGCGGCGACCGCGACCAGCGGCTGGCCGAGTGCCGCCCGGCGGGCGAGCAGCCGGTTCGGCGGGAAGATCCCGAAGTCGACCTCGCCCCGGGCCAGGTACTCCAGCGTGTCCCCGCGCCCCGGATCCTGCACCACGAGTTCGACGTCCAGCCCCGCGGCCGCGTACCAGCGGTGGGCACGGGCGACGTAGAGGCCGGCTGAATTAGGCCATGGATGGAAATAGTCGAGCATGACCCGTATGTGCGGCATGGGGGTACTCCGAAGGCGGTGTGCGCAGGCGCGAGAGGGTGAGCGGGATGCGGGGGAGGCGGCGGTCAGCGGGACCGGCGACACCAGGTGCGACAACAGCGGGCGCGACGACGACAGGAGCAGGCAGCGCGGTGAGGCACCGGGGACTGCGGCTCTACTGCTGTGGACACGTGTACTCCTACGCGGGGCGCAAAGCGCTTCTGATGCGGTCGGCGTCCCCATGGGGACCGCGCCCGCGCTCGGCGAACGGATCCCAGACGCCCTCTCAGCCCGGTCGGGGAGGGGCTCCCGCGTAGATGGCCGAAACCATAACCGCAGCTCCCGTGTGCCGCGCAAGCCGCGTCCGTCATGTGGGACGTCGCTGCCCATTCAGTGAGACGTCCAGGTCACGGGCGTACGATCGGCCGCCATGACCACCCTCCTCCCCGGCCCCCTGGTCGACGACACCTGGCTCGCGACCCACCTGGACGACCCGCGGCTGGTCGTCCTCGACGCCACCGCGCTGCTGCCCTCCCCGCGCCACGACGGCGACCACCGCTCCGCCTCCGGCCGCGCCGGCTGGGCCGAGCGCCATGTCCCCGGCTCCCGCCATGCCGACCTCACCGGGGACCTCTCCGACCCCGGCGCGCCCTACCACTTCGCCGTTCCGGCCCCGGACGCGCTGGCCGCCGCGCTGGCCCGGCTGGGTGTGGGGGAGGGGACCGAGGTCGTCGCATACGACACCGGCGGTGGCATCTGGGCCGCCCGGCTGTGGTGGATGCTGCGCGCGATCTCGGTACCGGCCGCGGTGCTGGACGGTGGCCTGGCCGCGTGGGAGGCGGCTGGGCGGCCGGTGGCCACGGGTGACGGCGTCCCCGAGCCTGCCGCCGTACCGGTGACGCCGGTGCCGCGGGCCGAACTCTGGTCGGACATCGAGGAGGTGGCGGCGATCAGCCGGGGGGAGCGGCCGGGGGCGCTGGTGTGCGCGTTGCCCTCCGGGGGGTACGCCGGGTCCGTGCCCAGCCGGTACAGCCGGCGGGGTCATATTCCGGGGAGCTTCAGCATTCCCGGTCGAGGGCTGCCGCCCGCCGAACTCGACGCGAAGGTGCGGGAGTTGGGTGATGCCTCGCCGGTGGTGCTCTACTGCGGTGGGGGGATCTCGGCGGCGGGGGCGGCGCTTGCGCTCACGCTGCTGGGCCGTGAGGACGTGTCCGTGTACGACGGTTCGCTCGAGGAATGGGCCAAGGACCCCTCTCGGCCGCTGGAGCTGGGCGGATGAGGGGTGGGGTGGACGCGGTGATGCGCCGGGTGCGGGTGCGTGGGGGCCGGTCGCGCCCACGCGGCGGAGCCGCATGTCGACAGGGTCCGGCGCCCCTGGGGCTTATCCCCGGCGGAGTGAAAGGCGCACCGGTAGGGCCGCGGCACGTATCCCTCCCCCGAAGGCTACGTGCCGCGACCGCTTCCCCCGGCGCCGGACAGTGGTCCGACCCCCGCGTCACGGCCCTGTGCCGGTGTCACCAGCACATGACCGCTGTCTCCCCCGACCCCCACGTGGAATGGAGACGGACGCGGACGAAGTAGCGTCGGCCCTTGACGAGCCGGACCCTGATCCCGGCGTTGTGCGGGGTGCCCCCGTCGTCGTGGCCGGTGAGGTAGCGCGGTTCCCCGTCGCGCTCCTCGAAGACCACGACCACGGAGTCGCTCTCTCCGAAGGTGCCCACGCGGTACACGCGGGTCTCCGGCGGCTCCACGGCGAAGTCCGCCTGCTCGCCCGGGCCGAGGCCGAGCGGCGCCGAACGGAACGGCAGCAGCGCGGCCGGGGCGTCGGCGGGCGGGTACCAGCGGAGCACGAACTCCTTGTCGGCCGGGGACAGCGCACCCGGCGGATACAGACCGTTGTGGTACTGCTCCGGCTCCAGGACCAGCCCCGGGCCGAGGGGGAACTGCATCACGGACTGCGGATCCCACACCGGGCCGTTGGCCTCGGCCGGGTCCAGCTTCCGCAGGATGTTGAAGTCCGTCCTGTCCCGGCTCCAGTGGTTCGGCGGACCGGCGAGGTCGGTGTAGACCGCCTCGTCGTCCCAGTGGACCCCGGCGAACGGGCTCTGGTGCTCGTGCCGCATCCCGAGCGCGTGCCCGATCTCGTGCAGGGCCGTCCAGCGCCCGCCGGCCTCGGTCAGGTCCCAGCCCAGGTTCATGGTGCGCTCGCCGGCGCCCACCGAGAGCGCGTCCCGGCCCACCGCCGACCAGGAGCCGTCGCCCAGCTGGAAGCCGATCCGCAGCTCGGCCTCGCACCGGTCCGGGACCTCGGTGAACGTCACCCCGATGCCGAGGTCCTGCCACTCCCGGAAGCACTCACGCACCACGTCCCGCTGCTCCTTGGCGCCGGCCCACGGCACCCGGCGGGTCTCCCCGGTCCCCGGGACCGGGATCACCGAGGCGTCGGTGTCGGCATCGAAGAAGTAGTAGTGCAGGACGGTGCCGTTGACCCACATCCGCCGCCCGCCGGTCAGCGCGCCCAGCCGCTCGGCGGCCAGCCCCGGGGCGAACGCCGGGACCGACTGCCGCGCAAGCGAGCAGTAGCGTCGGGTCATGCGCCCAGACTGCCGTTCCCCCCGGCCGGCCGCCTGAGTCGGGAGCTACTCAAGTCCCCCTGTATCAGGGCTGAGTAACGCGACTCATACTCACGTGACGAGTTACGAACAGGATGCGCGGACCCTCCAACCGCCCTGGCCGTTCACCGGCCGGGAGGACGAGCTGGAGCTGGTCAGGCGGTCGCTGGGGATGGGCCGGCAGGGAGTCGTGGTGACCGGACCGGCCGGCGGCGGCAAGACCCGGCTGATCACGGAGGCCGTGCGGGGCACCGACTGCGTCCGGGTGACCGGCACCCCCGAGACCTCCGCCCTCCCCTTCGCGGCGTTCGCGCACCTGCTCCCCGGCCGGCTCTCGCTGCCCGCCGCGATCCAGCACCTCTTGGGGGTACGGCTCCTCGTCGTCGACGACGCCCACCTCCTCGACGAGGCCTCGGCCGCCCTTGTCCACCAGCTCGCCGTGCACGGCCGCACCCGGCTCGTGGTGGCCGCCGCCGACCCGGCGGCCGTCCCCGGCGCGGTCTCCCGGCTGTGGACCGGCGAACTCCTCACCCGTCTCGCCCTGGAGCCGCTGCCGTACGACGAGACCGCCCAACTGCTCGCCGGCGGCGGCCTGGAACCGCTCACCGTGCGCCGGCTGCACCGGGTGTGCCGGGGCGATCTGCGCCTGCTGCGGGACCTGCTCGGCGCGCTGCGCGAGTCCGGTGCGCTGACCCGGGTGCCGGACACCGCCGAGTGGGCCTGGCGCGGCCCGCTGCCGCTCACCGCGACCGTACGGGACCGGATCACGCCCCTCCTGGACCGGCCGGACCCCGGTGAGCGCGACACCCTCGAACGCCTCGCCTTCGCCGAGCCCTTGCCGCCGCATCTCGACGACGGCCTCGACCTCGGCATCCTCGAACGGCTGGAGACCCACGGCCTGATCCATGTCGACGACCGGGGCGCGGTCCGCCTCGCCCATCCGCTGCACGGCCCCGCGCTGCGCGCCCGCGCGGGCCGGCTCCGGGGCCGCCGCCTGGCCCGCACCCCGGGCCAGTGCGAACCCGCCCTGAAGGGCGAGCAAGAACAACTCGCGCAAGGTATCGACCACTTGGACGTACGGGAGGTGCCGGCCCCGGTGGGGGAGTGGCTGGCCGCGGGAGGCCTGCCCGTACCGGCCGGGTACGCGGCCGTGCGTGCCCGGTACTCGCGGCTTCGGGGGGAGCTGCGAGAGGCGGCGGCGTGGGCGAGGGAGGGACTGCGGACGGCGCCGGGCGACGCCTCCTGCCGTACCGAACTCGCCCGTGCCGCCGCCGAGTCGGGGGAAGCTGCCGTAGTGCGCGGGGACGGGGGTCTCGCGCACTACGGCGCAGTACGGCTGGGGGAGCCGGCGGCGGCCGCCGGGCGGCTGGACGGTGTCTTGGCCCGGCACGCGGAGGCCCTCGCGCGGGGCGACGGCCCCGCCCTGGACCAGGCCGGCGAGGCGCTGGCCGAACGCGGTCTGCTGCTGTTCGCGGCGGAGGCGCACGCCCAGGCGGTCCGCGCGCACCGCGACCCGCGGGCCGCCCGGATGTCCCGCACCCGTGCCGTCGCCCTCGCCCGCCGCTGCCAGGGCGCGCGCACCCCGGCCCTGTCCGGACTGGTCCTCGGTGAACTCACCACCCGGCAGCGGCAGATCGTCACGCTCGCCGCGGCCGGCCTCAGCAACCGCCAGATCGCCGAGCGGCTGACCCTGTCCGTACGCACGGTGGGCAACCACCTCTACAGCGCATACACCCGCCTCGGCGCGAGCGACCGGGCGGCGCTGCCGTGGCTGGTGGAACAGCCCGAGCAGAAGTCGGCGTGACGCTCCGGAGCCCCGAAGGGGCGCGGGGAACTGCGCGACCAGCCACGACGGCGCCACACCCCGACGACGGTCCTGCACGGCGCCCCCGCCGAACCGCAGCCGACTTGGCCCGGTCCGCTCAGGCCGCCCCGAAGGCCGCGAACGCCCACCCCGTCGCCTGGTGGACCGCGTCGCCCGGCAGGGCGGCCCGGGCGTCCCGGAGTGCTTCCGCCAGAGACAGGCCGGCGCCCAGGCCCTTGTGCAGGGCCAGCATCAGCGGGACCACGGCCGCGTCGTTGACCGGCGCGCTGCTCGCCACCACGCCGGCCGTGCCCAGCGGCAGCAACGCCGTGACCAGGCCGAGGAGTTCGTCGGCGCCGACCGAGGCGAGGCGGGCGGTGTCGCAGCTGGAGAGGATGATCCGGTAGGGGCTGCGGGCCAGACGCTCGAAGTCGTGGACGATCAGCGGGCCGTCGGCCATGCGCAGCGAGGAGAAGAGCGGGCTGTCGGCGCGGAAGGTGCCGTGCGCCGCGATGTGCGCCAGCGCCGCCCCGTCCAACTCGTCCAGGACAAGCGGAACTTGGGCCTCGGCGTGTTCAAGGATCCGTGCCGTCGCGTACCGGCCCGCCACCTCGGGCACCTCCGCGCCGCCGGTCGCCAGTCCCGGCCCGCGGACCAGCACATGGCGGCCGCCCGGCGGCGGCTCGGTCTCCCGGGCCCGCAGCCAGCTCCCCGCCGACGGTGACACGCTGAGCACCCGCTCCCGCAGCGAGGGCAGCAGGGCCCACGGCACCCGGTGCAGCGCCCCCGGCGGGACGATCACCACCGGCCCCGAGCCGAGCTGGTCCGCCGCCGCGCCCAGCAGCAGCTCCTGCAGCCGCCGCCCGGCCGCCTCCACCACCGCCAGCCGTCCCTCCGCCCCCGGATGCGCCAGCCGTCGCAGCCCCGCCTGGACGTGCTCCGCCTCGGCGACCGCCTCCGCCAGCGGGCCGCCCGCGAAGCGCCGTACCCGGCCCTGCCCGCACAGCAGGATGTGCACCCGCCCGTCCAGCACGGCGAGTTCGACCAGGCGGGCGTCGCCGAGCCGGTCGAGCAGCCGGGCCGGGTCGAAGCGGTCGCCACCGCCGGGGGCCTCACCGTGGATGTGGTGGGTGCGGGAGCGGATCTCCCCTTCCAGACGGCGCTGTTCGCGCTCCAGGGCGGGCACCGGACGGCCCTGCCTGCGGGCGTCCTCCGCGCGGGACGCGATCTCACGGAACGCGGTGAGCGAGGTGAGCAGGGCCGGGTCGGCGGGCGGCCGGGTCGGGGGAGTGGACAGGACCGTGGCCCGCCAGCGTTCGCTCCACTCCAGGAGCCGGCGCGGTCCGCCGTGCGCCAGGCTCGCCTGCTGGGCCAGCGCGGCCAGCTCCGCGCCCTGTGCGGTGGCCCGGGCCCGCAACTCCGAGGCGCCCAGCGTCATCCGGTGGTCGTCCAGGACGTCCAGGCCGCGCCGGCAGGCCTCCAGCACGCCCCGCCGCGAACCGGCCGCCCGGGCGCGCAGCGCCTGTGCCGCCCAGCCGGTCATCCGGGCCAGCGGCGGTCCGCCGTGTCTGCTGCGCGCGGCCACCGCCAGATGCCGTTCCGCGTCCGCCGTCCAGCCCAGCGCCAGCGCGATCCGCCCCGCGAGCAGCGAGGCCTCCGGCGCGGCCGGCGCCCCGAAGGACGCCAGCTGGTCGGCGACCGCCGCCGCGTCCTGCACCAGCCGTCCCGAAGCGGCCCCGCCCGCCACCCGCGCCTCGATCAGCACCAGCCGGGCATGCGTCTCCCACCAGCTGCGCCGCTGCCCCGAGAAGAGCCGTACGGCGACGGCGGCACGGGCGATCGCGGTCGGCGCGTCCCCCACCGAACGCGCGGCCCGGGCGGCGGCCAGCAGCAGCTCGGCCTTGCGCGTGGACTGCCCGCCGAGCCGGTCCAGCGCCGCGATGGACGCGTCCGCCTCGGCCAGCGCCTCGGGCGCGAGCCCGGCCGCCATCAGCACCTCACAGCGCCGGATGTACAGCATGAACGTCGGTGTGCCCAGCTCGGCGTACCGCTCCTCGGCCTCGGCGAGCAGCCGCAGCGCCGCCGGGATGTCGCCCGCGCGGAACGCGGCCAGGCCCCGGCTCTCCACCGCGTCCGCCTTGTCGTGCTCCTGGCCCGTCGTCTCCCACAGCAGCTCCGCCGCCGTGAAATCCGCGTCCGCCCGGTCCACCGCGCCGAGGGCCAGATGCACGGTGGCCCGGAGGGTCAGTGCCCGGGCCGTCCAGATGACGTCGTCGGCCTGCCGCAGCACCGGTATCGCCCGCCGTACGTCCTCCAGGGCCTCCTTGTGCCGGCCCAGCACCCACCAGACGTACGCCCTCCGGTACAGCACCCGGGCGCGGGTGTGCCCGCTGCCCCGCGCGACCCCGCGCTCGAACGCGGCCAGCCCCTCTCGGGTGCGCCCCGCGTGCACCAGCGCGACCCCCAGAGTGGCCAGGACGTCCGCCTCCCGCTCCGCCGAGTCCGCGCGCGCCGCGAAGTCCCGGGCGCGCCGCAGGTGGTCGAGGGCGACGCCGAGATCCCCGAAGTCCCGTTGCCAGATGCCGATGACCTGGTGGGCGATGGACGCGTCCAGCGGCGACGGATCGGACCGAAGGACCCGCTCCGCCCGTGCCAGGGCCTCGCCGGGGGCGGCGAACACCATCGGCAGAAGTTCCGTAACCGATTCGCTTCGCGCAGTCACCCCTCGGATGGTAGTGGCCTGGGCATACATGCCCCACTGGTTTGGCGCTGTATCAGGCGGCAGGCGCGAGACTCTGACTGAAGAACGCCGTTTCCGGGGGAGGACGACAGGCCATGGCACCTCAGCGATTCCACGAGCAGTTCGATCAGATCCAGCGCTCCATGCCGGACGTTCCGCTGGCGATGGGGCCGGACGACTCCGCCGAGTTCTTCTACGAGAAGGGGGTCGTCCTCGCCCGGGACGGTGAGGAGGCCCGGGCCGTCGAGGACGCCGTGCGCGCCCACTTCACCGCCACCACCGGCCTGATCGCCGACCGGGTGCGCCGGGCGGGCCCGGAGACCAACCGCACCGGAATCACCCGTATCCAGGTCGGCGACCCGAACCACGGCGACCGGACCGGCGACCGTGCGGTCGGCCACGCGCTGCGCGCGCTGCGGGAGGCGGAGGGCCGCGCCGGACGCCGACTGGTCAGCCGTAACCACGTCGTGTCCACCACGGTCAACGCCTGCAACCCCGCCGAGCCGCTCCCCGCCCTGCTCACCCAGACGCCCAACCCGCAGCCGGTGGACGGCGCTTACGACCCCGACACCGCCGTCGGCGTCCTGGTGATCGACACCGGTCTGGTGCACGACTACCGCAGCTACCCGCTCCTCGACCGGGTCCAGGGCGACCCGCAGCTGACGGAGACGGATGCCGACGGCATCCTCCAGCAGTACGTCGGCCACGGCACGTTCATCGCCGGACTCGTCGCGGCCCTCGCCCCCAACACCGACATCACGGTCACCAACACCCTCAACGACGCGGGGGCCATCCTGGAGTCGGAGTTCGGTGCGAAACTCTTCGAGGCGGTCGACCGGCATGGGTGGCCCGATGTCATCAGCCTCTCCGCGGGCACCCCGAACGGCAGCACCGACGGGCTGCTCGGCGTCGAGAGCTTCATGCAGGCCCTGCTCGACCAGCCCGGCACCCTGCTGGTCGCCGCCGCCGGCAACAACGGCAGCGCCACCCCGTTCTGGCCCGCCGCCTACGCCGACCTGCCCGGCTACGAGAACGCGGTCCTCTCGGTCGGCGCGCTGCGCAGCGACGGCGAGTACGGCGCCTGCTTCACCAACCACGGCGGCTGGGTCAAGGTCTACGCCCCCGGCGAGCAACTCACCAGCTCCCTGGCCGGCTTCGCCGCGCCCGTGCCGTACGTGTACCAGCACACCACCTACGAGGCCTGCCGGTTCGGCTTCACCTACGCCTGCACCTGCCAGTACCCGCGCCACACCGGCGTGTTGACCGACACCGGGACCACCGGCCCCGGCAAACCGGACCAAGTGATGTTCGAAGGGTTCGCACAGTGGAGCGGAACGTCGTTCGCCACCCCCATCGCCGCCGGCCTCGTCGCCGCCCGGATGACCGCGCACAAGGAGTCCGACCCGCGCGCCGCACGCACCCAGCTGCTGGAGAGCGGCACGGATTACGCCGAGGTGCGCGGGGCCCATGTACCGGCGCTCCGCCCGGCGAGCTGGCAGCCGGTCCCGGTCGTACGGCTGGCTCCTCCGGCCTGAGTTCCGGAACACTCCCCTCCACGGCGTACCATGACTGGCCGTACACGAGGGGTGGGACCGTGGACCGAGCAGAGGTCGGCGCGTTGGTCCAGTCCGCCGTCGACGGCGACGCGGCGGCCTGGAAGGCGCTCGTGGAAGGGCTGAGCCCACTGGTGTGGTCCGTGGTGCGCGCGCATCGGCTCTCCGACGCGGACGGGCACGAGGTGTACCAGACCGTGTGGTTCCGCTTCGCCCAGCACCTGGGCCGGATCCGGGAACCCGACAAGGCGGGCTCCTGGCTGGCCAGCACGGCACGCAACGAGTGTCTGAAGGTGATCCGCGGGCTGACCCGGCTGCTGCCGACCGACGATCCGCAGGTCCTGGACCGGGTCAGCGAGGTCCGTACGCCCGAGCAGTCCCTGATCGACGCGGAGGACCAGGCGGACGAGGCCGAGCGGATCCGTCTGCTGTGGCAGGAGTTCGAGGAACTCGGCGACCGGTGCAGGCAGTTGCTGCGGGTCCTGATGGCCTCGCCGCCGCCCAGCTATGTCGAGGTGTCCGTGTCGCTGGGTATCGCGGTGGGCAGCATCGGCCCGCTGCGCCAGCGCTGTCTGCGCCGGCTGCGGGCCCGGCTCGACGCGAGGGGTGCGGTATGAGCGACGACGGTTTCCCGGTGGCGGAGGACTTCGACGGCGCCGACTTCGACGCGGACCTCCTGGAGGAGGAACTGCGCCAGGCGGCCGTCGTCCTCGACCCGCTCCCGGCCGGGCTGCTCCAACTGGCCATGGACGCCTATGTGCTGCACGACCTGGAGGCCCGGGTCGCCGAGCTGACCTTCGACTCGCTGGTCGACGCCATCCCGGTCAGAGGGGCCGAGGCCCCGCCCCGGATGCTGACCTTCCAGGCGGGCGATCTGACCGTGGACATCGAGGTCACCGACGAGGGACTGCTGGGCCAGGTGCTGCCCCCGCAGTCCGCGCGGATCGAGGTGCTCGGCGGTCCGGCGGCGGTGCGCCCGCTCACGGCCGACGGCATGGGCCGGTTCGCCAGTGACACCCCGCCCGCCGGCCCGTTCGCGCTCCGGCTGCGGACCGGCGGGGACGTGATCGTCACGGAGTGGCTGCGGGCCTGAGTCCGGCTCCGACTCACCAGGTGACGGGCAGGGTCAGCGGCCCCCGGATCATCGTCCTGCGGCGCCACTCCACGTCCTCGGCCGGCACCGCGAGCCTCAGCCCCGGCAGCCGGTCGAGCACGGTGTCGACCAGCAGTTCGGTCTGCAGCCGGGCGAGGACCGCGCCCGTGCAGTAGTGCGGACCGTTGCCGAAGGCGAGATGCGGGTTGGGCTCGCGGTCCGGGACGATACCGTGCGGGTCGGGGAAGACGGCCGGGTCGCGGTTGGCGGCGAGATAGGAGACGTACACCGGATCGCCGGCCGCGATCCGGGTGCCGTCGCCCAGCTCGACGTCCGCCAGGGCGATCCGGGCCAGCCCGACCGTGCTGCGGTGCGGGATCCAGCGCAGCAGCTCGTCAATGACCGGCCCGCGCTCCACCGCCGGGTCCCGCAGCCGCGCCATCAGCTCCGGGCGAGTGAGCATCAGGTAGAGCATCTGACCGCAGTTGTGGGTGACCGCCTCACCGCCGATCTGCAGCGGACCGGCCAGCCCGACGGCCTCCTCCTCGCCGATCTCGCCCCGGGCCACCGCACCCCCGAGCAGTGAGTACACGTCGTCGCCCGGGCCGCCGGCCCGCGCGCGTACCGTCTCGGTGATCCACCCGTACAGCCCCCGCTTGGCCCGGTCGGCGGCCTCGGCGCCGCCGGAGGTGGAGATGATCTGCCGGGTCCAGGCGTGCACCCGCTCCCGGTCGGTGTCCGGCACCCCCATCACCTCGCTGACCACCGTGATCGGGAACGGCTCCAGCACCCGCTCGATCAGATCGGCGGGCGGCCCCTCCCGCACCACCCCGTCGACCAGTTCGTCGAGGATCTCCTGCGCCCGGGGCCGCAGCCGCTTCATCGCGCCGACCGTGAAGGCACCGGCGACCGGCTTGCGCAGCCGGTTGTGGTCGGGCTGGTCGGCCCAGGCCAGCGAGCCGGGACGGGGCGCGAAGTGCGGCGCGAGCCGGGTCACCTGGCGCCGGGTGACCTCGGTACGGCTGAACCTGGGGTCGTTGGTGACCGTCCTGACGTCCTCGTACCGGGTGGCGAGCCACGCCCAGCCCTCACCGAACGGCAACCGGATCCGCGTCACCGGCGCTTCCCGCATCAGCGCGGCGAGGATCGGGTCGAACTCGGTCCCCTCCAGGTCGTACGCGGGCCAGTCCCGTACGGGCGGCGCCGCCGGGCAGACGGACGGAGCCGGTTCCGTCATCGGAGGCGGGGCCGGTTCCGTCGTCGTGAGCCCGGCCGGCTCCGTGGGCGTGGGCGCGGATATCTCCGTGGTCATGCCTCCACGGTCGTACGGCCCTCACCTCGTGTCCTGCGGGAATGCTCCAGCCGGAGGGTCAGCGGCCGGCGCAGTCCACCAGCGCGGCGAGTGCGGTGGCGGGGGGGGGGGGGGGCGCCCCCCCCCCCCCGCCCCCCCCCCGCCCGGCTTGGTACCGCCCGCTGTAGTGTAACATGGGCCCGACCCGCCGCGGGGTCCCCGGGAAATAACACGGCGCAAACTC
>NZ_JBSHAF010000001.1:113985-227058 GCF_053611365.1 Streptomyces sp. NPDC054813 | reverse complement strand
GTGTTAAGCCCACCAGGGTCGACGGGCACTCACTAGGTGCGCGGGGGCTTGGCTCCCGCGCGAGCGACCGCGGCCGGCGCCGACCAGCGGCGCGGGGGGGGCGGGGGCCCCCCCCTCGGCTCCCGCCCCCGCCGGACCGCCCGGCTCCGTCATGTAGAGGTCCCGCCGGATCTCGATCATCAGGGCGCCGACCCGAGCGTCGGACCCGTAGAACTCCAGCGGCACATAGGCCCCGCCGAACGGGCTGTCCAGCCCCGTCTCCCCGCACCCCGCGAAGGCCTCTCGCGCCGCCTCCGTCAGCTCGGCCGGCGTGTGGAAGCCGTCCGTGCCCAGACACACCGGCGGCCGTGGGCCTGTCCCGTGCAGCTCGTAGGGCAGCGCCCGGCTCGGATAGGAGTGCACGTCGATCACCACGGCCCGCCCGGTCGCCGCCAGCCGTCCGGCGACCGCTTCCGTCATCGCCCGGGCGTACGGCCGGAAGTACCGCTCGACCAACGGCCCGGGATCGAACGGCTCGTCCCGCAGCACACCCCGGTGCGTGGTCCGCGTGTACACGGCCCCCATACCGACGGCGAGCATCTCCTCCCGCTCGTCCGGAAACCGCTCCGGATCCACCACCAGCCGGGACAGCCGGTTGACGAACCGCCAGGGAGTCACCCCGGCCAGCCCGGCCGCCGCCGCCGCGAGTTCGGCCGTGTGCGCGTCCGTGATGTGGTCCAACTCCCGCTCCAGGGCGGCATCGTCGAGCATGATGTCCGCGCGCACGCCGGCCGGGACCGCCCGCGCGGAGTGCGGCACGTGCAGGATGACGGGCGACTCGGCGGCGCCGGGCAGCAGTTCGTACGACGGCTCGGACACGGGCGGCTCCCGGGGCGTGGTCGGTGACGGGGTGCGGGACCCAAGGTGTCACACCGACGACGGGCCGAGCAGCTCCCCGATCGGGCCGCCCACCTGTCCGGTCTCGTTCAGGAAGCCGTCGTGCCCGTACGGCGACTCGATCAGCCGCGGCCCGTCGGCCGACGGGATCAGCGCGCCCGGCTCGGCCTGCCGGGCCGGGGGACGGAGACGGTCGGAGTCCACCCCCGCCACCAGGATGCGGGCCGTGACTGGCCGACGGCGCTGCGCAGCCCGCCCCGGTCGCGGCCGGCGTCATGGGCGTTCATCGCCTCCGACAGGACGGCACACCAGCCGCGCGCCGCAGTTGACACGCAGACTTCACGGACGACATACGCGCGCAACGGAGGCCGGACATGGCTCCGCCCCGACGGGCGGATGCCTGTCGGGGCGGAGACCTCATACGGACCCCTGGGGTCCGGGATGTCGGCTCAGAGGGACGCGAGCGCCGCGTTCCAGGTGGCCGACGGGCGCATGACCGCGTCCGCCTTGGCCTTCTCGGGCTGGTAGTAGCCGCCGATGTCGACCGGGGAGCCCTGGACGGCGAGCAGCTCGTCGACGATCTGCTGCTCGTTCGCGGTCAGCGTCTCGGCGAGCGGCGCGAACGCCTTGGCGAGCTCGGCGTCGTCCGTCTGCCCGGCGAGCTCCTGCGCCCAGTACAGGGACAGGTAGAAGTGGCTGCCGCGGTTGTCGATGCCGCCGACGCGACGGGTCGGGGACTTGTCCTCGTTGAGGAAGGTTGCCGTGGCGCGGTCGAGGGTGTCGGCGAGCACCTTGGCACGGGCGTTGCCGGTGGCCGTGGCGTACTGCTCGAAGGACGGGACCAGGGCGAAGAACTCGCCGAGGGAGTCCCAGCGCAGGTAGTTCTCCTTGACCAGCTGCTGGACGTGCTTCGGCGCGCTGCCGCCGGCGCCCGTCTCGAACAGGCCGCCGCCCGCCATCAGCGGGACGACCGAGAGCATCTTGGCGCTGGTGCCCAGCTCCAGGATCGGGAAGAGGTCGGTCAGGTAGTCACGGAGCACGTTGCCGGTGACGGAGATGGTGTTCTCGCCGCGGCGGATGCGCTCCACGGACAGCTTGGTGGCTTCGACCGGCGCCAGGATCCTGATGTCCAGGCCCTCGGTGTCGTGCTCGGCCAGGTACTGGTTGACCTTGGCGATGAGCTGCGCGTCGTGCGCACGGCCCTCGTCCAGCCAGAAGACGGCCGGGTCACCGGTGGCGCGGGCGCGGGTGACGGCCAGCTTCACCCAGTCCTTGATCGGCGCGTCCTTGGTCTGGCAGGCGCGGAAGATGTCACCGGCGGCGACCGGCTGCTCGATCACGACGTTGCCGGCCGCGTCGACCAGGCGGACCGTGCCGGCGGTGGCGATCTCGAAGGTCTTGTCGTGGGAGCCGTACTCCTCGGCCTTCTGCGCCATCAGGCCCACGTTCGGGACCGAGCCCATGGTGGACGGGTCGAAGGCGCCGTTGGCCCGGCAGTCCTCGATCACGGCCTGGTAGACACCGGCGTAGGAGGAGTCCGGGATGACCGCGAGGGTGTCGGCCTCCTGGCCGTCCGGGCCCCACATGTGGCCGGAGGTGCGGATCATGGCCGGCATCGAGGCGTCGATGATGACGTCGGAGGGCACGTGCAGGTTGGTGATGCCCTTGTCGGAGTCGACCATCGCCAGGGCCGGGCCCTCGGCGATCTCGGCGTCGAAGGAGGCCTTGATCTCGGCGCCCTCGGGCAGGTTCTCCAGGCCCTTGAGGATGCCTCCGAGGCCGTCGTTCGCGCTGAGGCCGGCCGCCTTGAGGGTCTGGCCGTACTTCGCGAACGTCTTCGGGAAGAAGACGCGCACCACGTGACCGAAGATGATCGGGTCGGAGACCTTCATCATCGTGGCCTTGAGGTGCACGGAGAACAGGACGCCCTCCTGCTTGGCGCGGGCGATCTGCGCGGCCAGGAAGTCGTTGAGCTGGGCGACGTGCAGCACCGAGGCGTCGACGACCTCGCCCGCCAGGACCGGTACGGAGTCCTTGAGCACGGTGGTGGTGCCGTCCTCGGCGACCAGCTCGATCTTCAGGGCGCCGGCCTCGGAGATCACCACGGACTTCTCGGTGGAGCGGAAGTCGTTCTCGCCCATGGTGGTCACGTTGGTCCTGGACTCGGAGGTCCAGGCGCCCATGCGGTGCGGGTGGGTCTTGGCGTAGTTCTTCACCGAGGCGGGGGCGCGGCGGTCCGAGTTGCCCTCACGCAGGACCGGGTTCACGGCGGAACCCTTGATCTTGTCGTAGCGGGCGCGGATCTCGCGCTCCTCGTCGGTCTTCGGGTCGTCCGGGTAGGCCGGCAGCGCGTAGCCCTTGCCCTGGAGCTCGGCGACGGCGGCCTTCAGCTGCGGGATCGACGCCGAGATGTTCGGCAGCTTGACGATGTTGGCCTCGGGCGTCTTGGCGAGGTCGCCCAGCTCGGCCAGGGCGTCCGGGATGCGCTGGTCCTCGTTCAGGTACTCCGGGAAGTGGGCGATGATGCGCCCGGCCAGCGAGATGTCGCGGATGTCCACGGCGACACCGGCCTGCGAGGCATACGCCTGGATCACCGGCAGGAACGAGTGCGTCGCCAGGGCCGGGGCCTCGTCTGTGTAGGTGTAGATGATGGTCGAGTCAGTCACCGGGTGCTCCGCTCCACGTCTGCAACATTGCTCGACATCAAGATATCTCGTGAACGACCCGGGCTCGACAGGGGTCCGCGACTCGGAAGATCCGATTGTCATACGACGGGCAACCGGATCGGTCAAAAGGGTGGTCATGACAAGCGAGCCACCATCGACCGGCGGCCGGACCGACCACCTGGCTGCCCGACCGAAAGCGGACCATGAGAAATCGCACCAGAGTGACGGCCCCGGCGGCCGCCCTGCTCGGCACGGCGACCGTACTGGCCACGGGCACCCCGGCCCTCGCGCGTCCCTTCTCCGCGGGGGAGAAAAGCGGCGACGCGAGGGCCGGGGGCACGACGCCGGCCCCGGGCCCGGAGACCCTCGGCGACCCCGTCTACCCGGACCTCGGCAACGACGGCTACCAGGTCCTCGCCTACGGCCTCGACCTCGCCTACGACGCCACGACCCGCCTGGTCGACGGCACCGCGACGCTGCGCGTCCGCACCACGCAGGACCTGTCCCGCTTCTCCCTGGACGCGCTCGGACTCGACATACGCTCCGTGCGCGTCGACGGCCGGAGCGCCGCCTTCGAGCAGGCCGACGAGAAGCTGCGGATCACCCCGGCTCGCCCGCTCCGGGAGCACGGCCACGTCACCGTGTGCGTGGAGTACGGCGCCGATCCGCGCCGCACCCTCCCGCACACCGCCTGGGTGCCCACCCCGGACGGCTTCGCCGTCTGCCCGCAGCCGAACTCCGCGCACACCGTCTTCCCGTGCAACGACCATCCCTCGGACAAGGCGGACTTCACCTTCCGCATCACCGTCCCGAGCGGCCTGCGCGGCGTCGCGAACGGCCTGCTCACCGGCGCCGAGAGCCTCCCCGGCGACCGGACCGCGTACGCGTACCGCTCCCGCGCGCCGATCGCCACGGAACTCGTCCAGATCACCGTCGGGGACTACGTGGTCAAGGACCGGCAGGGCCCGCACGGCCTGCCGCTGCGGGACGTCGTTCCCGTCGCCCGGGCCGCCGCCCTGGAACCGGCGCTCGCCCTCACCGCGGGCCAGGTGGCGTGGCTGGAGGACCGGCTCGGCGTCGCCTTCCCGTTCGAGACGTACGGCCTGCTGCCCTGCAACTCCGACGACCCGAACGCCTTCGACTTCACAGGGCTGGAGACCCAGACCCTCACCCTCTACAAGCCGAACTTCCTGCTCCAGGAGGAGGCGAAGATCGGCTCGCACATGATGCACGAGCTGGTCCACTCCTGGTTCGGCAACCTGGTCTCCCCCGCCACCTGGGCCGACCTCTGGCTGAACGAGGGCCACGCCGACTTCTACGGGCTGCTCTACCGCTACGAACGCGGCTGGCCGGACTCCCTGGGCATGACCACCATGGAGGCCCGGATGAAGGACACCTACGCCCGCGGCGACCAGTGGCGCCACGACTCGGGGCCGGTGGCCGCCCCGAACGCGGTGAACCTCTTCGACAGCCAGCGCTACCTCGGCGGCGTCCTGACGCTGTACGCCTTCCGCGAGCTGGTCGGCGAGGACGTCTTCCACCGGGTCGAGCGCACCTTCCTGGACCGCTTCCGGCGCCGCTCGGCGTCGACGGAGGACTACATAGCCGTCGCCACCGAGGTCTCCGGCCAGGACCGGGCGGGCTTCCTGCGCGACTGGCTCTACGGCACCACGACCCCGCGGATGCCCGGCCACCCCGACTGGACGGTCACCCCGGTGACCCCGTCCCCGGCCACCCCGCACAGCCTGCGCGGCGGCCACCACCACGACAACTCGGCCACGCTGTAGGCGCGACCGGCGGGGGGCTAGTCGGTGTGCGGCAGGCCCGACGGCAGGTCGTCCGGGACGCGCTGCTGCGGGATCACCACGGCCCCCTGCTGGAGCGCCACCGTGCGGGTCGGGGCCGGGATGCGGATGCCCTCCTCGCGGTAGCGGCGGTGCAGGCGCTTGATGAACTCGTGCTTGATCCGGAACTGGTCGCTGAACTCGCCGACGCCCAGGATCACCGTGAAGCCGATCCGTGAGTCGCCGAAGGTGTGGAAGCGGATGGCCGGTTCGTGCTCCGGGACCGCGCCGGTGATCTCGGTCATGATCTCGGCGATGACCTCGTGCGTGACCCGCTCGACCTGGTCCAGGTCGCTGTCGTAGCTCACGCCCACCTGCACCAGGATCGTCAACTGCTGCTCGGGACGCGTGTAGTTGGTCATGTTCGTCTTCGCCAGCTGGCCGTTGGGGACGACCACCAGGTTGTTGGAGAGCTGACGGACGGTCGTCTGCCGCCAGTTGATGTCCACGACGTAGCCCTCCTCGCCGCTGCTCAGCTGGATGTAGTCGCCCGGCTGCACGGTCTTGGAGGCGAGGATGTGGATGCCCGCGAAGAGGTTGGCCAGGGTGTCCTGGAGTGCCAGCGCGACCGCGAGACCGCCCACGCCCAGGGCGGTGAGCAGGGGCGCTATGGAGATGCCCAGCGTCTGGAGCACCACCAGGAAGCCGATCGCCAGGACCAGCACCCGGGTGATGTTCACGAAGATCGTGGCCGAACCGGCGACCCCGGAGCGGGACTGGGTGACCGACTGCACCAGTCCGGCGATCACCCGCGCCGCCGAGACCGTCACCGCGAAGATGAGCAGCACCTTCAGGCACTGGTTGGTGTGGTGCTGGACCGTTCTCGTCAGCGGCAGCACCGCCGCGGCGGCCGCCGCGCCGCCCGAGAGCGCCGCCCACGGGACCACCGTGCGCAGCGCGTCCACGATGACGTCGTCACCGCTCCAACGGGTCCGCTTCGCGTGCTTGGCCAGCCAGCGCAGCATGCCGCGCGACAGAAAGGCCAGCAACAGGCCGGCCGCCAGGGCGATGCCGGCCAGGACCAGGTCATCGACGGTGAGCGCTCGGTTCACCGGTTACCTCCCATTCGATTGTGCAACCGCTCATCCTGCCGTATCCGCGGAGCCGAATCCGCACAGAGGTTCGTCCCGCGGCCTCCGCCGGCCGGGACTGCGTTGAATCCGTGCGGCTCGAACTCTTGCCACACCGTGCCTGGTTGACGCGGCCCGCCGCACGGCGGCAGGCTGTCGCGCAGTGATCGCCAGGGAGGCTCGATGACAGGTCCGGTGCTCGCGGTCGACCAGGGCACGTCCGGTACCAAGGCCCTGGTGATCTGCCCCGAACGGGGCGTCATCGGCACCGGATTCGTCGCCACCAGGCCCCGGCACCCGCCCGGCGGCCCGACCGAGGCGGACCCCGAGGAGCTCTACGACTCGGTGCTCGTCGCCGGCCGTCGAGCGCTCGCCGAGGCCGGTGAGCCGGTCACCGCGCTGGGCCTGGCCAACCAGGGCGAGACCGTCCTGGCCTGGGATCCGGGCACCGGGCGCCCGCTCACCACCGCGATCGTCCGGCAGGATCGCCGGGCCGAGTCCGTCTGCGCCGAACTCGCCGAACACGCCGACGAGTTACGGGATCTCACCGGACTGCCCCTCGACCCCTGCTTCGCCGCGCCCAAGATGGCCTGGATCCGCCGCCATCTCACCACCGGGGGAGTCGTCACCACCACCGACGCCTGGCTGGTCCACCGGCTCACCGGCGCCTATGTCACCGATGCCGCCACCGCCGGCCGCACCCAACTCCTCGATCTGGACCGGGTGCAGTGGTCGCCGCGCGCCCTCGACCTCTACGGACTGTCCGCCGAACGCCTCCCCGAGATCGTCGACAACTGTCAACTCGTCGGCACAACAAAGGAGTTCGGGCGCGAGATCCCGCTCACCGGACTCGCCGTGGACCAGCTGGCGGCCCTCCTCGCCCAGCGGATCACCGGTCCGGGCGGCGCCAAGTGCACCTACGGCACCGGGGCGTTCCTGCTCGCGCACACCGGCGACACCCCTCGGCGCAGCGCCTCAGGACTGGTCAGCTGTGTCGCCTGGCGCCTCGCCGGAGAGCCCGGATACTGCCTGGAGGGCCAGGTGTACACGGCCGGCTCCGCCGTCCGCTGGCTCACCGACCTCGGCGTGATCTCCGGCGCCGCCGACTTCGACCGGGTCGGTGGCGCCGTCCCCGACGCCGGCGGGGTCACCTTCGTCCCCGCGCTGGCCGGGCTCGCCGCTCCCTGGTGGCGCGGCGACCTGCGCGGCTCGCTCACCGGGCTCGGCCTCGACACCGGCCCCGGGCATCTGGTGCGCGCCCTGTGCGAGGGCCTCGCCGCCCAGGTGGCGGAACTCGCCGAAGCGGCCGAGTCCGGCATCGGCACCCCGCTGACCGCGCTGCGCGTCGACGGCGGTCTCACCCGCTCGGCGCTGCTCATGCAGACCCAGGCCGACCTGCTGCAACGCCCGGTCGAGGTGTCCACGCTGCCCGACGCCACCGCCCTCGGGGTGGGTGCCCTTGCCTACCTGGGCACCGACCCCACCGACTTCCTGCCGGACGGCAGACCGTCCGCCGTCTACGAGCCGCGCATCTCGGCGGGGGAAGCCGCCGACCGCCTGGGCACCTTCCGCGCGGCCGTCGCCGCGTTGCTCCCCCGCGCCGGGGCCGGAGCCGGAGCACCCGGGTGACGGTCACCGCCGAAGGCCCGCCGGCCGCCGTCCCTACGACGTGATGGTCGCCGGCGCCGGGGCCGGCGGCGACGCGCTCGCCCGGATCCGGCACCTCGACGGGCGTGTACCGGTGTCCTGCCCTGCGACACGGTCGTCTTCACCGGGGACTCCGTCGCCGAGGACCAACTCGCGTGCCGGGCCCGGATCACCTTGGCCACCGGCCGTACACCGACCACCTGGGGTGTCTTCGCCACCGGCCGTACGCCGACCACCCCGGGTGTCTTCGCCGTCGGCTGTCCGCGCCACCCGGCCAGGACGCCCGGACGGCCGCGCGGGAGGGGGCCCGGGCCGCCGGCGCCGTGCTGGAGCGGCTGGTCAGTCGTCCGTGAAGGACCCGTGCCGGCCCGCTCCCGCCGCGAAGCGCGCCGCTCCGTCCAGCCCTTCCGCCAACACGGCCATGCCGTGGCGGATCTCACCGAGCATCGCCGTCGGTTCGTCCAGCCCTTCCTGCTCCAGCACCGACGCCCGGTCACTGCGCAGGCAGGCCTGCGGGAAACCGGCGACGGACGCGGCCAGTTCCTCGGCTGCCTCCCGGGACCGGCCGGTGGGGACGACCCGGTTGGCCAGGCCCATCTCGTAGGCCTCGGCAGCCGGGACCGCACGGCCGGTCAGGATCAGGTCCATGGCCCGGCCGGTGCCGATCAGCCGGGGGAGCCGTACCGTGCCGCCGTCGATCAGCGGCACGCCCCAGCGGCGGCAGAAGACGCCGAACACCGCGTCCTCCTCGGCGACCCGCAGATCGCACCACAGGGCCAGCTCCAGGCCCCCCGCCACGGCGTGCCCGGCGATCGCCGCGATCACCGGCTTGGACAGCCGCAGCCGGGTCGGGCCCATCGGGCCGTCCCCGTCCTCCGCCACCCGGTTGCCGCGCTCGCCGCCCACCGCCTTCAGGTCCGCGCCCGCGCAGAAGGTGCCGCCCTCACCCCACAGCACCGCCACCCGGGCCGCGTCGTCCGCCTCGAACTCGTGGAAGGCGGCGACCAGTTCGGCCGCCGTCGGCCCGTCCACCGCGTTGCGCACCTCGGGCCGGGAGAGGACGACCGTGGTGACAGGACCCTTGCGTTCCAGGCGGACCGGCATGCGTTTCCCTCCGTCGGAAGGCCATCCCGGGTCAGATGACCTTCAGTCGCACCAGCGCTCCCAGTGTCAGTGCTCCCGGCAGCAACGGCACCCACACGGTGATGATCCGGTAGGCGAGGACGACAGCGGTAGCCACGGCCACCGGGCCGCCCGCGGCCACCAGCGCCACGATCAGCGCCGCCTCCACGGAACCCAGACCGCCCGGCGTGGGGATCAGCGCGACGGCGACCGTGGCCGCCAGGTACGCCAGCGCCATGTGTGCGGGCGGCACCGGCAGGCCCAGTGCCTGCCCGACCGCCACCAGACCTGCCGCCTGGAGAGCGGGGAAGGCGAGCGAGCCGCCCCACAGCGCCAGCGCCCGGGACGGACGGGTGTGCACCGAGCGGGCCTCGCTCAGGGCGGAGCGCACGAAGCGGAACACGGGCTCGCGCACCCGTCGTACGAGAAACAGCCCGGCCAGTGCCACGGCGAGCAGCGCGCCGACGACGGTCAGGATCGGGCCGACCGTCCCGTGCGGGAGCAGGCTGCCGAGATGCAGCGCGTCCGGAAAGGCGACGAAGAACACGGCCATCAGGCCCACCCGGGCCACCGACTCGGCGAGCAGATACAGGGCGAGCGCGGCCGAGGAGGTGGCGAGCGGCACCCCGCACACGGTCATGAACCGCAGGTTGACCGCGCCGGAGCCCAGACCCGTCGGCAGCAGATGGTTGGCCGAGCCGGCCGCGAGCTGGGTCGCAAGGAGCCGCCAGCGGGGCAGTTGCTGGACCACCGCGCCCTGCCGGGTGAAGGCCGCGGCCACCCAGGTCAGACAGGTGGCGGCGCCCGCCGCCAGCAGCCATGGCCACGAGGCGTCACGGAGGTGGGCGAAGCCCTCGACGAGGACCGACCGGTGCTGCACCGCGATGACCGCCACGAGCAGGATCGGAACCAGGGTGAGGATGTGCCGCCAGGGGACACGGCGGCCGAGCCGGGGGAGACGGCCCGCACGGAAGCCGGGGAATCTAACCGCTGTCACACCGGGAGAGGCTTTCCGCGCCGCGCCAACTGCGGGTGGCGGCAGAGGAGACACCGGATGACGGACGGGAAGCGGGTGAGGGAGGAGGCTCATCCGGGCTTTCGCGTGGGCTTTCGCATCGGTTTTCGCGTCGGCTTTCGTGGAGCCGGGCAGGGCCTTCGGGAGGCTCATCGGGTCCTTCGTACGGGGGGAAGGCGAGCGGACATTGACCTCAACGAAGCTTGAGGTCCTACGTTCTCTCCCATGAGTATGGAGACCACCGCCTGGACGCAGCTGCACAGCGTGATGACCGCCGAGCAGGAGCGGCGCCCGTTCGACCGGGCCACGCTGCGCCGTATCGCCATCTTCGCCCGCCCGCACCGGGCCGGCATAGTCCGTTTCGTTCTGCTCGGGGTGGTCACCGCCCTGCTCGCCGTCGCGACCCCGGTGCTGGCCGGCCATGTCGTCGACGCGATCGTGTCGGGGCACGACACCGGTACGGTCGTACGGCTGTCGCTGCTGATCGCGGGAGTCGCGGTCGCGGAGGCCGCGCTCGGGGTGCTCGGGCGGCGGCTCTCGGCGACGCTCGGGGAGGGACTCATCCTCGACCTGCGAACGGCTGTGTTCGATCATGTGCAGCGCATGCCCGTCGCGTTCTTCACACGTACTCGTACGGGAGCGCTGGTCAGTCGTCTCAACAACGACGTGATCGGAGCCCAGCGCGCCTTCGCCAACACCCTCTCCGGCGTGGTCAGCAACCTGGTCACGCTGGTGCTCACCCTCGCGGTCATGCTCACCCTGTCCTGGCAGATCACCCTGCTCGCGCTGGTGCTGCTGCCCCTGTTCGTGGTGCCCGCCCGCCGGATGGGCGGCCGGATGGCCCGGATGCAGCGCGAGGCCGCCGCGCTCAACGCGGCCATGGGCACCCGGATGACCGAGCGCTTCTCGGCACCCGGCGCCACCCTGATCAAGCTCTTCGGGCGACCCGAGGAGGAGTCGGCGGAGTTCACGGCGCGTGCCGCCCGGGTCCGGGACATCGGGGTGCGCACCGCCACCGCCCAGTCGGTGTTCATGACCGCCCTCACCCTGGTCTCCTCGCTGGCGCTCGCCCTGGTCTACGGCCTCGGCGGCTGGTTCGCGCTGCGCGGCACCCTGGAGCCGGGCGCGGTCGTCTCCCTCGCCCTCCTCCTGACCCGGCTCTACGCCCCGCTCACCTCCCTCGCCGGCGCCCGCGTCGAGGTGATGAGCGCGCTGGTCAGCTTCGAGCGGGTCTTCGAAGTCCTCGACCTGAAGCCCCTGATCGAGGAGAAACCCGACGCCCACGAGGTGCCCGAGGGCCCGGTGGCCGTCGAGTTCGAGGACGTCCGCTTCGCCTACCCGGCCGCCGACCAGGTCTCCCTCGCCTCACTCGAAGAGGTCGCGACCCTGGACGGCCGCGGCGGCGCCGAGGTCCTGCACGGCATCTCCTTCCGCGCCGAACCCGGGCAGACCGTCGCCCTGGTCGGCTCCTCCGGCGCCGGCAAGTCCACCATCGCCCAGCTGCTGCCGCGCCTGTACGACGTCGACGCGGGCGCCGTGCGCCTCGGCGGCGCCGACGTCCGCGACCTGACCGCGGGCTCCCTGCGGGCCACCCTCGGCATGGTCACCCAGGACGGCCACCTCTTCCACGACAGCGTCCGCGCCAACCTGCTGCTGGCCCGGCCGGCGGCCACCGACGAGGAGTTGTGGGACGCCCTCGGCCGAGCCCGCCTCGACGAGGTCGTACGGTCGCTGCCCGACGGCCTGGACACGGTGGTCGGCGAGCGCGGCTACCGGCTCTCCGGCGGCGAGCGGCAGCGCATGACCATCGCCCGGCTGCTGCTGGCCCGGCAGCGCGTGGTCATCCTCGACGAGGCCACCGCCCACCTGGACAACACCTCGGAGGCGGCCGTCCAGGAGGCCCTCACCGAGGCACTGGAGGGGCGCACGGCGGTGGTCATCGCCCACCGGCTGTCCACGATCCGGGCCGCCGACCAGATCCTGGTGGTCGAGGCCGGCCGGATCGTGGAGCGCGGCACCCACGAGGAACTCCTGGTGGCGGACGGGCGGTACGCCGAACTGCACCGCACCCAGTTCGCGGCGGCGCCGACGCCCTGACGGCGGAGTTCACATCACCGTCACGTTTTCCTGTGATTCCGGGAAGGGAGCGCTCCCGCACTTGACGACACTGGTCCGGACCTTTAGCTTCACGCCTTAAACAAAGCCTCACGGATGTGCTCAACGCCTGGTGACAACACGGGTGTTGGGCACAAACCGTGCGGCATCCCCCCGCGTGAAAGGCCAACCCCCCGCAATGGCCAGACCTCTCCCCACGGCTGCCGCCCTAGCCGCCCTGACCCTCTCCGCAGGCCTGTTCGCCGCCTCCCCCGCGCAGGCCGCCACCGGGACCATCACCGGCCTCGCCGGCAAGTGCCTCGACGTCGCCGGCGCCAGCTCCGCCGACGGCACGGCCGTCCAGCTCTACGACTGCAACGGCACCGCGGCCCAGCAGTGGACCGTCGGCAGCGACGGCACCATACGCGCCCTCGGCAAGTGTCTCGACGTGACCGGCAACTCGACCGCGGACGGCGCCAAGGCCCAGCTGTGGACCTGTTCCGGCGGCGCCAACCAGAAGTGGACGGTGACCGCCGCCCACGACATCGTCAACCCGCAGGCGAACAAGTGCCTGGACGCCACCGGCAACTCCTCGGCGAACGGCACCCGCGCCCAGATCTGGACGTGCGGCGGTACCGCCAACCAGAAGTGGACCGCGCCCGCGGCCGACGGCGGCACCACCCCGTCCTCGCCGATGGCCGTGGCGCCCTACCTCTACAACGGCTGGGGCGACCCGCCGAGCCCGACCACGATCACCAACGCGACCGGCGTGAAGTACTACACGCTCGCGTTCGTCCTCAGCAACGGCTACTGCAACCCGCAGTGGGACGGCAGCCGGGCGCTGACCGGCGGTGTCGACCAGTCGACGATCAACACCGTGCGCGCCAACGGCGGTGACGTGATCCCGTCCTTCGGCGGCTACAGCGGCAACAAGCTGGAGAGCTCGTGCTCCAGCGCGAGCGAGCTGGCGGCGGCGTACCAGAAGGTCATCAACGCCTACGGCGGTCTCAAGGCGATCGACATCGACCTGGAGGCCGACGCCTACAGCAACGGGACCGTGCAGCAGCGGGTCGTGGACGCGCTGAAGACGGTGAAGGCCAACAACTCCGGTCTGAAGGTGTACATCACCATCGGCACCGGCCAGAGCGGCCCCGACACCAGCCTGATCAACCGGGCCGCGTCCTCCGGGCTGACCGTCGACGCCTGGGCCATCATGCCGTTCGACTTCGGCGGCGCCGGCCAGAACATGGGCAACCTCACCACCCAGGCGGCCGAGGGGCTCAAGAACGCGCTGAAGAACGCGTACGGCTACAGCGACGACACCGCCTACCGGGACATGGGCATCTCGTCCATGAACGGCATCACCGACAACAGCGAGACCGTGACGGTCGCCGACTTCCGGACCATCCTCGCCTACGCGCAGCAGCACCACCTGGCCCGGCTCACCTTCTGGTCCGCCAACCGCGACCGGCCCTGCACCGGCGGCTCCGCCGACAGCTGCTCGGGCGTGAGCCAGTCCAACTGGGACTACACGCGCGTCTTCGCCGGCTACACCGGCTGACCCCCCACCCCTCGGACTAGGAGATCCAGTGCTTCGCCTTTCCTGGCGCCGCAGACCGACGAGCGCCGCAGTGCTGGCCGTTCTCGGAGCGTCCCTGCTCACCGCAGCCCCGTCCGCGCAGGCGGCCGCCACCGCCCTGCCCACCGGCTTCGCCACTCTCACCAACGCCGCCAGTGGCAAGTGCCTGGACGCCAGGTCGGCCGCCACCGCGAACGGCACCGCCGTACAGCAGTACACCTGCAACAACACCACCGCCCAGCAGTGGAGTTTCACCGCCACCAGCGACGGCTACGTCCGGATCAACAACGGCAACAACACCAGCCAGGTGGTCGACGTCACCGACGTCTCCACCGCCGACAACGCCCTGACCCAGCTGTGGGCCTACGGTGGCGGGGCCAACCAGCAGTGGCTGCCGGTCGACGAGGGCGGCGGCGCCTACCACTTCGTCAACCGCAACAGCGGCAAGTGCCTCGACGACCCGGCCGCCTCGACCGCGGACAGCGTGCAGCTGGTCCAGTACACCTGCAACAACACCGCGGCCCAGCGCTTCCAGGTGACCGCCGTGACGCCGCCGTCCACCGGCGACCCCGACCTGGGCCCGAACGTGGTCGTCTTCGACCCGTCGATGTCGGCGTCGACCATCCAGAGCCGCCTCAACTCGATCTTCCAGCAGCAGGAGACGAACCAGTTCGGCTCCCAGCGCTACGCCGTGATGTTCAAGCCGGGCACCTACAGCGCGGACGTCAACGTCGGCTTCTACACCCAGGTCCTCGGCCTCGGCCTGACCCCGGACGCGGTCAACATCAACGGCGCGGTGCACGCCGAGGCCGACTGGTTCCAGGGCAACGCCACCCAGAACTTCTGGCGGGGCGCGGAGAACCTCTCCGTCACCCCGACCGGCGGCTCCGACCGCTGGGCGGTCTCGCAGGCGTCCGCCTACCGCCGGATGCATCTGCGCGGCAACCTCGCCCTGGACGACGGCGGCTGGTCCAGCGGCGGCCTGATCGCCGACAGCAAGATCGACGGGCAGGTCAACTCCGGCAGCCAGCAGCAGTGGCTGACCCGCAACTCGCAGCTCGGCAGCTGGACCGGCTCCAACTGGAACATGGTCTTCGTGGGCAGCACGGGCGTGCCGTCCACCACCTTCCCCAGCCCGCCGGACACCACGGTCGCGCAGAGCCCGGTGACCCGCGAGAAGCCGTACCTGTACGTCGACGGCTCCGGCAACTACCAGGTGTTCGTGCCGTCCACACGCTCCAACTCCTCGGGCACCAGCTGGAGTTCGGGTTCCGCGGCCGGTTCGTCGCTCTCGCTGGACAGCTTCTACATCGTGAAGCCGGGCGCCACCGCCTCCCAGATCAACGCGGCCCTGGCGGCGGGCAAGAACCTCCTGGTCACCCCGGGTGTCTACCACCTCGACCAGACCCTGCAGATCAACCGCGCCGACACCGTCGTCCTCGGCCTCGGCCTCGCCACCTTCGTCCCGGACAACGGCGTCACCGCCATGAAGGTCGCCGACGTCGACGGGGTCAACATCGCGGGCCTGCTCTTCGACGCCGGCACCACCAACTCGTCCACCCTGGTGGAGGTCGGCCCGAGCAACTCCTCGGCCTCGCACGCGGCCGACCCGACCTCGCTGCACGACGTGTACTTCCGGGTCGGCGGCGCGGGCGTCGGCAAGGCCACCACCAGCCTGGTCGTCAACAGCGACAACGTGATCGGCGACCACATGTGGATCTGGCGCGCCGACCACGGCAGCGGAGTCGGCTGGACCAGCAACACCGCCGACACCGGCCTGGTCGTCAACGGTGACAACGTGACGATGTACGGCCTGTTCGTCGAACACTTCCAGAAGTACCAGACCGTCTGGAACGGCAACGGCGGCCGGACGTACTTCTACCAGAACGAGATGCCGTACGACCCGCCCAACCAGGCGGCCTGGATGAACGGCTCGACCCAGGGCTACGCGGCCTACAAGGTCGCCGACTCGGTCACCAGCCACCAGGTGTACGGCCTCGGCAGCTACTGCTACTTCAACGTCAACCCGAGCGTGGTCGCGGCGCACGCCGTCGAGGCGCCGAACAACTCGGGCGTCCGCTTCACCAGCATGGTGACGGTCTCCCTCGGCGGCACCGGCACCATCAGCCACGTCATCAACAACACGGGAGGCCCGTCGAACTCCTCGAGCAACGTGGCGAACCTCGCCTCGTACCCGTGACCGTCGCTCCCTGAGCGGAACACGGGTGCCCCGGCGGACCTCCGCCGGGGCACCCGTGTCTTTCAGGACGGAGCGTTGTGCCGAGGCTCTGCCGTCCGCGCCGGTGGCTGGTCCTTCGGCTCCGGACGGTCCTGGCGGTCCTGGTCGGGCCGGTGGCTGCCGCGCAGGGCGGAGGCCACGGCGGAGATCAGGGCCATGCCCGCGGCCACGCCGAACACGATCGCCAGGCCGTGGTGGAACGGACCGGAGACCAGCTGCGGGAAGAAGGTGTGGCCGGTCAGGACGGACCGCTGGGCGCTGGTCACATGGTCCAGGACGCCCTCGGAGGAGAGCAGGTGCTCGATCGGGTTGTTGCCGAGGAACGTCGCGAACAGCGTGCTCACCGGCGGCAGTGAGGCGGCGTGCGCGGCGGAGGCGGCCGGCACGCCGTGCGCCATGAGCCCGCTCTTCAGCGTGCCGGGGAGCGAGGAGGCGAGACCGGAGACCATCAGCGAGAAGAAGACGCCGATGGACAGCGCCGTACCGGAGTTCTGGAAGGTCGAGCGCATGCCCGAGGCGACACCCCGGTACTCGGCCGGGACACTGCCCATGATCGAGGACGTGTTCGGCGCCGAGAACATGCCCTGGCCGAGCCCGTTGAGCAGCAGCAGCGCCGCGAACAGCCCGTAGTCGAAGTCGACGGGCAGCGCGAGCAGGCCGAGGAAGGACAGCATGACGACCACCAGGCCGGCGGTGGAGAAGAACCGGGCACCGAACCGGTCCGACAGGTAGCCGGAGACCGGGCCCGCGACGAGGAACCCTAGGGTGAGCGGGAGCATGAAGATGCCGGCCCACAGCGGGGTGTCCTCGAAGTCGTAGCCGTGCAGCGGCAGCCAGATGCCCTGCAGCCAGATGATGAGCATGAACTGCAGACCGCCGCGCGCGATCGAGGTCAGCAGGGCGGCCACGTTGCCCGCCGCGAACGCCCTGTTCTTGAAGAGCGCCAGGTTGAACATGGGCTCGGCGACCCGCGTCTCGATGACGCAGAAGGCCAGCAGCAGAGCGACACCCCCGATCAGGCCGGTCAGCACCCACGGGTTCCCCCAGCCGGTGGCACTGTCGCCGTACGGCTGGATCCCGTACGTGATCCCGGCCAGCAGGATCCCGGCGCCCGCCGCGAAGGTGATGTTGCCCAGCCAGTCGATCCGGCCGGGCCGGCCCGTCGAGGTCTCGCGCAGACTCAGGTACGACCAGATCGTCCCGGTGATGCTGACCGGGACGCTCACCCAGAACACGGCACGCCAGTCGACGACGGCGAGCAGCCCGCCCGCGAGCAGACCGAGGAACTGACCCGCCAGCGCGGTGATCTGGTTGATGCCGAGCGCCATGCCGCGTTGCCGGGTGGGGAAGGCGTCGGTGAGGATGGCGGCCGAGTTGGCGGTGAGCATCGACCCGCCGAAGGCCTGCACGATCCGCCACAGGATCAGCCACATCGCGCCCGCCCCCGCACGGAACGGATCGAGCGACAGCGCGACCGAGGCGCAGGCGAAGATCAGGAACCCGAGGTTGTAGATCTTCACCCGCCCGAACATGTCGCCGAGCCGCCCGAGCACGACCACCAGGACCGCGGAGACCAGCAGGTACCCCAGGATCATCCAGAGCAGATAGCCGATGTTGCCGGGCGCGAGCGGGTCGAGGCCGATGCCGCGGAAGATCGCCGGCAGCGAGATGATCACGATCGACGCGTCCATCGTGGCGATCAGCACACCGAGTGTGGTGTTGGAGAGCGCGACCCACTTGTAGCCCGGCCCGGGAGGGGTGTCCTTGTGACGGGCCGAGCGCAGGGAGCCGGGCCACCCGCGCGCGCTCACAGCTGTTCCGCCAGCCGGGCGAGGAGCGGCACGGCCGCTCCCAGGGTCTCGCGCTCCTCGGCGGAGAACGTGTCGAGGACGGTCGCGAGCCGCTGCACCGATTCGGAGCGCCGCTCGGCGAGCATGGCTCGTCCCTCGTCGGTGACGACCGCGATGCTCCGCCGCCCGTCCGCGGCGTCGGGGGTACGGCGGACCAGGCCGCGCTGTTCGAGCTGGGCGAGGGTGGTCGCCATGGCCTGCGGCCGCACCCGCTCCATCTCGGCGAGGGACGTGGGTGAGTCCGGGCCGTCGGCGGCGAGCCGCGCGAGCACGGAGACGCCCGAGAGCGATACGTCCCCCACCGCATGGGCCTGCCGCAGCCGCCGCGTCATACGGCCCACCGCGAGCCGGAGCTCGGTGGCGAGCAGAGAGGGGTCGCTCGGATCGCGTGTACCGCCGGCGTCGGGGGCTATGTCTGTCTTCACATGTACTAATACTAGGTTTATCAGTCTGGACTGCTCAACCAGTCATAAGTAAATATGACTAGGCCGGTCCGGGGGGCGAAGGAGGGGGCGAGGGGGGCTCAGCTGCAGGTGAGCCGGCCGGCCGTGGCCTTGGCCGTGAGGATCCGGTGCACGGAGGCGGCGACCTTGGCGCGGAAGGAGGCGTCCGTCGCCATCCGGGCCTGCACGCCCTGCACCATCGCCGGCACGGTCGACGCCTTGACCGTGAGGATCATGTCGCCGCCGGCGAGCACGAAGTCCACCGCCCGCTGGGCCGGGGTGTAGGCGCGTACCGCGACCGCCTGGCCGATGTCGTCGGAGATGACGACTCCCTTGAAGCCGAACTTGGTGCGCAGCAGCGAGTTGATGACGGTCGGGGAGAACACGGCCAGGTGCTTCGAGTCGATCTTGGTGTACTTCGCCGAAGAGACCATCACGAACGGCGTGCCGGCCGCGATCCCGCTGCGGAACGGCTGGAGGCTCGAACTGGAGGCGGTGGTCACCGAGTCGACGACGTTCGCGGTGGTGTCGGTGTTCCCGATGACCTGGCCCAGTCCCGGGAAGTGCTTGAAGGTGGTCATGACCCCGGCCGTGCGGAAGCCCGCGGCGAAGGCCCCGGTGTGCGAGGTCACGACGGCGGGGGTGTGGCCGTACTCGCGGTAGAAGTGGCCGATGGGAGCGTTGCGGGTGCCGAGACTCGCGGGCACCACGTCGGCGACCGGGGCGAGATTGAGGTCGAGGCCCGCCGCCTTGAGCTGCTTGGCCCAGGTCTCGGCGCGGGCGCGCAGTGTCGTCGTGCTCCATGTGCCCTGGGTCAGGGCGTTGGGCATGACGGAGAAGCCGGGGCCGCTGAGCACCTGGACCTGTCCGCCTTCCTGGTCGGTGGCCACGATCAGCCCGACCCGATGGCCGGCGACCGTGTCCGCCTGCGCACGCACCCCGTCGACGACCTTCTTCGTCGCCGTGGTGCCGGCGGTGCTGCGCCCGGTCAGCATGACGGACCCGACATGGTAGGTGCGCAGGGTGCGCAGGTCCGTCGTACTGGGGCGGGCGGCGGCGACCCCGCCCATGAAGAGCTGGCCGACCCGCTGCGCCTGGGTCATTCCCGTATAGACCTTGTCGGCGCAGGCGGTGGCGGACGCGCGGTGGGCTTCCTCCCCGGCGGCCGGCGCGCTGCACGCGCCGACGGCGACCAAGGTGGTGACGAGCCCGACGGCGGTACGCCGGGCGGCGGAGCCGCGGCCCGCGGGCCGGCGGACGGGTGTCGCCATGGTGCGCTCCTGACTCGTGAGAGGTGCAGGCCACGGGGACCGGCGGGCCGCCGCACGGCACGGCACCCTGCGTGGCTCGAAGCCGCCCCAGCGCCTCACGTTACGCCGAACGGGTGCGGTGCGCGCTGTGGCCGGCCGGACGGCCGACGATTCCACCGCCCGGACCGTCGCACCGGCCTGCGGCGATCACTCGAACAACGCCAGCCGGGCGATGACGCGCTTGCCCACGGGCTCCCGTCGGGCCTCGAAGTCCCGCACCACCGCCAGCACGATCTCCAGACCGTGCTGGCCCACCCGTCCGGCGTCGGTCGCCCGGGCCAGCGGAAGAGCCGGATCGGAGTCCCACACCTCGATCTCCATCAGGCCGTCGGCGGCACTCAGGCGCAGCAGTACCGGTCCGGGCGCGTACTTCAGTGCGTTGGTGACGAGCTCGCTGACCACCAGTTGCGCCAGCTCCCGGGTGCGGGCCGGCACCGGCAGCCCCGGCGCGGACTCGGCCCGCGTCAGGAAGTCCGATGTCTGGTTCCGTGCGTCGGCGATACAGCCGTCCGCCCCGTCCAAGGCGATGGTGACATCGGCAGGTGTGGCATCCGCCATCCGGGAACACTCCTCAGGCGGGACATACTTCCTGCCGACGATCGGCGATACCCCGTTCATGGGCGCGCGTCTACCCGGCGATCCGCCGTGTTACTCCCGCGCCGCCCGGATTCGGATGCCCCGTCCCGTGCATCGCACCGCGCATCCCTGGGCACGGTGGCAGGCAGACAGGTGACGCGGCTCGGACCGAGGGTGCGGAGGACACACGTGGCAGACGAACAAAAGGCGATGGACCGCGGCGAGTTGTCCGTCACCCGGACCGACGTCGACGGCATCACCGTGCTCGGCCTCCGCGGCGAGATCGACCACGAGAGTGTGGGTGCCCTGACCCGGTCCATGCCTCCGGCGGACCCCACCGCCGGCTCTCGGGTCGTCGTCGATCTGAGCGGGGTCACGTTCATGGATTCCAGCGGGATCAACGCCCTGATCGCCGCCCACCAGGTGACTCGGGCCGCGCGGGGATGGCTGCGTCTCGCGGGGGTCCGGGACTCCGTGCTGCGCACCGTGCAGCTGGTGGGACTCGACACCCTCGCCACCTGCCACCCGACCGTGCGGGACGCCATCGCCGCGTGAGACGGGGCCGGCGTCCCCCGCGGGCCCGTCTTCGGCAAACTCCGTCGAGTACCCCGGACCGGCTTCGGCATGCCCTCTTCCCGCCCCAGTTTTCGGTGCGCCGCGATATCCGCGCCCGGCTTTGGTTGTCGGCCGACAACTGAGTTAATCTGCGACGGATTTTCTCAACGGACGAGGCCGCCGAACGCGGAATCGCCGCTGGTGGGCGGAGCTCTACGGCTCCGGCGAGGTTCCGGGTCCTCGGGGTGGGGACTCTGGGGAGCGGAACGAGGGTGTGCATGAGCGGCATGTCGGTGGACGCCCAGGTCCAGGTCCAGGGGCCGGGAGAGCAGGAGTTGCGGCAGCTGCTGGCCGGCCTGACGGCGGTACGGGACGGTGACTTCGGCACCCGGCTGCCCTCCGACGGACAGGGACTGCTCGGCGACATCGCCACGGTCTTCAACGGCATGGTCGACCAGCTGTCCCTGTTCACCTCGGAAGTGACGCGGGTGGCACGCGAGGTGGGCACCGAGGGCACGCTGGGCGGCCAGGCGCAGGTCCCCGGGGTCTCCGGCACCTGGGCGGATCTGACCGACTCGGTCAACGCCATGGCGGGCAATCTGACCACGCAGGTCCGTGACATCGCCCAGGTGGCCACGGCGGTGGCGAGGGGCGATCTGTCCCAGAAGATCGACGTGCCCGCGCGCGGGGAGATCCTCCAGCTGAAGGAGACCGTCAACACGATGGTCGACCAGCTGTCCGCCTTCGCCGACGAGGTCACCCGGGTGGCGCGCGAGGTGGGCAGCGAGGGCCGGCTGGGCGGCCAGGCGCAGGTGCCCGGAGTCGGCGGCGTCTGGCGTGACCTGACCGATTCGGTCAACTTCATGGCCGGGAACCTCACCTCCCAGGTCCGCAACGTCGCCCAGGTGACGACCGCGGTGGCGCAGGGCGATCTCTCCCAGAAGATCACCGTGGACGCCCGGGGCGAGATCCTGGAACTGAAGAACACCATCAACACGATGGTCGACCAGCTCTCCGCCTTCGCCGACGAGGTCACCCGCGTCGCCCGCGAGGTCGGCACCGAGGGCAACCTCGGCGGCCAGGCGATCGTGCGGGGCGTGTCGGGGACCTGGAAGGACCTCACGGACAACGTCAACGTGATGGCGTCCAATCTGACCGGGCAGGTCCGGTCGATCGCCCAGGTCGCCACGGCTGTCGCGCGCGGTGATCTCTCGCAGAAGATCACCGTGGAGGCCAAGGGCGAGGTCGCCGCCCTGGCGGACGTCATCAACACCATGGTCGACACGTTGTCGGCGTTCGCCGACGAGGTCACCCGGGTGGCGCGCGAGGTGGGCACCGAGGGCCGTCTGGGCGGCCAGGCCCATGTGCCGAACGTGGCGGGGACCTGGAAGGACCTGACGGACAACGTCAACTCCATGGCCAACAACCTCACCGGGCAGGTGCGCAACATCGCCCTGGTGACGACCGCGGTGGCCAACGGCGACCTCTCGAAGAAGATCGACGTCGACGCCCGGGGCGAGATCCTCGAGCTGAAGACCACCATCAACACCATGGTCGACCAGCTGTCGTCGTTCGCCGCCGAGGTCACCCGCGTCGCCCGCGAGGTGGGCAGCGAGGGACGGCTCGGCGGTCAGGCCGAGGTGGAGGGTGTCGAGGGCACCTGGAAGCGGCTGACGGAGAACGTCAACGAACTGGCCGGGAACCTCACCCGGCAGGTGCGGGCGATCGCCGAGGTCACCAGCGCCGTCGCTGAGGGCGATCTGACCCGCTCCATCACCGTGGTGGCGTCGGGCGAGGTCGCCGACCTCAAGGACAACATCAACTCCATGGTGGAATCCCTGCGCGAAACCACCCGGGCCAACCAGGAACAGGACTGGCTCAAGACCAACCTCGCCCGCATCTCCGGCCTGATGCAGGGCCACCGCGACCTGCCCGTGGTCGCCGAGCTGATCATGGACGAGCTCACTCCGCTGGTGTCGGCCCAGTACAGCGCCTTCTACCTGGCGGAGGACACCGAGCGCGGCCACGAACTGCGCCTGGTCGGCTCGTACGGCTATCCGGACGACGCGGAGCGGCCCACCCGTATTCCGGTCGGGCGTTCCCTGGTCGGGCAGGCCGCACGCAACCGGCGTGTCATCACCGTCGAGGAACTGCCGGAAGGCTACGTCACCATCTCCTCCGGACTCGGGCAGGCCGTGCCCAGCGCCCTGGTCGTGCTGCCCATCGTGGTCGAGGAGCAGGTCCTCGGCGTCATCGAACTGGCCTCGCTGACCCGCTTCACCCAGATCCACCAGGACTTCCTCGCACAGCTGATGCCGACCATCGGCGTCAACCTCAACACCATCGTGGCCAACGCCCGCACCGACGAGCTGCTGGGGGAGTCCCAGCGGCTGACCTCCGAACTGCAGGCCAGGTCGGAGGAGTTGCAGGTGCAGCAGGACGAACTGCAGCGCTCCAACGCCGAGCTGGAGGAGAAGGCGTCCCTGCTGGCCTCGCAGAACCGTGACATCGAGGCGAAGAACCTGCAGATCGAGCAGGCGCGGCAGGAACTGGAGACCCGTGCGCAGCAGCTGGCGCTGGCCTCCAAGTACAAGTCGGAGTTCCTGGCCAACATGAGCCACGAGCTACGGACCCCGCTCAACAGCCTGCTGATCCTGGCCCAGTTGCTGGCGCAGAACCCCTCGCGCAACCTCACCCCGAAGCAGGTCGAGTACGCGGGCATCATCCACTCGGCGGGCTCGGACCTGCTGCAGCTGATCAACGACATCCTCGACCTCTCCAAGGTGGAGGCCGGCAAGATGGACGTGAGTCCCGAGCGGGTCCCGCTGCGCCAGCTGCTGGAGTACGTCGAGGCGACCTTCCGGCCGATGACCTCCCAGAAGAGCCTCGAGTTCACGGTGGCCACCGCGACCGGCACGCCCGCCGACCTGCTCACCGACGACTCCCGGCTGCGCCAGATCCTGCGCAACCTGCTGTCCAACGCGGTGAAGTTCACCGAACAGGGCGGCGTCGAGCTGCGGATCGAGCCGGCCGCCGACCGGGAAGTGCCGCCGGGTGTGCTGCGCGGCGGTCCGGTGGTGGCCTTCCGGGTCGTCGACACCGGCATCGGCATCCCCCACCAGCAGCTGGAGACGATTTTCGGCGCTTTCCAGCAGGCCGACGGGACCACCAGCCGCAAGTACGGCGGCACCGGTCTCGGCCTGTCCATCACCCGGGAGATCGCCCATCTGCTCGGCGGCGCCGTCACCGTCGACAGCGCCCCCGGCCAGGGCAGTACGTTCACGCTGTACCTGCCCGTCGCGCGCGCCGACTTCGAGGAGCTGCTGGAGACCGGCGGCCGGCCGGTGGAGCAGCCCCGCGCCATTGCCGCGTCCGAGGCGGCACCGGCGCCCCGGCTGCTGCCCGCTTCCGTGCCGGTCCCCGAGCACCGCAGGCGGCGGCTCCTGGTGATCGAGGAGCGCCCGCGCGGTCTGCTCACCCTGGTCGCCGAGCGGGCCGTGGCGGACCTCGCGCACGACCCCGGCGACCCGCACGGGGCGATCGACCTCATCACCGCCGTGGGCGCGCAGGAGGCGGCGAGCACGCTGGCGGCCGAGCCCTGCCACTGCGTCGTCCTGGAGCTGGGCATGCCCGGCAAGGAGGGCGCGGACTTCCTGGAGGCCATGCGCGGCGACTCGGCGCTGGCCAGCGTGCCCGTCCTGGTGCACACCGGGCACCGGGTGGATCTGGCCCAGGAGCAGGCGCTGCGTGCCCTCGCGGGCGGCCGGCCGCTGGACTTCCTGTCCAGTCTGGACGAGCTGCGCGAGCGCATCACTCTGCACCTGTCCGCCGAACAGCCCGGTGACGTGCTGTCGCTGGTGCGCGCCGAGGAGCCGCACCGCCCGGCCGCGCAGGTGGTGGACGACTCCTTCCTCGGCCGGACGGTCCTGGTGGTCGACGACGACGCGCGCAACCTGTTCGCCCTCAGCGGCGTACTGGAACTGCACGGCTTCCAGGTCCTGCACGCCGACAACGGCCGCAAGGGCATCGAGATGCTGCTCGCCCACCCGGATGTCTGCCTGGTGCTGATGGACGTGATGATGCCGGAGATGGACGGCTACTCAGCCACGGCGGAGATCCGCGCCATGCCCCACTACGCTGAGCTGCCCATCATCGCCGTCACCGCGAAGGCCATGCCGGGCGACCAGGAGAAGAGCCTCGCCTCGGGGGCCAACGACTACATCACCAAGCCCGTCGACACGAACGACCTCATCGCCCGCGTCCGTCGCTGGCTGGCCGTGTGACAACGCGCCACCGCCACGGCTCCCACCAGCAGGCCGCGTAACGCCCCGGGGCGTCCGAGCCGAGAAACAGGCCCACCGTGAGTGATCTCCGCCCATCGCCCGAACCGCCCGAACCGCCCGGTTACGAAGACCTGGCGGGCGACCCACGCATGCCGGAAGGCCTCGGCCCGGTGGGCGTAGAGCCGCCCGGCGTCGTCGAGAGCACGCGGGGAGCCGCCACCGGTGAGCCGGACGAGCCCGGCCGGTCGTCCCCCCTCGGCAGGCTGGCGGCGACCGTGGAGCGGCTGCGCCGCGAGGTGCGGGCGGCGCATGCCGAGGCCGACGGGCGTGCCCTGATCGAGCTGGCCAAGGGCATCCTGGTCGAACGGCTGAGCTGTGGCCCGGCGCAGGCGGCCCGGCAGCTGGCCGAACTCGCCGAGCAGGCGGGGGTGACACCCCTGGAGTTCGCGGTCGACGTCATCAACCAGGCCGCACGGGACCGGATGTCGGAGGTGACCGCCGCCTTTTTCGCGGCCACCGCCGTCCGCGCCGAGGCGGTCGACCCCGCGGACAGCCACTCGTCCGCCGTACGGCTGCGGGCCGCCGAGAGCGGTGCGCTGGCCGCCCAGGACACCCAGGCCGTGGCCGAGTCCCTGCTGGAACATGCGCTGGCGCCCCTGGGCGCGGAGGCGGTCGCGATCTGGGCACTGGGCGCCGACGGCTCGCTCACCCTGGCGGGCAACGCCGGATTCTCCTCCGCCGAGGCCGGGCGCTGGCGGCATGTACCGCCGGGGGTGGCGACGGTGGGCCGCCGCGGCCTCGCCGAGCGCTCGGGGCACTGGATCCGCAGCCTGGCCGAGACCGGGCTGCCCTCCATCGGCCAGCACCACCATCCCGACGGCGGCCGGGTCGCCGTGGCGGCCGGCACCGGCGGGCGTATCCACGGCGTACTGGAGATCGTCTGGCCCGCGCCGCTGGACACGCCTCCCGCGCCGGTCGTCCGGCAGATCGAGGCCCTGGCCGAGCTGTGCGCGCACACCCTGGACACCGGATCCCCGGACCGGGCCCACGGCGACACCGGCCGGCCCGTCCTGCCCGGCGTCACCGAGCTGATGGACCTGGCCGACGGACTCCACGACCCCGCCCTGGTGCTCATGCCGCACCTGGATGCCGAGGGCGACCTCGTCGACTTCCGCATCCACCACGTCAACAACTGTTTCCTGGACCCCGGCGGCAGGCCGCGGGCCGTCCTCAACGGCGCCCTGCTGCTGGAGACCTATCCGATGGCCGCCGGCCACAGCGAGCTCTTCGAGCGGATCGAGCGCGTCTACGCCACCGGCGAGCCCTACCGCGCCCACCGCATGCGGCTCACCGCCCTGGTCGACGAGGTCCCGCTGGCGGCGGTCGCCGACATCAACGTCAGCCGGCACGGCGGCTGCGTCCTGCTCATCTGGCGCATCGAGGACGAGACCGCCCGCCTGGCCAGCCTGCTCCAGCACGCCCAGCGCCTGGGCCGTGTCGGCGGCTTCGAGGAGAACCTCCTCACCGGCGAGATCACCTGGAACGGCCAGCTCTACCACCTCTACGGCAAGCCCGTCTCCGGCGCCCCGGTGCCGCTGGAGGACCTGCCCGCCCATGCCCACCCCGACGACGCCGTCACCATCGGCCGCTTCCTGCGCACCCTGCTGCACCACCGCCGGCCCGCGTCCACGGCCTTCCGCCTGCAGCGCCCCGACGGCGTCACCCGCCATATCCGGGTGGCGGCCGAACCGGTCCTCGACTCCGGCGGCCAGCTGTACGTCGTGCGCGGCGCCTACCAGGACATCTCCGCACACCACTGGACCGAGGTCGCCCTCGCCGCCACCCGCGACCAGCTCGCCCACACCGAGCAGCAGGCCAGTGAACGCAACCGGCTCACCCTCCAGCTCCAGCACGCCATCATGCCGCCCGCACAGGCCCCGCTGGCGGTCCCCGGGCTGGACCTGGCCGTGCGCTACCGGCCCGCGGAGACCCAGCACCTGGTCGGCGGCGACTGGTACGACGCGGTCGTGCTGCCGTCCGGCCTGGTGCTGGTGTGCGTGGGCGATGTCGCCGGACACGGCATCGAGGCGGCCACCAGCATGGTCGTCCTGCGCAACGCGCTGCGCGGGCTCGCCGTGACCGGCGCCGGACCCGGGCAGCTGCTGTCCTGGCTGAACATGGTGACCCATCATCTGACCGGTTCCGTCACCGCCACCGCGGTGTGCGGTCTCTACGACCCCGACCGCCACACCCTGCGCTGGGCGCGGGCCGGTCATCTGCCGCCCGTGCTGGTCCGTGGCGGTGAGGCGGAGCCGCTGCCCCTGGTCCAGGGGCTGCTGCTGGGTGCCGTGCCCGAGGCCGGGTATCAGGAGCACGAGGTCCAACTCGCCGTCGACGACACGTTGTTGATGTACACGGACGGCCTGATCGAGCGCCGTGACCGGTCGGTGGAGGAGTCCCTGGCGCAGATGCTGACGACCGCGCGCACGGTTCCGCCGACCCTGGAGCAGCAGTTGGACCGCCTGCTGACCCACAGCCGGTCCGACACCGACGACGACACCTGCCTGGTGGGCATCCGCGTGGCGCCGCGCTGACGGCCCGCCGCCGGGACGGGGGCCTCGGCACTGCCGGCGACGGGGAGCGGCGCGCCGTGGACGCACGGCGCGCCCTCGCGGCGGTCCGGCCGGTCGACGGCGTCAACCGTGCGATCAGGGGTACCCGTCCCCACGGAGGTGTCTGATGTTCGAAGCAGGCGATATCCGGGAGTGGCGCGGTCACGACGTGGTCGACACCCTCGGGCACAAGGTCGGAGTCCTGGAATCGGTCTACGTCGACACCGCGACCGACCAGCCCTGCTACGCCACCGTGACGGTCGGCCTGCCCACCCGTCGGCGCCTGGTGTTCGTCCCGCTCGCGAACGCGACCGTCGGTCCGGGCTATCTGAAGGTCGCCTACGACAAGGACACGGTCAAGAAGGCCCCCGCGATCGACACGGACGGCGAGCTGCCGGCCTCGCAGGAGCCTTCCGTGTTCGCGCACTACGCACTCGACTACACGCCTGGCGCCGGCGGTGAGCGCCGACTGGCGCGCCGCTGACCCAGCGCAGCCGACGGTTGATAGGAGAGCCGATGAGCCTGTTCCTGCTTCTGATCCTGGTGGCCCTCGTCCTGGGAATCATCGGGTTCACCGCTCACGGGTTGTTCTACCTGCTGATCATCGGGGCGGTGGTGCTGCTCGCCGACCTCGTCATCGGCGCGCTCAGGCTCCGGCACGCGGTACGCCATCGCGTGGCCCGCTGACCGTCATCCGCCGGTCTCGGTGATGGTGAACAGCCGGACGGCGCCGGTGATCGTCAGGAGTCGGCTCACGGCCGGCCGCAGGGGGCCGATCAGCACCAGGTCGCGCCCGCTGGCCTGATGGCGCAGACGGGCCTCGATGAGGGCGTTGAGAAGCATGCTGTCGGCGAAGGTGACCTGCGTCAGGTCGACCGCTGTTACGGGCATCGCCGCACGGTCGGCCGCCTCCCAGGCCTGTTCGAAACCCTCGGCGTCGGCGTAGTCGACATCGCCGCGCACGGTGATCACGAAGGTCTGCTCGGCGCGGTCGATATGCGCTCTCAGTTCGGGAGCCGCGGACATCGGGCCATCCTTGTGTCAACGTTCAGTCTCGGGATTCAGGAGGCATATCGCACAGTCATCGCGAATCGCATCGGAACGGGGGTAGTCGGACAGGGTGAGTGCGACACCAAGAACTGTTGTCGTTTGACAATAATAGCCATGAGGCAACAGAGTAGCCGAGTCGGACGTACACGGGGAAGGACCTGGAATGTTCCGGTGGACAGGGGCCGCCCCCGGCGCCGGTCGCCATCGTCATGGAGCGGTGGTGGCACCGGTGCCGTACGGGTTGTTCAGGCGGTCCGGCTGTCGGACTCGGGGGCCTCGTCGGGTATCTGCGTCGCCGCGGTGGCGCAGAATGCCTCAAGCCCCTCCAGGAGGGCGACACGCTTGGCGGCGGGCATGTCCGCCAGCACCTTCTGGAGCTCGCTCTCCCGGCGGGCACGCAGATCGGCCAGGAAGGAGCGGCCCCGGCCGCTGAGATGCAGCCGTACCTCGCGTCGGTCCTCCGCGCCCACCATGCGCTCGATGAATCCCGCGGCCTGTAGCCGGTCGCACAGTCGGCTCGTGGACGGAGGAGTGGAGGCGAGGGACTCGGCGAGAGTGCGCAGATTGATGCCGTCGTGGTGCTCGAGGATGTGCAGCACCCGCAACTGGGAGGCAGAGGTAGGCGCGGTCGAGGCACGGCCCCACACAACTTCCAGCAGCTCAACGGCCTTGGTCGTCACGCGTGCGACCTCATCGGGCTCTGGGCGGCGGCGGAAGGCAGTCACGATCACACTCTCGCAGGCACTGGGGCACCTTTCAGCCTACTAGGAGCCCCACTCCACACGGACCCCCCTCGGAACGACCGACGCGGCTCTCGCGAAGCCCCGCCCACTCGGCCGGGCCCGCACGTTGCCGGGAGAAAGAATGGTGCATTCCTCATCGTGAACAGATTCCTGACCGCTGAGCGTGCCGTGCGCACAGCGGCTCCCCACGGGTTGCTCGACGCCGTCCGCGTCGTGCTGACCGAGCAGTACGGCGCGGAGGCCGTCGAGCTCTTCATGGCCGACTACGGCCTGACAGCACTGCAGCCGGTGTCGGTGCGGCCGCACAACCTGGTGCCGGTGCCGGTGCACGGCAGCCCGGCCGGGCGGGCCTTCGGTTCGCAGGAGCCCTACTGCGAAGAGGGCCAGGACCGGCGGATGCACGTCCACCTGCCGGTCAGCGTGCGCGGCGACCGGCTCGGCGTGCTGTCCGTGACGCTGCCCGGCGGCGACGCGGCACGCGGGTGCGTGTCCGAACTGGCCGAGATCGCCGAGGTGCTGGCGCACGAGGTGCTCGTGGCCGACCGCGACACGGACCTGTATCTCCAGGCCCGGCGCAAGGACCGGCTCACCCTGGCGGCCGAGATGCAGTGGCAGCTGCTGCCCGGTCGCTCCTGCAGCCGGCCCGAGTACGACCTGGGCGGCCAGCTGGAGCCCGCCTACGCCGTCTTCGGCGACAACTTCGACTGGTCCGCCACCGCCGACCGTCTGATGCTGTACGTCACGAACGGCATGGGCGAGGGCATAGAGGCGGCTCTGCTGACCAGCCTCGCCATCAACGCCCTGCGCAACGCGCGCCGCGCCGGAATCTCCATCGCCGACCAGGCCGCCCTGGCCGACCAGGCCGTCTACGCCCACTACCGAGGCCGCCGCTATCTGTCCGTCCTCATGTTCGACTTCGACCTGGACACCGGGCGGGTGAGTGTCGTGGACGCGGGCTCCCCGCAGCTTCTGCGGCTGCGCGGCGGCACTGTCGAACGTGTCCCGTTCGAGGCGCAACTGCCCCTGGGCATGTTCGAGGAGACGGACTACGTGGCGCAGGAATTCGAGGTCGAGCCCGGCGACCGGCTCGTCTTCGTCAGCGACGGCGTCCACGCGGTGCACTCTCCGAAGGGCGAGGTGTACGGGGATCGGGCGCTGGCCCGAGCCATCCACTCCACCCGGCTGTTGCCCGCCGCCGAGGTACCCCGCGCGATCCTGCGCGAACTGGCGGACTACCGGGGTGAAGCCGTCAGGGCCGAGGACGACGCCCTGGCCGTCTGTCTGGACTGGCGCGGGCGCCCCCGCCAGGCGTGACCCGGGAGGCGGGTTCCCGCCCGCTCTTGTGCCGCGCGAACGCCCGGCGGGACCGGCCGGCGACGGAGGGCCCGCTGCGCCGGCGCGCCCCGTCCGCACGGCAGATGCCATCCTTCCGCGTCCCGGCCGGTACCACCGCCGGGGCTGACGCGCCGGGCCCGGTCAGGGGTCGCTGTTGTGCCGATCGTGTGCCATGCGGTCCTGGGCGGCGGCCAGAAAGCCCTGGAGCCCTTGCCGGAGAGCCTCCCGCGCGGCCGGCTCCATGGCCCCGAGCACGACGGCCAGGGCACGGGCTCTGTGCGAGGCCATCTCGTCCAGTACCCGGTGGCCTTGCCGTGTCAGGAGCAGTCGTACCTCACGCCGTTTGCGCGGATGCAGCACGCGCTCCAGCAGACCGGCCGCTTCCAGCCGGCCGCAGAGCCGGCTGGCGGTCGGCAGCCCGATCTCCATGGCCACCGCCAAGGCGGTGAGGTTGAGGCCCGGTTCCTCCTCCAGAATCCGCAGTGCCCGCAGCTGATGCGGCGACAGGCGCAGGTCCGTACTCTGCGCGGCGTCCGACCACAGGTGGGTCAGACAGTCCACGGCCTCGGCCAGCGCCGAGGCGAGGGGGAGAGGATCGTCGCGCGGTCGGCCTGATCGTTCGTCCCTGGGGCCACTGAGACCAGTCACGGAGGCATCGCTTTCCGAAATCCCGCTGCCATTGCAGGTATCACCTATGCAAACGCCGTACCCGAAGAACCGCCGGGCAAGCACCCTCCGGCCGGCTAGGTCTGGTCATCGCCCCCGCGCCGTGCGGGTATTGGGTGGGCCCGCGCATGCCGCAGGGGTTACCGGGCCTGCACTGCCGCCGACTCGCGCACGCCTGTTCCACATCCCCCTTTCCAGTGCTGTGGGTGCGTGCGGTCCCCATGTCCCTGCACCGCACCTGTCGCTGCACGGCGCCCGGAGCCCGTTGGCGGGTCCGCCTCAGGCCAGTCTGCTCCACGTGAGTTCGGCCGTGCGGTCCGCGCCCCACAAGCGGGTGGGGGTGGCGACACGGAGGGTGAGGAGCGGGCCGTCGAAGCTCACCTGCCGGACCTGGGACCGTCCGATCCAGTTCGGGAAGAGGCTGGTCGTGACGTGGTGCTCGACGGTGGCCGGACCGACGACCTCGAACGGGCCGCCGTAGGAGAGGTAGCCGGCCGCCGCCCTGGCCAGCTCGTCGGCCGCCGCGTCCTCAAGGCGTGCCGACCGCAGGGGCGGGCGGTCGCCGCGGCCCAGCTGGGCGGACATGTATCCCTGGGGGGTGTAGACGATCAGGCCGTACGGCGTGGGGCCGAGCGGGCTGATGACCTCCCCGTCGGTGCTCGTGGCGGTGTACGACACGAGTCGCCAGGCGCCGAGCAGCCTCTCGCGTACCTCGTTTCGCGCCGCGCGTTCGTTCTCCGCCACCGTTCGGTCGGCTATGGACATGGCAGGGTCGCCTTTCGTTCCGGGGGAGCGGACGGGCTCCGTTCGGGAGGGTGAACGGAGCCCGTGCAAGTGGTCAGTGCCGGCCGAGTTCGCCGTCGACGAGCCGCCAGACGTGCAGCGGGTTCGCCTCGCGCAGCGGCTCCGGCAGGAGGTCGTCGGGGAAGTTCTGGTAGGTGACCGGACGGACGAACCGCTCGATCGCGCCCATGCCCACGGAGGTGAACCGGCTGTCGGAGGTCGCCGGGAACGGGCCGCCGTGGGTGGCGGCGTGGGAGACCTCCTGCGGGATCGAGAAGGCGTTGAACACGATGCGGCCGGTGCGCCGCTCCAGGATCGGCAGGAGCCGTTCGGCGGCGGCGCGGTCGGCGGTATCGGCGTGCAGGGTGGCCGAGAGCTGTCCACGGAAGGCGCGGGCCACCTCGAACAGCTGCTCCGCACCGGTCAGCCTCACCAACAGGACCGCCGGGCCGAAGATCTCCTCGCGCAGGGCGGGTTCGGCCAGCAGTTGCTCACCGGTGACCTCGTACAGCAGGGACTGGCCCTCCCCGGCGCGGGCCGGGTCCGTTCCCGTGCCGATCAGGGTGGCGCCGCCGTCCTCCATGCGCCGCGCGTTGCGGGTGTAGGAGTCGTGGATGCCGGGCGTGAGCATGGTCCGTGCGTCCGCCTTCCGCACCTCGGCGGTCGCGGCGTCCCGCAGTTCCTGGAAGCCGGGCCCGTCGACGGCGAGGAGGACGGCGGGCTTCAGGCAGGCCTGCCCGACGTTGTACATGGCGCGCTGCACCAGGTCTGCGCCGATCTCCGCGCCGCGGGCCGCCAGAGCCGCGGGCAGGACGAAGGTCGGGTTGACGCTGGTCATCTCGGTGAACACGGGGATGGGGTCGGGACGCCGCTGGGCCCGGCGGTAGAGGGCCATGCCGCCGCCCTCGGAGCCGGTGAAGGTGACCGCCCGGACCAGAGGATGGTCGACCAGCGCCTCGCCGATCTCGTTGCCGGCGCCGCGGACCAGGGAGAAGACGCCTTCGTGCAGTCCCGCCTCGGCGACCGCCTGCTGTATGACCCGGCCCTGGATCTCGGAGGCACCGGGGTGCGCGTTGTGGGCCTTGACGACGACGGGGCAGCCGGCGGCGAGAGCGGAGGCGGTGTCGCCGCCCACCACGGAGTAGGAGATCGGGAAGTTGCTGGCGCCGAAGATCACCACCGGTCCCAGGGCCACCTTCTGCAGCCGGTGGTCCATGCGCGGCGCGGGCCGGCGGTCCGGCTGCGCGGTGTCGACGGCCGCCTGGAGGAAGCGGCCCGCGCGGACGACGTCGGCGAACTTGCGGAACACGCCGGCGGTCCGCGCCGCCTCACCTTCCAGCTGGGCGGCCGGCAGGCCGGTCTCCAGCGCGGTACGGGCGGCGAGCTCGTCCTTGACCGCCTCCAGCCCGTCCGCGACGAGGTCGAGGAACGCGGCCCGCTCGGCGAGTGAGGTGTGGCTGTAGCTGTCGAAGGCGTCGTCCGCGAGGCGGACCGCGCGGTCGACCTCGGCCGCGCCGCCAAAGGCGAACTCCGGCTCGACGAACTCCCCGGTGGCGGGGTCGAGCGCCTTCATGGTCCCGGCGGTGGCGGGCACCCGGCCCGCGCCGATCAGCAGCTCTCCGGTCAGGGTCATGCGTGTGCTCCCTCGAACGCGGCGGTGAGTTCGTCCGCGGTGGTGATGACGTGGGCGTAGGTGGGGCCGTTCAGCTCGTGCGCGGCGTGCATCATCGCGGGCTCGAAGGCGGCGGTGGCGTCGCGCACCAGCGTCACGTGATAGCCGAGCTCCATGGCGAACCGGCCGGTGGACTCGATGCAGGTGTTCGCCAGGAGTCCGACCAGCACGACGTGGGTGATGCCGTGCTGCTTGAGCTGGAAGTCCAGGTCGGTGTTGGCGAACCCGCTCTGCGCCCAGTGCTCCGAGATCACGACGTCGCCGGAGTGCGGCTGGAAGTCGGGGTGGAACTCCCCGCCCCAGGTACCGCGGGCGAAGCTGTGCCGCTCCATGATGCTCAGCTGGGTGGGGTTGGGGTGGTCCCACGTCTCGTAGTCACCCGGCTCCCAGCGGCGGTGCGGAACGAACACCACGCGTACGCCCGTCGCACGGGCGGAGCCGACCACGGAGCGCAGGTGGTCCAGCAGTCCGATCTCGTGCGCCATGGACTCCAGGCGCGGCCAGATCTGGCCGCCTTCGGACAGGAAGTCGTTGTACGGGTCGATCAGCAGAACAGCCGTGCGACGTGGGTCATAGGTCTGGGACATGGTTCCAGTTCCAATCTGGCTGATGGTTGACATCCACATTCAGGATTACGGCCGTCATCCTGAATGTCAAACGAATGACTGCCCGGCGTGTGTACGAGGTGCTGGTGTATGATGGCCGTCATCCAGTTGCGTGATCGCGCACCGCGTCGATCCAGGAGAGGCAGGGCCGGTATGGGCCACTCGCAGGCGGAGAAGGCGGCGAGCCGCGAACGGGTCCTCCGGATCGCCTCGCGCAAGGTCCGCACCGACGGTATCGGCCGCCTCGGCATCGCGGACCTCATGAAGGAGGCCGGACTCACGCACGGCGGCTTCTACAAGCACTTCGCGTCGCGTGACGACCTCGTCACCCAGGCCGCCGCCGCTGCCCTGGCCGAGGGTTCGGCGAAGATGGAGCGGGCCGCGCGGAAGAACGACCAGGACGCACGGGCCGGCCTCATCGACGCGTATCTCGGGAAGCAGCACCGCGACGCACCGGCCACCGGCTGCGCGCTGGTCCCGCTCGGCGCTGCCGCGGGACGCGACGGCACCGCGGGCGACCTCCACCTCAAGGACGCCTACGAGCGGCAGGTCCGCGCGTACCTGGACCTGATCGCGGGCCTGGACGACGACGCCACGGACGCCAGGGCCGAGGCCATGCTCACGCTCAGCGCCCTGGTCGGCGCCGTGCTCATGTCCCGGGCCGTGGCCGACGAGGGGTTCTCCGACGAACTCCTGGAAACGGTCAACGACCAGCTCAAGCGGCGCGGCAGCACCCTGCCTCCGGCCGCCTGACGCGTCCGCGGGGCGGCTCCCGTCACGGAAGACCGTACTCATCGGCATGCGGTCCGACAGCTGTGTCGACACCACCGCGCGCTACGGCCGGGAGCTGGGCTACCACGTGCCCCTTCGGCGCTGTGCTGCGGCGCCCGACGTCGCGCACCAGGCGACGGGTGCGCAACAGGTGGGCGAAGAACCGCCCGACGCTCCACCGCTCGGGCGGCACGGGTCTACTGGTCGACGTCGGCGGCGCCGTCGAGCCGGCCGAAGTGCTCGGTGGTCCGGGCGGTCGCGGGTCGTCGGGGTCGGCGCCGGCCGCGGTGATCCGGGCGCCTTCGGCCGGCAGCCGCCGTACGGTGACCGCGCCGATGCCCGATCCGCCGCCGGTGACGATGAAGACCTTGTCCTCGAGCCCTTCGCCGATGGCCTGCCTGACGGCCTCGGCGACCTCGACGGCGAAACGGATACGGCCGGTGATAGAACCGCCGTACGCGTCGGTGCGGCTCGTTGGAGCCGTCGGCCGCCCCGTGCTACGGCGAGGTGGGCAGGTGCGGGGAGCGGAGCACGAGCAGGGTGATCTCGCTGGGGGCGAAGACACGGAACGGCGGGCCCCAGAAGCCGGTGCCGCGGCTGGTGTAGAGGAGGGTGCGGGTGCCGTGGTGACTGAGGCCGGCGAGGGCGGGCTGGTCGATGCGGACCAGGTGGTGGAAGGGCCAGATCTGGCCGCCGTGGGTGTGGCCGGAGAGTTGGAGGTCGACGCCGTCGGCTGCCGCCCGGTCGACGAACTTGGGCTGGTGTGCCAGGAGCAGGACGGGCAGGTCGGGGTCGGCGCCGTCCAAAGCTCCGGCGAGATGGGCGCGGTGGCCTGCCAGGCCGGAGGACTCGGCGGTCACGTCGTCCACGCCGGCGACCACGAGGGTGTCGCCTCCGCGTTCGAGCAGCAGATGGCGGTTGCGGAGCGGCTCCCAGCCCAGCTCGTCCATCAGGTCGACCCAGCCCTGGGCCTCGCTGTAGTACTCGTGGTTGCCGGTGACGTACACGCGGGCCCGGGTGGCCCGCACCGTACCGAGCGGGACGGCCTGGGCGCGGCGGCGTTCGGCCGTGCCGTCCGCGATGTCGCCGGTGTGGCAGACCAGGTCGGCTTCCAGGGCGTTCACCGTCTCGCAGACCCGTGCCGACCAGCGAGCGCGATCGAGTGGGCCGTAGTGGGTGTCGGTGATGAGGACGACGCGGAGGCCGTCCAACCCGGCACCCAGTCGCGGGAGTTGCACGTCGAGTCGGCGCACGCGCGGTACGCGGCGGGCCTCGGCGTACCCCCAGGCGAGCAGCACGGCGGAGACGCCGAGGACGGCCCAGGTGACGATTCGGGCCCGGTCCTGACTTTCGCCGACGCCGGCCACGGTCAGGGCGAGCCGCAAGAGGACGCCGATCAGCACGGACCAGGTGAACAGAACCCAGCTGGTGCCCAGCAGGGTGTCGCCGATGATCGCCGCCCGGTCCTGCTGGCGCCGGCCGTGGCCGCGCACCATCGCGAGCGGCATACCGATGAGGCCGAGGGCGAACAGGGCGGTGCCGACCAGCGTGACGGGCAGCGGCCAGTGCTGGCCGCCGTGCAGGAGCAACCAACAGGGCACGGCCCACAGCAGGACAGGGGCGATCAGCGGGATGTAGCGCATCAGGCGGTGCAGTGGGCTCTGCCGCGGCACTTGCGCTTCGCTGTCGACGGGTCGGGTGTTACTGGTGTCGGTCACGCTTCCCCTCCCTGGCCGGGCTGCCGTCTCGCGCACTGTATCCGGTCGCCCTCGGGCCGGCCGGACCGGCGTTCACGGGCGCGACTCCCTGGGGCGAAGGGTTCTCTGCGGGACGGCAGGACTCCGCCGCGGACACCTCCCTTGGCAAGAGCCGCCATCAGCTCGACTCGGCCATGACCAGATCCGACTTCGCGACTGCGTCATGCCACCCGGCGACTGAGCGGCAAGCACTGAAGCACCATCAGCCGCAGGGGGGACCGCATGAGCGACGGCGGCCGCATGGACGACGTCTTCGACGTGGACTGCGCCTGCGGCTACCCGCGACGCGACTGCCACGAGATAGGTGTGGGCGAGGACGCCCTCCAAGCCGGCGCTGATGAGGATCTTGATGCTGGGCACGGTAGCGGCGGACGCGAACCGGGCTACGGTTCGCGTCGCCGCGTCGTACCCCGGCTCACTCCGCTCGGCCGCAACGCCCTACTCGTCGAGGAACCGATACGTCTCGCTCGCGGCCCGGATCACGACGGTGCCGTCGCGGACCTGCCACTCGCTCATGCCGTCGACCTCGTGACTGGCGAGGAACAGACCCCTGACCCGGTCGTCGTCCTCATCGGAGGCCGGAATCCGCGCCACGCTCCGCAGTCGGTCCAGGAACCAGTCGACGGAGTGGTCGCGCATCTGGGCCCCGAAGAAAACCCAGTTCACGTAGTTGTACTGCCTCGGCGGAAAGGCCCAGCCACCGCTGTACGTCCGGTCGGGGTCGTCCTGTCCGACGATCTCTGCGATCTGGGCGAGCTGCTGGTCGTCGCACTCCAGCCAACCTCTGATGTTGACGAGGACACTCACGACAATCAGCCCCCGACCTTGCACACACGAGCCCCCGGCTCACTGATCGCCCAACGGACCGATGTCGATGACCGCCTGCATTCCATATGGGGAAGCGGCGCGAGTCCGTGCGTGGCTGAGCGAACAGCAGTCTTCGGCCTGGCGCGGAGGGGAAATGATGCGGAAGTCGCTCGGTCGTGTGGTGAGAAGCGTGCCGGTTGGCGCTGGTCCTCTACCTCACCGCCGCTGACCCCGGTCAGCAACTTGCTCCGGATCCCTCGACTCACCCGATGGGCGGCCAGGGATGCTGCATCGACGTTCATATCGTTCCGCGTCTGGGTTCACGGAAGTTGATATCCGTGGCCCCTGTCGTGGTGGAGCGCTTCCTGGACGAGTTGGAGGTCGACGGCGTCGGCCGGGGCAATCAGGTCAACATACTGCGCACCCTCAAGGCGATTCTGCGGGGGCCTACGACAAGGGGGCGATGGCGGACGACGTGTACCGGGTGCACGAGCAGATTCACTCCAACACGCACCGGCCGGCGAAGCTGAAGCATCGCAAGGCGGGGGGTAGGGAGGTGCCGCTGCCCCGCTCGGTACGGGAGGCGATCGAACGCTATGAGGAGAAGCGCGGCACGACGAAGGAGGGGTGTCTGGTTGGGGCCCTTCGCTGTTTTCAGGCGGTTCCCCCCCCGGTGGGCCCCGCGCCGCTGTGCGTTCTCTGGGGCTGGTGTGAGCCGGGTCCATCACGGACCGGTCGCCGGATGGCAGTACGCGGTCCGTTTGTGACACATTGTGGTCAACTTGCGCTCTCCGCTGTGCACTTCCTTGGTATTTCCTCGGGAATCGCTTTACCTGACGGGCTGCTCGCTGGCCCTAGCGTGACCTCTCACGGGGGCTCGACCGATGTATGCCTCCTTTTGACATGCAATCAAATCGCCCTGTCTCCAAGGCAGTCGGGCGATTTGAAGCGGGGGAGGGGAACACTCATCATGGGGCGGACTACGAGGTGGAGACGCGGCTGGGCGGCCTGGGGTGCCCAGAGCGTTCGGCGCACGGCAGTGGTGGCGGTCGGCGTCCTGGTGGCGGGCCTGCTGCCCGCCACCGTCGCCGCAGGGACCCCTTCGGAACAGGGGCGTGTGCCGGCCCCCGCCGTTCCGCGTGGCAAGCGGATCCCTTTCACTCATGCCAAGCCCAAGCCGGTCCACGCCCCTGAGCGGTTCAAGCACTTCGATCCCACGGGACATGCGAAGCTGCCCACGTCGGCCCGTGCAGTGGTGACGCTCCCCACCGCGGTCGCGCCCGTGGGGGTCAGGGCACCCCAGGTGCGGGCGGGTGCCACGCCCGTCCTGCTCGGCGCGGCAACGGGTGCGCAGCCGGGTTCCGCCGCCATCGTCGGCTCGCAACGTGTGCGGGTCACGGTGCTGGACCAGAAGACCGCGCGCTCTGCCGGGGTCCACGGCATGCTGTTCACCTTGCAGCGCATCAGCCCAGGCGGTGGAAGGGTCGCGCTGCGGGTCGACGACTCGTCCTTCCGCTACGCGTTCGGCGGCGACTTCGCCGCCCGCCTGCACTTGGTGGAACTGCCTGCCTGCGCGCTGACCACGCCGAAGCTGGCCAAGTGCCAGGTCCAGACACCCGTGCGCACCACCGCGGGGACCCCGCTGTCCGCTCAGGTCGCCGTCGTCAGCCCGGGGACGGCGACGCCGAGTGCAGCGGACTCCTCCCGGTCGGTGGCCGCGCCGTCCGGCGCGGCGGTGGTCATGGCCGCGACCGCCGGCGCATCGGGCGGCGCCGGGGACTATGCGGCGACCAGTCTGTCGCCGGGCGGCTCCTGGTCGACCTCGGGGAACACCGGCGCGTTCACCTACAGCTATCCGATCCCGGTACCGCCGGCGATCGGTGGCGCGGTCCCGAACGTCGATCTCTCCTACAGCTCATCGAGCCAGGACACGCGGACCGAGGGGACCAACAACCAGTCCTCCTGGCTGGGCGACGGCTGGGCCTCGACCGAGAACTACGTCGAGCGCACCTACAAGTCCTGCAAGGACGACTCCTCGTCCGGAGCCCCCGACAACGACGGCGACCAGTGCTGGGCGGGACAGATCCTGACCCTGTCACTGAACGGCACATCCACCGACATCGTCTACGACGACTCGGCCAAGACCTTCCGCCCCGCAGCCGATGACTCCACCACCAAGATCGAGGACCTGACCGGTGCCACGAACGGCACCGCGAACGGGGAGTACTTCAAGGTCACCGAGGGGGGTGTGCAGTACTTCTTCGGCCGTTCCCGGCTGCCGGGCTGGTCCAGCGGCAAGGACGAGACCAAGTCCGTGTGGACCGAGCCGGTCTACCACGCGCACAGCGCTGTGTCCGACTGCCCGGACAGCACCGATTTCGCCGCGACCTCCTGCACGCTGGGCTACCGCTTCAACCTGGACTACGTCGTGGACACTCACGGCAACGCCACCGCCTGGTACTACAGCCCGGAGACCGGCTACTACGGCGCGGACGCCAAGAACGACGCGGTGTCCTACGTCCGCGGCGGCACCCTGTCGCGCGTCGACTACGGTATGACGTCCTCGACGATCTACTCCGGCACCGCCCCGGAGCAGATCCTCTTCGACACCGCCGAGCGCTGCATCCCGGGTACCCCGGCCGGCAATACCTGCGCCGACAGTCAGTTCACCCCCGCCAACGCCGCGTACTGGCCGGACGTGCCGGTGGACCTGAACTGCACATCGGGCTCGACGAACTGCACCAACCACGGCCCGAGTTTCTGGTCACGCAAGCGCCTGACCTCGATCACCACACAGATCCAGACCGGCGGGACCACCAAGCAGGTCGACAAGTACACCTTCACCCAGTCCTTCCCCGACGGCGGCGACCACGCCCCCACCCTGTGGCTGGACTCCGTCCAGCACACCGGTCTGGACACCCTCGGCGGGGCTTCGGGCAGCACCTCGACGCCGGCGGTGAGTTTCGACCCGCCGCTGCAACTGCCCAACCGGGTCGGCACGATCCCGCAGATGCCGCTGATGTACCACGACCGCATCCAGACGGTCACCAACGAGACCGGCGCGCAGACGACGGTCACCTACGACCGGCCCAACTGCTCCAGCGCCCCGGCCAGCGACCCCGACGACCCCAATGACGCGGCGGCCAGGACGTTCGCGTCCACCAACACGCTCTCCTGCTTCCCGGTCTACTGGACCCCGGACGGGCAGCCGGCGCCGTGGATGGACTGGTTCTACAAGTACAAGGTCACCTCGGTCGTCACCACCGACCCGCACAACTCCTACCAGGACGGCACCCAGCCCGAGCTGGAGACGGACTACGCCTACAAGGGCAACCCCGGCTGGCACTACGACGACAACGAGCTCGTCAAGGCCAAGAACCGCACCTGGGGCCAGTTCCGCGGCTACCCGGAGGTGGACGTCACCACCGGTGACCCGAACGTCTTCCACAAGACGAACGGTGTCGATGTCCACGACCAGAAGACGCTCACGAAGTCGTACTACTTCCTGGGCATGAAAGGGGACACCCTGCCCGGCGGCAAGACCCGCTCGGTTCCCGACCTGACCAGCCAGGACGGCACCACCGCCACCGTCGCCGACGACGACGTCCTGGCGGGGCAGACGTTCGAGACCGACACCTACGCCAGCGCCACCGGCAGCCTGGACAAGGCCGTAGTCTCCGTGCCCACGGTCATCGGTCCCACCGCGACCCGAAGCCGCAGCGGCGTGCCGGACCTGACCGCGCAGATGGTCCGCCCCGCCAAGTCGCTGACCCGGCAGAAGGTCTCGTACGGCTGGCGCAGGACCGAGAGCGACACCTTCTACAACACGACCCTGGGCAAGTCGACCACCGGCATGCCGGTGCAGGTCGACGACCGGGGCGAGCCCACCGACAGCGCCAACGTCGCCAAGTGCACCTACACCCGCTACCTCACCGGTACCCCGTCGACCCAGGTGCTGCCCGCCGAGACCATCACCACCGCGCAGGACTGCTCCAGCGCCGGTGCCACGCCCAGCGGCACCCTGATCTCCGACACGCGTACGTCCTACGACACCAACGGCTTCGCCTACGACGGCGACGGGCAGCAGAATCCCGCCCTGCCCACGACCGGTGACGCCACCCTCGTCCAGCAGGCGTCCGCCGCGAGTGGCGCCACCGCGACCGCCTTCGTCGACCAGACCGCCACCAGGTACGACTCCTACGGCCGCGCGACGAAGGTCACCCGGACCCCGAAGTCCACCTCGCCCGACGGCAAGAGCCTCGCCCAGACCGTCTTCACCTCCTACACCCCCGCGAGCGGCGGACTGCCCACCGGCAGCACGACCGTCACCCAGGTCACGCCCGGCGTGGACTGCTCCGCGGTCACCGTCTCCTCCAAGGACTGCCGGCTCTCCGGCACCACCCTGGACCCTGCCAGGGCCCTGACCACCGCCAACACGGACGCGGCCGGCCTGCTGACCTCACTGACGTACGACGCGCTCGGGCGCACGACCGGGGTGTGGCTGCCCAACGAGAGCAAGGCCGGCGGCGCGCCGGCGAACATGACCTACACCTACACCCTGTCCCAGTCGGCGCCTTCGGTGATCGCGTCCAACACGCTCCTGGACGGGGGAGGCTACAAGACCGCCGAGACGCTCTACGACGGGTTGCTGAGGCCGCTCCAGACTCAGGAGACGGCGGAGAACTCCAGCACCACCGTCTCGGACACCCAGTACGATTCGCACGGCTGGAAGGTCGTCACCAACAACGCCTACAACGTGGGCGGCGATCCCGGCAACGCCCTGGTCTCGGTCTCCCAGGTCTCCATCCCCGACACCACCGTCACGGACTACGACGGGCAGGGCCGGGCCGACCTCGTGACCGAGGAACACGACGGTGCCAAGACCTGGACCACAGAGACCGCCAGCACCGGGGACAGGACCACCGTCCTGCCCGCCAAGGGTGGCGTGGCCACGGCCACGGTGGTCAACGCCCGCGGTCAGACCACCGAACTCGACCAGTACACCACCCTGCCCAGCCTGAGCGGCTCGGCCGCGGCGGGCTTCACCGTGACCGGCGGAACCACCTCGGCCACCGCCTACGGCTACAACGTCGCCGGCCAGCAGACCCGGGTCACCGGCCCCGACAACACGGTGTGGACGTTCGGCTTCGACCTGCTGGGCCGCAAGAAGTCGCAGAGCGACCCGGACGCGGGCGCCAGCAGCTACGGCTACGACGACGCGGGCGACCTCGTCTCCACCACCGACGCCAGGCAGGTCGAACTCGACTACACCTACGACCTCCTGGGCCGCAAGCTCACCGCGACCGACCACTCGAAGTCCGACTTCGAGTTCGCCTCGTGGGCCTACGACACCCTGCGCATCGGCCAGCCGACCTCCTCCACCCGCTACGTCCAGGGTGTGACCGGCGGCTACACCGTCGCGGCCACCGGCTACACCACCCTCGGCAAGTCGACCGGCACCAAGATCACCCTGCCCGACTCCGAGGCGCCGCTGCCGTCGACGTACACCACGACCTACACCTACACCACCCGGGACCAGCTGCCGGCGACGCAGACCGACCCGCGCGTCCAGGGGCTGAACAGCGAGACCGTCACCTTCGGCCGTGACGCGCTGGGCAACCCGACGAAGACGAGCAGCAGCATCAACACGTACGTCGCCGGGACCGTTTACACGAACTACGCCGAACCCTCGCAGGTCACGTTCGGCGCCTCGACCAACCCGGCGTGGGCCACCTACAGCTACGACGACCAGAGCCGCCGTCTGTCCGAGCGGGTGATCTCGCGGACCCAGGCGCCGGGACCGACGGTCGACGACACCAAGTACGCCTACGACGCCTTCGGCAACCCGACGTCCACGACCGACCAGCAGTCGGAGACCGGTAACACCGTCACCGACCAGCAGTGCTACAGCTACGACACCCTGGACCGGCTCACCGACGCCTGGACCGCCAACGACAACTGCACGGCCAACCCGCCCACCGGCACCACCCTCACCACGACACCGGGCTCCTACTGGCAGTCCTTCGGCTACGACGCCATCGGCAACCGCCACCAGAGCGTCGACCACGCCATCGGCGGCTCCGGCACCACCGCCACCACCACTTACGGCCACGGCTGCACCGCCAACTGCAACCGCACCGGCGCCCAGCCGCACACCCTCACCGCCACTACCGGCGGCACCAACCCGACCGCCTTCACCTACGACGAAGACGGCAACCTGCACACCCGTACCCCCACCACCGGCCCCGGCCAGACCCTGACCTGGGACGACGAGAGCAGACTCGCCCAGGTGGACACGGGCGGCGCCAGTCCCACGACCACCAAGTACCTCTACGACGCCGACGGCAACCAGCTCATCCGTCGCGACCCCGGCCAGACCACCCTCTTCACCGGCGACACCCAGATCGTCGTCAACACGAGTGTCACCCCCAACGTCCTGCTCGGCGGCGTCCGTACCTACAGCCACGGCGGCTCCGGAGTGCCCGTGGCCGTGCGCTCCACCCTCCCGGGCGGCGGACTGAAATACCTCTTCAGCGACGCGCACGGCACGGCGACGCTCGCCATGGACGCCACCACCCAACAGATCGCCCGCCAGCAGTACACCCCCTACGGACAGCCGCGGACCAGCGCCAACACCACGGCCTGGCCCGACCCCACCCGCTCCTACCTCGGTCAGCCACAGGACAAGAACACCGGCTACACCGACGTCGGAGCACGCAAGTACGACCCCACCCTCGGCAGCTTCATCAGCGTCGACCCGGTGTTCGAGGCCGGCAATCCCCAGGAACTGGGCGGTTACACCTACGCCGCCGACAACCCCATCTCCGGCAGCGACCCGACCGGTCTCGAATCGTGCTACCCGCACTTCTGCTCGGGCACCAACGGCACGTACGGCACCTACAAGTCGCACAACGACCCCGCGGCACCCGACTACGACGGGACCAGCTACGACGCGCCCGGCGACGAGGGCTACCTGCCGCCGATGAAGTACCTGAAGCAGTTCAACTCGGCGCATCCGATACCCACCGTCCGGATGATGATCGGATACGGCACGTACCGACCGGACATCTCCCCGGTGAAGAACGTCGAAGTCTACTTCCGTGAACGGTGCACCGGTGAAGATCTTCTCTGGACCAGTTCCTGCCAGGGGTTCTCGACGTTCTATCACCACTGGGACGACGTCCAGGACATCCCGAGCAACCCCTGCGAGGCGGTGAGCCTCTGCCAGTCGCTCGGCGACCTGGCCGCGGGCATAGCCCTCGAGGCCGCGATGGAGGGCGTCCCCCTCTGCAGCTTCGATTCCAAGACACCGGTGCTGATGGCGCACCGGAAGACGAAACCGATAGGCAAGATCAAGCCGGGTGACCGCGTGGAGAGCGCCGACCCGGAGAACGGCAGGCACCGCGGACTCCGCACCGTCACCGCCCGGCTGGTTCACCATGACCACGACCTCGTCGACGTGACGGTGCGCGGCTCCGACGGCCACAGAGCCACGCTGCACACCACCGCGCGTCACCCCTTCTGGGACGGCACGCTCCACGCCTGGGTCCGTGCCGGCGAACTCAAGCCCGGCCACGTCCTCAACACCGCCGCCGGCCACCACGTCCGCATCGACACGGTCCGCGCTCGCCCCGGCGCCGCGGACATGTACAACCTCACCGTCCGGGAACTCCACACGTACTACGTGATGGCCGGAAACGTGCCGGTGCTGGTGCACAATTCCTGCGGCAATTCCGAGCACGCGGAGGAGTGCTACTGCAACTGGGGGCAGCCTGCCGTTCCGCGCGGCAAGGCGGCCGGTGTCGCCGCCGAGAGCGAGGCTGCCTGGGGGGCCGCGGCCCGTGGGGAGACGGCCGAGGTGACGGCCGGTTCGGACGAGTTCACGAAGCACGCTGTGCAACGTTTGAAGGGACGCGGCGTCGATGAGGACACCGCCATGGCCGTGCTGGAGAGAGAACCCTTCAGCTACCTTCATGAAGGTCAGTGGAAGGTCGGCTTCTACGACCCGAAGTCCAAGATACTTGTTGCCAGGACCATCGATGGAAAAGTGAACACCGTCATGATCGACGTCCAGCAGGACTACGTGGACCGGCTCAAGGAGGCCCGCTGAACATGGCAGAAGTCGAAGTGACGTTCGACGGAGAGGCAGACGCCGTGTACATCTCCCTCGCCGAGCCGCAGTCCAAGCGCGCGGTCGCGCGGATGTATCCCTGCGATCCCATCGATGCCGGCATGATCAATCTCGACTTCGACGCGGACGGCCGCCTGATCGGCGTGGAGGTGTTGGCGGCCCGTAGGAAGGTGCCTCAGTATCTGCTCGAAGCGGCGGATCGACTCGACACGGATGCCGAATGACCGACCGGTGCTGGATTCCCCGAACGGTGTAGACGCATCGGTGTCGCAGCCGTCGGGTCGGCGGTGCGGGTCTGCCCCTGATCCATGGCTCGCACGGGAGTCGTGTCGGTCGGTCGGTCGGTCGCGAGGACGGTCGTGTATTCGATGTCGCCGCGGTCGGCGAACGACCGGCTGACGAGGGCGGCCTTGCGGAAGGGCGCCGCCGGCCCTCCTGGCGCGCAAGCCGCGCTAGGTCGAGAATGGCCTGAGCGAAAGGCGCCTGACGGGTGAAAACCCAGGTCAGGCCCCTTTTCGCATGCGTCTGGAAGAAGCCGGGCCTCTTCGGCGAGTACGACACCAGCGGGTTCTTCGTCTGCTGGTAGTACGAACACTCTGTGCAGGTTGACCTGCGCATTTAAGTGCCAGAAGCGACGCGCGATGGTTACCTGGCCCGTAAGTGCTCCGGATCTTGACTGTGGCTGCCCGCCCAGGCGCGGTCGCGGCGCTTGGTGCGGCGGACGACCCTTTGGGCTGCCGCAACAGCCGCCTTCTTGCTGACCGTTCAGCCGGCCGTGGCCGACGTGGTGGTCGGCGGCTACCAGTACAAGGACGAGGTCTGGGCGGCGTACCCGCTGCCCGAGCAGCCGAAGGTCCCGGGACACCCCGCGGACAGCCCCGGCCTCGAAGAGCCCACCCCGCCGCCCGGCGCCCGCGTACTCGCCCGACACGAGGTGGAGCCCCCGAAGTGGCCCGCCGGCGCCACCGCGATCGTGGATCTCGGCAAGGCGCCCCAGGTGCGCGGCCGCGCGGCGGCCGCGGCGGGAGGCACGGTGAAGGCCGCCTCGACGCCCGTCTCGCTGTCGCCCGCCGCTCCGTCGGCGCTCGGCGGCCGGGCCAGGGCACTCCTCGGCAGGGCGCCGGTCGGGGCGGCCGGCACGGTACGGGTGCGACTCGCGGACCGCGGGCAGGCGAAGCGGGCCGGCGTCGACGGCGTGCTGGTCGGCCTGTCCCGCGCCGACCGGCGCACCGACGCTGGCGGTGTGTCCGTCTCACTGGACTACAGCGCCATCGCGCAGGCGTACGGCGGCGGTTGGACCTCCCGGCTGCGGCTGGTGGCGATGCCGGCCTGTGCCTTGACGACGCCTCAGGTCACCGCCTGCCGTACTCGCACGCCGCTGGAGTCGGTCAACGACTCGCGGTCCCACAAGGTCACCGGCACCCTCGCGGTGCCCGCCGGAACGGCCGCGCAGCCGACGGGCGGCACCACCGCCAAGGCGACCGGCAACGTGCAGCGCTATGACTGGGCCACCGAGTCCAACTACTACAACATGGGCTACGGCCAGGTCGCCGAGAACGACAAGGGTGGCAAGATCACCAAGTACGTCCGTGGCGGGCGCCTCACCCAGATCTCGTACGGCTACCAGCTGGCCGACGCCAGGGCAGGCCGGGAGCCGGCCGCCAAGGTGGTCTTCCGTGCCGCGCAGCGCTGCACCACCTCCGACACGGTCTGCAAGGCGGACAACCTCTCCTCGAAGACCGCGAAGGACTGGCCGGACACCCCGTACGACCTGCACTGCGAGTCCGACTGGAAGAACAAGGTCGACAACGACGACACCGACGGCGTCTGCCTGACCTCCGGTCCGACCTTCTGGTCGACGTACCGGCTCAAGGGCGTCGACGCCTCGGTGCGGACCTCCTCCGGCTGGCAGGACGTCGACAGCTACGAACTCCAGCAGGTGTTCTCGGACGCGGGCGGCACCTACGACCCGGTCACCGGCAACACCCAGGACCCCAAGAGAACGGGCTCGCTCCAGTCGGTGATGTGGCTCTCGTCCATCGTCCACACCGGCAAGGACACCTCGGCCGGCGGCGACAAGAACATCGTCAACGTCGCCAGTAAACGCTCCCTCGGTGAGCAGCGTGCATTGGTCGGCCAGCCGTCCCTGTCCTGCTCCAGGTCCAAGACCGCCCTGAACGCCGTCACCGTCCACTTCGCCCGCGAACTCGCCGAACCCGCACCCGCACCAGTCGCCCGGTTCGTACCCGCGCCCACCGACCGCTGAGGAGCACCCGATCCTGTCCGGCATCCCCCTCGGGGTTCTCGACCTCGTCCCGGTCTCGTCCGGCTCCACCGCCGAGGCACTGCTGGCACAGGACGGCGCTTCCTCGCGCTGCTGGAATCGGCTCCCGACGCCCTGCTGAACACGGACGGCCGAGGTGTCATCGTCATGGCCAATGCGCAGATGCAAGGACACCTTCCGGTCATCGCCCTGCCCCCCGGCGGGCCAGCCCGAACGCTCCGGACGCCGGTCGGGGTACCGCTGGGCGTCAACGATCCGTGTGGCGCAGGGGTGCCGTTCCGGCAGGCGACCCGACCGGTGCCGCCGGGCTCCACGTTGGCCGTCTATACCGACGGATTGGTCGAAAGGCCCGGCACCGACATCGAGAACCAGATCGACACTCTCGCCCGCACGCTCGACTTGGCGCTGAAAGGAGCACCCGTCGATCAGCAGGGCCTCGACCAGGCCGCAGACCTGTTGGTCAAGACGCTCCTGCCGGACATGGCCACGCATGACGACGATGTGACACTGCTCTTGATCGGGCTGCCCAGGCCGAAGGGAGAGGGCGTTCGTGCCTGATTGCCGCGATGGCGATCTTCTTCGACCTCGGCGTGGCACAGTGTCCGTGCCGGCACCGGCGCGGGTGGCACCGGCCGCCGACGGCGACCGTAATCTGTACATTTGTAGGGATCACGACTGTCGGTCGTGCGGTTGTAGGCCCGTGCTCATGAACCTCGCAGGCGAGGCATTATGTCCGGCTTGAGTGCACCGATCGTGGCCACGTTCCTCGTGTACGTGGCCGTCATGATCGGAACTGGTGTCTGGGCCTATCGCCGTACGCACACCTTCGCCGACTTCGCCCTGGGCGGCCGCAGGCTCCCCGCGTTCGTCGCTGCCCTGTCCGCAGGGGCCAGCGACATGTCCGGCTGGCTGTTCCTGGCGTTCCCCGGAGCGGTGTACGCGGCCGGTATCGGGGCCAGCTGGATCGCGGTCGGCCTGGTGCTCGGTACGTATTTCAACTGGCTGTTCGTCGCGCCGAGGCTGCGCACCTACACGGAGCGCGCCGGGAACGCGGTGAGCCTGTCGGCCTACCTGGAGGAGCGGTTCGAGGACCGCACCCGGATGCTCCGGATGGTCTCGGCTGCGGTGACCCTTGTGTTCTTCACCGTTTACGTCGCCAGTGGGCTGGTAGCCGGCGGGCTGCTGTTCGGGCACATCTTCGGTGCCGGGTTCAGGCTCGGGGTGGCCCTGACCGCCCTGGTGATCGTCGTCTACTCCTGCCTGGGCGGCTTCCTGGCCGTGAGCCTGACGCACGTCATGCAGGCCACGCTGATGTTCCTCGCCCTCCTCGTGCTCCCCGTCGTCGGTATCGCGACGCTCGGCGGCTTCGGTGCGCTTCGTGACGCCCTCGACAGCAGGACGCCCAGCCTGTTGGACATGGGTGCCACGGTCGACTTCGTGAACGGGCGGTGGTCGGGAGGCGGCGGGTCGCTCGGCGCCGTCTCGATCATCTCGTTGCTTTCGTGGGGCCTCGGCTATTTCGGGCAGCCGCACATCCTGGCCCGGTTCATGGGCATCCGCAGTACCGGTGCCGTACCCGCAGCCCGTCGGATCGAGACCGGGTGGGTGGTCGTGGTGCTGGCCGGTGCCACAGTGGTCGGCCTCCTGGGCATCGCGCAGTTCGGCACGCCGCTCCATGACCCGCAGACGGTGTACATCGCTCTGAGCCGGACCCTGTTCAGTCCGTGGGGCGCCGGTGTGATGCTGATCGCGGTGCTCGCCGCGATCATCTCGACCGCGGACAGTCAGCTCCTCGTGTCGTCCGTCGCCCTCACGGAGGACTTCTACCACGCGTTCCTCAAGCGGCGCGCCTCGGACGAGGCACTGGTGTGGGTGGGTCGCGCCGCCGTCGTCCTCGTGACCCTCGTGGCCTCCGTGATCGCGCTCAGGGGCGGCGGGCTGCTGGGGATCGTGGGGTACGCCTGGGCGGGCTTCGGAGCCGCTTTCGGCCCGGTGGTCCTGCTCTCGCTGTACTGGCCGCGCATGACCTGGGCAGGGGCCATGGCCGGGATCGTGTCCGGCGCAGTCACGGTGCTCCTGTGGCGTGTGGTCAAGCCGCTGCACGGCCCCTTCTGGTCGGGCGTCTACGAGATGATTCCGGGCGTCCTGGTCGCCACGGTCGCGGCACTGATATTCGGCAGGTTCGTTGGCCGGCCCCCGAAACGGGCCTTCTGGCGGATGCCGGGCGGCGGGGTGAGCCAGCTGATGCTCACCCCCTTCCTCAGCCACGCACCGGTCGGTATCGCCGTCCTCGACACGGATCTGCGGTACGTCTGGGTGAACGAGCCACTGGCCCGCCAGATCCCCCTCAAACGGCGGCTGGGACGGCGGATGGCGGAGGTCCTGCCGCAAGCCGAGGCCGATGCCTTCGAGGAGCAGATGCGCGAGGTTCTTCGCACCGGTGCTCCGGTGATGGACTACGAGTACCAAGGTGCCGGCTACGCGGTGCACGATCGGAGTCGCGCGATCTCCGCCTCCTTCTTCGCGATGAAGGACCGCCACGACCGGAACGTCGGCATCTGGTACATGATCATCGACGTTACCGAGCGGTGGCGGGCCCAGGAACGCCTGGCCCTGCTCAACGACGCCGCCGCCCGTATCGGAAGCACCCTGGACGTGACGCGGACCGCGCAGGAACTGGCCGACGACGCTGTGCCGGCCGTCGCCGACTTCGTCGCCGTCGATCTGCTGGACTCGGTCATGAGGGGTGAGGAGCCGGCACCCGGGCCGATCGGCATGGCGCCCGTCATCCGACGCGCGGCGCAGCAGTCGGTACGCGAGGGCTGTCCCGAGGCATCCCTGGCCGTGGGGGAGACGGTCCGGCGAGCCCCGTCGTCGCCCGTGACCCGCTGTCTGATGGAGAGCAGGACCCTGGTCGAACGGGTCTTGGACCGCACCAACAGTCCGTGGGTGACCGCGGACGAGACGCTGGGCGCCTCGTTCCTGGACTACGACTTCCGCTCGGTGATGGTGGTCCCCGTGCGGGCACGCGGCGTCACCCTGGGCGTGGCGACCTTCGCCCGATCACGGCGGCTGGGGCCCTTCGAGGAGGACGACGTACGTCTGGCCGAGGAACTCGTCTCCCGTGCGGCGGTGTGCATCGACAACGCACGCCGTTTCACCCGCGAACGCACGGCAGCCCGCTCCATGCAGCGCTACCTGCTTCCGCAAGACCTGACGGGAGGGTCCGCTCTCGCCGTGGCCTCGTGGTACCTCCCGGCCGATGCCCCCAGCGGTGTGGGCGGCGACTGGTTCGACGTGATCCCGCTCTCCGGGGCAAGGGTCGCGCTGGTCGTGGGGGACGTGGCCGGGCACGGCATCAACGCGGCGGCGACGATGGGGCGCCTGCGCGTTGCGGTACGCACGCTCGCCAACCTCGACCTCTCTCCGGACGAACTGCTGGCCCATCTGGACGATCTGGTAATCGGCCTCATGGGAGCGCACGACATCGATGCGCCGTTGGCGGCCGAGGGTGAGGCGACGGGCACCGCGTTCCTGGGCGCCACCTGCCTGTACGCCGTCTACGACCCGGTCAGCAGGCGGTGCACCATGGCCCGGGCCGGTCACCTCCCCCCGATGATCGTCGCTCCCGACGGCGCCGCCGACATTCTGGACCTGCCCGCCGGACCACCGCTCGGCCTCGGCTACCTCCCCTTCGAGTCCATCGAGACCGAGCTGGAAGACGGCAGCCTCATCGCCCTCTACACCGACGGCCTCATCGAGTCCGTCGACCGGGACATCGACGTCGGGCTCTCCCGGCTGGGCGATGCCCTCACGGCGCCCCCGCCGACCCTGACGGGGACCGGCCAACGAGTGATCGACAGCCTACTGACGGGTCCGCCTGCCGACGACGCGGCCCTGCTTCTCGCCCGGACCCGGGTCCTGGCCCCGGACCGCGTCGCCTCCTGGGACCTGCCCAGCGATCCGGCCGCCGTCGCGCACGCCCGCGACCTCGCGGCTCAGAAGCTGACGGAGTGGGGCATCCCCGATCTGACGTTCACCACGGAACTCATCGTCAGCGAACTGGTGACCAACGCCATCCGCCACGCGACCGGACCGGTGTGCCTGCGCCTTATCCGGGACCGCGGCCTGATCTGCGAAGTCTCCGACGCCAGCAGCACCTCGCCCCGCCTGCGCCACGCACGTACCACCGACGAGGGGGGACGGGGCCTGCTGATCGTTGCCCAGATGGCCCGCCGGTGGGGCACTCGTTACACGAAGACCGGCAAGATCATCTGGACGGAGCAGGTCATTGCGGCCGACGCGATCGACTAGTGCCGCGGCAGGCAACGTCCACCCGTCAAGGAGCGGCGTCCGGTGCGTGCTCTCGGCGTGCCCGCCGGAAGTCCTCGTACTGGATGTAGTTGGGCTTTCGGCCGGTGCGGCGAGAGTGCGTGCCGGGCGTCGGGACGGGGCGAACGTTGCCTCCTCGGACGGAGACGGCGGGGTGTTCGCCGTGTGGCGTGAGGGGACGACACAGAGCGCCACGGACGCGGCCCTCGACTACGCGCTCGCCGGCGCGTTCTGCACCGGAGCACAGCCGGTGTGGATGACGGCGATCGAGATGGCCGACGACCTGCTACCTGGCTGGTCCGCGCCGTCGGGAGCGGCGACGGTCCCCGTCAGCGGTGTACTGGTGGGATGCTGCGCCGGCCTCACCGGGGATCAGGCATCCTGTTGAGCGTCCAGTGGACGCAAAGCGGTGCGGACGCCCGGAGAGTTCGACCGCACACTGCTGGACCCCCGACCTCCTCGATCGGCAAGCCCTGACTTGACCGAACAGATCAGCATGCAGAACCAGCCCACCGTTCTTTCGTACTCGCCGTGCCCGGCACGCCCGAGCGGCAGGTTGCCGACGCCGTGCGAGCCCACCCCCAAGGACGTCGCCGGCACCCGCCGCCACGACACCTGGCTCATGCGGGAAGTACCGGGCGTCCTGTCGGAGGTGGGCGCGGAAGCGGTCCAAGCGGTCGCTCTGCCCCACGGCCGTGCCCGTCCCCTGGCCCTCAAGATCGAGGACGGCAGCGCCCGAGCCCTGGGGCCGGTCCTGGCCCGCGCGCTTGGTTTGCTCGGCGTGACGGACCAGTGATCAACCGCGTCGGACGTATGCCCCTGCTGGGCGGAGGCCGGGGGTGGGCGAGACACGGACGGTGTTCCGAGGCAGTGGTGCGGGGCGCGTGGTGGTCGTGATGCTCGCAGACGTCCCCCACCGGGCCACGTGCCCGGCCCATTCCCAGGATCAAACTGGTCCGGCCGGTGGGCCGGGCACCCGCAGCAGTGGGGGCCCGGCGCCCTCCGTCGGTTGCCTGCGGCGTCAGCCGCGTGGGTTGACCGTGTCGCGGAGGGACGCCAGAGCCGAGGCGTACATGCGTGCCTTGATGGTGCCGAGGGTGTCGCCGGCCTTGCTCAGCTGTGCCTGGGCGATCGCCACGGCCGTGGAGCGCACGGCGTCCTCAGCGACCGCCCGGTCGACGATGCCGACGGCCGCGGCGTCCGACCCGCCGTAGCGGCGGCCGGTGACCATGGCCTCGTGCGCGGTCTGCGGCGCCAGCCGGGACTGGATCAGGGCGGACATGCCGGGCGTGAAGGGGATGTTGATGTCGGCTTCGGGCAGGCACCAATAGCCACGGTCGGCGCGCATGACGCGGAAGTCGTGCGCGAGGGAGAACATCGCGCCCGCGGCGAAGGTGTGCCCCTGCAGGGCCGCCACGGTGATCATCGGTAGCGAGAACACGCGGGCGAAGAGCTCATGGACGGAGACGATGTAGTCCTGGTGCTGGTCGGCGTGGCCGGACAGCCACTCCAGATCCAGGCCGTTGGAGTAGAACTTGCCCGTCGCGGCGGTCACCAGGGCTCGCGGTCCTTCTGCCTTCTCCACCTCGTTCAGGGCGGCGTCGACGGACGCGATCCAGTCGGGGTGGAAGCGGTTCTCACCGTCTCCGAGGTCGAGCACGAAGACGTTGTCCTGGCGGTCAAGGGTAGGCATGTGCGCTCCTGGAAGGATGCGTGGTGTGAGGGAAGGGCGAGATCGGGCAGCGGGCTGCCGCGGGCGTGCTCCAGCTCCAGCACGGGAGCCATCGGGATGCTGTGCCTGGCGCACCCCTCTGTCCAGTCTGGCGTAGTCGACGCCGGCAAGGGCGGGTTGCGTGCGGCGACGTCCGCGTGCACTGGGTGCAGTTGGCGTTCCGGTTCAGCGTGGTCGTACCCGGCGGGACGCGGTGCCGGCCCACCCGTACGGTGTCGGAGGACGACTCGATCTTGATCACGTCGGCGCCGAGGTCACCGAGTGTCTGGGCCGCGTACGGACCCATCACCACGGTCCACCGGTGGATCACCCGCACCCTGTCGAGCGGCGCGGATGACGAAGGATTCCGCCATCCCCTCTTCCCTTCGCGCCGTGCGTCGTTGCGCCTGAGACGGAATGCTAAATGAGGAGCGACGGGAGATGGAATTATCAAAATGGGAACGGCGGTGTTACCGCAGTGGTCACACCGTTTCTCGGTATGTCCAGGGCTGTTGTCGGGCAGTCCATCGGGAGAGGATCCTCCCGTGAGTCAGCCCCTGCCGCAGTTGCCGAAGCCCGGGTTCGTCTTGATCCCATTCGAGGCCCCAGCCGAGGTGCCACCCAGACTCCGGCTTCGGTCAGCCGTCGAGGCGGCCAGGTTGCCCAGGTCGCGCTTGACCAACGCCCAGATACCTTCGGTCGGATTGAGGTCAGGGGCGTAAGCCGGGAGTTGGAACACGGTCAGCCACTCGGCATCGCGTCGACAAATTCCTTCATACCGGCGGGCAGGCGGAGGCGGACGTTGTCCCAGACCAGCAGGATCGGGGCCCCGAGCGTCCCGCCAGCCGAAGCCCTTCGGCTCGTCCTTACGCCCTTGATTCTCGCGGATCGCATAGATGAGCTGGGACCGTCGGCCGGGTTTGAAGCAGGCCATGTCCGCCATCGACACCCGCCCGGAGCCCCGGCCCCGCACCCGCACCCGCACGACCGGGGTCTGACCGATCCGACCGCTCCGCTCGATGGCCCGCCTGGCCTGCTGCCAGCTCCAGCCATGCCGCTTCAGTAACCGCTACGTGCCCTCGACGGTGCAGGAGACGTGGAACAGCCGGCCGATTAACCTCTTGATCCGCGCCGGCGTCCACCGCCGGTCCGCCCGGTCGTGGACCAGCGTGCCACGCTCCAACTCTCGCTCCAGCCTGGCGATCTGCGTTTCGCTGAGCCGGGACCGCCCGGCCTCGAAGCGGACGACAGCCTGCAACCTGATCCGCTCCCGCGCGGCCCTCTCTGCGTCGGTCAGCCCACCACCCTGCGCGTACCTCACCTCCCCAGGAGCTACCGGAGGAGTAATGCGAACCCGCGGCATGCCGGGCAGTCTGGAGGTGGGGGCGCAAGGTGTGTCCGCGAGGGGCACGGCGGTAGCAGTGACGTCACCGCTCACGCCAGGCGGGACGGGAAGAGGCCCCATGAACGAATATCCGCTGATCGACGACCACGGACTCATCGGTGACCTGCAGACGGCCGCGCTGGTCTCCACCGAGGGAACGATCGACTGGTTCTGCAGCCCGCGATTCGACTCGCCAAGTATCTTCGGAGCACTGCTCGACGGTGCGAACGGCGGTCACTGGACGATTGCTCCCCGGGCGCCGACGTATGCGACCAAGCAGCTCTACTACCCGGACACCTGTGTGCTGCTCACCAGATTCATGACCGAGCAAGGCGTCGGATCGGTCGTGGATTTCATGCCGCCTGCTTCTCCACGTAATCCGACAAGCAATCACCGGCTGGTCCGCATGCTGCGGTGCACACGCGGCGAGATCTCGTTCGACATCGAGATCGCCCCTCGGTTCGACTACGCGCAGCAACCATATGAGGTCACCTCGCATATGGGCGGCTGGCATTTTGCCAGCCGAGGTACAGATGTGACCGTCCATGTGGTGGACACACCTGACGTTGAGTGCGTGAGCGACCGCAGGATTCGGTCAGATGGCGTGTGCATGACTGTAAGGCTACGAGCTGGTATGACCCGCGGCCTGGTGCTGGAGACGTTCGCTGACGGTCCGCCACGCATCGTTTCGCCGCAGGAATGCGAGCAGCTACTGGAGGACACCATCGCCTTCTGGCACAACTGGCTGGCGCGTTCGCGCTACACCGGACGGTGGCGGGAGACGGTCAACCGCTCCGCCATGACGCTCAAACTCATGACGTACGCCCCGTCCGGGGCCATGGTCGCGGCTCCGACCACCAGTTTGCCGGAACAGGTCGGAGGCGAGCGCAACTGGGACTACCGCTACGCGTGGGTACGTGATGCCTCCTTGTCCCTTCACGCGCTGCTCGGGCTGGGATTCACCGAGGAGGCCGTGGCGTTCACCGAGTGGCTGGGCGACCGCGTTCAGGAATACACCGGTCCTGGCGAACACCCTCTGAAGGTCATGTACCGCGTCGACGGCTCCTCCGACCTGGCAGAGCAGACCCTGGGCCACTGGGAGGGCTACCGGCACTCCGCTCCGGTGCGGGTCGGCAACGGTGCCGCTGACCAGTTGCAGCTCGACATCTACGGATCGGCACTGGAGTGCCTCCATTTCGCCGACCAGCAGGGTCTGCCGACAACCTGCCGCATCTGGCAGACGCTGATCAACACGGTGGACTGGGTGTGCGAGAACTGGGGCCGTCCCGAAGCCGGTATTTGGGAAACGCGGGGCGGTGACAAGGACTTCACCTATGGACGACTCATGAGCTGGACCGCGCTGGATCGGGCCATACGCATGGCCGCCCGGAGCGGCCGCCCCGCCGAGGTGCAGCGCTGGACGAAGGAACGCGACGCCATCTACTGGCAGATCCTGCGGCGAGGGTGGAGCCCGGAGCGTGCAGCGTTCACGCAGTACCTGGGCAGCGACGTCCTGGACTCCGCGCTTTTGCGGATGCCTACGGTAGGGTTCATCCCCCCGCAGGATCCGCGGTGGCTCTCGACCTTGGACGCGATCAGGAAAGATCTCGTGTCCGACGGCCTCGTATACCGGTACGACCCCTCTGCCTCTCCCGACGGACTGCTCGGTTTCGAGGGCACCTTCTCGGCGTGCACTTTCTGGTACGTCGAAGCCCTCGCTCGCGCCGGCCATCTGCGTGAAGGGCGACTCGTCTTCGAGAAGATGCTCACCTACGCCAACCATCTCGGCCTGTACTCCGAGGAGATCGGGCTGACCGGCGAGCAACTCGGCAACTTCCCACAAGCATTGACTCACCTCGCCCTTGTCACCGCCGCGCTTAGCCTGGATGCCCATCTCGACGCCGCCAGGCCGGGCTTCCCTCCCACCTCTGCGGTTCCGGTTCCCTTTCTCTACGCGCAACCGATGGCGGCAGCGGCCGGAGGTCCACCTGTCACGCCGACCACCCCGTATCCGTCGGACCACGTCATCCGCAGGTGAGCGCACCACCCTTTCCCCATCGGTCCGCCACCTGCGGTAGCAGGCCGCGTCCACCGGTGATGGCAAGGCGGTCGTGAGAGCCGGCACGGCTACAGGGTGCGCGATGACCATGGGCAAGCCCGTCAACACGCCACTGAGAAGGCTTCGGCCACGGCCGACCAGCCTGTTGCGGCATCGCTGCGCGGTGGTTGGATCCTGCTGATCGAGATTGCCGATCTACGGTTGCCGTTGCCAGGTGACTGCACCATCGACGCCCTCGCCCGACCGCTGACGACACCGGCAGCCTGGTGAACGCAAGGGTCGGCCATTCTTACTGGGGCGATCGGCACGGAGCTGCTGTTGCGCGACCTGGCGCGTGCGCGCAACTCGACAGGTAATCGGCTTGATGGTCAGGTCGGGGTAGGGATCCGGCACGCGTCGCGCCGCCCTGCACTGGCGTCGATCCCCAGGGCCTACCCGGCTTCGCCCGTCCCCCCGGCAGGGACCCCACGGTCAGGGCGGACAGCGACTTTGCGGAGTTTCAGGCTGCCGAGTGGCGACCGCGGCGGTGGCGGGAGGCGATGGTGGCGGTCAGGGCCTCCACGGCGTCGACGGTTGCGGTGCTCAGGACGACGGCGCGGCTGGTCGTGGCGCTCCCGAAGCCGTCGGGTGTCTCGGCCAGCAAGCCGGAGCGGGCGGTGAAGGAGTCGAAGACCGACCGCAATGCCCCCGGGGCCACTGTCTCGGCTCCGGCGGAGGCGCGGGCCAGGGCCGTGAGGTGTTCGTGCAGCGGATCGACCAGTTCGGTCAGCTCCGGCACGGTGTCCTGAGGAGTACGCGGCAGGTGTTCGCCCAGCAGGGTGGCGCATTCGGCAACCGTGGACACCTGAGTCCTGATCTGCTCCAGCTGCACACTCGACCAGGGGCCGCGGTGCTCTGCCGGCTCGGCGTGCGACTGCTCCACCGCGGCCTCCAGGTGCTCCCTGACCTGCCGTGACCGCGCCCGCAGCGCGTCGACGGCTGCCGGGTCGGTCGCCCCGACGTCGGCGTAGCCGGTCAGCAGCTCTGGCAGCAGCCGGTCCTGCACCCGCAGCCACTCCGCGAGCAGGCCCGGCACCCGCCGGGTGGACCAGGTCGGCCAGACCAGGAAGATGAGCACGGCGATCGCGGCGCCGACCACCGTGTCGGCGGCGCGCGCCCACGCTGTGGGCCCGGGCAGCCCGCCGACGTGGTGGATCAGGAAGACGATCCAGGTGGTCAGCCATAGATTGAGCATCAACTGCCCAGTCCGCAGGGTCACAAACGACGCAGCGGCCAGCACTACCGCCACGACCGCGAGGCTGACGGGCGTCCAGTTCGGCAGGGACAGAATCCAGGCGAACAGGCCACCCAGCACGGACCCGGCCGCACGTCCCCAGCCGCGGGCGAGGGTATGACCGTACTCGGGGAAGAGCACCAGCATGGTGGTCAGGGCCACCCAGAAGCCGTGCGTGGAGATGCCCAGCCCGCCCCACCCGCCGATCGACCGGCCGATGACCTCGGCGAGCACCACGCCCACTGCGAGCCGCACCGCATGGCGGAATATCGGTGATTGGGGGTGCAGCTGCGCCCGGATCCGCCGGGCGGTGCGTGCTACGGAGGGGGTGCCCGCGTACAGGCCCGGCACCTCGGTGTGGGGTTCCAGTACATCGCCCAGGCGGTCGTCGGTCGAGCGTCGGGCCAGCTGCTCGGCCGTCCGTAGCCGTGCGGCCAGATCGCGCGGGCCGCGCACGGGCGAGACGGCCGCCCAGGACTCCAGGAGGGTCCAAGCTTCCTCGGGGGTGCGGTGCTCGCGGCCGGAGGCCACCGTACGGGAGATGTCGCCCAGGACCTGCGCCGCAGCGGCCAGTGCCTCCTGGTTCCCGGCCGCCGCTACCGTCAGCCGCACCGTGTGCAGCGCGCGGCGGATGCGCTCGGCCTCTCCCAGCAGTCCGAACATGGCCGCCGCCGCCGGTCGGCTCAACTGCGGCAGCACGTCCAGGGCCTGCCGGGCCGCCGTGAACGGAGCGGACCCGCCCAGGCCGGCGGAGCCGGCCGCGACCGAAGCCTCGGCGAGCGACTGGTACAGAGCTGCAAGGGCGCGGCGCTGGGCGGCGAACCGCGGACCGTACGGGGGGAGCAGTTGCACCCCCACGACGACTCCGGTCCCGACCGCGATCCAGCCGGCGATCACCAGGCCGCCATGTACGTCGGGAGCGAGATCAGCCGTGATCATCAGCCCGATGACCGCGAGGCAACCCCGGATGCCGGGCGCGATGCCCATCGTCCGCCACAGCCCGGTGGCGAACGCTGCGACCGCGAGCACCAGCAGGAACAGCCAGGTAGTGCCGTGCACCAGAGCCCCCAGCACCGCCATGGCGCTGAAGGCCGCGGCCATCCCGAGCGCGTTCACCACAGGGTGTCGCAGCGGGCTCAGCAGCGTACCGATGCCGCAGATGAACGCACCGACGCTGGCCATGGCCCCGGCCACCGGGTCGTCCAGCACCAGGCCGAGGACCGTGGCGAGCAGCACGGACAGTACGGCCCGTGCGATCGCCGACGGGGCGGCGAATGCCCGTTGAATGCGCAGCCCGTCCCGGCTGATCGTGACCAGCGAGGACCACCAGCGCATGTCCGGGCCTCCTTGGCGGCGCGGCGCGGGAGCAGCGCTCTCATCCTCTGCCAGCTCCGGCCTGGCTGCCACTCGCCCCCTGGAGGGCGCCACTCAGGGTCGTGAGACCGGCGGTCACCGTGCGTTCGTCTGAACAGCTCCGGGCCCGGCTGCGGAATGCGCCAGGCCCGCGCCTACGAGGCGTTCACGCCGGCCGAGCGCGTCCTGCTCATCACGCTCCTGCACCCCTCACCGAACTCGTCGCCGCTTCCGACACCGGCTCCGATTGAAGATCGTGCAGTCGCGGGAGCACGCCTTTCCGTACTTCGGCTGCATGACTCTCCGTAGGGTGGCCACGACAAGGGCCTCACGTGCCCTGCCGACTCACGCTGACCGGACGCGCACCTGACAAAGGGACGGTGCCGGGCGTCCCTTCCGGCACCGTCCGGGGGCACCAGACCGGGCAAGGACACCACCCTCTCCGACAAGCGGATCTTCCCAGAGGTCCTCGTGGACGACGAGTTACTGTCCCTGGTGACTGTCCGCATCGGAATCGGTAGTGGGTCTGTCCGGAATCAACACACTGATACGACAGGGACCTGGCCGCGGTCCGGCAGAGGCTGCACACATCTCATCGATCTCGGTTCACTGCGACAGCACAGGAGCCGGGGCTGGCACGCGTGCGCGCTGTGCCAGGAGTACACCGAACACTCGGCGACCTCCGCGCGGGCGGATGTCGGCTACTGGCCATGCCGAGATCAGGGCCGTCTCGGACGACGGGGTGCTCTACGTCGCCCCGAACCTGAGCCTGCCTTGCGCGGGCGGGTCAACCGCCCCGGCCTCGCCGCGATCCGGTGAATGCCCGAGGCCGTTGCGACACAAGTGATCAACTGGCTATGGCCCGGATCTGCGAGGCGCTCGGCTGGTGTTTCCCAGCCGAGCGTTTTGTGTGACAGGCCGTTTCAGCTCGGCAGCCACATCTGATGGCCTCTGGGAGGCCGCCTTGGAGGCCGCCGACCAAGACGGTGGCCCCAACGCTGCCGACCTGGCGATGAGAGGGATGAACCACCAGCTCAGCGGCTTCACCTCAACCTGGCATCAACAGGCATCAGGGCCCACTGGCTCCTGCTTGCGGCAGTCGTCGCCCGGTCCACGGAGCATGCCAAATAGCTCCGTGAGCGAATCCTTCTTGCCCCGGCCGGCACCCGCCGACGACGGCGGCTATCGCCTGGCAGAGGCTCTCCAGTTCCTGCCGCGGGAGGTCGTCGCCCCACGCCCTGCTGCTCGCCCGCTCCCGCACTGGGCGGTGCGATCACTCAGCGCCATCTTGTGGGCAGGGCATGCGGAGGCACCCGTCCAGCTCGGGTCATTGCCGGCTCGTGACCCAGACGTGCGAGTGCGGCGCACTCTGGCCGCTGAAGTGGCGAAACCGATCTGCGCAGCAGTGCCGTGGCGACATTGCTCGCCACTGACCCCAGACACAGCGTCCGCAGGCTCCTGCTCTGGCTCCCTTCGGCTTGCCTGATGAGAAATCAGGTAGGTCGGCATCCAATCGGCATTGGGCCGGGACGATCTTCCTTGCTTGCTCCTGGCCTACGGCTCCGCGGCAGCGTAATTTGCAGGGATCGCGCAGGTCAGAAGCCTGCTCGCCACGGTGCACGATGTTATGGAAAGTCTTCGAGTCGAAGGTATGCCGATGTACAGTGAATGACGCCCCTGACCTGCAAAAAGCTAGCAGGGAGCCGTCTTCCAGGAGTTCAAAATGCTGCGCACCATGTTCAAGTCCAAGATCCACCGGGCCACCGTCACCCAGGCCGACCTGCACTACGTGGGATCGGTGACCATCGACGCCGACCTTCTCGACGCCGCCGACCTGCTCCCCGGTGAGTTGGTCCACATCGTCGACATCAGCAACGGCGCCCGGCTGGAGACGTACGTCATCGAGGGCGAGCGGGGCTCCGGGGTCGTCGGGATCAACGGGGCGGCCGCCCATCTCGTCCACCCCGGCGACCTGGTGATCATCATCAGCTACGCTCAGGTCACGGACGCCGAGGCGCGTACGCTTCGGCCGCGGGTCGTGCACGTCGACCACGACAACCGCGTCGTGGCGCTCGGCGCCGACCCGTCCGAGCCGGTACCCGGCTCGGACCAGGAGCGCAGCCCGCAGGCCGTGTCGGCCTGACCGGCGGACCAGGAGGGCGACATGAGCGACATCGAGATCCGCGACGACCGGCAGGCGGGTCGTCTGGAGGCGGTCGCCGGCGACGAAGTCGTCGGCCACGTCGAGTACTTCGTGCTGGAGTCGCCCTCCCGGGCCCTGGTGCCGGTCCACACCATCGTGGAACCGGAACACGAGGGGAAGGGCATCGCGGGCTCCCTCGCCCGCGAGCTGTACGCGATCGCCGAGCGCGAGGACACCCCGGTGGCCCCGCTCTGCCCGTACGTCGTCAGGTGGGCCGAACGCCACCCCGAGGTGGCGCCGGCGGCGGACCCCGAGCTGCTGCGCGCGGCGAAGGAGTGGCTGGTCGCCCACCCCGGTCGCTTCTGATCTGAGGAACCACAGGTGCTCGCCCTCCTCCACACGTCCCCCCTCCACATCCCCGTCTTCGACGCCCTGCGCGACGAGGACCACCCGGGTCTGGCGCTACGGCACCTCGTGGCACCGGAACTCCTGGCCCGGGCCCGCCGGGAGGGCCCCGAGGCGGTGGCACCGGAGGTCACGGCGGCCCTGGAGCGGGCGGCGGCGGACGGTGTACGGGCCGTGCTCTGCACCTGCTCGACGATCGGCGAGGTGGCGGAACGGGCCGCCGACAGGATCGGCGTCCCGGTAGTCCGAGGCGACCGCCCGATGGCGACGGCGGCCGTGACGGCGGGCCCCCGCGTCGCCGTCCTGGCGACGGTCGAGAGCACCCTGGCTCCGACCCTGGCCCTGATCGAGGACGAGGCCCGGCGCGCGGACCGCCCGATCCGTGCCCGCGCCCAGGTCGTGGCCGACGCCTGGACCCATTTCGAGGCCGGCGACATCGAGGGATGCGCCCGCCTGGTGGCAGCCGCCGCGGACACCGTGACCGACGCCGACGTGATCGTCCTGGCCCAGGCCTCGATGACCTCGGCCCAGCAGCTGACGACCACGACCGTGCCGATCCTCTCCAGCCCGCGCCCCGGCCTCGCGGCGGCGGCACGGGCGGCAGAGTGAGTGCACGCGCCGCGTTCGGGTACGCGAGGAAGTAGACCCAGAGGTGAAGTCGAGCCACTGGCCGGAGGACGCCATGACGAACCCGCAGCCCACCCCGGTACCCCCCACCCCCCAGCCTCCGGACCCCTACCCCAGCCCGGTCCCCACCCCGGAACCGCCCCCGTCCCCGGGCCCCGTCCCCACCCCACCACCGCCGACCCCCACCCCGTCCCCCGGCCCCCCGAACCCGGACCCCACCCCGGAACCGGGCCCACCCCTCACCTGACAACGGGCACACACGACCGAAGGGGCGCGGGGAACTGCGCGAACCCGCAGCTCACCCGCGCCCGCTTCCGGCGGTCAGGTCCGCCTACGCGGTGACCTCGCTGCGGTCCCCGCCCCACAGCGTGTGGAACGCACCCTCCTGGTCCACCCTCCGGTACGTGTGCGCTCCGAAGAAGTCCCGCTGCCCCTGTGTGAGCGCCGCGGGCAACCGCTCCGCCCGCAGTGCGTCGTAGTACGCCAGCGCCGCCGAGAAGCCGGGCACCGCGACCCCCTCCCGGGTCGCCGCGATGATCACCTCACGCCAGTCGTCCTGCGCCCCGGCGATCTCCCGGGCGAACGTCTCGTCGGACAGCAGGCTCGGCAGATCCGCCCGCGCGTCGTACGCCGCCCGGATCCGGTCCAGGAACGCCGCCCGGATGATGCAGCCGCCCCGCCAGATCGAGGACACCGCACCGAGGTCGACGTTCCAGTCGTACTCGTCGCTGCCCGCCTGGATCTCGTGGAAGCCCTGCGTGTACGACACGATCTTCGACGCGTACAGCGCCTGCTCCACCCGGTCCGCGAACGCCGCCGCCTCCGCCTCGGACAGCGCCGTCGGCTTCGGGCCGGCCAGGCCGCGCGAGGCCGCGCGCAGATCCGCGTGGCCCGACAGGGAACGCGCGAAGACCGCCTCGGCGATCCCCGACACCGGCACGCCCAGGTCGAGCGCGATCTGGACGGTCCAGCGGCCGGTGCCCTTCTGCTCGGCCTGGTCCACCACCACGTCCACGAACGGCTTGCCGGTCGCCGCGTCCACGTGCGCCAGCACTTCCGCCGTGATCTCGATGAGGTACGAGTCGAGGCGGCCCGTGTTCCAGGTCCGGAAGACGTCCGCGATCTGCGCGGGGGAGTACCCGGCGACGTCCCGCAGCAGCTGGTACGCCTCGCCGATCAGCTGCATGTCGGCGTACTCGATGCCGTTGTGGACCATCTTCACGAAGTGCCCGGCACCGTCGGGGCCGATGTGTGTCACACACGGCGCGCCGTCGGCCGCCTTCGCCGAGATCTTCTCCAGCATCGGCCCCAGCGAGTCGTACGACTCCTTCGGGCCGCCCGGCATGATGCTCGGCCCGTGCAGCGCGCCCTCCTCGCCGCCGGAGACGCCCATGCCGACGAAGTGGATGCCCTGTTCGCGCAGCGCCTTCTCGCGGCGCCGGGTGTCCGCGAAGTGCGCGTTGCCACCGTCGATGATCATGTCGCCAGGCTCCAGGAGCGGTGCAAACTCCTCGATCACCGCATCCGTCGGGTCACCGGCCTTGACCATGATGACCAGCCGGCGGGGCCGTTCCAGCGCCTCCACGAACTCCTTGGCGGTCTCGGCCGCGATGAAGTCGCCCTCGTCCCCGAAGTTCTCCACCAGCTCGTGTGTCTTGGACACCGTGCGGTTGTGCAACGCCACCGTGTAGCCGTTGCGCGCGAAGTTCCGGGCGAGGTTGCGGCCCATGACCGCGAGACCCGTGACGCCGATCTGCGCCGAAGTGCTCATACCGCCTGCTCCTCAAAGATCAAGTCGATCCCGTAGAACGTGCAAGGGATGCTGCCGCCCCTCATGCCCGCCAGTATTGCCCAAAGGCCATCCTGACTCGCCGTTCGACCGGCCGCACTTGCAGATACGGACCACAGGGGCCGACGCCTCAGTAGCCTCACGAGACACTTCGCGGGGGTGCCGTGCGGCTCTCCGGGCTGACGGAGGATCAATTCCGCTTCGTGCTGCCCCGCTTCACGGCGTGACGACCGTGCCCCCAGGTGCGAGAGGCGGCTGATTGCCGTCTTGTCATGGCCTGTTCGGGGCGCTTACTTTTGGCCCTCCTGACGCGCGTGGCGAGGGGGATCTCAGACATGGCCGAACGCGGCCGGCACCGCCGGTACCAGCCGAACAGGATCAACCGCGCGTCGCTGACCGTCACGGCGGGCGGCGCCGGGCTGGCGCTTCCGCTGGCCGCCGCCGGAAGCGCCGACGCTGCCTCCGTGTCCACCTGGGACAAGGTCGCCGCCTGCGAGTCCAGCGGCGACTGGGGCATCAACACCGGCAACGGCTATTACGGCGGGCTCCAGTTCACCCAGTCCACCTGGGAGGCCTACGGCGGCACCCGGTACGCACCGCGTGCCGACCTCGCCACCAAGGACCAGCAGATAGCCGTGGCCGAGAAGGTCCTCGGCGGGCAGGGGCCGGGCGCCTGGCCCGTCTGCTCGGTCCAGGCCGGACTCACCCGCGGCGGCGGCACGCCCGAGGTGCACACCGAGAGCGCCTCCACCCGCCCCGCCAAGAGTTCGGTACGGGACGTACAGCCGCAGACCACACCGCAGTCCCGGGCCGGCAAGGCCGAGATGTACACCGTGGTGCACGGCGACACGCTCTCCGGGATCGCCGAGGAACACGACGTCACCGGCGGCTGGCACCGGCTGTACTCGGCCAACCGTGCGACGGTCGGCTCCGACCCCGACCTGATTCTGCCCGGTCAGCGGCTGAGCCTGACGGGCCACGCGACCGAGGCCACGAAGACCGAATCGTCGGCGAAGAAGACGGCGGCCAAGACGTCCAAGCCGGCTAGGACGAAGTCCAAGGCCAAGCCGGAGGCCCGGACCAAGAAGGCCTCCTCCCACAGCGACCACTCCCTCGTCGCCCCGGTCGACGCCCCGATCGGTACGCCGTACCACGCGTCCGGCTCCCACTGGTCGAAGGGCTACCACACCGGCGTCGACTTCCTGGCGCCGACCGGCACCTCCGTCAAGGCGGTGGAGACCGGGCAGGTCGTCACGGCCGGCTGGGGCGGTTCGTACGGCTACCAGGTGGTCATCCGGCACGCCGACGGCCGCTACACGCAGTACGGTCACCTCTCGGCCATCTCCGTGCGGGCGGGGCAGAGCGTGTCCACGGGACAGCGGATCGGCCGCTCGGGGTCCACCGGAAATGCCACGGGCCCGCATCTGCACTTCGAGGTGCGGACGGGGCCCGGTTTCGGCACGGACATCGACCCGGTCGCCTATCTCCGGGCCGGCGGCGTCAGGATTTGACCCGCATCCGGTGCTGGTTCACCACCGGTGCCGGCACATAGCCGACGGCGGGGAGCAGCACGTCCGGCACGGACGTGGTGCGCTGCTGGGGCATCTCGGGCAGCACCGGGAGCACGTCGCCGTCCACCTCGAGCGTGCCGCGCGCCAGGTCCACGTCGTCCACCAGACCTGCCGCCGCCGACTCGGCCTCCGGCAGGCCTGCCTCTGCCGGACCGGCGTCCACCAGCCCCGCCTCGGCCACACCGGCCCTCGCCAGACCTGCTTCCGCGAGCGTGACGCGCGCCAGGCCCGCGTCGTCCACCAGACCTGCCTCGGCCGGCATTGCCTTCGTGAGGCTCGCCTCGGCCGCCGAGGCCCTCGCCAGGCCCGCCTCCGCCAGTTCCACAAGTGCCTCGACCAGTGGCTCGGGGGATGTCTCGGGCTCCGGTGTGGAGTGCGCCGGGTGCGGGGTGCTCTCGATGCGTTCGGTCGTGAGCAGGATCAGGCCGCCCGTCGCCACCACACCACAGGCCAGCGCCAGCAGGGTGCCGGTCGTGCCGTAGCGGAACGTCTCGTCGAACATCGTGATGCCGACCGCGGCGGCCAGTACCGGGTTGACCACGGTCAGCGTGGCCAGCGGCGCGGCGAGGCCACCACCGCGGTAGGCGGACTGCGAGATCATGACGCCGGCGACGGCGTAGACGCCGATCACGGCCAGCCAGAGCGCGTCGGACACGGCGATCCCGCCGTCCCAGTCGATCGCCACGACCTTGGTGAACACCGAGGACATGCCGAAGGCTATGCCGGACGCGACGGCGAGCAGCACGCTGCGCACCGCCGGGTGCCGGTGCGCGGCCCGGCCCGCGACCATCAGCGCGACGATCGCCCCGCCGGTGACCACCGCGACCCCGGTCCGGCCTGCGGAGTCCAGGGTGTGGGAGTCGGAGGAGCCCACCAGGGAGAGCAGGCCGGCCAGACCCACGGTGGCCATGATCGCCCCCCGCCAGGCGGTGGAGCCGGCCTTGCGGCCGACGAACAGGGCCGCCATGGGCAGCGCGAACACGATGGTGAGCGCGCCCAGCGGCTGGACCAGGCTGAGGGGGCCGTAGGCCAGCGCCACGACGTGCAGCAGGCCACCGAGGCCGTTCAGCGCCATCGCCCCCCACCAGCTCGGGCGGCTCAGCGGCGCGTACTGCTCGTCGGGGGAGGTGACCGCGACCTGCTCCTGCACGATCGCTCCGCCGGCGTAGGCGACGGCGGACACGAAGGACAGCAACACGGACAACGCGAGGGAACTCATGCAGGGCTCCTCAGCGTCAGGCGGATCCGCAGGGCGGTCCCGCACGGTGAACGGTCGGCTTCCATGAGCAACACTGTGCCCGCCCGATCGCTTCCCGTCGTCGTACCTGAGCACCCAATGCCTCGTACTACCGATGGAGTAGGGGAGGTCTCTGATCATCCCCAGGGTGGGTGTCGGCGGGTGGAGAGCCGGGGTCCCGGGGTCCTAAGAAGCCTGGTACTACTGCTGTTCGTGGACCTGGACCCTGATCTCGCCGCGCTCCGGCCGCTCGGCGGCTTCTTCGTGCTGCGGACGCTCCGATCGGCGGCCGGAGACCCGGAGGCGGTGCGGATCACCAAACTGCCAAGCCTTGCAAAAGCTTATAAAAAAGGCACATCGGATGTTTACGAAAATATCCTAACTTTCCGTGTTGGGGTGGTGGCGGGCCGTCTCCGCGCCCCCGAGCTCCGGGTCGCCGCCTCCATCGCCCATCAGGGACTGGCCGCCCGGCTCTGGTCCGTCGCCCTCGGCTGCGCCGCCCGCTACGGCCGCCTCCCCGATCTGGACCCCCGTCTGCTCCGCTGGGACGTCGGTGCCGGCGCCCCCGACGACCTCTGGCTCACCGAGGTCCGCCCGCTGCCCGGGGGCGCCGGACCGGACACGCTCGTGGACGCCGTCGTGCACGGTCATCTCGAACCCTTGGCGGAGGCCCTGCGGGCCCGCTACGGCGTCGCCGCCGGCCTGCTGTGGGGCAACGCGGGCTCCGCGCTGGCCGGCGCCGCCCGCGAGCTGGAGCGGTGGGCCCGTGCCGACGGCCGTACCGAGGCCGCGGACCGGACCCGCACCCTCGTCGACGGGCTCTTCGCGCACCCCCTGCTGAGTGCCACCGGCATCCGTACCGGCCCGGCGTTCCGGCGGCGCAGCTGCTGTCTGTACTACCGGGTACCCGGCGGCGGGGTCTGCGGTGACTGTTGTTTCACACAACCACCGTGCTCTTCCCCGCGCGCCGCATCTGGGTGACCATGGAACAACCGGCCGTGGAGATCAGGGGGTTGCGGGTGCGAGTGGGACTGCTGACCCGGGAGTACCCTCCGGACGTCTACGGCGGCGCGGGTGTTCATGTGGAGTTCCTCGCCAGGGAGTTGCGGCCGCTGGTCGACCTGGAGGTGCACTGCTGGGGCGAGGGTCGCGGGGTCGGCGTCGTCAGGCACCGCCCCTGGTCCGCGCTGGACACCGCCAACGACGCGCTGCGCACCTTCTCCGTGGACCTGGCCATGGCCGCCGGCCTCGAAGGCCGCGAACTCGTCCACTCCCACACCTGGTACGCCAACCTCGCCGGCCATGTGGCCAAGCTGCTGTACGGCGTCCCGCACGTGGTGACCGCGCACTCGCTGGAGCCGCTGCGCCCCTGGAAGGCCGAGCAACTCGGCGGCGGATACGCCCTGTCGAGCTGGGCCGAGCGCAGCGCGATCGAGGCCGCCGACGCGGTGATCGCGGTCTCCGGGGCCATGCGCGCGGACATCCTCGGCTGCTACCCGGCCCTGGACCCGGCGAAGGTCCACGTCGTGCACAACGGCATCGACACCGCCCTCTACCGGCCGGACCGCTCCACCGACGTCCTCACCCGGACCGGCATCGACGCGGGCCGCCCGTACGTGCTGTTCGTCGGCCGCATCACCCGGCAGAAGGGCGTGCCGCATCTGCTGCGCGCCGTACGGGACATCGACCCCGGGGTGCAGGTGGTGCTGTGCGCCGGAGCGCCCGACACCCCGGAGATCGACCGGGAGTTCCGTGAGCTGTTCGAGGAGCTGCGCCGGGTCCGCGAGGGCGTGCACTGGATCCCGCAGATGCTGCCGCGTGCGGACGTCATCCAACTCCTCACCCACGCCGCCGTGTTCGCCTGCCCCTCGGTGTACGAACCGCTCGGCATCGTCAACCTGGAGGCGATGGCCTGTGGCACGCCCGTGGTGGCGTCCCGGGTCGGCGGTATCCCGGAGGTCGTCGAGGACGGCAAGACGGGGCTGCTGGTCGATCTCGACGACGACTTCGAGGCGGGCCTGGCCCGGGCGCTGGACGCCGTCGTCGGCGACCGGGAGACGGCCCGGCGGATGGGCGAGGCCGGACGGGAGCGCGCCGTGGGCGAGTTCGGCTGGGACGCGGTGGCCCGGCGCACGGTCCGGCTCTACGAGGAGATCCTCAAGCAGTCGTAACTGGCAGGCCGCCTGTTCGACGCGATCGGGGTACAGGCTTAGCGGGAGTGCTTCGAGGGCAGGCATGGAGCACCAGGGTGAGGGGAGCGGCCATGCGTCGTGGTGGGCCTTCGGTACTCGGGATCGTGCTCGCGGGCGGGGAAGGCAAGCGCCTGATGCCCCTGACCGCCGACCGAGCCAAACCAGCTGTCACTTTCGGCGGGACGTACCGTCTGGTCGACTTCGTGCTGTCCAACCTCGTCAACGCGGACGTGCTGCGCATCTGTGTGCTGACCCAGTACAAGTCGCACTCGCTGGACCGGCACATCACCACCACCTGGCGGATGTCCAGCCTGCTCGGCAACTACGTCACCCCGGTCCCGGCCCAGCAGCGGCTCGGCCCGCGCTGGTACCTGGGCAGCGCCGACGCCATCCTGCAGTCCCTCAACCTCGTCCATGACGAACAGCCCGACTACGTCGCGGTGTTCGGCGCCGACCACGTCTACCGCATGGACCCCCGGCAGATGCTGCAGCAGCACATCGAGGGCGGCGCCGGGGTCACGGTCGCGGGCATCCGCATCCCGCGCGTGGAGTCCTCGGCGTTCGGTGTGATCACCCCGGCCTCGGACGGGCAGACGATAGAGACCTTCCTGGAGAAGCCCACCGACCCGCCGGGGCTGCCGGACGCCCCCGACACGGTCTTCGCCTCGATGGGCAACTACATCTTCACCACCAAGGCCCTCGTCGAGTCGCTGCACCGGGACGCCGAGGACGACGACTCCGTGCACGACATGGGCGGCTCGATACTGCCCCAGCTGACCGCCCGCGGCGAGGCCCAGCTCTACGACTTCGGCACCAACCACATCCCCGGCGAGACCAGCCGCGACCGCGGCTACTGGCGGGACGTCGGCACCCTCGACGCGTACTACGACGCCCATATGGACCTGATCGCCGAACGGCCCGCCTTCAACCTCTTCAACCGCAGCTGGCCCATCTACACGCACTCCTACCAGCTCTCCCCGGCCCGCTTCAACGCCGGCGGCATGGCGAGCGAGTCCATCATCAGCGCCGGCTGCCTGATCCGGGGTCAGGTCACCCGGTCCGTGCTGTCACCGGGCGTGCGCGTCGACCCGGGCGCGGTGGTCCAGGGGTCGATCCTGCACGACAACGTGGTCGTGGGCCGGGGTGCGGTGGTGCGCGGCGCGGTCCTGGACAAGAACGTCGAGGTCCCGCCCGGCGCCACCATCGGCGTCAACCCGGACCGGGACGCCGAGCTGTACACCGTCTCCAAGCGCGGGGTGATCGCCCTCGGGAAGGGGCAGCTGGTCTCGTAGCTCCCTCCGCGTACCCCGGGCCCGGCGCCGTTCCCGCGCCGGGCCCGACTCGTTGCCCCTCGCGTCCCGTCCCGGTCCCTTCGTGCGACGCGCTGCGTGTGAAAACCCCTATGTGCCGGGCTTTGCGGCTTTTCCCCTTCACGATGCAGACAACGACGTCGAACCTTCGGAGGTCATCCGACATGAGAGGGACCCGGCGCACACGGCTGTGCCTGGCCGGGGTGCTGACAGCGTCCGCGCTGCTCACCGTCCCCGCCGCAGGGGCCGCCGAACCGACCGACGGCCACCTCACCGACCTGGTGAACCCCTTCATCGGGACCCAGAACGAGGGCAACACCTTCCCCGGCGCCGCCGTGCCCTTCGGCATGGTGCAGCTCTCCCCGGACACCGGGCACAGCACCGGCTACGACTACGCCCAGCACCAGATCCGCGGCTTCTCCCTGGTCCATCTCTCGGGCGTCGGCTGCCGCATCGGCGGCGACCTGCCCGTCCTGCCCACCACCGGGGACGTCACCCAGACGGACTACGCCCGGTACGCGGCCGGATTCGACCACGCCGACGAAGAGGCGAGCCCCGGCTACTACCGCGTCGGCCTCGACTCCGGCGTCCGCGCCGAGCTGACCGCGACCGCCCGCACCGGCGTCCAGCGCTACACCTTCCCGGCCACCGACAAGGCCAACGTCCTGCTCAACGCGGGCCAGGCGCTGCACAAGCCGGTGAGCAGCGAGGTCGAGATCCTCGACGACCACACCGTCCGTACGAAGATCACCGGTCATGGCTTCTGCCGGGAGACCGCCCCCTACACCGTGTACACGGTCACCCGCTTCAGCCGCCCCTTCACCGCCTACGGCACCTGGAACGGCACCGCGATCACCCCCGGCGCCCGCACCGGGGCCGACGGCGCCTATGTCCGCTTCGACACCACCCGGGACCGTACCGTCGAGGCGACCACCGCCCTGTCGTATGTCGACGCGCGCGGCGCCGAGGTCAACCTGCGCGCCGAGGGCGGCCGTTCGTTCGACGCGGTACGAGGACAGGCCAGGGACGCCTGGGAGCGGCGGCTCGGCGGGGTGCGCGTCCAGGGCGGCGGTGCGACCCTCCGTCGTACCTTCTACTCGTCCCTGTACCGCGCCTTCCTGGCGCCCAACGTCGGCGACGACGCGGACGGCCGGTACGCGGGCTGGGACCGCCGGATCCACCGCTCGGCGGGGTTCACCTACTACCAGAACTGGTCGCTCTGGGACACCTACCGCACCCAGGCCCAGCTGCTCGCCCTGCTCGCGCCGCGCGAGGCCCGGGACATGGCGCTGTCGGTACTGAAGGTCGACGAGGAGGGCGGCTGGCTGCCCAAGTGGGGCTACGGCACGGTCGAGACGAACATCATGACCGGCGACCCGGTCACCCCGTTCCTGACCACCGCCTACCAGGCGGGCCTGCTCAAGGGGCACGAGGAGCGGGCGTACCGGGTGCTGCGGAAGAACGCCGACGGTGTGCCCCCGGCCGCCAACCCCGGCGTCGGCCGCGAGGCCAACGCCGAGTACCTCGCCGACGGCTTCGCGCCCTACGCCAAGGGCCGCCCGCACACCAAGGTCGGCGACTCCGACTACGACCACGGCGCCTCGGTCACCCTCGAGTACGCGCTGTCCGACGCGATGCTCGCCCAGATGGCCCGGGACCTCGGCCATGGCGCGGACGCGGCCCGCTATGCCACCCGGGCCCAGAACTACCGCAACGTCTTCGACCCCTCCACCGGCTTCTTCCGCGCCCGGGACGCCTCCGGCGCCTTCACCGGCGACCCCGACCCGGCCCGCGGCATCGGCTTCCACGAGGGCACCGCCTGGCAGTACCAGTGGCTGGTCCCGCAGGACCTGCCCGGGGTGATCTCCCTGATCGGCGGCGAGCACGCCACCAACCGTCGGCTCGACTCCTTCTTCGCCTACGACAGGCTGCTCGCCGACCCGGAGAAGACCGCGCGCGAGGTCTGGGTGCACGGCAACGCCTACGACTACTACCGCGCGGCCGTCTACAACCCGATGAACGAGCCCGACCTCATCGCCCCGTACACCTACCTCTCCACCGGCCAGCCCTGGAAGACCACCGACGTGGTGCACGCGGCGCTCACCCTCTTCACCGACGGGCCGTCCGGGATGACCGGCAACGACGACCTCGGCACCATGTCCGCCTGGAACGTGCTGTCGTCCATCGGTCTCTTCCCCGTCCAGCCGGGATACGGCACGTGGGGCCTGTCGACGCCCGTCTTCGACCGGGTCGACGTCCGCCTCGACCGCCGCTACTGGCCGAGCGGCGGCTTCACGGTGACCGCGCCCGGCACCTCGGCCGCCGACCGGTACGTCCAGACCGCCCGGGTCGACGGATCGGAGTACGGCCGGACCTATCTGACGAACGGTTCGCTGCGCACCCTGCGCTCGCTGGCGTTCACGGTCGGCCCGCGCCCGTCAGAGTGGGGTACGTCACCCCAGGCGGCGCCACCGGCGCTGAGATGACCTCAGGTGTCCCATGAGTCCCGTCTCTTTCGGGGGAGGCGGGGCTTAATCTGCTGTTAACTGAGCGTAGCGTGATCGTACTTGACCGTAATCAGGTGTCGGCGTTTGACTGCTGATCCACCGTCCGTCGACGCGAGGCCCCCCTTTGATGAATGCGAATGACCTGCTCGCCCCTCTCGATCTGGCGTTCTGGAACATCGAGTCCGACCGGCACCCGATGCACCTCGGTGCGCTCGGCGTCTTCTCGGCGCACTCGCCGACCGCCGGCGCCCACGCGGCCGACCTGCTCGCGGCCCGTGCCGCCGCCGTGCCCGGACTGCGCATGCGCATCAGAGACGTCTGGCAGCCGCTCGCGTTCGGCGGCGCCGCCCGCGAGACCGCCCCGGACTTCGATCCCCTCGACCACGTCCGGCTGCACGCCCCGACCGACGACTTCCAGGCTGTCGCCGGCCGGTTGATGCAACGCCCGCTGGAGCGCGGCCGGCCGCCGTGGGAGGCGCATGTGCTGCCCGGCGAGGACGGGGTGTCCTTCGCGGTGCTGTTCAAGTTCCACCACGCCCTCGCCGACGGGCTGCGCGCCCTCAAGCTGGCCGCCGGGGTCATGGACCCGCTCGACCTGCCCGAGCGTGCCCCCCGCCCGATCGAGGCACCGCGCACGCTGCCGGCGCTGCCGGACCTGCGCAGGGTCCCCGAGCTGGTGCGCGGCGCGCTCTCGGACGTGGGCCGGGCCCTGGACATCGGCGCCTCCGTCGCCCTGTCCGCTCTCGGGGTGAGCTCCTCGGCCGCCCTGCGGTCCGAGCCGACCGGCACCCGCAGCATCGCCGGCGTCGACCTCGACATCGACGATGTGCACCGGGTCCGCAAGGCCGTCGGCGGCACCGTCAACGACGTCCTCATCGCCGTCGTCGCCGGTGCGCTGCGCCGCTGGCTGGAGGAGCGGGGCGACCCCACCGAGGGCGTCGCCCCGCGCGCCCTGATCCCGGTCTCCAAACGCCGGCCGCGCACCGCCACCCCACAGGGCAACCGGCTCTCCGGCTACCTGATACGGCTTCCGGTCGACAACCCCGACCCGCTCGCCCGCCTCGACCGCGTCCGCACGGCGATGGTCCGCAACAAGGACGCCGGCCCGAACCGGGGCGCCGGTGCCGTCGCGCTGCTCGCCGACCATGTGCCCGCCCTCGGGCACCGGCTCGGCGGACCGCTCGTCGGCCAGGCCGCCCGGCTCTGGTTCGACATCCTGGTCACCAGCGTCCCGCTGCCGGGCCTGGGCCTGCGCCTGGGAGGTCACCCGCTGACGGCCGTCTACCCGCTGGCCCCGCTCGCGCCCGGCCAGTCCCTCGCGGTCGCCATCTCCACCTACCGCAACCAGGTCCACTACGGCCTCGTCGCGGACGCGGCCGCCGTCCCGGACCTCGATGTGCTGGCCCGCGCGGTGACCGACGAGGTGGACTCGCTGATCTCGGTCTGCGAGCCATGATCCGGTCGGGTTTGGAGGTATTGCCCGGCGCTCCGTAAAATTCCCTTTTCGAAAGCGGGCGCGAGTCGGAGCGCCGCTGGTGGATCAGGGAAGCGGCGGCGCGATGACGGTGACACAGGACGGCCCGACGGCCGAGGACCAGGTGGTCTACGGCCCGGGCATCGACCCGGAGCGGCTCGCCGTCTGCCTCAGCGTGCTCGACGAGCTGGACAAGCTGGAGGTCGACCACCCGGACGCCATCGCGGTGCGCCGGGCCACGGCCGGCGTCTACCGCACGGTCAAGCAGCGCCGCCGCCAGGAGCGCCGGGCCGCCAAGACCGCGCACGACAAGGCGGTCACCGAGGCCACCGCGACCGGCTCCGCCGAGCGTATCGACGACGAGACCGAGGGCCTGCTGCCCTCCTCGCGGACCGAGGAGGGCAGGATCGCGGGGATACTCCAGCGCCCGCGCTCCTGCTACACGTGCAAGAGCCGCTATGTCGAGGTCGACTACTTCTACCACCAGCTCTGTCCGGAGTGCGCCGGCCTGAACCGCGCCAGGCGGGACGCCCGCGCCGACCTGACCGGCAAGCGCGCCCTGCTCACCGGCGGCCGCGCCAAGATCGGCATGTACATCGCGCTGCGGCTGCTGCGGGACGGCGCGCACACCACGATCACCACGCGTTTCCCGAAGGACGCCATCCGCCGCTTCAAGGCGATGGAGGACTCGGCGGACTGGCTGCACCGCCTGGAGGTCGTCGGCATCGACCTGCGCGACCCCGCCCAGGCCGTCGCCCTGGCGGAGCAGGTCGCCGCGGCGGGCCCGCTCGACATCCTGATCAACAACGCGACCCAGACCGTACGCCGGCTGCCCTCGGCCTACGCGGCCCTGGTCGAGGGCGAGAGCGCCCCGCTGCCCGCCGGTGAACTCCCCGCCCACCAGGTCATCGGCGCCTTCAACTCGGGTGCCGTGGACGGTCTCGCCGCGCTGCCCCTCGGCACCAGCGGCCTCGACGCCCAGCAGGTCGCCGACCTGGCGCTGGTCGCGGGCAACGCCAGCGTCGCCCGGCACCTCGACGGCACCGCCATCGACGCGGGCGGTCTCGTCCCCGACGTCGTCGACAGCAACACCTGGGTGCAGACCATCGACCAGATCTCCCCGGTCGAGCTCCTGGAGACCCAGCTCTGCAACTACACCTCGCCGTTCATCCTGATCAGCGCGCTCCGGCCGGCCATGGCCGCGGCCGCGAAGCAGGCGGCGCGCGGACGGTCGTACGTGGTCAACGTCTCCGCGATGGAGGGCGTCTTCGGTCGCGGCTACAAGGGCGCCGGGCACCCGAACACCAACGCGGCGAAGGCGGCCATGAACATGGTCACGCGGACCAGCGCGGTGGAGATGTTCGAGACCGACGGCATCCTCATGACCTCCGTGGACACCGGCTGGATCACCGACGAGCGCCCGCACTACGACAAGCTGCGCCTCGCCGAGGCCGGCTTCCACGCCCCGCTCGACCTGATCGACGGCGCGGCCCGCGTCTACGACCCGGTCGTCCGCGGCGAGCAGGGCGAGGACGTGTACGGGGTCTTCCTGAAGGACTACGAGCCGGGCAAGTGGTAGGCCCCGCTTAATCATGGGCGGCCACCGGCACCGGCGCCCTACTGTTCGGACAGGTGCCGGTGTGCGGGTGCCTCCGGCGGTCCGGTCGAGGAGGGGTGCGGGTCGGGGGCCGGTGCGGGTCGTGCGTGGTTGCTCGCGCAGTTCCCCGCGCCCCCTCAGGCAAGCCGGTGTGCCGCTCGTACCCGGGTACCGCCGTCCACCAGCAAGTCGGCTCCGGTCACCCACGCCGCGGCGTCCGAGCACAGCCACAGAACCGCCTCCGCCACGTCCTCGGGCTCTCCGATCCGCCCCATCGGCAGCCCCGCCGCGATCTCCCGCTCGCGCGGCTCCCACATGAAGCGGGCCATCTCCGTGCGCACCAGTCCCGGCGAGACCGAGTTCACCCGCACCCGGGGTGCCAGTTCCCCCGCCAGCTGCTGGGTCAGATGCAGCAGTGCCGCCTTGCTGGTGCCGTAGGCGCCCACGTCGGGGCCGACATGCGCCGCGCCCTCCGTGCAGATGTTGACCACCGAGCCGCCGTGCTCCCGCATCCAGCCCCGCCACGCGCACTGCGTCAGCCGCAGCGGCCCCTCGACGTTGACCGTGAAAGCCTCCCGCCACGTGCCGAGATCGGCGTCCATGAGCGGTCCGTAGGGACGATTGGTGGCCGCGTTGTTGACGATGATGTCGAGGCGTCCGAACTCGTCGAGCGCCAGCCGGGTCAGCTCCCGGGCGTGCTCCGGCTCGGCGACGCTGCCGGCCAGGCCGGTCCCGCCCAGCTCCGCGGCGGTACGCCGGACCTCGTCCGCGTCCCGCGCGCTCACGCACACCAGCGCCCCGGCCGCCGCGAGCGCCCCGGCGACCGCGCGCCCGATCCCGCGCGTGCCGCCGGTGACGACGGCCGCCCTGCCCCTGAGCCCGTACGACGACGTCATCGCCGTACCGTCTCATGACGGACCGTCAGTCGACAGCCCCGAGGCGGGAGTTGCGGGTCGCGACCAGTTCCAGGACGGTTCGCCAGTCCTCCAGGACGCCCGCGTCGAACCCCGCGGTGCGGCTCTCCTCGTCGGCCTGCCGCAGTCGCAGCACGTCGTCGTCGGCGGGGGTGCCGTCCCCGCGTACCAGGCGGTAGACCCGCTCCCCGAGCAGATGCCGCACCGCCTGTGCGGCGCCGTCGGCGGGGCCCAGCAGTTCCTCGATGCCGTGCACCAGGCCCGCGACCTGGAGCTCCTTGTCGGCGGGGCGGCTGCGGCGCAGCAGGGCCGCGGTGCGCAGGGCGCGCTGGTGCCGACAGGCGTACAGCAGATCCATCAGCTCCTCGACGCTGCGCAGCTCCATGCGTCAGTCCTTCCGCGAGACAGCCGTTGTCCTGTGCCATCGGATCATGTCGAGTTTTCGACCCGGCCAACGCAACCTGAACTGCACGGCCCGTGAGGGAGCGGCGCCTGCCCGATCGAACGAGTGTTCGCTCACTTGGGTCGAGCGGGCGGAGTCTAAACGGGGCATCATGTTACGAACAGGTGTATTTGCGGGCGCCCGAAGTACGGAGCGACTCGCGATAGTTACACCTTGTTTGCACTCCCTATCGAGCGGACCTGCGCTCATTTGGTTAATCTATAGGGGACGGACAGCAGCAAGGGGTCCCACCCACACCCAAGGTCCGTCCCGGGACAAGCCGGTCGACAACGGCCTGCTCTCTTGTGAGTTACCGGCGCCACCGCGTCCGAACCGGCCTTCCACCCAGACCCGAGCGGGCGCCCGGCACCGGAACGCAGACCGTCCGGTACGCCCCGAGGGTGACCGACACATAAGGAGTGCGCGGTGACACCTGAGAAGACGAATCGCGAGCAGCGCCCCAAGGAACGCACGGAGCGCGCGGGCAGCCGGCCCGGACAGCTCGGCAGCCTCGACGTGTGGGCCCGGTCCGCCCCGATCCGCCTCGCGGGGTACGAGGAGGACCTCGCCGAGCCCCACATCCTGCCCAGCGTGGACTGACCGGCCGGTCAGTCCTGTCGCGATCGCCGATGCGCATGGGCGTGCGAGACTCACGCCCATGTTGATCAGAGCAGCCACCGCGGCCGACTGGCCGCAGATCTGGCCCTTCTGGCACCGGATCGTCGCCGCCGCCGAGACGTACGGCTGGGACCCCGACACCTCGGAGCAGGCGGCCCGCGCCCTGTGGATGAGCCCGGCGAAGCGTGTCTACGTCGCCGAGGACCCCACCGGAGCCGTCGTCGGCTCCGCCTACCTCACCCCGAACTACGGGGGCCCCGCCGCGGGCGTCGCCAACGCCGGTTTCATGGTCAACCCCGACCGGGGCGGCCTGGGCATCGGGCGGGCCCTGGCCGAACACGTCGTGGCCGAGGCCCGGGCGCACGGCTACCGGTCCATGGTCTTCAACGCCGTCGTCGAGACCAACCCCGCAGTGGCCCTGTGGACCTCCCTCGGCTTCAGGATCATCGGTACGGTCCCGGAGGCCTTCGACCATCCGAGCCACGGACGGGTCGGCCTGCACATCATGTACCGCGCACTCTGAGCGCGGTCACGCCACGAGCGCCTCGGACACCGCCCACAGCCGGGCCGCGTTGTCCCGGTCCAGGGCGTACGGCGCGACCCCGCCGACGGCACCGGCCCGCTCGGTGACCGGCTCGGCCTCCGCGCAGTCCTCGTAGTAGCGGCCGGTGACGCCCGCCACCGTCGGGGAGGCGGCCAGCAGCACCGAGGTCGCGGCACCCTGCTCCACCGTCTTCTGCGGCGGCAGCGTGAGTTCGCCCGAGGCGATGAAGTCGGCGACCTGCTGCATGTCCATGTGCCGGGCCAGGTTGGTGTCGGCGATGTTGCCCGGCATCAGGGCGTTGGCGGTGATGCCGTCGTCGGCCCAGCGCTCGGCGGCGGCCACGGCGAACAGGATGTTGGCGGTCTTCGACTGACCGTAGGAGGTCCACGGGTCGTAGGGGCGGAACCGGTAGTCCAGGTCGTCGAAGACGACGGGCGAGAAGAGGTGGCCGGTGGAGCTGACCGAGACGATCCGCGCGCCGTCCGCCGCCGCGAGCGCCGCGTGCAGGCCGGTGGTGAGGGCGAAGTGGCCGAGATGGTTGACGCCGAACTGCTGCTCCCGGCCGTCCGGGGTGCGGGTGATCTCCGCCGGCGCCATCACTCCGGCGTTGTTGACCAGGATGTGCAGCGGGCCATGCCAGCCGGCCACGAAGGCGGCGACCGTCGACCGGTCGGCCAGGTCGAGCCGTCCCACGGTCAGCTTCCCCGCCCCGGGCGGCAGCTCGGCCTCCAGCCTGGCCACCACGCGGTCGCCCGCGGCGGTGTCGCGCACGGCCAGGGTGACGTCGGCGCCGGCCGAGGCGAGCGCACGGGCCGTCTCCACTCCGATCCCGGAACTGGCGCCGGTCACCACGGCCCATCGGCCGTGCAGGTCGGCGCCGTCGACGGCCTCGGCGGCGGTGGTGGTGGAGCTGAAGGTGCTGAAGGTGTGGGGGGTTGCGGGTACGGACATGAGGTGTGTCTCCTGAGGTGAGAGGTGGTTCTGCACGGGCGGCGTCCGGCCCGGTTACCGGGACGCCGGCGTGTCGGCGACGGGAGTCCAGCGCTGGTTGTCGCCCTCGTGGGTGACCCGGCCGAACACCTCGTCCGTGAAGTGCCCGGCGGCGATCACCGTGTCCGGCCGCCCGAGCACCCGGTCGCGTACCTGCCGGGCCTGGCCGGGAGCGACGTCGGAGGCGAAGGCCAGGTCGGGGTCCGCTATCTGGGCGGGGGAGTGCAGGATGTCCCCGACGATCCAGACCTCCTCGGTGCCGGCGCCCGACGGGTCCCGCACGACGACCGCCAGATGGCCGGGGGTGTGACCGGGCGTGGCCTCGACGGTCACGCCGGGCGCGATCGTCTCGCCGCCCGCGACGAACTCGACGACACCGGTGAGCGGCTTGAGCACCGCCTCGGCGTCCGGTCCGCCCAGGTCGGCTTCCCGCGTCGTCCAGTACTGCCACTCGGCCTGCGACATGAGGTGGCGGGCCCGGGTGAAGGTGAGACCGCTGGGCGCGTGGGCGGCCGGTGTGCCGGGCAGCGGGGCGACATCGCTGGTCCAGCCGACGTGGTCGAGGTGCAGATGCGTGTAGACGACGGTGTCGATGTCGGCGGCGGACAGCCCTTCGGCGGCGAGGTTCCTGAGCAGCGCGCCCCCTTCGAGGTGAGCGACGCCGGGCACGTCCACATCGATCTTCCCGGTGGCCAGGTCCACCAGGATCCGCTGGCACCCGGCCTGGATCAGGAACGATCCGAAGGTGAGGATCAACTGCCCGTCGTCGAGATGGCCGGGGCGCGTCGTCCAGTCCACGCCGGGGAAGAGGGTGTCGGGGTTGTGGGCGCCGAAACCGTCGGGCAGATAGGTGATCGTCGTGTCGCCGACGGAGATCCGGGAACGCTTGGCGGGCTGGGGCATGGTCGTGAATTTCCTTCTGAATCGCTGCGGGTCCGGGACGGCGGGCGCTCAGCCGTTGAGGGTGCCCATGTGCTCGGGCGCGTAGCGGTCGCCGGCGACCGCGCCGTGCGGGGCGACCGCCTCGATGGCGGCGAGGTCGGCGGCGGTGAGCGTCACCTCGGTCGCGGCGACGTTCTCCTCCAGGTAGCGGCGGCGCTTGGTGCCGGGGATGGCGACCCCGCCCTGCTGCTGGACCCAGGCGAGGGCGAGCTGACCGGGAGTGACGTTCTTCTCGGCCGCGATCCGGCGGACCTCGCGGACGACGTCGAGGTTGCGGCCGAAGTTCTCGCCCTGGAAGCGCGGGTCGGTACGGCGCCAGTCGTCCTCGGCGAAGTCGTCCGGGCTGGTGATCGCGCCGGACAGGAAGCCGCGGCCGAGCGGGGAGTAGGCGACCAGGCCGATGCCCAGCTCCTTGAGGGTGTCCAGGACACCGTCGTGCTCGATGCCGCGCTCGAAGAGCGAGTACTCGATCTGGAGGGCGGTGACCGGGTGGACGGCGTGGGCCCGCCGGATGGTCCCCGCGGAGGCCTCGGACAGGCCGATGTGCCCGATCTTGCCCTCGGCGACCAGCTCCGCCAGGGCGCCGACGGTCTCCTCGATGGGCACCTGGGGGTCGATCCGGTGCAGGTAGTAGAGGTCGACGCGGTCGGTGCCCAGGTGCCGCAGCGAGCGCTCCAGTGCGTGGCGCACGTATTCAGGCCTGCCGTTGAGGCCGACCATCCGGCCGTCGTCGGTGATCTCGACCCCCGTCTTGGTCGCGACCACGGCGGCCTCACGGCGTCCGGCCAGGGCCTTGCCGAGCAACTGCTCGTTGACGAAGGGGCCGTAGCTCTCGGCGGTGTCCAGCAGGGTGACGCCGAGCTCCAGCGCCCGGTCGATGGTGGCCAGGGACTCGGTCTCGTCGGTGGCGCCGTAGAAGACGCTCATGCCCATGAGGCCGAGGCCCTGGACGCCGACGGTCAGGCCCTGATCGCCGAGTGCGCGCTGTTCCATGGTGAGGTTTCCTCGATTCCATAACTAACTGGATAGATACCCTGACCGTAGACCCGACCGCGAGGGATGTCAATAACTAGATAGTTACTTGGTAGGGTGGTGGGCATGTCACGCGATTCCAGCGCCACCAAGGCCCGGCTGCTCGACGCCGCCTTCAGCGAATTCGCCGCCTACGGCATCGCCGGTGCCCGGGTGGACCGGATAGCCGAGGCCGCGGGGGCGAACAAGCGGCTGATCTACGTCTATTTCGGCAACAAGGAGCAGCTCTTCGACGAGGTGCTGCGGCGGGCGATGACGGCGGGCGCCGAATCCGTGCCGTTCGACGTCGAGAACCTGCCCGGCTACGCGGGCGCGATCTTCGACCACCTGGTGGCACGGCCCGACCTGATGCGCCTGCGGCTGTGGAAGCTGCTGGAGCGCCCCTCCGCCACCGGACTCGAACACGACGCGTTCCGCGACAAGGTGGCACTGGTGGCCGAGGCGCAGGGGCGCGGCGACCTCGACGGGGACATGGCGCCCGACGACCTGCTGACCATGGTGCTCGCCGCGGCCCAGGCCTGGTTCTGGGCCGCCGAGGGGGTCGACCCCAGGGAGGTCAGCGAGTCCTGGCCGCAGGAGCGTCTCGCCCTGCACCGCGCGGCGGTCGTCGAGACGGCCCGCCGGATGACGGAGCCGAAGAAGCCCTAGCCGAAGAGGGCTCAGCGAAGAAGCCCTGGCCGAAGATGAGTCGGCCGAAGAAGGCTGAGCCGAAGAAGTCCTAGCCGACGGGTGCCGTCCGCTGCCACGGCCGCAGGGTCTCCAGTGTCCGGGCCACCTCCAGCAGGACCGCCTCCGAGCCCGGCCGGCCCACCAGCTGTACGGCGCACGGGGCGCCCGAGGACAGCGTGCCGAACGGCACCGACATCGCCGGCCAGCCGGTGAGGTTCCAGGCCGGGGTCAGCGGCGAGTAGTTGGAGCCGGCCAGCGCGTTGCGCAGCCAGCCGCGCTCGTGCCAGGGGGCCGCCTCCGGGGCGCGGCGCGCCAGCGCCGGGGTGAGCAGCACGTCGTACTCGGCGAAGAACGGGGTGAGCCGGGCGCGCAGCCGCTCGCGGGAGTCGCTCGCCCGGACCCCGCTCAGGAAGCGGCGGCCGATCGCCGCGTGCACCCGGGTCCGCCGGGTCAGCAGCGCCGGGTCCAGGTCGGCCGCGTCCACGGCCGTCCCCGCGGTCCAGTGCCGGAGCGCGGTGACACCGATCGACGCCGGATACGGCGGCTCGGCGCGCCGCACCTGGTGCCCGGCCCCCGCCAGCAGTCCGGCCGCCTGCGCCACCGCGTTCGTATACGGCCTGCTGACGGTCGTCCCGACCAGGGGGCTGCGCCGCGAGACGGCGATCTTCAGAGGAGCGCCCTGCGTGGTGTTCTCGAACCCCTTGCCCGCGAGGATCGAGAGCACCAGCCGGACATCCTCGACGCTGGTCGCCAGCGGCCCGTTCTCCGACATGCCGAACCAGTCGCCGTGGCCGATCCCGGCCGGGACCACCCCGAACCCCGGCTTGATGCCGACCAGACCGCAGTTGGCCGCCGGGATGCGCAGCGAGCCCATGCCGTCGTTGCCGAGAGCGATCGGCGCCAGCCCGGCGGCGACCGCGGCCGCGCTGCCGCCCGAGGAGCCGCCCGCGCTGCGCTGGGTGTCCCACGGGTTGCGGGTGACGCCGTGGACTCCGTCGGTGGTACCGAAGACACACAGTTCGGGCACGTTCGTCAGCCCGACGACCACCGCGCCCGCGGCCCGCAGCCGGGCCACGGTGGCATGGTCGGCGTCGGCGGGTGTGTCCGGTGTCGCGGCCGAACCGTCCAGATGTGCCTCGCCGCGCACCGCCAGATTGTCCTTCACGGCCAACGGCACACCGGCGAGGGGAAGTTCGTCGAGGTCGGCGCGGGCCGCGACCTCGTCCGCCTCGGCGAGCGCCGCATCGGCCCGGACCTTCCGGAACGCGCCGATCCGTCCGTCCAGCCGCGCGATCCGCTCCAGATGCTCGGCCACCACCTCGCGGGGCGTGACCCGCTTCTCGCGTACGGCGGCGGCGATTTCGGCGGCGGTCCGGCCGACCCAGCTGGTCACAGGCGCTCCTGGTGGTGCGGGAGAGAGGCTTACTCGTCGGTACGAAGGGCACTCTGCCCCGCCGCGGGCTTCGCGTCGAGAGCATCCGCCCCCGGACGCGCGGGCGGGGTGTGCCGAGGGCCGGCCGTCGGCGTCTGTGCTGTTCCCCCAGGTCCTCCGACCACTTTCTCAACTCCCGCCCATGCGCGCCCCATTGACAGGCTTCTGGGCCCGCTCAATCATCAGACATCCGATGAATGGAGCCGCGCATGAGCATGTCTCCCTATCCAAGACGCCAGGTCCTGGGGGCCGCCGCGGGAGTCGCCGCCGCGGCCGCGCTGCCGCTCGCCGCGACGACCCAGGCCCACGCCGCCGAGCCTGCCGAGGCTCGCGCCGCCGGGTCGGCCGATGCGGGTGCCGCGTCGCCATGGGTCCCCGTCCCCGCTGCGGTCCCCGTACCGCTCGACTCCCTCTACGACAACGACGGCATCGACATCGCCGACGCCAGGGGCGGTGACTTCGACGGCTCCGGCTACACGTTCCCGGGCGAGGAACTCCCGGCCGGCCGTATCGAGGTCGACGGCATCCCCTTCGACTTCCCCGCCGCGACGCCGGGTGCCAAGAACAACGTTGTCGCGCTGGGCCAGCGCGTCGACCTGCCCAAGGGGCACTACCTGTCCGCCGTCTTCCTCACCGCCGGCAGCTACGGCACCGCTTCCGGCCGGGCCACCGTCCACTACGCCGACGGGACGACCACCACGGCCGGCCTGAGCGGCGGCGACTGGTACGCGGTGGGCGGCCCGTTGGCGGCGCCGTACCGCTACCAGCCGGACGGCGGCAAGGACCAGCACAGTGTCGGGATCGGCACCTCGGAGGTGTGGATCGACCCGCAGCGCGAGGCCGTCGCCCTCACCCTGCCGGTCACCAACCCGGCCGAGGCCGGCAAGACCGCCCTGCACGTCTTCGCGCTCTCCCTCCAGCCGGTCGCCCAGGGGCGGGCGCTGGCTCTGCGCGACGCCCGCTCCACAGGCTCCCTGCTGGACGCGACCGGCGCCCAGAGCGTCGAGGCCACCGTCGTCAACGCGGGCACCGTCGCGATCCTGGCCCGCGACGCGGTGTCCGTACGCGTCGACGTCCCCGGCGCCCGCACCGTCGAGCCCGCCCGCATCCGCCGCCTCGACCCCGGCGAACAGGCACGCGTCCGCGTCGGCATCCGCAGCCGCACCGGCACCGCGCCGGGCACCGAGCGCGACGGCACGGTGAGCGTGCACGGACGCGGCACCCAAGTGACGTCCAGTAAACGCTCGTTGACAATCGGGACCGCCGACTACCAGCCCACCGAGACCTCGTTGTCCGGTCATCAGGCCCCGTACTGGTTCAACGAGGCCAAGTTCGGCATCTTCATCCACTGGGGCGTCTACTCGGTGCCCGCGTGGGCGCCGGTCGGGGTCCAGTACGCCGAGTGGTACTGGGACCAGATGCAGGACCCGAACAACCCCACCTACGCCTACCACCGGGACACCTACGGCGAGGACTTCGCCTACGACGACTTCATCCCGCGCTTCACCGCCGAGAAGTTCGACCCGCGGGCGTGGGTGGAGCTGTTCCGGGACGCCGGTGCCCAGTACCATGTACTGACCTCCAAGCACCACGAGGGCTTCGCCCTGTGGGACACCAAGCTCTCCGACCGCAACGCCGTGCAGATGGGCCCGAGACGGGACCTGGTCAAGGAGCTCTTCGAGGCGTCCCGACGGCACACCCCCGAACTCCACCGCGGCCTCTACTTCTCCATGCCCGAGTGGTTCAACCCCGACAACCCCTGGATGGGACACGCCCCGCGCAACCCGTACACGCTGGAGCCGCTGCCCTACACCGGATACACCTCCGGCAAGGACTACGTACGGGACTTCCAGGCCCCGCAGATGCTCGAACTGATCCACGGCTACGACCCGGAGATCATCTGGTGCGACATCGGCGGCGCGAACGACAGCGTCCACGTCCTCGCCGAGTACTTCAACCACGCCAAGAACCGGGCCCGTCCGGTCGACGTGACCGTCAACGACCGTTCGGGCATCGGCTTCCACGACTTCACCACGCCCGAGTACACGACGTACGCCGACACGGTCGTCGCCAAGTGGGAGGCCAGCCGCGGTCTCGACCCGCGCAGCTACGGCTACAACCGGGCGACCCCGGACGACGCCTACATGACCGCGGAGGAGGTCGTGCACAGCCTGGTCGACATCGTCTCCAAGAACGGCAACTTCCTGCTCGACATCGGCCCCCGCGCCGACGGCACCATCCCGGAGGTCATGCAGACCCGGCTGCGGGAGACCGGCGCCTGGCTCGCGGTCAACGGAGAGGCGATCTACGGCACCACGTACTGGTCGCGCATGGGCCAGCTCGGCGAGGACCTGCGGTTCACGGTCCGCCCGAACGAGGCCTTCTACATCCACTCCCTGACCCGGCCCGGCGCCAAGCTCACCGTCGAGGCACCCGTGCCGGTCCGGGCCGGTGACAAGGTGACCATGCTCGGCTACCACCGGCCGCTGACCTGGACCGTCAGCAACGGCTCGCTCGTCATCGACGTGCCCGAGGCGGCCCGGCGGGCGGGACGGCACGTGTGGGTGTTCAAGGTCGAATGGCATGCTTGAGGCACTCGGCGGGAGAGTGCTGCGCCTGCTCGGCGCCGTGGCGGCACTGACGCTGCTGGCGGCGCCGACCCCGGCGGTCGCACACCAGCGGCAGGCGGCCCCGCCGGTCACCGTGCCCGCGCTGATCAACTGGACGCCGAAGTTGGGGAGTTACACGTTCGACTCGGATACGCGTCTTGTCGCCTCCGGCGCCGCCGAACGCAAGGTTGCCGATACCCTCGCCGACGATCTTCGCGCGGCCGGACATGGCGTGGTCCCGGTCGTCGCGGGTGCGTCCCGCCCGGGCGACATCGTCATCGACGTCCGCCCGTCGGCACGGCCCACGCTCGGTACCGAGGGCTACGAACTCAGCTCCGGCCGACGGCTGTCGGTGACCGGTGCCACCGCGACCGGCGCCTTCTACGGCACCCGCACCCTCCTTCAACTCCTCACCCAGGGCGACCGGCTCCCCGCCGGGCACACGACCGACGTACCGCGCTACCGCGAGGGGGGCGTCGGCGTCTGCGCCTGCTACATCCAGGTCTCCCTGCCCTGGCTGGAGGACCTCGTCCGTGAGATGGCGTACCACAAGCTCAACCAGCTGCTCCTGGAGCTGAAGGTGAAGAGCGACGCCCATCCCGAGGCCGACACGTGGGGTTACTACACGAAGGACGAGATACGGCGACTCGTCGCCCTCGGCGACCGGTACCACGTCGAGATCATCCCCGAGATCAACTCCCCGGGACACATGGACCCGTGGATCGAGAACCGCCCCGACCTCCAGCTCACCGACTCCGACGGCATCAAGCAGCCCGCCCGGCTCGACGTCACCCAGCAGGCCGCCTTCGACTACTACACCAGCCTGATGGACGAGTACGCCCAGGTCTTCACCGCGAAGTCCTGGCACATGGGCGCCGACGAGTACATGCTCGGCTCCGACTACGCCAAGTACCCGCAGATGCTGAAGTACGCGCAGGAGAAGTACGGACCGAACGCCACCCCGCAGGACGCGTACGTCGACTTCGTCAACCGCGTTAAGGCCTACGCGGCGAGCAAGGGCAAGCGGCTGCGCATCTGGAACGACGGCCTCACCGGCGCCAACACCGTCCCGGTGGCCGCCGGGACGACGGTCGAGCACTGGCTGAACGTAGCGGTCAAGCCGAGCCGACTCTTCGCCCAGGGCTATGCGGTGATGAACGCGTCGTACTCCCTCTACCTCGTCCGGGGCGGCTTCCACAGCGACACCGAGGCGCTCTACGACCAGAGTTGGGACCCCCGTTCCTTCGAGGGCGAGAAGCTCACCTCCTCCGCCGGCGTCACCGGCGCGAAGATCAGCCTCTGGCCCGACAACGGCCGGGGCCAGACGGAGAACGAGGTCGCGGCCGAACTCTGGCCCGCCCTGCGCCACATCGCCCCAGGCCACCTGGGGCGATCCCCACCCCGACGCCACCTACGCACAGTTCACGGCGCGCGGTACGGCAGTCGGGCACGCGCCCGGTCGGCGGGACCTGACGAAGGTGCCGGTGCCGGACGGGACGTACACCTTCCGGGCGGACGGCGTGTCGTACCCGGCGGAAGTGGCGCGTACCGCCGACGGCTATACGACCCTGCGCACCGCCGGCGGCTGCCTGGAGATACGCGGCGGCAAGCTCACGCTCAACGTCCCGCTCCAGCCCGGCGTCGAGGCGACCTGGCAACCCTGCGACAGCGAGAACACCTTGCAGCGCTGGGAGCTGGAGCCCACGGCCGACGGCTATCACCTGACCAACGCGATCACCCGGATGGCCGTGACCGTGACGGACGACGGCCGGCTCGTCCAGTACCCGCCGGACCAGCGCACCCCTGCCCTCTGGCACCTTTCCTGACCCGAGGAGCACGCCCATGGATCTCTCAAGACGCGTCTTCGTCACCTCGGCCGCAGCCCTGGCGGTGACGGGCGGCCTGCCGGTCCTCCCGGCCGCCGCGGACACCGACCGCTCCCGCATCCCCGTCGGCCCCGACGACTCCCCGGCGGAACTGGTCCGCAAGGCCGCCCAAGTCCGCCCCACCGCACGCCAGATCGCCTGGCAGCGGCTGGAACGCACCGCGTTCCTGCACTTCGGCGTGAACACCTTCACCGGTCTGGAGTGGGGCATCGGCGACGAGGACCCGAACGTCTTCCAGCCTGCCGGCCTCGACACCGACCAGTGGGCCCGCGCCCTGTGCGACGGCGGCTTCCGGCTCGCCATCCTCACCGTCAAACACCACGACGGCTTCGTCCTCTACCCGTCCCGCTACACCGACCACACGGTGGCGCCGAGCAGTTGGCAGGGCGGTCACGGCGACGTACTACGCTCCTTCGCCGCCTCGGCCACATCCCGCCGGACAAGGTGGAGAACTACGACTGGGACAGCTGGTACACACTGGTGCGCACGCTCGCCCCCGACGCGTCGATCGCCGTCGCCGGTCCCGACGTGCGCTGGGTCGGCAACGAGGGCGGCCTGGCCCGCGAGAACGAGTGGAGTGTCATCCCGGTCAAGGAGAACCAGTACGGCCGCACGGACTGGGCGCTCTCCTACGACACCGCAGACGAGGGCAGCCGGGCCGCGCTGGTCGCGGCCCGGCCGAAGACCGACTACCTCCAGTGGTGGCCGGCCGAGTGCGATGTCTCCATCCGGGACGGCTGGTTCTACCACCCGGACCAACTCCCGAAATCCGTGGATGACTTGACGGAGATCTACTTCGGCTCGGTCGGCCGTAACGCGGTCCTGCTGCTCAACGTCCCGCCGGACACGGACGGCCTGCTGCACGACACGGACGTGGTCCGGCTGCGCGAGTTCCGGGAACGGGTGGACCGGGAACTGCCCGAGGACGTGGCGCGCGGTGCGCGCAGGACCGTCGGCGAGGGACGGGTGACCCTCGACCTGGGCCGCGAGCTGGAGGTGGACCGGATCCGGCTCGCGGAGGACATCCGGTACGGGCAGCAGGTCGAGGCGTTCGCCGTCGAGGTGTATGCGGACGGCACGTGGTCCACGGTGGTCACCGCCGGCACGGTCGGTGCCAGCCGCATCCTGCGGCTCGCCCAGCCGGTACGGGCACGGCGATGGCGGGTGCGGGTGACGGCGGCCAGGGGGGAGGTACGGCTGGCCCGGTTCGCGCTGTTCCGGTCGGCGTCCGTCTAGCCGGCGAGGTCGGGCGGGAGCAGGGCTGTGATGCGCTTCCGCTCGGAGGCGGTTGGCCCGGAGGTGCGGGAGAGACGGAGGAGACCGAGGTGGGCCTCGGCGGACTCGCGGGCCGTGAGCAGCTTTTCGGCCGCTGTGATGCGGGTGGCGACGGGGACCTCGGGCGCGTTGAGCAACGCGACCAACGCTTCCTTCGCACGGCTGCGCAGAGCTGGCCAGTTGATGAGTTCACCGGCTGCGGTGGTGCGCTGAGCCGGGTCCGCTCGCTCGTCGTCCAGGACTCGGCGACAGGCGGCCACGGCTTCGCGGCCGATGTCCAGTCTCTTCCAGGCCGCGGCCGCGGCGAGGTGGGCTTCGGGGTCGGTGGTCTGCGGGCCGGAGATCTCCTGGAGGATGCGGCGGCCTTCCTCACCCAGGTCCTCGGCGAGGAGGGCGGCGGCGGTGGCTCGGGCGCGGATGTCGGTGGCGGGGTCTGTTGCCAGGGTACGGAGGAGGGGGATGCGGTTGTACGCGCCGCAGCCCGGGAGGTGCTCGCAGATCGCCGTACGGAGTCGGGCGGGTGTGGACTCGTCGACGCTGAGGCGGTACCAGGAGGCCCGGCCGGCGCCTTCGGCGAGTTCGGCTGCGGCGATTCTGTCGGACACGGAGGCCTCCGGGTCCCTGGCCCAGGCCAGGAGCAGGCCGTCAGCTTGATCGCGGAGGCGGCTTCTGTGCACGACGTACGACAGTTGCCTCAGTTCCTTGACTGCTTCCGGGCGACGCAATGACAGAAGTTCGATCCACTCTTCGACGGCCGTCAGGGCATCCACCTCCGCGAGAGCACCGAGGACGGGAGTGACCGTGTCCGAGTCCCGCTCGTACGACAGGTATTCCCAGGTTCCGGAGTAGACACCGGAAGAGCCGAGTCCGCCGGTGCCGGCATGCAGGCTGAGACGGTGCAGGGGGTCGGAGGACAGACCGGCCATGAGCTCCTTCCACCGGGTGTAGGGGATCAGCCCGAAGGAACGTGCCACGGCGAGGGCCCTGGTACCCGGCTCGGTGTCCGGGGCGTCCACGATATGGCCGAGCGTTCGCCGGATGAGGGGAACCGCGGCCGTGCGATGCCGGAAGTACGCGACCTCGATGCCCAGGAACTCGTCCGGGGAGACCGTGGTGTCGCCGAGCAGCGCATCGAGTCGTTCGCGGAGTGTCGCGTCGGGGACGAGCGCGTCAGCGAGGTCGAGCACCCTCCACTGGTCCTTTGCCGTCAGCCCGGACTCGTCCATGAGCCGGTGCAGTGTCTCGGAGGCCGCACGGATGTCGACCTCGGCCAGGGCGCTGAGGGCCTGGATACGCCGCGCCATGCCGGAGAACGGATCCTGGGCGACCCGGCGCAGCAGATCCGAAGCGGTGTTCCGGTGGCCGGCCTTGAGGAGGCGCATCGCAGCGTCGAGGCGCACGGCTCCGGGCATGGCCGGATCGGCCGCCATGTCGGTCAGCAGACGCACCGAAGCGGCGGGATCCACCTGACGGAGTGCGCGGATCGCGGAGAGCCGGTCGTCCGCGGCGATGCCGCTGTCCTGGGCCAGCCGGGACAGGACCTCGTGCACATGCGGTGACTCTCCGAGCTCGACGAGAGGGGCGGCGCACGAGAGGCGATCGTGGGTGGCCTGCTCCGGATCGCCGAAGACATCCAACAGCAGTCGCCTCGCCCGGAATCCCTCGCCCAGTTCCCGGAACACATCGGACAACTGGACGGCCCACTCCTGCCAATCCGGGGCGTCCTCGAGATCCCGCGCACACTCGGCGGCCGCAGCTCGTGCACCGAGGTGCACGAGGCGCTGCGCAGCCATGATGCGCGTGGAGAGGGCAAGCCGCCCATTGCGGGCCGCGATCTCCACGAGGGAGGGGTCCCGACAGCTGTCGATCGTTGCCTCGACCGCGTCGTCGGACGCGTCCGGGTGGCGGAGAATGTCGGAACTCATTGCCTCCCAGACTGCGTCCGCCGAGTCTCGCTTCCTGATCAGGGCCAATGCGGCCATGTAGCGAATGTGTACGGGAAGCGTGGAGTCCTGGCTGAAGTCCTCCAGCAGTTCCGGCCGCTCCATGGACAGCAGGCTGCTCACTAGGTACCGGCACCTGTGCGGATGGGTGCGGGTCAGCGTTTCATTGGCCGAGAGCGCCTCGGCCATGACGGTCCGGCAGGCGCGGTCAGTGGACGAATTCAGGAGCCCCAAGCTGAGTTCGATGTTCTGCTGGAACGCGTCGACGGTCCCCAGGAAATCCGCGAGCACTTCGGTACCGGCCTGACGATCCAGCTTGTGCAGGAACTCCGCCGCTTTGAACCTCATCTCCGGCAGGTGGTCGGGGTCGCGCGCGATGGCCGTGAGGATGCGGCAGGCAGCCGGCCGTTCACCGGCATCGGCGAGCAGCCGCGCCGCCACGATGCGCGCGGAAGCGGGGAGATCCGCCCCTTCGGCGAACTCCGCGGCCAGTTCGGCGGCTCGCTCGACACCGCGTGGCACGCAGTGCTTCAACGCGTTGAGCCGCGGACCGTGCGGAACGTCCGGATCGCGGACGATCGACGTCAGATCACGCGGGTCGAGGATGGCGTACAACCGGTCGAGTACCGTATCGGCCTTGAGATCACCGACTGCCACATCCCGGCCGTCGAGCTTGAGCACCGCTCTGGTGAAGCGGACCTTCAGCCCCTCGTCGATCACCAGGCCGTCACTCAGAATCGTGGCGCACAGCAACAGATCGCGCCAGCCGCCCACCTCCACGACGGTGCGCAGGAATTCGTCGAGCGACATGCCTTTCTCGTGCCAGCGCGCGGCCAGGAAGAGGACCACATTGGGGCGCTCGGACGCGATCGCCTCGCGTACGATCGCGAGCGCCTCCGGCTCCTTCGGGTTCAGCCGGTCGGCGATCGCACCTGCGCCCAGATATTCCTGGATGGTGTGGTGCGGGAAGACCAGTTCCCCACCGCGCTCGGTGACCAACCCGGTGAAGGCGAGGGCACGGAAGACCAGGTCCTTGGAGGCTGCCACGCCAGGGAAGGCCGTGTCGAGGCGCTCCAGTGTCTGATCGAGCAGTGGCCGCGCGTCTCCACCCTGTCTCGACTCGGCCACCTGACGCAGTACGTCGTGCACCGCGTCCAGCAGCTCTGGCGTAATGCCGTCCACCCTCGGATCACCGCGCCTGAGCCGCCGCGCGCCTTTGTCCCGCAGGATGCGCACGAACTGCCTGTACAACTCGGCGGGGTTGCGCGGCAGGTCCGCGCTCGCCGCGACCACACAGATCATGGTCAGGTACAGCGGATTCCGTGCCGCTTCGCTGAGCCGCCCCTGCCGCAGGCTCGCCACCAGTCTGCCCGCCTGCCGCACCGCGTCCGGCACCTTCAGCACCGTGAACCACGCCTCGGCGACGCCCCGCATCGCGGTCTCGTCGAACGGCAGGAGCGCATACCGCCGCAGCGCGTCCAGCCGGTCCATCTCCGCCATGACCAGCGACCGACTGGCCACCGCGAACCGCAGATACGGCTCTCGGGCCCACCGCTGGATCAACTGGATGACCCGGCCGCGGTGCTCCGGATCCAGCACCTCGTCCAGACCGTCCACGCAGACCAGCCAGTCCACCTCAGGCATCGGGGCGGCCTCGAACAGCTCCGGCGGCAGCGACCGTCGCAGCCCGGGCAGGTCCCGCCCCACGGCCCCCGACAGGGCCTCGGCGAACGGCAGCCCCAGAAGCGCTTCCGCCGTCACCCGCACCGGCAGATACGACGGCGCCTTCGCCGGATCGCCGAGCCACTCGGACGCCGCCGTGAACGTCAGCCGGCGCAGCACGCTCGACTTGCCGGATCCGGCCCCGCCCGTGAAGAGGACGTGGCGGCCGGTGTCCAGCACGCTGGTGGCCGCCGTCAGATCATCGCGCCGGGAGCGGCGGGTCGGAGCGTCGCCGGTGGGCGAAGCCTCCTGGCGGACGTAGACGGTCGAGAGCGGGATGTGCCCGACGTCGGTGAGGAGGGAGGCGTACGGGTGCTCGTCGGTCGCATCACGGGCCGCGGCCAGGTAGTCACGCACCAGCGCACCCGGATACCGAAAGCCGCCCGCCCGCAACTGGTCGTCCGTGAGCCTGCCCAGCCAGTCGACCGGTGCCGACGGCACCGAACAGCGGGTCAGGATCTCGGTGACGGGGACCAGGTGGGCGCTGCCCGCCTTGTTGGACCGCGCCAGCATTCCGCAGACCGCGCCGGTGCGTTCGTTCACCACCGGGCTGCCGCTGAAGCCCTCGCCGACGGGGACGCCGTAGCCCCGGGGCATGGCGATGGCGTCCTCGAAACTCAGGCGCGAGTCGCCCTGGTACTCGAGCGCGGCCCACTGTCCCGCCGGGTAGTCGCCCTTCGGATGACCGAAGGCCCGGAGCCGGTCGCCGAGGGTGGCGGCCGGTGACGTGAGCACATGCGGTGCCTCGGCCGCGCAGCGCAGGAACGCCACGTCCAGTCCATTGGCCGACCGGTAGCGCTCCTCGTCCGCCACCGTCAGCGTGAACTCCGCGCCGGCCCCGATCCGCCCCCGCACCTCGTCCGCCCCGGCCACCACGTGCGCACACGTCACCACCACCCCCGGCGCGATCACGAACCCGGTCCCGCCCGCGTTCGCGCCGGGCAGGTCCAGTGCGACGGTCGCCGACTCCAGCAACCTCCTCCAGCCGTCCACGTCTACGCTCCCGGCGCGGTCCACTCCAGGGTCACCTTCCACGTGGACTTGGACGACGCCTTGCCCACAACCGCCAGGAACTGCCCGGTGTCGAAGGAGACGTCGCAGCCGAACTCGACCGTCGCCTTCGACGCTCCCGTCTGCTGGAGCCGCGTGCCCATCGCACGGGCCACCGCCGTGAGGCCGTCGAGGACCGGGGCGAGGCTGGGGCGGCGCCAGCCGATCTCCTGTTCCTCGCCCAGGGCGAGTGCCGGCGTGCCTTCGCCGGGAGCCACCGACATCAGGATCGTCTGGCCGTCGATCTCGACCGGGACCGTCGTCCGCGCACCCTCGTCCACTGGCTTCCCCCGTAACAGTCCTCAGGTAGACGGCTCATCGTAGCGAGCGGCGGCCGCCGTGCTGCCCCGTACCGTCAGTCGGGGCACCGGCACCCGCACCGCGCGGGCCGAGCCGCCGTCCAGCAGGGCCGTCAGCTCGTGGGCCGCCACCCGGCCGAACTCGGCGCTGTCCCGGGAGAGCGCCGACAGCCACGGCTTGACCATGCGGCACAGTGCCGAGTCCTCCCAGGAGACCACGGAGACGTCGTCCGGGACCGCGTAGCCGAGTTCGGCGGCGGCCGCGACCCCGGCCACCGCCATCACGTCGTTGTCGTAGATCAGGGCCGTCGGGGGCGGGGTGGTACGCAGCACGCGGCGGGTGACGGCCGCGCCCTCGGCGTCGGAGTAGTCGGTGGTGACCGAACGGACCTCGGTCAGACCCCGGCCGTCCGCCTCGGTGCGCAGGGTGCGGATCCGGCGCTGGGTGTGGGCGAGGCCGGGCAGGCCCGCGATGTGCACGATCCTGCGGTGGCCCAGCGCCGTCAGCTCGTCCACCACCGACGCCATCGCGGCTGCGTCGTCCGCCCAGACCGTCGACAGCCCCGGGTGGCGTTCGTCGGGGGCGCCGCCGATCACCACCGCCGGCAGGCCCAGCTCGTCCAGCAGGTCGGGGCGGGGGTCGTCGGCGCGCGGGTCCACCATCAGGATGCCGTCGACGCGGTGTTCCGCCCACCAGCGGCGGTACACCGCGCACTCGTCGGCCACGTCCTCGGCCATCTGGAAGAGCAGGCCGAGATGGCGTTCGGCGAGCACCTCCTGGATGCCGGAGACCAGTTGGAGGAAGAACGAGTCCACGCCCAGCGAGTGCGCGGGACGGGCGAGGACGAAGCCCACCGTGGCCGCGCCTTCGCCGGACAGCGCGCGGGCGGCCGTGCTGGGCCGCCAGCCGAGCTGCTCGGCGACCCGGTGCACCCGCGCCCGGGTGGTCTCGGAGACCCCGGGGCGGCCGTTGAGCGCGAAGGAGACCGCGCTCTCGGAGACTCCGGACCGGCGCGCGATGTCCTTCATCGTCGGCCGGCGCGCGGGGGTGCGTTTCTCCGCCAACTCAGCTCCTCATTCGGTCGGGACCGTGATCCGCTAATGCGCTTGAGTTCGAACACCCTAAAGCGTATTAGTGATCGACCGCAATACGTTCGTAACGCCTTGCTGAGCAGGGGCTTTGAGTCACTAATGACTTTAGCTCTGCCGAATCCATTGACTCGTCGCGGAAACGGCGTGCAAGGTCTGGCGCGGCACCTTCGGCCGCCCCCCCGCTGCAAAGGAGCAACGGACCATGCGTATCTCCCGCAGAGCCCTCGCCCTCGCCGCTGCCGCCTTCCTCGCCCTGCCGCTGAGCGCCTGCGGTTCCGGGGCGGACGGCGGTGGCTCCACCGACGCCTCGGGCAAGGTCGAGGGCGACATCACCTTCCAGACCTGGAACCTGCGCGCGAACTTCAAGCCGTACTTCGAAGGCCTGATCGCGGACTTCGAGAAGAAGTACCCGGACACCCACGTGAAGTGGATCGACCAGCCCGCCGAGGGCTACGCCGACAAGATCAGCGCGGACGCGGCCGGCGGCACCCTGCCCGACGTCGTCAACGTCTCCCCGGACCTCGCCGCCCCGCTCGCCGAGGCGGGCCTCGCCCTCGACCTCGACAAGGCGGCGAGCAAGTACAAGTCCGAGTATCTGGCGGGGGCTTGGGCCAGCCATCAAATACCGGGGATGAGCGGGACGTACGCCTTTCCCTGGTACCTGAACACCGGGCCGCTCTTCTACAACAAGGCCCTGTTCAAGCAGGCCGGACTCGATCCCGCGCAGCCGCCGAAGACCTACGGCGACCTCTTCGCCGACGCCCTGAAGATGGCACAGCAGAGCGACGGCAAGGTCGCCACCCTCGCCAACGTCCCCACCATCGAGGACTTCGGTCGCTACGGCGTCGAGCTGATGGACAAGGCGGGGACCGGCTTCGCCTTCAATGACGCCAAGGGCATCGAACTGCTCACCAAGTACAAGGAGCTGTACGACGCCAAGGCGCTGGACCCGCAGGCGCTGACCGCGACCCCGGAGTCCTCCGGCAAGAAGTTCCTCACCGAGGCCGTCGCCATGAACCCCGGCAGCGCCCTCGACCTCGCCAACTTCCAGAAGCAGGCACCGAACCTGTACAAGAACATCGGCATCACCGACCAGATCACCAGCACCGGGCACGTCAACATGTACGTGATGGGCGTGATGGTCAACTCGAAGACCAAGCACACGGCGGCCGCCGTCGCCTTCGCGCACTTCGTGACCGACGCGCAGAACCAGATGTCTTTCGCCAAGAAGGTCGCCATCTTCCCGAGCACCGCCGGCTCCCTCGACGACCCGTACTTCACCAAGGAGGACGGCACCGACGAGACCCGGGTGCGGATCGCCGCCGCCAAGTCACTGAAGAACGCGGTCAATTACACGCCGGTGCTGTTCAGCGACCAGATGAAGACCGCGCTGCGCAACGAGGTCGCCAAGGCCCTGCAGGGCAAGGAGAGCCCCAAGACGGCTCTGGACAACGCTGTCAAGTCCTGCGACCAGCTGCTCCAGCAGCAGGGCTGAGCGGCGAGGCATGGCCGGCGTGTCCCGCGTGCGGCGCCAACTCCCCACCAGTCCCTGGCTGTTCGCCGCGCCCGGACTGCTGGTCATCGGCGCCTTCGTGCTCTATCCGTTCGTCTCGACGGTGGTCAACTCCTTCACCGACCGCCGCACCCTGATCCCGGGCCGGTTCGTCGGCCTCGCCAACTTCCGTGAGCTGATCCACGACGACATGTTCTGGACCGGCCTGCGCAACAGCACGCTCTACGTCCTTGTGGTCGTACCGGCCCTCGTCGTCCTGCCGCTGCTGCTCGCACTGCTGGTGCAGAAGAACATCCCGGGCATCACCTTCTTCCGGTCCGCCTTCTACACCCCGGTCGTCGCCTCGATCGTCGTGGTCGGGCTCATCTGGGTCTGGCTCCTCGACGAACGCGGCCTGGTCAACTCCCTGCTGGAGACGGTCGGGATCGGCCGGATCGGCTTCCTCAGCGACCAGTGGCTGCTTCTGCTGAGCGCGATGGCGGTCACGGTCTGGAAGGGCCTCGGCTACTACATGATCATTTATCTGGCGGCGCTCGCCAACGTCCCGCGCGAGCTGCACGAGGCCGCCGCCGTGGACGGCGCGGGGGCGGTGCGCCGCTTCCTCTCCGTCACGGTCCCCGCCGTACGCTCCACGATGGTGCTGGTCGCCGCGCTCTCCTCGGTCGCCGCCTTCAAGGTGTTCTCCGAGGTGTACCTGATGGCGGGCCCGAGCGGCGGCCCGGCCGGCGAGGACACCACCCTCGTGATGCTCGTCCAGCGCACCGGCACCGGGCTGACCGGCCGCGTCGGCTACGCCTCGGCGCTCTCCGTCGTCGTCTTCGTCGTCACCGTCGTGCTGATGCTCCTGGTGCTGCGCGCCGACCGGAGGGACCGCCCATGAGCGTCACCCGGGCCCGCTTCACCGACGAACACGGCCGCCGCATCCGGACCGGCGAACTGGTCCTGCGCTACGCCCTGCTGCTGCTCGTGCTGGCGGTCACCGTCGGACCGTTCCTGTGGCAGCTGTCCACCTCGCTCAAGGGCCCGACCGAGGACATCTTCAGCTCGCCCCCGAGCTTCCTGCCCGAGCATCCCACCCTGCACAACTACCAGCGGGTCGCCGACACCATCCCGGTCTGGGACTACGCCCTCAACTCGCTGAAGGTGGCGGGCGCGAGTGTCGTCACCAACTGCGTCGGCTCGGCGCTCGCCGGATACGCCCTGGCCCGGCTGCGCTACCGGGGCCGCCGGATCGCCACCCTCGTCTTCATCCTGGCGATGCTCGTGCCGGTGGAGGGGATCATCATCGCCCAGTTCACCACCATGCGGGAACTCGGCCTCAACAACACCCTGATCGGCGTCGTGCTGCCCGGGTCCATCGGCGCGATGAACGTGCTGCTGATGCGCAACGCCTTCCTCAACCTGCCCTACGAGATCGAGGAGGCGGCCTACGTCGACGGCGCCGACGTCTGGCAGCGGTTCCTGCGGATCGCACTCCCGTCGGTCAAGGGCACCGTCGCCGTCGTCGCGATCTTCGCCTTCATGGGCGCCTGGGACGACTTCCTCTGGCCGCTGATCGTGCTCAGCGACCCGTCCAGGTTTACGCTCACCATCGGCCTCAACTACCTGCACGGCACCTTCGCCAACGACGAACGCCTCGTCGCCGCCGGCACCGTGATCGCCGTGGCCCCGCTCATCGCCCTGTTCGCCTGCCTCCAGCGGTACTTCTTCCGCGGGGTCGGCGAAGGCGCCGTCAAAGGCTGAACCCCCGTTCCCGCAAGGAGACCGCATGCCTCCTGCCGTGCGCTTCGGCGTCAACTACACCCCCAGCGAAGGGTGGTTCCACCACTGGCTCGACTTCGACCTGGACTCGGTGCGCGCCGACCTCGACTCGATCGCCGCCCTGGGACTCGACCACATCCGGGTCTTTCCGCTGTGGCCCTACTTCCAGCCCGACCGCACCCTGATCCGGCCGCGGGCCGTGGAGCAACTGGTCGCCCTCGCCGACGCGGCGGCCGAACGCGGGCTCGACGTCAACGTGGACGGCCTCCAGGGGCACCTGAGCAGCTTCGACTTCCTGCCGGCCTGGACCCGGACCTGGCACCGGCGCAACCTCTTCACCGACCCGGAGGTCGTGGCGGGGGAGGCCGCCTATCTCCGCACCCTGGCCGCCGCGCTCGCGGACCGGCCGAACTTCATCGGGATGACGATCGGCAACGAGGTCAACCAGTTCGCCGCCGGCCCGCATCCGGATCCGGACCGGGCCACCGAGGCGGAGGCCGAGCGCTGGCTGGCCCGGCTGCTGGCGGCCTGCGCCGAGGCCGCCCCCGGCAGGCTGCATCTGCATGCCTCCTACGACGCCGCCTGGTACCAGGACGACCAGCCCTTCACGCCCGCCCACTCGGCCCGCCTCGGCGACCTCACCGCCGTGCACTCCTGGGTGTTCAACGGCACCGCCCAGCGCCACGGCCGCACCGCCCCGCAGACCGAGCAGCACGCCGCGTACCTGGTTGAGCTCAGCAAGGCCTGGGCCGAGGATCCGCACCGGCCCGTATGGCTCCAGGAAGTGGGCGCGCCCGCGCCGCTGATCCCCGCCGAGCACGCGGCCGCGTTCACCGAGGCGACGCTCACCGCCGTACTGGACTGCCCCGACCTGTGGGGCGTCACCTGGTGGTGCTCGCACGACGTCAGCCGGAGCCTCGCCGACTTCCCCGAACTCGAATACGGGCTCGGTCTGTTCACCAACGACCGCAGACCCAAGGACCTCGCGCACGCCCTCGCGGCGGCCGAGCCCAAGGCGGCGAAGACGCGCCACACGGCACTCGTGGTGCCCTCCGACCCGGCCCGGCGCTCCCGGTGCGCGCCCGGCGGGCCCGTCTTCGACGCCTGGTTCCGATTGGTCGCCGACGGCGCGCGCCCCACCACCGTCCTCGACACCCGCGCGGACGACCAGGACCATCTCGTCGCGCGCGGCATCACCGAGGTCGTCACTCCCGATCAGGTGCTCCCCACCCCACCAGGGGGCACCCGCTCGTGAACCTCCGTGAACTGGGACGCGATCGTGCCCGGCGGCTCGGCGGAATCGCCGTACGGGACTCGGTCAGCAACCCCGCAGCACCCGCCGATCCGCGGATCACCGCGGCCGACGGAGGGGACCTGCGCCTCGTCCGGGACGCGGCGCCCGGGGAGATACGGCAGTACACCCTGCACCGGCTGCTCCCGGACGGCACCCGGCGCTTCCTCGGCGCCACCGGCCGGCGGGCCTGCTACCTGGCCGGGCTGCAGCCGGAGCAGGGCGAGGTGACGGCACGGTTCGAAGTGCGTGCCGTAGGGGAGCTGTACACCTCGTCGGCCCCAGTGACCGTCACGCACACCTGGTAACCGGTAACGAACAAACGGAGCACCCCACATGCATGACGACCGCAGCTTGGTCGAAGCCCGCCTCAGGCGCGTCCTCGATGAGCGCATCCGTCCCGCCGTGTACCCCGAGTCCGTGCCGCTCGACGTCGCCGTGTGGGACGCACCCGGCGAACCCGTGCCGGTCGCCGAAGGGCTCGCGGCCGAGCCCGGGGCGATCGAGGTGGGCGCCCGGTGGGGTGCTCCGTGGGGCACCAGCTGGTTCCGGGTGACCGGAACCGTTCCCGAGGAGTGGGCCGGGCGGACCGTCGAGGCCCTGCTCGACCTCGGATTCGACGAGAACATGCCCGGCTTCCAGTGCGAAGGCCTGGTCTACCGGCCCGACGGCACCCCGGTGAAGGGCCTCAACCCGCGCAACCAGTGGGTCCGGATCGGCGCCCCGGTGACGGGCGGCGAGCAGGTACGGCTGCACATCGAGGCCGCCTCCAACCCCGTCATCCTCGACTACCACCCCTTCCGGCCCACCCGGCTGGGCGACAAGGACACCGCCGGGCACGAGCCGCAGTACACGCTCACCCGGATGGACCTCGCCGTCTTCGACGAGACCGTGTGGCAGCTGGTGATCGACCTGGAGGTGCTCGGCGAGCTGATGGCCGAGCTGCCGGCGGACGCCCAGCGCCGCTGGGAGATCCTCCGCGCGGTCGAACGGGCCCTGGACGCGGTCGACCTCCAGGACGTCAACGGCACGGCGGAGCAGGCGCGTGCACGGCTCACCGACGTCCTGTCCGTCCCCGCCGTCCCCTCCGCGCACCGGATCAGCGCGATCGGCCACGCGCACATCGACTCGGCCTGGCTGTGGCCGCTGCGCGAGACGGTCCGCAAGGTGGCCCGTACGACCGCCAACATGACCGCCCTCATCGAGGACGAGCCCGACTTCGTGTTCGCCATGTCCCAGGCCCAGCAGTGGGCGTGGGTGAAGGAGCACCGGCCCGAGGTGTGGGCGCGGGTGAAGAAGGCGGTCGCGGACGGCAGGTTCGTGCCGGCCGGCGGCATGTGGGTGGAGTCGGACACCAACATGCCGGGCTCGGAGGCGATGGCCCGTCAGTTCGTGCACGGCAAACGGTTCTTCCTCGACGAGTTCGGGATCGAGAACGACGAGGCCTGGCTGCCGGACACCTTCGGCTTCGCGGCCGGGCTCCCGCAGATCATCAGGGCGGCGGGCTCCACCCGGCTCCTCACCCAGAAGATCTCCTGGTCCCAGACGAACAAGTTCCCGCACCACACCTTCCAGTGGGAGGGCATCGACGGCACCCGGATCTTCACCCACTTCCCGCCCGTCGACACCTACAACTGCTCCATGAAGGGCAGCGAACTCGCGCATGCTGCCCGCAACTTCAAGGACAAGGGCCGGGCCCGGCACTCCCTCGCGCCGACCGGCTGGGGTGACGGCGGCGGGGGCACCACCCGCGAGATGGTCGCGAAGGCGGCCCGGGTACGGGACCTGGAGGGCGCTCCGACGGTCGTCTGGGAGACCCCGGAGAAGTTCTTCAAGAAAGCGGAGGCCGAATACCCGGACCCGCCCGTCTGGGTGGGCGAGCTCTACCTCGAACTCCACCGCGCCACCCTCACCAGCCAGGCCAGGACCAAACAGGGCAACCGGCGCAGCGAGCACCTCCTGAGGGAGGCCGAGCTGTGGGCCGCGACGGCTGCTGTCCGCACCGGATTCCCCTACCCCTACGAGGACCTGGACCGGATCTGGAAGACGGTCCTGCTCCACCAGTTCCACGACATCCTGCCGGGTTCGTCGATCGCCTGGGTGCACCGCGAGGCCCGGGCGACGTATCAGCGGGTCGCCGCCGAACTCGACGGGATCATCGACGCGGCCCAGCGAGCCCTGGCGGGGGAGGGCGACCGGCCCCTCCTGTTCAACGCGGCGCCGCACAGCAGGAACGGCGTGCCGGCCGGGGGCGCCGGCGAGGAGGCGCCGCCCGGGGAGGTGACGGTCTCGGAACGCCCCGACGGCGGCCGGATCCTCTCCAACGGCCTGCTCCGGATCGAGATCGACGCCCGCGGCCTGGTCGTATCCGCGTACGACCTCGCCGCCGACCGAGAGACCATCGCCCCCGGTAGTGCCGCCAACCTGCTCCAACTCCACCCGGACTTCCCGAACATGTGGGACGCCTGGGACGTCGACGCCTTCTACCGCAACGCGGTCACGGACCTCACCGACACCGACGAGCTGACGGCCGGCGCGGACGGCCGCTCGGTCCGGATCACCCGGTCCTTCGGCTCCTCCCGCGTCACCCAGGTGCTGTCACTGTCGCCGGGCGAGCGCCGCCTGCTGATCGACACGGAGGTGGACTGGCACGAGACGGAGAAGTTCCTGAAGCTGGCCTTCCCGCTGGACCTGCACGCCGAACGCTATGCGTCGGAGACCCAGTTCGGTCACTTCCACCGTCCGACCCACACCAACACCTCATGGGAGGCCGCGAAGTTCGAGGCCTGCAACCACCGCTTCATCCACCTTGACGAGCCGGGTTGGGGCGTGGCGATCGTCAACGACTCGACGTACGGCCACGACGTGACCCGCGCGGTCCGCACGGACGGCGACCGGGGTACGACGACCACGGTCCGCGTCTCCCTGCTGCGCGCCCCGCGCTTCCCCGACCCCGAGACCGACCAGGGCGTCCACCGCTTCCGGCACGCACTGGTACCGGGCGCGGGAATCGCGGACGCGGTACGGGAGGGCTGGCGGATCAACCTGCCGGAGCGAAGGGTGACGGGTGCGCGGGAGGCGGCTCCGCTGGTCACGGTCGACAACGACGCGGTCGTCGTCACGGCGGTGAAGCTGGCGGACGACGGCAGCGGCGACGTGGTGGTGCGGTTCCACGAGGCGCATGGGGGCCGGGCGCGCACGACACTGACGACGGGCTTCGAGGTCGCGGGGGTCAGCGTGACGGACCTGCTGGAACGACCGTTGGACTCGCCGATTCCGGATCGAGAGAGTGACAGCATGACGGTACGACTGCGCCCGTTCGAGCTGATGACCTTGCGCTTCAAAAGGACCTGAGCCGGAGCGCCCCGAAAGGGGCGCGGGGCTGTACCGGCATGCGGCCACCGCCGCGATGGGGGTCCCCCCGCTCGAGCGAAGCCGAGAGTGGAGGAGCGACCAGCCACGGCGCACCCGCAGCCGAAAACCCTCGGCCTACCCCCGTAGCTGAGCCCGCAACCACTCCTCCACCTCACCCACATGCGAAGCCGCCGCAGCCCTCGCCGCCTCCGGATCCCGGGCGACGAGGGCCCGGTGAATCGCGGCGTGCTCGCGGCGCGTCCTCGCGAACGCCCCCTCCTCCTGAAACCCCCGCCACACCCGGGCCCGGAACGTCCGCGACGACAGTCCCTCCAGGATCGCGGCCATCGTGTCGTTCCCCGCCGCTCCCGCGATCACCCGGTGGAAGGCGAGGTCGTGCGCGAGGATCTCCTCGGGGTCGTCCGTCGCGTTCATCGCCGTCAGATGCTTCTCCACCTCGGCCAGCTGGTCGGCCGTGATCCGCGCGGCGGCCAGTGCCGTCGCCGTCGACTCCAGGACCCGCCGTACCTCCAGCAGCTCCACCAGCTGCGGTCCACGTGACAGATCGGCGACCACACCGAACGTCTCCAGCAGGTCACCCGCCTCCAGCTGGGTGACGTAGATGCCGGAGCCGTGCCGGGCCTCCAGGACGCCCAGAACCGTCAGCGCGCGGATCGCCTCGCGCATCGAGCTGCGGGACATGCCCAGCTGTGCGGCGAGATCCCGTTCCGTCGGCAGCCGCTGGCCCGGCTCCAGGCGGCCCTCCCCGATCATCGCCTTGATCCGCTCGATGGCGCGCTGCGTCACCGTGCCCTTCTGCGGGGCTGTCTCGTCCACACCGCTCCTCCGTTCGCCGGTGCGCCGCAGTCTAATCAGCGATGTGGTCGGACCACTACGGCCAGTTTCGCGGAAAAACGCGTCCACGGGGTGTTGACGGCGCCGAGTGGTCTGATAAGTATGCGGGCATCTGCTCGAACACGCTCGATGAGGAGCTGCCAGATGCCCGGCAGAACACTGAGGAAGTGGAACAGGTCCCGGATCATCGGCGCGACGGCCGTGGCCGTAGGCGCCTCGCTCGCGCTCGCCGCGTGCGGCAGCACGAAGGACACCGGCAGCGGCAGCGCCGGAGGCGGCGGCACCGGCAAGGTCGGGGTGATCCTGCCCCTGCTGACCTCGCCGTTCTGGCAGTCGTACAACGACTACGTACCCAAGATGGCGAAGTCGGAAGGCGTCGAGGCGCTGAAGACGGTCAACTCCAACAGTGACCCCTCGCAGCAGATCACCGACATCAACAACGAGCTGAACCAGGGCGTGAAGGGTCTCGTCGTCGCCCCGCTGGACAGCGCGGCCATCGAGGCGGGTCTCGACCAGGCCGAGCGCAAGGGCGTGCCGGTGGTCGCCGTGGACGTGGCGCCCGACAAGGGCAAGGTCGCCATGGTGGTGCGCGCCGACAACGTCGCCTACGGCACCAAGGCCTGCGACTACCTCGGCTCGCACGTCACCAGCGGCAAGGTCGTCCAGATCATGGGCGACCTGGCCTCGGTCAACGGCCGGGACCGCTCCGAGGCGTTCCGGGACTGCGTGAAGAAGAAGTACCCGAAGCTCAAGGTGCTGGAGATCCCCGCCAAGTGGGAGTCCGACACCGCCGCGTCCAAGCTGGACACGCTCCTCAACGCCAACCCCGACATCAAGGGCATCTACATGCAGGCCGGCGGTGTCTACCTGGCGCCGACCCTGCAGACCCTGAAGTCCAAGGGCATGCTCAAGACGGCCGGGCAGAGCGGGCACATAGTGATCGTCTCCAACGACGGCATCCCGCAGGAGTTCGACGCCATCCGCAAGGGCCAGATCGACGCGACCGTCTCCCAGCCCGCCGACGCCTACGCCAAGTACGGCATGTACTACATCAAGGCGGCGATGGAGGGGAAGACGTTCAAGCCGGGTCCGACCGACCACGACTCCACGATCGTCAAGCTGCCCAGCGGCATCCTGGAGGACCAGCTCCCCGCGCCCCTGGTCACCAAGGACAACGTGGACGACCCGAAGCTGTGGGGCAACACCGTCAAATGAGCACGCCACTTGTTGAGGCCCGGGACATCGTCAAGCGGTACGGCCCCACCGTCGCCCTCGCCGACGGCCGGCTCACCGTGCTGCCCGGCGAGTCCCACGCCCTCGTCGGCCGCAACGGCGCCGGCAAGTCCACCCTGGTCGGCGTCCTCACCGGCCTCCAGGCCCCGGACGGGGGCACGGTCCGCTTCGACGGCGAGCCCGCGCCCCCGCTCACCGACCGGGACGCCTGGCGGAGCAAGGTCGCCTGCGTCTACCAGAAGCCCACGGTCGTACCGGAGCTGACGGTCGCCGAGAACCTGTTCATCAACCGGCAGCCGCTGCGCCGGGGTCTCATCAGCTGGCGGCGGCTGCGGAGCGAGGCGGCCGCCCTGCTCGACACCTGGGACGTCCATGTTGACCCCGAGGCCCGCACCGCCGACCTCAAGGTCGAGGACCGCCAGATGGTCGAGATCGCCAGGGCGTTGAGCTTCGGCGCCCGGTTCATCGTGCTCGACGAGCCGACCGCGCAGCTAGACAACCGGGAGATCGAGCGGCTGTTCAGCCGGATGCGGGCGCTCCAGGACTCGGGCGTGACCTTCCTGTTCATCTCGCACCATCTCCAGGAGGTCTACGAGGTCTGCCAGACCGTCACGGTGCTCCGTGACGCCCGCTGGATCACCACCGCGCCCGTCGCCGAACTCCCGCGCCGGGCCCTGGTGGAGGCCATGGCGGGGGAGTCGATCGCCGAGCAGGACCACAGCCGCGACGCGGTGGCGGACGGATCCCCGGTCGTGCTGGACGCGCGGGGGCTGACCTCGCCGACGTACCAGGGCATCGACCTCACCGTGCGCCGGGGCGAGGTCGTCGGGATCGCCGGATCCAGCGGCAGCGGCAAGATCGAGCTGGCGGAGTCCTTCGCCGGGCTGTACACGCCGACCGGGGGAGCCGCGCAACTCGGCGACGAGCGGCTGCCGTTCGGCGATGTGCAGGCCGCACTCAAGGCCGGTGTCGGCTGTGTGCCGCGCGACCGGCACGGGCAGGGGCTGGTCTTCGGGATGAGCATCGGCGACAACGCCACCATGAGCGTCCTCGACCGGCTCGGCCGCTTCGGTTTCGTCGCCGGCGACCGCAAGCGCCGCTTCGCCGACGAGCTGATCGAGCGCCTCGACATCCACGCCGAGGGCCCCGAGCAGCCCGTCTCCGACCTGTCCGGCGGCAACGCGCAGAAGGTCGTCATGGCCCGCGCCCTCGCCTCCGACCCCCGGCTGCTCGTGCTCATCAACCCGACCGCGGGCGTCGACGTGAAGTCCAAGGAGTCGCTGCTCGCCCGCATGGACAACGCCCGCGAGGACGGTACCGCCGTACTGGTCGTCTCCGACGAACTCGACGACCTGCGCCGCTGTGACCGGGTCCTCGTCCTCTTCCACGGCCGCGTCGTCGCCGAGCACCCGGCGGGCTGGCGCGACCATGAGCTGATCGCCTCCATAGAAGGAGTGGACTCCATGCCCCCAGGAGCTGGCGCCCCGGCCGAAGGAGTGGACCATGGCTGACACGAAGGCCCCGTCGGCCTCGACCGCCGGCCCCGTACGCGTCCCCGACGCCCGTGCCGCCAAGGCCGTACTGTTCCGAAGGGTCCGTGAACTCGCCCTTGTACCCGCGCTGTTGGTGCTGCTGGTGCTCGGCGCGATCGTCAACGACTCGTTCCTCACCGAACGGAACCTGATCTCCATCCTGGGTGCCTCGGCGGCCCTGGCCATGGTGGTCCTCGCCGAGTCGCTGATCCTGATCACCGGCAAGATCGACCTGTCCCTGGAGTCGGTGGTCGGCATCGCCCCCGCCGTCGGCGCCCTGCTGGTGCTGCCCACCGCGGAGTCCGGCTGGGGCACCGGGTGGCCGGCCGGGCTCGCGCTGCTCGCCGTCCTCGTCGTCGGCGGGGTCATCGGCGCCTTCAACGGCGTCCTGGTGGTGAAGTTCAAGCTCAACGCCTTCATCGTCACCCTCGCCATGCTGATCGTGCTGCGCGGGCTGCTCGTCGGCGCCACCAAGGGCAAGACGCTGTTCGGCATGCCCGACGCGTTCTTCTCCCTGGCCACCTCCACCTTCCTGCGGGTCCCGCTGTCGGTGTGGCTCGCCGCGGTCGCCTTCGGCGTGGCCGGGCTGATCCTCAAGTACCACCGGGTGGGCCGCGCCCTGTACGCCATCGGCGGCAACGCGGAGGCCGCCCGCGCGGCCGGTATCCGCGTCGACCGGGTGGTGCTGGGCGTCTCCGTCGTCGCGGGCGTCCTCGCCTCCGTCGGCGGGATCATGCAGACCGGTTACGTCGGCGCGATCAGCGCCAACCAGGGCAACAACATGATCTTCACGGTGATGGCGGCCGCGGTGATCGGCGGCATCAGCCTGGACGGCGGCAAGGGCACCATGTTCGGCGCCCTGACCGGCGTACTCCTGCTGGGTGTCGTACAGAACCTGCTCACCCTGGCACAGGTCCCCTCGTTCTGGATCCAGGCCATCTACGGCGGCATCATCCTCGTCGCTCTCATGATCGCCCGTGTCACCACGGGACGGGCGCAGGACTGAGCGGCCCGCGTCCCGAACTCCCCCTGACGGAAAGGCAATCCGTGTCCCCGAGCCCCGGCCCCTCTTGTCGCGTCACCGCGGTCGACACCTACGACATCCGCTTCCCCACCTCGCGCGAGCTCGACGGCTCGGACGCGATGAACCCGGACCCCGACTACTCGGCGGCCTACGTCGTGCTGCGCACCGACGCGGCCGACGGGCACGAGGGACACGGGTTCACGTTCACCATCGGGCGGGGCAACGACGTCCAGGTCGCCGCGATCGACGCGCTGCGGAACCATGTGCTCGGCCGCCCGGTGGACGAGATCTGCGACGACCCCGGAACCCTCTACCAGGACCTGATCGGCGACAGCCAGCTGCGCTGGCTCGGCCCCGAGAAGGGGGTGATGCACATGGCGATCGGCGCGGTGATCAACGCGGTGTGGGACCTCGCCGCCCGCCGGGCCGGCAAGCCGCTGTGGCAGCTGCTCGCCGACGCCGAACCCGAGTGGATCGTCCGCCAGATCGACTTCCGCTACCTCACCGACGCCCTCACCCCCGAGGAGGCCCTCGGCATCCTCCGGCGCGCCCGCGAAGGCGCCGGCGAGCGCCGGGCCCGGCTGCTGGAGGTCGGCTTCCCCGCCTACACCACCTCCGCCGGCTGGCTCGGCTACGACGACGAGAAGCTCACCCGGCTCGCCGCCCAGGCGGTGGCCGACGGATTCCGGCAGATCAAGCTGAAGGTCGGCGCCGACCTGGAGGACGACATCCGGCGCTGCCGGGTGGCCCGCGCGGTCGTCGGCCCGGACATCCGGATGGCCATCGACGCCAACCAGCGCTGGAACGTCGACGAGGCGATCCAGTGGACCAAGGCGCTCGCCGAGTTCGAGCCGTACTGGATCGAGGAGCCCACCAGCCCCGACGACATCCTCGGCCATGCCGCCGTACGCCGGGCGGTGACCCCGGTCAAGGTCGCCACCGGCGAACACGTGCAGAACCGGATCGTCTTCAAGCAACTGCTCCAGGCCGGCGCGCTCGACATCGTCCAGATCGACGCGGCCCGGGTCGCCGGCGTCAACGAGAACCTCGCCATCCTCTTGCTCGCCGCCAAGTTCGGCGTCCCCGTCTGCCCGCACGCGGGCGGTGTCGGACTGTGCGAACTCGTCCAGCACCTCTCGATGTTCGACTACCTCGCGGTCGCCGGCACCACCGACGACCGGGTCATCGAGTACGTCGACCATCTGCACGAGCACTTCCGCGACCCGGTGGTGATCCGGGAGGGTCACTACACGGCACCCACCGCACCGGGCTTCTCGGCCGCCATGCGACCGGAGTCCATCGCGGAGTACACCTATCCGGGCGGCACCTTCTGGGCCACCGACGCACAGACGCAGACGCAGACGCGCACACAGACGCGGAAGGGACAGGCGGCATGACCGACTTCGAGGGCCTGAAAGCACTGGTCACCGGCGGCGCCTCCGGGATCGGCCGGGCCACCGCCGAACTCCTCGCCGAGCGCGGCGCCCAGGTCGCCGTCCTCGACCTCGACCCGTCCGCCGTCGAGAAGCCGCTGCTCGGCTTCCGGTCCGACGTCACCGACGACGCCTCCGTGCGTACGGCCGTGGAGAGCGCGGTGGAAGCCCTCGGCGGCCTCGACGTCCTGGTCAACAACGCCGGCATCGGCGCCCAGGGCACGGTCGAGGACAACGACGACGACGAATGGCGCCGCGTCTTCGACGTCAACGTCCTCGGCATGGTCCGCACCGCCCGCGTGGCCCTGCCGCACCTGCGCCGCTCGGACCACGCGGCGATCGTCAACACCTGCTCCATCGCCGCCACCGCGGGTCTCCCGCAACGCGCCCTGTACAGCGCCACCAAGGGCGCCGTGTACTCCCTGACCCTCGCGATGGCCGCCGACCACCTCCGCGAGGGCGTCCGGGTCAACTGCGTCAACCCCGGTACGGCGGACACCCCGTGGGTCGGCCGTCTCCTCGACAAGGCCCCCGACCCGGCCGCCGAACGTGCCGCCCTGGCGGCCCGCCAGCCCTCCGGCCGCCTGGTCTCCGCCGCTGAAGTCGCCGGCGCCATCGCCTACTTGGCGAGCCCGCTGTCCGGCGCCACCACCGGTACCTCCCTCGCGGTCGACGGCGGCATGCAGGGCCTGCGGCTGCGCCCGGCGGGCCAGTGAGCACCCTCGGCCGAAGCGGCGTCCGGGTCAGCCCCCTGGGCCTCGGCGCCGCCGTCATCGGCAACCTCTACACCGAAGTCTCCGACCGGCAGGCGCACGACACCGTCACCGCCGCCTGGCAGCAGGGCATCCGCTACTTCGACACCGCCCCGCACTACGGCCTCGGCCTGTCCGAACGGCGGCTCGGCGAGGCGCTGCGGGAGTACGACCGGGACGCCTACACCCTCTCCACCAAGGTGGGCCGCCGCCTGGAGCCGGGGCCCGGAGACGGCGACGACCTCGCCCACGGCTTCGCCGTGCCCGACAGCTACCGCAGGGTCTGGGACTTCACCGCCGACGGCATCCGCCGCACCCTGGAGTCGAGCCTGGAGCGGCTCGGCCTGGACCGGATCGACGTCGTCTATCTCCATGACCCCGACGACCACGTCGAACAGGCCTTCCGCGAGGGCTACCCGGCCCTGGAGAAGCTGCGCTCCGAGGGTGTCGTCGGTGCGATCGGCGCCGGCATGAACCAGACGGACATGCTCACCCGGTTCGTCCGCGACACCGACATCGACGTGGTGCTGTGCGCCGGCCGCTACACCCTCCTCGACCAGAGCGCCCTGGCCGACCTGCTCCCGGCCGCCGGGGAATGCGGTGCGTCGGTGGTGATCGGCGGGGCCTTCAACTCCGGTCTGCTGGCCGACCCGAAGCCCGACGCCACCTACAACTACGCCCAGGTCTCCAAGGAGTTGCTCGCCCGCGCCCTGCGCCTCAAGGAACTCGCCGAACAGCACGGCACCACGCTCCGCGCGGCCGCCCTCGCCTTCTGCGCGGCCCACCCGGCCGTGGCGAGCGTGCTGGTCGGCGCCCGCTCGGCGGCGGAGATCGAGGACGGGGCAAGGCAGTTCGCCACCCCGGTCCCCGCCGCCTTCTGGCAGGAGCTGCGCGACAGCGGACTCGTGCGCGTGGACACCCCGCTCCCGACGCAGGAGCCGTCATGAGAGCCGCACTGCACACTCTGCCCGTCGTATGGGAGCTGCCATGACCGTCGACGCCCACCACCACGTCTGGGACCTCTCGGTACGGGACCAGGACTGGATCACCGGCCCTGAACTCCAGCCGCTCAGACGGAACTTCACCGTCGAGGACCTGGAACCCGAGGCACGGGCGGCCGGTGTCACCCGCACGGTCCTCGTCCAGACGGTCACCGTCCCGGAGGAGACCCCCGAGTTCCTGGCCGTCGCCGACACCCACGACCTGGTCGCCGGAGTCGTCGGCTGGACCGACCTGACCGACCCGGGGATCGCCGACGAACTCGCCCGCCTCAGCGAACTCCCCGGCGGCGCCTACCTGAAGGGCATCCGCCACCAGGTCCAGGGCGAACCGGACCCGGAGTGGCTGCTGCGCCCGGACGTCCACCGGGGCCTGGCCGCGATCGCCGACGCGGGCCTCGTCTACGACCTGGTCGTACAGGCCCACCAGCTGCCGGGCGACGGAAAAGAGGCAGGAGAAAACCCCCCAAAGAAAAGAGGGAAAAGAACACACAGAAAAACAAAAAGAAACAACACAGT
>NZ_JBSHAF010000001.1:0-113975 GCF_053611365.1 Streptomyces sp. NPDC054813 | reverse complement strand
CTCGACCGACCCGCTCCGTCTCCCGCTGAGAGTGTTCTATAGAGCACTCCCCTCTCCTCTATTATACCGCCCCCCCCCCCCCCCCCCCCCCCCCCCCCCCCCCCCCGACTCCCACCCCCAGCTGACCTTCGTACTCGACCACCTCGGAAAACCACCGATCGCCTCCGGAGACCTCGACCCCTGGGCCACCGCGGTACGCGCCCTCGCCGCCCTGCCCAACACGGTCTGCAAACTCTCCGGCATGGTCACGGAGGCCGACCCCGCCTCCTGGACGGTCGACGACCTCCGCCCGTACGCCGACACGGTCCTGGACGCCTTCGGCCCGGACCGCCTGATGTTCGGCTCGGACTGGCCGGTGTGCGTCCTGGCCGGGACATACGCCGAAGTCTTCGACGCGGCGCAGCAGTTGATCGGCCCCGACGAACGCACCCGTGTCTTCGAGACCACCGCCACCCGCGTCTACGGCCTCTGAGCCCCGTCCCCGCCATCCGCGTCTACGGCCTCCGAGCCGCCCCCGCCAGCCGTGTCGGCGGCATGAACTCCCGCACAAACGTCCGCTCCCAGCACGCGCCCGTCTCCCGCAGCTCCCGCCAACTGGTGTAGCGGTAGCGGAAGAGGCGGGCGCGGACGAAGCGCGGGGGGCGGTCGGGCGGGAAGGGGGAGCGGCGCAGCAGCCGCAGCGTGTCGCGGTCGTTCTCCAGGAGGCGCTCCACCAGGCCGCCGAACCAGTCGCCGGCGTACGCGGGGGAGAGGGCGGCGAACCACATCAGCCAGTCCAGGCGGAGATGGTAGGGGGCGAACTGGCGCGGCCAGTACCGCGGATCGCCCGGCTTGCCCTTGAACTCGTACTCCCGCCAGTCCGAGTCCTCGTGCGGCGCCTCGTCCAGCGTGCCCTCGACCACCACCTCGTACCGCACCCGGCTGACGCTGCCGAACGCGCCGTAGGTGTTGACCAGGTGGAGCGGGTCGAAGGAACGGTTCATGACCTGGCGACGCGAGACCATGTTCACCACCGGGCGGTAGCTCAGGAAGAGCAGCAGCGCGGCCACGGCGAGGACGACGACCTCGTACCAGAGCGGGACCGGCGGCGCGGAGGTGTGGTCGGTGGGGAGCCGGAGCGCCGAGAGGGCCAGCACGATGGTGATCCAGTTCAGCCAGGAGAAGTTGCCGGAGACCACCAGCCACAGCTGGGTGAGGACCATCAGCGACGCGGCCGCCGTCGCGGTCGGCTGCGGGGTGAACAGCAGGACGGGGACCACGAGCTGGGTGACGTGGTTCGCGGCCACCTCCGCCCGGTGCACCGGTTTCGGCAGGTGGTGGAAGAACCAGCTCAGCGGACCCGGCATCGGCTGGGTCTCGTGGTGGTAGTAGAGGCAGGTCAGCTTGCGCCAGCAGGCGTCCCCGCGCATCTTGATCAGGCCCGCCCCGAACTCCACCCGGAACAGGATCCAGCGCAGCAGGAACAGGACGACGACCGGCGGGGCCACCTCGTCGTTGCCGAGGAGGACGGCGAGGAAACCGACCTCCAGGAGGAGCGACTCCCAGCCGAAGGCGTACCAGGTCTGGCCGACGTTGACGATCGAGAGATACAGGGCCCAGGGGATCAGCCACAGCACCATCGCGGCCCACAGCGGGAGCCGGGAGTCCAGCCCGGCCAGCAGCGCCACCGACACCGCGCAGCCCGCCCAGGCGCAGGCCGCGAAGAAGCGGTCCGAGTAGTGCAGGTGGAAGAGGCTCGGCGCCCGCCGGAAGGGGACCCGGTCGACGAACCTCGGGATCGGCAGCATCCCGCGCTCGCCCAGCAGGGCCCGGAACTGGAGCGCCGCCACCAGGAACGCCACGAGATACACACCGGCCAGTGCCCGCTGGAAGACCAGCCGGCTCAACCAGTACCCGGGTGCAGTGAACCAGTCCACGGCCGTGCGCCCCTGCCTCTCTGCGGTCGGCGGCCCCGGTGACGGGAAAGGGCCCGTCACCCTGTGTACCGCGTCCCTCCGGTCACGTAACCCGAGCGGGTGAAATGGGCTATATGGGATAAATTGCCCGGCCGGGGTTCCCCTGGCAAGGTGGCCCCATGGCTGATCGGGGAGCGAGCGCTCCGTCTCTCCCGGACGACTGGCCCGCCCACCCGGACCACCCGATCCTGGCGCTCAACCGCCTGGGCACCTTCGACTGGGACCTGGACGCCGGTCTGTTGCACATGGACGCCCAGGCGTACGAGGTGTTCGACCTGACCCCCGAGGAGTACGACGGTCACCCCGAGAGCCTCGCCGTCCGGGTACCCCTGACGGAGGGCGTCCGGCTGGACGCGGTGGTGTCCCAGGCCATCAAGGACGGCAGCGAGAACTACGGGGCGTACTTCCGCATCCGCCGGCGCGACGGCACCCCGCGCTGGACCCACACCCAGGGCTACATCCGGCGTGACGAGACGGGCCGCCCGCGCCGGGTCGTCGGCGTGGTCCGGGACGCCACCCAGGAGCTGGAGGACAGCGAGGTGCGCAGCCTGCGGGCGGCCCAGGACCTGGCACTGCGCCAGCAGACCGGAGTCGTCCAGGTGGTCACCGCGGCCCTCGCGCACGCCCGCAGCGTCCAGGACGTCATCGACGCGCTCAAGGACACCAAGGGCATCCCCAACCTGGGCGCGACCAGCCTGGTGATGGGACTGGTCGAGGCCGGCCGGATCCGGCTGGTCGCCGAGGGGCCGGCGGGCAGCTTCGTGCCCGGCACCCGGATCACCCGGATAGAGGAGCCCTACCCGATGGGCGAGGTGGTGCGGACCCTCAGCCCGCGGTTCATCGAATCACCGCAGGAGTTCGCCGAGGGCTACCCGATCCTGTGGCCGCACATCACCGAACTGCACATCACCTCGGCCGCCTATCTCCCCCTCATCGCCCAGGCCCGCCCGATCGGCGCCATGGGCCTGCTCTACAACGACCGGCTCGGCTTCTCCGCCGAGGAACGCGCCGTCCTGGTCGCCCTCGGCAGCAGCATCGCGCAGAGCCTGCAGCGGGCCATGCTCTACGAGCAGGAGAAGGACCTCGCCCAGAGCCTCCAGCAGGCGATGCTGCCGCGCACCATCCCCAGCGTGCGCGGCGCCGACATCGCCGTCCGCTACCGCTCCGCGTCCGCCGGGGGCGCCCTGGGCCCGGACATCGGCGGTGACTGGTACGACCTGATCCCGCTGCCCGGCGGCCGGGTCGGCGCGGTCATCGGGGACGTCCAGGGGCACGACACGCACGCGGCGGCCGTCATGGGCCAGCTGCGGATCGTCCTGCGCGCCTACGCCGCCGAGGGCCACGCCCCGGCCACCGTGATGGCCCGCGCCTCGGTCTTCCTGGACGAACTCGACACCGACCGCTTCGCCACCTGCCTGTACGCCGAGGCCGACCTGTCCACCGGGGTCGTCCAGGTGGTCCGTGCCGGGCACATCGACCCGCTGGTCCGCGGTGCCGACGGCAGCTGCCGTCGGGCCCCCGTGGAGGGCGGGCTGCCGCTCGGCCTGTCCGCCGAGTTCAAGAGCCTCGAATACCCGGTGTCCACCCTGGAGCTCGACGCCGGCGAGACGCTGCTGCTGTGCACCGACGGGCTGGTCGAGCAGCCGGGCACCGACCTGGGCGACGGGATGCGGTCCCTGATCCGGCAGGTCGCCGAGGGGCCGGAGGACGTGCGCAGGCTCGCCGACCGGCTGATCGAGGTCGCCGAGGACCGGGGCGGCGACGACGACGTGGCCCTGCTCCTGCTGCGCCGCCGCGGCCCGGACACCGCGCAGGCCGTCGGCCGCCTCCAGCAGCACGTGGCCTCCGGCGACCCCGAGGCGCTCACCCTGGCCCGGCACATGATCCGTGCCGCCGTCCGGGCCTGGGGCGCCGGGGACCGAGCCGACGAGATCGAGCTGGTCGCCGACGAACTGATCACCAACGCGCTGATGCACACCGAGGGCTCCGCGATCGTCACCCTCAGGGTTCTCGGCGGCGGCGACCGCCGGCTCCGCGTCGAGGTCGAGGACTCCTCCAGCGCCCTGCCACGCCGGCGCGAGGCGGGTGCGGACGGGGTGTCCGGGCGGGGCCTGCTGCTGGTCGACGAGATCACCGACGTGTGGGGCGTGGAGGCACGCGGCGGCGGCAAGGCGGTCTGGTGCGAATTCCGGATGCCGGAGCCCGCCTGACCCCTGGGGCTGGGGCCACGGGTGGCACCCTGGACGCATGCCCGAACTGCCCGAGGTCGAAGCGCTCAAGGACTTCCTGACCGAGAACCTGGTCGGTCACGAGGTCGTGCGCGTCCTGCCGGTCGCCATCAGCGTCCTGAAGACGTACGACCCTCCCCTCGGCGCCTTCGAGGGCAGCGAGGTCGTCGCCGTGCACCGGCACGGCAAGTTCCTGGACATCGAGGGCGACGGCGGACTGCGTTTCGTCACCCATCTGGCCCGTGCGGGCTGGCTGCACTGGAAGGACCGGCTGCCGGACGGACCGCCCCGCCCCGGGAAGGGGCCGCTCGCCCTGCGGGTGGCCCTGGAGACCGGCGCGGGCTTCGACCTCACCGAGGCCGGCACCCAGAAGAAGCTCGCGGTGTACATCGTCCGGGACCCGGGGGAGGTGCCCGGGATCGCGCGGCTCGGTCCGGACCCGCTCGCCGCCGACTTCGACGAGGCCCGGCTCGCCGCCCTGCTGGGGGACGAGCGACGGCAGCTCAAGGGCGCCCTGCGCGACCAGAGCCTGATCGCCGGGGTGGGCAACGCCTACAGCGACGAGATCCTGCACGCGGCGAAGATGTCCCCGTTCAAGCGGGCCGCGTCCCTGACGCCGGAGGAGGTCCACGGGCTGTACGAGGCGCTGCGCACCACCCTCACCGAGGCGGTGGAGCGCTCCCACGGCCTGGCGGCGGGCCGGCTCAAGTCGGAGAAGAAGAGCGGGCTGCGTGTCCATGGCCGGACCGGCGAGCCCTGCCCGGTCTGCGGCGACACCATCCGCGAGGTCTCCTTCAGCGACTCCTCGCTGCAGTACTGCCCGACCTGCCAGACGGGTGGCAAGCCGCTCGCGGACCGCCGGATGTCCCGGCTGCTCAAGTGACCGGCGGTCATTTGGGGTCCAGGGTCACCAGGCGCTGCCCGTCGGCGTTGCGCACTTCGTAGCGGTCGATCTCGTCGGGGTGCATCGAGGAGCCGCCCGTCATGGTGGACACCCGGTCGTCGTGGTCCCGCTCGGCCCAGGTGGTCACGATCTGCTCGGAGCCGTCCCGGCCGACCGCGACCAGCCGGCAGGAGCGCGGCCCGTCGGCGTCCTTCACCTGCAGCTCGATCGTGCTGCCCGAATCCGTTTCCTCCGACTTCACCTGCGCCCACACGCCCGACTGCGCGTCGGTGGCCGCGGTGACCTGGACGGCCTGCGGGGCGTCATGACCGGCGTACGTCACGATGCCGGGGCCGACGACCGCGAACACCACCGAGGCGGCGAGGCCGTAGAGCAGCCTGCGCCGTTTGGCCCGGTGCCGGCTCGCGACCTCGGCGAGCAGCCGGTCCAGCAGCCGGGGACCCGGCTGGGCCATGGGGTGCACGAAGCGCGGCGTGGCCCGGCGGTACAGCATCAACTGCCTTGCCGCGGGGCCGAACTCGGTCACGTGCGCCGAGCAGCTGGGGCACTCCATGAGATGGTCCTCGAAGCGGAAGGCCTCCGCCTCGTCCAGCACGCCGAGCGCGTACGCGCCGACGTCGCGATGCCTTTCCAGGGACCTCATGCCGAATCCTCGTGCCGTGAGTGCGGGTGGGGGTTACTCATTGCTCCTTGCTCCCACCCGTACGCAGTCGGCCGCTGTTTCACTCAAGTCACGTACAGAATCGTAATCAACGGATTCGGAGCGGCCGGGCCCGCGGATTGGTGCCGATTCAAAAAAGATGGATGGCGAGATGTCCGAGGGGCAGACCGAGCCGCCAGGCGGGGGTCCACACCTTCGGCCCGTCGTCCTCGCCGAACACCGAGCCGCCGCCCGGTACCGCGTCCAGGTCGGGCGCGAGCAACTCGGTCTCCTCCAGCCAGCGCCAGGCCTCCGTGGCCAGATCCAGGTCGGGTGACGGCCCGCCCGACTCGAGCACCTCGGCGGCCAGCCCGGCCATACGTTCCCCCACCCAGTACTGCCACGGCTGGTCGTACGCCGTCAGCGAAAGCCAGTTCTCCAACTGGGACACGACCCGGATGCCCGACAGTTCGCCGTCCGTGTCGGAGAGGAAGATCGTCAGCGCCAGCGCGTCCCGGCCGGCCCGGAACTCGAAGGACGTCGGCGGCATGAGATCGCCGGTGCGCAGCAGCTCGTCGGCGATGTACTCGGCGTACAACCAGGCCATCGGGACCGCCAGTTCCCCGCTCCCGGCCCCGTCCGTGCTCTCTTGACCTCTGTGCAGCATCCCGTCCTGCCTTCCTCCGGTGCGCGCGCGTGGCCCCGACCCCGGGTCCGTCCCTCTCCCGGTGCGGAACACGGATGAAGACAGCTGATTGCTCAAACATGGTCCTCAGCAAGGCGCTTTACCGAGGTTTGACCTGGCTTACGGTTTCATCGCAGGTCGGGTGCATAACCGGGCAGAACCCGGCGCAGGGCGCGCAGCGCGTAGTACGCCCGCGACTTCACGGTACCGGGTGGAATGCCGAGGGTCTCGGCGGCCTCCGCCACACTCGCCCCTTGGAAATACACCAGCACCAGGACTTCACGGTGTTCCGGAGTGAGAGTCTTCACAGCCTCCCGCACGTCCAGCGCCGCGGCGGCGCGTTCGGCGTGGTCGCCGATGGCCCGGGTGTTCTCCAGGACGGCGTCGTGCACCTCGGGCGGCCGCGCCTGCCGGGCCCGGCGCGCGTCGATGGCGAGCCGTCGGCCGACCGTCAGCAGCCAGGGCAGGACGGAGTCGAAGTCGTCGGCGCGTAGCGCCTCGGGGTGCTGCCAGGCGCGTACGAGGGTCTCCTGCACGAGGTCCTCGGCCCGTTGCCGGTCGCCGTCGCTGAGCCGGAGCAGCAGCGCGAAGAGCGGGCGGCCGTGCTCGCGCTGGAGTGCGGCTAGCTCGTGCTCGGCGGTCGTCGTCCCGTCGGGAAGGGTGGTTCCGGCCGTCATGGCCGTATGGCATCGCAGGGCCGGGCCGGGGGACAGGGGGCGCACAGGGATCTGCGGCGGACGGTCGATCGCGTCGGCGAACGGTGCGACGAACGGTCCGTCATACCTCTTACCCGACCCGGATGGGTCAATCGGGGCGCCTGAGTTGTTTGCGACCCGGCTCGGCTTCGTACCCATTGATCTGTAAATCGGACAAGGCTTGCGACTCTGGGGTGCTCCTGATGATCAATCGCAGACGCCAGGTGGCCCTGGCCCTGACCGCCCTCCTCGCCACCGCAGCCGCCTGCCAGAACCACGTACGGCAGGAGAACGCCGCCCCGCCCGGCCAGCCGGCACCCGCCGTGCCCGCCCCGGGGGGCGGCTTCACCCTCGTCGCCTCGGGTGACGTCATGCCGCAGAAGTCCGCGCTGGACCACGCGAACCTCGACGCGGGCGGCAACGGCCACGACTTCCGCCCGATGCTGGCCGGCGTCGAACCGGTGGTCTCCCATGCCGATCTGGCGCTCTGTCACCTGGCGACCGTGACCGACGCGGAGAACGGGGAGTCCGGCTCCGCCGGTGTCGCCTCCCCGCCGCAGCTTGCCGAGGGCCTCGCCGCCGTCGGGTACGACAGCTGCTCCACCGCCTCCGACCGCGCCCTCGACGGCGGCGCCGACGGGATCCAGCGCACCCTCACCGACCTGGACCGGACGGGCCTGCGGCACATCGGCACCGCCCGCACCCAGGCCGAGGCGGCCGCTGTCACGCTGCTCAACGCGGGGCGCGCCCGAGTCGCCCAGCTCTCCTACACCTTCGACGTCAACGGCAACAGCCTGCCGCCAGGGCAGCCCTGGGCGGTCAACCTCCTGGACGAGAACCGCATCCTCGCCGACGCCCGCGCCGCCCGGCAGGCCGGCGCCGACGTGGTCGTCCTCTCCGTGCACTGGGGCACCGGCGGCCAGGACGCCCCCGACCAGCAGCAGCTCACCCTCGCAAAACGGCTCACCGCCGCCCGCACCGGCGGCCGCCCCGACATCGACCTGATCCTCGGCACCCACGCCCACATCCCGCAGGCGTACGAGAAGGTCAACGGCACCTGGGTCGTCTACAGCCTCGGCGACCAGATCGCCGGCGAGCTGAACAACAGCCAGGGCCACCAGGACCCGCGCGGTAACCAGTCCACCCTCGCCCGCTTCACCTTCACCCCGCCCACCCGCCCCGGCGGCCGCTGGGAGGTGGCCAAGGCCGAGTTCATCCCCCAGCTGTACGACATCGACGCCGGCCGGGTCGTCGACCTCAACGCGGCCATCGACCAGGGCGCCGACTTCACCTCCGTACGCGACGGCATCCGGGACACCGTGCTCAGCCGCGGGGCCGCCAAGGACGGGCTGGTGATGGGGGAGTAGCGGCGCTCACTCCACGTCGACGTGGTCGAACGTCCGCAGCAGCTCCTTGAGCACCCGTACGCACGCCGTGATCTCGGCATCGGTCAGACCGCCGCCGACCTGCCGGTTCACCGCGTGCTCGCGGGCGAGGATCGCGGTGATCGTGGTCCGGCCCGCGTCGGTGAGCCGGATCAGGGAGGAGCGCTGGTGCGCCGGGTTGGGGGTGACCTCGGCCCAGCCGTGTGCCACCGCGTCGTTCACCGTGCGCTGCACGAACTGCCGGCTCAGCGCCATGATCCGGCCCATCTGGGGCACTGTCATCGGTCCGAACCGGAGCAGCAGGTCCAGCACGGAGCGCACGCCGACGGAGGCCCCCTCGATCTGCTCGCCCAGCTCGATCTTGCGGAAGGCGCGCCGGTAGAGCGGGCCGATGAGGTCGTACACCTCGGTGATGCGCTCGCCCAGCTCGTCGGGGGCGAGGGGCTTGTCGATGTCGTTCACCCGGCCATCATGCACCGGGCCGTGGTGACACCCCGGGTGTCAAAGTCGTCATGACAACCCAGTTGTCAAAACTCCCCGAAGATGACACCTTGGTTGTCATGAATGGTGCTGCGGACGTCCGCTTCCTCCCGTCCTCCGACGGCGACCTCGCCTACCTCGACACCGGCTCGGGCGACCCGGTGGTCCTGCTCCACTCGGGATACGTCGACCACCGCTTCTGGGCGGACCAGATCCCGGCCCTCGCCGCCGAGTACCGGGTGATCGCCCCCGACGTCCGCGGTCACGGCGCCTCCGCCAACGCGAGCAGGCCCTTCCGCTGGGCCGACGACCTCGCCGAACTGCTGCGCCACCTCGACGCCGGGCGCGCCGTCCTCGTCGGCGTGTCGATGGGCGGGGTGATCGCCACCGACACGGTGCTGGAACACCCCGAGCTGGTCCGCGCGGTGGTCACCTGCGGGGCGGTCACCGGCGACTTCCGGTACACGGATCCCTGGCACCAGGAGCTCCAGGCCGAGTACGCCCGCACCCTGGGCGCCGGTGACATCGAGGGCTGGCTGGACGCCTTCGTACGGGTCGCCGCGGGTGCCCACCGCGAACCGGACGCCCTCGACCCGGAGATCCCGCGCCGGCTCCGCGAGATGGCCCGCCACACCCTCTCCAAGCACACGCTCGGCGAGACGGACTGGCATGGGCGGGTGACCGGCTCCTGGCCCCGGGTCCCGAAGATCGACGTCCCGGTCCTCACGATCAACGGCGACCTGGAACCCGCCGATCTGCTCGCCGCCGCGGAACGCCTCGCCCGCGAGGTCCCCGACGGCCGCACCGAGACCGTCGAAGGCACCGACCACTACCCGAACCTGGAGCGCCCGGACGTCTTCAACAGCCTCCTGCTCGGCTTCCTGCGCTCGCTCTAACGTCCGGCCAGCCGGGACCTCTTGTACGAGTAGCCGAAGTAGATCACGCATCCGATCACGAACCAGACGGCGAACCGCACCCAGGTCTGCCACGCCAGGAACGTGATCAGCCAGATCGAGAAGACGACGCCCAGCGCCGGTACGAACGGCATCCACGGGGTACGGAAGCCGCGCGGCAGATCCGGCTGCCGGTAGCGGAGCACGATCACCGCCACGCACACCACCACGAACGCCAGCAGGATGCCGATGTTGGTGAGTTCGGCCGCCTCGCCGATCGGCACGAACCCGGCGAGGAGGGCCGAGGCCCCGCCGACGATCCAGGTCACCCGGGTCGGCACGTGCCGCGTCGGGTGCGTCTTCGCGAACCAGGAGGGCAGCAGCCCGTCCCGGGACATGCTGAACCACACACGGGTCACCCCCAGCATGAACGTGAACATCACGGTGAGGATGCCGATGATCGCGCCCACCGCGATCACGTCCGCGAGCCCGCTCAGCCCCACCGACTTGAACGCGGTCGAGAAGCCGCTCTCCGGGTCGATGTCCTTGTAGTTCTGCATGCCGGTGAGGACCAGACAGGCCGCCACGTACAGCACCATGGAGATCGCCAGCGAGTAGATGATCGCCTTCGGCATGTGCCGCTGAGCGTCCTTCGACTCCTCGGCCGCCGTCGACATCGCGTCGTACCCGAAGACCGCGAAGAACACCGTGGCCGCACCCGTGAACGCCCCGCTGACGCCGAACGGGAAGAAGGGGTGGTAGTTGGCCGAGTTGATGTGGAACACCCCCACGCCGATCACCAGCAGCACCACCAGCACCTTGAGCACCACCACGACCGTCTCGAACCGGGCCGCGCTGCGGATGCCGAGGTTGAGGAGGTAGGCGATCAGCAGGCAGAGCACCGCGGCGAACAGGTCGACCCGGTGGCCGGCCCCGGTGCCGGGCGCGCCCAGCATCCACCGCGGCAGCTCCGCGCCCATCTCCTCGACCAGGAAGCCGAAGTACCCGGAGATGCCGATCGCGACCACCGCCACGATCGCCGTGTACTCGAGGAGCAGGTCCCAGCCGATGAACCAGCCCGCGAACTCGCCGAGCACCGCATAGCCGTACGTGTACGCCGAACCCGCCTTCGGGATCATCCCGGCGAACTCGGCGTACGACAGCGCGGCGCAGGCGCTCGCCAGCCCGGCGATGAGGAAGGAGATCAGCACGGCGGGACCGGCCGTGCCGTTGGCGACCGTGCCGGCGAGGGTGAAGATGCCCGCGCCGATGATGCCGCCCACCCCGATCGCGGTCAGCTGCCACAGCCCGAGCGATCTGTCGAGCCGGGGCCCCTCGCCGACCTCCGTCTCCTCGATGTGTTCGATGGGTTTGCGACGGAGAATTCCTTCACCCATACGGAGCTTGGCCATGTGCCTCACCTCTTCGCCGATCGCGAACGGCTGACGGCGGATCATGATGGCTCAGGGGTGTCACGGACGGAAGACGCCACGCACGCTCTCGGCCCAGCCGGGCACCCAGGTCCGGGTCGCGGGGCGGGGCGGCGGGGCGTCGGTGAGACGAGCGCGCAGGGCGGCCAGCGCCGGGTGCGGGTTGGCGGCGGTCCAGAGCAGGGAGTGCGGATAGACGGGGGTCGGGTCGACCAGCGGCACACGACGCAGGTCGTGGCCTTCCGGCCAGACCAGCCGGGTCCCCTCGCTGACCAGCGTCGTCAGGATGTCGGAGCCGGCCAGCGCGTCCTGCACCGCCCCGCTGAAGTTGGGGCCCGAGGCGTCGATGGTGAGCCCGAACTCGGCGGCGAGGGAGGCGTAGTAGGCGGCCCACTCGGTGCCGTCCACGATGCCCGGCATCCAGATCCGGTGCCCGGCCAGCTCCCCGGGCGAGACCGAGCGACGGCCGGCCAGGGCATGACCCGGGCCGGTGAGCAGCTGGACCGGCTCGTCGTACACCCGGGCCGCCTCGACGCCCCTGGGCAGCGGCCGGCCGGGCATGGCGACGGCCCGGAAGGACGCGTCGATCGCACCGGAGCGCAGCGCGGTGAGCGCCGAGTCCACGTCGAAGAGCGTGACGACGTCCAGGGCGATCTCCGGGTGCGCCTCGTGGAAGCCGCGCAGCAGCGCCGCCGGGGCGAGCCGCGCGCCGACCACGTCGACCCGCAGAGGGCGGCGCCCGGACCGTACGGAGGCGGTCGCGCGCTCCTCGGCCAGCAGCAGCTCGCGGGCGTGCGGCAGGAAGGTCCGGCCGTCCACGGTCAGGTCGGCGCCCCGGGGGGTACGGCTGAACAACCGCACCCCCAGCTCCTTCTCCAGCGCCGCGATCCGCTTGGACACGGCCTGCTGGGTGACCGCCAGCACGGCGGCCGCCTCCTGGAACTGCCCCGAGTCGGCGACGGCGACGAAGGTGCGTACGGCTCTCAGGTCCACGTCGACACCGTACAACCGCTGGTTGTGAGAGACAGTCCGTGAGTTGTTTGATTCGGCGGCCACCTGCACGTTTTCATGTCCCGGGTCAACGGGAGGTTGTGCATGGGGCGGCGGTTCGGGTGGCTGTGGGCCGCGTACTCGGTGAGTGCGGTCGGCACCTATCTCGCCTTCGACGCGTTCTCGGTGATCGCGGTCATCGCGCTGCACGCCGACTCCGCCCAGGTGGCGCTGCTCGCCGCGACCGGGCCCGCCGTGGGTGCGGTGGCGGCCGTGCCGCTCGGGCCGTGGGTGGAGTTCCGGCGCAAGCGGCCGGTGATGATGGCGATGGACCTGGTCCGGTGCGCCGCGCTGCTCACCGTCCCCGCCGCCTACGCGCTCGGCGGCCTGGGCCTCGGCCAGCTGCTGCTGGTGTCGGTGGTCGTCGCGGCGGCCGACATCACCTTCAACGCGGCCTCCGGCGCCTTCCTGAAGAGCCTCGTCCCCGCCGACCGGCTGCTCACCGCGAACGCCCGGTTCGAGTCCTCGAACTGGACCGCGCTGGTCCTCGGACCGCCGCTCGGCGGTGCCGCGATCGGCGTGTTCGGCCCGGTGACCACGGTCGTGGCGAACGCCGTCAGCTTTCTGCTGTCGGCGCTCGGCATCCGGGCCGTCGGCGGCGGAGAGCCCAGGCCCGAACGCACCGGCACGGACCGCCTGCGCGCCACCGACCTCCTCGACGGCTGGCGGCACATCCTCGGCAGCCCGGAGCTGCGGCCGCTGTTCTTCAACAACCTCGCGGCCAACGCCCTGATCATGGTCGCCGCACCACCGCTGGCCGTCCTCATGCTCGGCCCGCTCGGCTTCGCCCCCTGGCAGTACGGCCTCGCCTTCGCCGCGCCCTGCCTGGGCGGCCTCCTCGGTTCCCGGCTGGCCCGCCCGCTGGCCGCCAGGTACGGGCAGCAGCGGGTGCTGCGCGGCGCGGCCACCCTGCGCACCCTCTGGCCCCTCGGGCTGGCCTTCGTCCGACCCGGGCTGCCCGGTCTGCTGCTGGTGATGGCCCTGGAGTTCGGGGTGATCACCTGCTCGGCCGTCTACAGCCCGGTGTACGCCACCCGCCGCCTGGAGTGCACCCCGAACGACCGGGTCGCCCGCACCCTGTCCGCCTGGTCGATCACCGGCAAGGCCACGACCGCGGCGCTCACCGCACTCTGGGGCCTGCTGGCGAGCCTCACCGGCCCCCGCACCGCGATCGCCGTGGCCGGTGTCCTGCTCCTCGCGACCCCGGTGCTGCTCCTCAGGGAGCCCCGGAAGGCGGTTACGGCACCACCGTCACCGGCCACCGTCCCGCCTTCACCAGGCGGATCGCCACCGAGCCGATGAACCGGTGGCCGGCCTGCTCGGAGGCGCCCACCACGACCGCGTCCGCCTTCAGCTCGTCGGCCGCCTTCACCAGGCCGGCAAAGGGGTCGCCGCGGAAGGTGTGGAACTCCCAGCGCACCTCGAATATCCCCTTGAGCCGCTCGGCCGCGTCCCGGATCTGGGCGACCAGGTCCTCAGCGATCTCGTCGGTCGTCTCCGCCACCGGCGCCCCGAGCGCCGCGCCGGCCGCCAGGACCGGCTGCACGTACACGACGGCGAGCAGCGCGCGCTGCCGCCGGGCCAGACCGGCGGCGTAGGAGGCCGCGCGCCACGAGGAGTCCGAGCCGTCCACACCGACCGCGATGACCTTGGGCCCGTCCGTGCCCCGCTCGAACTGGTGTTGTTCCGCCACGCCCCGAGGCTATCGGAAATCGCAGGTCCCATGGCTGTCGGGGCCCCTCGCCGGGCAAACGGGGCCCAGTTGGCCGCAGGCCGCTCGACGGGCGAGGTGGGCGGCCCCTTCCTACAGTCGGAGCATGAGTGCCGCCGTCGAGCCCGCCCCGGGGAAGGAGACCGCGGGGCCGCCGCGCCCGCGCGGCGGCGGGCGGCTCACCTGGGTGCCCGAGGCCTTCGGGACCTTCTTCGGCGCCCTCGCCCTGCTGTGCGCCCTGCTCTCCTTCATCGCCCCGCTGCGCGCACTGCTCCGCCCGGTCGCGCACTTCCTCAACGCCGTCGTGGTGCCCGTCAGCCCCAACCTGGCCTACGCCGTCTTCCTGTTCCTGCTCGGCGGCGCCACCGCCGCCCGCAAGAAGGTCGCCTGGTGGCTGGTGGTGATCTACCTCGGGCTGCTGGTGCTGGCGGACATCCTGACGGTCGCCTTCGGCTTCGACTGGTACTCCTTCAGCTCACTGCTGGTGTGCGGACTCGCCCTCGCCCTCCTGATCGTGGCCAGACGCGAGTTCTACGCCGCCTCCCGCCGCGCCGCCGTACGCCGCGCCCTCGGCGTCCTCCTCGTCGGCCTGGTCGTGGCGATCCTGGCCGGCTGGGGCCTGGTCTCGCTCTTCCCCGGCTCGCTGCCGCACGGCCAGCACCTGGCCTGGGCCGCCGACCGGGTCTGCGGCGGCCTGGTCGACGGCGGCAGCTACCGCGGCCGCCCGCCCCGGTTCGTCGCCTTCCTGCTCGGCCTCTTCGGCGCCCTCGCCCTGCTCAACGCCGCCGCCACCCTGTTCCGTTCACAACGCCTGGAAGCTGCCCTGCACGGCGACGAGGAGACCCGTGTCCGCGCCCTCCTCAAGGCCTACGGGGACCGGGACTCCCTCGGCTACTTCGCCACCCGGCGCGACAAGGCCGTGGTCTTCTCGCCCAGCGGCAAGGCCGCCGTCACCTACCGGGTCGAGGCCGGCGTCTGCCTGGCCAGCGGCGACCCCGTCGGCGACCCGGAGGCCTGGCCGCACGCCGTCGCCGCCTGGCTGGACGTGGCCCGCCGGCACGCCTGGGTGCCCGCGGTGATGGGCGCCTCCGAGGACGGCGCCAAAGCCTACGTACGCGCCGGGCTCGGCGCCCTGCAACTCGGCGACGAGGCGATCCTGCACGTCGCCGACTTCGACCTCGGCGGCCGGGAGATGCGGGTCACCCGGCAGGCCGTCAACCGGGTCCGCCGTTCCGGCGCCACGACCCGGGTGCGCCGCCACGCCACCCTCACAGAAACCGAGATGGAGGAGGTCGTCGACAAGGCCGACGCCTGGCGCGACACCGAGACCGAACGTGGCTTCTCCATGGCCCTGGACCGGCTCGGCGACCCCGCCGACGGCGACTGCCTGCTCGTCGAGGCCCTCGCCGAGGACGGCCGGCTGCTCGCCCTGCTCTCCTTCGTGCCCTGGGGCGGCGACGGAGTCTCCCTCGACCTGATGCGGCGTGACCGCGCCGCCCCGAACGGGGTCATGGAGTTCATGGTCGCCGACCTGTGCGCGGCCGCCCCCAAACTCGGTGTCCGCCGCATCTCTTTGAACTTCGCCGTCTTCCGTTCGGTCTTCGAGGAGGGCGCCCGCATCGGCGCCGGACCGGTGCTGCGCCTGTGGCGCCGGCTGCTGCTGTTCTTCTCCCGCTGGTGGCAACTGGAGGCCCTGTACCGCTCCAACGCCAAGTACCACCCCGAGTGGTACCCGCGCTTCCTCTGCTACGGCGAGGCCGGCTCCCTCGCCCGAATCGGCGTCGCCTCCGGAATCGCCGAAGGCTTCGTCTCCGTGCCTTCCTTGCGCAAACTCTGGGGAAAGGGGCACCCGAAGACCGGACCGCGGCCCGTCGAGGCGCAGCGGTCTTCGCCGGTGCCCGGTCTCGACGGAGGGGACGGGGCCGGGCCCGGCGCCCCGGACAGGAGCCTGCCGGACCAGTTCCGGGTCCGGCGCGGCAAGCTCGACCGGCTGCGCGCGGCGGGCGTCGAACCCTACCCGGTGGCGACCGTACGGCCCACCCGGACCCTCGCCGACGTCCGCGACGGCGAGACGGTCACCGTCGCCGGGCGGATCATGCTGGTCCGCGACTTCGGGGGCATCGTCTTCGTGACGCTGCGCGACTGGTCCGGCGACCGCCAACTCGCCCTCACCCGGGCCGAGTCCGGCCCCGCCCTGGCCCGCTTCACCGCCGACACCGACATCGGCGACCAGATCACCGCCACCGGCCGGGCCGGCCTCAGCGACAAGGGCGCGCCCACCGTCTTCGTCACCGACTGGCAGCTCACCGCCAAGTGCCTGCGGCCCCTGCCCGACAAGCACCGGGGCCTCGCCGACCCCGAGACCAGGGTCCGCAGCCGCTACCTCGACCTCGCCACCAGTCCAGCCGCCCGCGCCGTCGTCCGCGCCCGCTCCACCGCCGTACAGGCGCTCCGCCAGGGCCTCCTCGACCGCGGTTACCTGGAGGTCGAGACCCCGATGCTGCAGCAGATCCACGGCGGCGCCAACGCCCGCCCCTTCACCACCCACATCAACGCCTACGACCTCGACCTCTATCTGCGGATCGCCCCCGAGCTGTATCTGAAGCGGCTATGTGTCGGCGGGATGGAGAAGGTCTTCGAACTCGGCCGTACCTTCCGCAACGAGGGCGTCTCCTACAAGCACAACCCCGAGTTCACCATGCTGGAGGCCTACCAGGCGTACGCCGACTACGACGTGATGCTCGACCTCGCCCGCGAACTGATCCAGGGCGCCGCGACCGCCGCCTTCGGCTCCCCGGTGGCCCGCAGGGACGGGCGGGAGTACGACATCTCGGGGAGCTGGCCGGTCAAGACCGTGTACGGGGCGGTCTCCGAGGCGCTGGGGGAGGAGATCGGCCCCGGCACCGAACTGCTGCGGCTGCACCGGCACTGCGACCGGACCGGGGTGCCGTACACCGCCGACGACGGGCCCGCGGACGTCGTCCTGGAGATGTACGAGCGGCTGGTGGAGGAGCGGACCCAGCTGCCCACCTTCTACAAGGACTTCCCGACCGACGTCTCCCCGCTCACCCGGCAGCACCGCACCGACCCGCGGCTCGCCGAGCGCTGGGACCTGGTCGCGTTCGGCACCGAACTCGGCACCGCCTACTCCGAGCTGACCGACCCCGTGGAACAGCGCCGTCGGCTGACCGCCCAGTCGCTGCTCGCGGCCGGCGGGGACTCCGAGGCGATGGAGCTGGACGAGGACTTCCTGGACGCCCTCGAGTACGCGATGCCGCCCACCGGCGGGCTCGGCATCGGCGTCGACCGGCTGGTCATGTTCCTCACCGGCCTGACGATCCGTGAGACGCTGCTCTTCCCGCTGGTCCGTCGCCACTGAAGGCTTCCCGATGCCCGGACACGCCCTCGGTCCTGGGTACTTGACCATTTCTTTCCGAAACCTCCGTGCGCTGGTCCGTGCGGGTGTTTTCACGCCGCCGCACCGGTGTCTAAGTGGTGCGCCCCAGCCCGGCCGGGCGACTGATGAGTCATGCAGAAGGATCAGTTGTTCACCCGGCGCCGGCTGCTGCTCGCCGGCGCCGCCGCTCTGGGCGCCGCGGGCACCGCGGGAATCGTGCTGGCGAGCGACGGCGAGGAGGCGGCGGGCACCGTCGCGCCGGCCGCCGGACCACCGGCCCGCCAGGCGCTGAAGTCCTCCGCCTTCCGGCTCCAGCCGCTCACCGGATACGGGCCGCCGCCCACCGAGCCGCGCAAGCTGAAGGTCCGCAAGCAACCCATCATGCGGATCTCCGGGAGCGGCCGGCACATGATGCTCACCTTCGACGACGGGCCCAACCCGGCCTACACCCCGCACATCCTGGACACCCTTGCCAAGTACGACGTGCGCGCGATGTTCTTCCTGTGCGGGGAGTGCATCGTCCAGAACCGGGAACTGGTGGCGCGGATGGCCGCCGAGGGCCATGTCGTGGGCAACCACACCTGGACGCATCCGCTGCTCACCACCCTGGACCGCCGTGAGATCCGCGACGAGATGGAGAGCACCAGCGACGCCATCGAGGACACCTACGGCGAGCGCCCCCAGTGGTTCCGCGCTCCCTACGGCGCCTGGAACCGCGCGGCCTTCCAACTCGGCGCCGAGATGGGCATGGAGCCCATGGCCTGGACCGTCGACAGCACCGACTGGACCACCCCGGGCACCCGCACCATCGTCGACACGATCGAGAAGGGCGCCGCCCCCGGCGTCGTGGTCCTCTCCCACGACGCCGGGGGCGACCGCTCACAGAGCGTCAAGGCCCTGCGTGAATATCTGCCCTATCTGCTGGACAACGGCTACCACCTGACGGTGCCGCGCCGCCGGACCTGAACCGGATCCGCCCCGTTGCCGCCGACGGGCTTTCGCCCGCCCGGCCGGGTCCGCCTCAGCGGGCCTCGACCAGGCGGGCGAAGACCACCACGTTCCCGTCGTAACCGTTCTGCTTCGAGAAACCGCCGCCGCAGGTGATGACCCGCAACTCCGGTGTGCCCTTGGAACCGTAGACCCGGTCGCCGGGGAAATCGGCTTTCGCGAAGACCTCGATGCCGTAGATCTCGAACACCGCGGTCTTTCCGTCGGTGCGGTCGATCTCGATCCGGTTGCTCTTCTTCAGGGAACCGAGACCGTAGAACACCGCCGGCCCCTTCGTGTTGTCGACGTGGCCGACGATCACGGACGTGCCTTTTTCGCCGGGCGAGACGCCCCCGGTGAACCAGCCGGCCAGATTCGGGTCGTCCGGCGGCGGTGCCGCGACCCAGCCGTCCGAGTCCAGGCCCACCGGCATCACGGGCGCGTCGACCCGGATCGCGGGGATCCTGATCCGGTTCGCCGCCGAGTACGGGAGCGAGGCGGGCGCGGTGGCGAAGGTGTCCGGGACCGTGCTACGGCTGTCCGGGGCGGCGGCCGAGGCCGGCTGCGGCGGGCCGACGTCGAACTCCCCCGAACCGTTGCGGATGAGCGCCAGACCGGTCAGCAGAACGAGCGCTATCACGCCCCAGGGGGCACGCTTACGCCGCCGCTCCTCCTCTTCGGCCAGCTCGGAAAGTTCGGACGCAGACATTCGCCATCCCCTCTCGACGCGGCCGCCGCGATGTCCGTGGCGCGCATGTCCGTAGCGCGCATGGGAAAACGCTAAGTCCCGCGCACGCGTGCGGCGACGGGGCAACGGGCGAACGGGTGGCCCGCGCGCATTCCGGTGCGCCATCCGAGTTGCCGTTCTCAGGATTTTTCTGACGGTCCGTGACCTGCGGCAATATCCGATTGTGTGCTTTTCGCTCGGCGTGTCCCCTCACCAGGACGGACCATTCTCGAAATGCGGGCGTGTTCAAGGCATCTGAGGGTCTATTCGGGAGGTGCTTTCTCGCCGATCTACCGGGGACGGTTCCCGGGGCGCCTTCCGCGGAGGAAGAGATGCGAAACTCACGTGCGCTGGCGGCCGCGTGCACCGTGGTCGCCGTTCTCGGCGCCGCCGCCCCGGTGGCCGTCGCCGACGGCCTGGGGAACCCCGGTGGCCCGCCCAACACCCAGGCCCCGGTCGTCGGTGGGACGGGCGTCGCCCCCGGGACCGGTGTCGCCCCCGGGGCGGGCGTCGGTGTCGCCCCCGGAGTCGGGGTGGGGGCCGTCCCCGGTATCGCGGCGGTGCCCGGAGTCGTCGTTCCCGGGTACGGCGTCGGCGGGTTCGGCGGAGGCGGCTTCGGCCGCGGCGGGGACGGAAGGGGTAGGGACGGCTTCGGCGGGCGGGGCGGCGAGGGCTTCGGCGGGCGGGGCGGCGAGGGCTTCGGCGGGCGGGGCGACGACGGGTTCGGTGGCGGGCGCGGTGACGACGGGTTCGGCGGCGGGAACGGTGACGACGGGTTCGGCGGCGGGAACGGTGGTGACGGGTTCGGCGGTGGGAACGGCGGTGGCGGGTTCGGCGACGGATTCGGCGGCCGGGGCTTCGGGGTGCGCAACATCCTCGCCCAGCCGAGGGCGATCACGAGCGGCGCCCGCCTCACCGTCACCGTCAACGGCTGCCGCAGCGGCTCCATGAGCTCCCGCGCCTTCCGGACGACCTCGCTGTTCCCGTTCGGCGGCGACATGGCGCGCGGGGTTGCCACCATCGACCGGGATGCCCGCCCGGGCCCGTACGACCTGACCGTCCGTTGCAACGGGGGGCGGACCCTGACCCGGCCGAACGCGTTCTATGTGCTCGGCGGGGTCAGGGGCGGCCTCGGCGGCAGTGTCTCCAGCGGGGCCACCCCGGCCGACATGGCGATCGGCGGTGGGCTGGTGGGCGCGGCCGTGCTCGCCGGCTGCGGGTTCTGGCTGCGCCGGCGGCACGAGAAGCGGCTCTGACCCGTGCGGGCCGTCTTCGCCCCGGATCCGCGTGGGACCGGGGCGAAGACCCGCGCGGCCGTGCGGGGGCGGGAGGTGCTCAGGCACCGCCCACGCCGGCCCGTCGGCGTGCGATGCGGTACGCCGTGCCGACCGAGCCCGCGACGAGCACGATGCCGAGGCCGATCTCCTTCAGGTCGAACCCGTCGACACTGCCGCCCGCACCGGCCCGCACACCCCGGTCGGGCGGAAGGGGCTGCGGGTTGAGTTCCTCACGCCCGTCGGCACCGCTGTCGACTCCGCCGTCGGCACCGCCGTCGGTGCGGCCACCGGTGTGGCCGGCGGACTGGTCGTCGGACCCGGCGTCAGTGCGTCCGTCGGTGCGCCCCTCGGACTGGCTGTCCGTGCCGCCGTCGCCGTGTCCCGTCGACTGGCTGCCGGCGATGCTGAGTTCGGTCGACCCCTTCGTCCCGTCGCAGTCGAACGTCACCCGGTACGACGCCTGTGACCTCGCGTCCCGGTCGACCGTGGCCGCCACCGAGTCCCGCCCCTCCGGGATCCGGACCGTGTCGAACACGTCCGAGCTGACCGTCGCGGCGCCCCGGCAACTCTCGTCGCGGCTCAGCTGCAGGCTGACCCGGCCACCGGCCGAGACGGTGGACGGCGTGACGTGGACGCCGAAGGAGGTCTGCCGGCCACTGTCACGGCCCCCGTCGCCCTGGTCGTCCGTGAGGGCGGCCGGAGCGCCCAGGACGAGGGCCCCGACGCCGAGCAGCGCGGCCGAGGCGAGGCGTATTGCGTGCATGGTGGTTCCTCCGGTCCCCGAGGAGCTGTCCGCGGATCTGTTCCGCTCGTGCCGGAAATGCACCTCGATGATCGGAACGCTAGGAACATCCGCACACGCGCGCGAACTCTGTAGTGCGAACGGGGGAAGCGGGTGGGCCGACCGGGGGACGTGGATACGGCACCCGGGGGACGTCCGCGGCGTGGCGCGGCGGATGTCCCCACGGATGGCCCCCGGCGGTCCGGGACCCCTATCCCTTGATGTGCGGGAAGAGGTTCAGGAAGGGCTGCGCCGTCGCTGTGATGCCCCGGCTGTACGGTTCGTCGAAGTCCCAGATCAGGAAGAGCATGAACGCGATGGTCGCGGAGAACAGCCCCGCCAGGATCAGTTCGCGCCGGGTGCGCCTGATCTGCAGCGCGAAGACCATGCCGATGGTGACCACGGCTCCGGTCAGCAGCCCGAACCACACCACGTTCGGCATGGTCGCCCCGGTCGAGTCGGCCCGGGCGCTGCGCGACTGGTCGAGCGCGGCCACCTGGTCCACCAGCGGCTGGTAGGCCTGCGCCTGGAAGTCGGTCTTCGGCTCGTAGTCGGTGACGTCCTGACGGATCTGCGCGAGCAGATCCGCGCCGCGCGGGGTGAGACGGCCGTGGTCGGCCATCTCCTTCCACTCCTTGTCGACGACCTGCCGGGCGTAGGCGTCGAGGTCCGCCCGGATGCGGTCACGGGCGTCGGGCGGGTACACCCGCACCCGTTCGTAGATCTCGTGCAGTGCCTGCGCCTCCGCCTGCACATGGTCCTGGGCGGCGCTGCGGGCCTCCCAGACCCCGGCCACCGCCAGACCGAGGACGATGGCGTAGATGACGCCGATCCACATGGTCATGTATTCGATGACGTCCGGCGTCTCGGAGGGATCCTCGTCCTCCGCCGCCCTCTTGTGCCGGACGAGGGTGATGATGACCACCACGGCACAGGCCGCGAGCATCGCGAGGACGAGAACAAGCCAATCCGGCAACGGAAGCCTCCAGAAATCAGCGGGCCGGCCGTCAGCGCGCGCGGAACGCGGCGATGGCAACGATGGCGGGTACGGCGATGAGCAGGACGTAGGTGACCGGTGAGGTGCGGTTCGGGGCCGCCGTGCCGGTCGACTGGATGCGGTACGGCGGGTAGGTCACCGGGGTCGGTGAGGGCCGCGGGGTGGGCTTCGGTGACGGGGTCGGGGTGGGCGTCGGCCTCGGCTGGGGCCGGGCAGCCGGTGGCGGGGTGGGCGCGGGCTTCGGGGCCGGCGCGGGTGGTGGCGGCGCCGGCGGGGTGGGCCTCGGCCGGGGCTTCGGCGTGGGCTTGGGCTTGGGGGTGGGCTTGGGCGTGGGGGTCGGTTTCGGAGGCGGCGGCGGAGGGGGCGGCGGGGTCGGGGTGGGTGTCGGCGTCGGGCAGGGCGGTGGTGTGGGAGGCGGGCACGGCGGGGGAGTGGGCCAGGAGTCGCCGGCGACGGCCACCGCGTACGCGCCGTCGGGGCCCGTCGAGGCGTACGCGCAGGCGTCGGCCGACGCCGTGCCGACCGGGCAGCCCAGCAGGGTCCAGGTGAGTGTCAGCAGAGCCAACACCCTCGGGACGGGCACGAGTCGGGTCGCTTCGGGTGCATGCACGACCGAGATCATGAGGCGTCGAGTGCCGTCGCACGCCGGAGTGCGGAGGGATTGGCCCGAACGGGGGACAGGTGGCGTAAACCGGTTTGAATCACACGGTCCGTCGGTTGGCTCGAAGCGTACGTCCGTGCGGGAGGGGCACCGGCGGCACAGTGTCCGGAAAGAAATTTGTGCGGCCGTTGAACACTTCGGCCCCCGGCGTCCGTACCTGGTGTCATGCGGCGGAACACAGGCGCTGCAATATCCAGGCGATGTATGGGGAGTTGAAGATGAAGACCTCCTGGAGGAGCGCCTCTCTGGTGGCCACGGCCGCAGGCGTGCTTGCCTTGACGACGGGATGCGGTCAGGACAATGTGACCACTCCGTCCTCGGCGGCCCAGAACGTGGGTGCCACGGCCCCGGCCGGTGTCGGCAGCGTGGGCAGCGTGACCAGCCCCTCCACCGGTGCCGGCAACGGTTACGGCGCGGACGGCAGCCAGGCTTCCAGCTCTCCGGCCGTGGTCGCCCCCGCGGGCAAGTTGACCGTTGCCAGCAACCCCGATCTGGGCAAGGTGCTGACCGACGGCAGCGGCCTCACCCTCTACCGTTTCGACGCGGACACCGCCAATCCCCCCAAGTCGAACTGCGACGGCGACTGCGCCACCACCTGGCCGCCGGTGCCCGCCGACGACGCCACGGCCGGTGAGGGCATCGACAAGGCGCTGCTCGGCGAGGTCACCCGCACCGACGGCACCAAGCAGCTGACCGTCGGCGGCTGGCCGGTGTACCGCTATGCCAAGGACGTCAACGCCGGTGACGTGAACGGCCAGGGTGTGGGCGGCAAGTGGTTCGCGACGGCCCCCGACGGCAAGAAGGCCACCCTGGCCGACCTGCCCGGCCTGTCCGTGCGCAAGGACGCCAAGCTCGGTGACATCGTCGTCGACAAGAACGGCATGACGGTCTACCGCTTCATCAAGGACAAGGCGTGGCCCAAGTCCGTCTCCAACTGCACCGGTGACTGCCTCGCGAAGTGGCCGGCCGTCGCGGAGGTGGCCTCCAGCGACACCAAGGGCGTCGTGAAGAAGGGCCTGATGGGCTTCACCCGGCCCGACAACGGCGAGAAGCAGCAGACGGTCAACTGCTGGCCCATCTACACCTTCTCCGGTGACGCGAAGGCCGGGGACACCAACGGCCAGGGCGTCGGCGGCACTTGGTACGCCGTCTCGCCCGAAGGAAAGCTGGTCGGCGCGCCGAGCTAGCAAGGGATCGCCTCCCCAGGGTTGATCGCCCCGCCCAAGTCCACATTCGCGCATCGCGGAAGGGAGGGCAGAGGCCAGCGAGAGTCCCGGACGACGTCACAACGGCGCACGACCGCCCGCCCCCTCCGCACCGCACGGAGGGGGCGGGCTCCTGTGTTCTGCATCTCCTCCGCAGGTCCTTTGCACCGCGTCCAGATGTGCTCTGCATCGCATCCGCATCCGACGGAATGCCCGAACACCCCCAAAGCGCACACCGAATTCCCAGGTAGTGACCGGGAACGGACGGTCAATTTCCGGTTCCACTCGCCCAGTTCGCAGGCGATCAGTAGCCTCTGCTCGAACACCGGATCGCCTCAGCCTTGGAGAGATACATGGAGCGTCCCGCCTGGGCCCCACGGAGCATCGACATCTCGGTGCCGAGCGTTTCGCGTATCTACGACTACTACCTGGGCGGTTCGCACAATTTCGAGGTCGACCGGGAAGCGGCCCGCAAGGCGATGACGTTTCTGCCGGGCCTGCCGAAGATCATGCAGGCCAACCGGGCCTTCATGCGCCGTGCCGTCCGCTACGCCGTGGGCGCCGACATCGAGCAGTTCCTGGACATCGGGTCCGGCATCCCCACCTTCGGCAACGTCCACGAGGTGGCGCAGGCGGCGCACCCCGGCGCACGTGTGGTGTACGTCGACCACGACCCGGTGGCCGTGGCCCACAGCCAGGCCGTGCTCGCGGGCAACGAGAAGGCGGACGTGGTCGCCGCGGACCTCCGCAAGCCCCAGGAGATCCTGTCGAGCCCTCAGGTGGAGCGCCTTATCGACCTGAATCGGCCAGTGGCCTTGCTCCTCGTTGCCATACTGCACTTCGTGGAAGACGCGGACGACCCGTACGGGACAGTGGCACAGCTGCGCGAAACACTCGCGCCCGGCAGCCTGTTGATCCTCACGCATGCCTCGTACGAGGGAATCCCGCTGTCATCCGAGCGGGCCGAGAGCGCGGTGGACGTATACAAGGACATTCGCAACCCGCTCATCATGCGCTCGCGCGACGAGATCGCAAGGTTCTTCGAGGGGTACGACATGGTGGAACCCGGACTGGTGCCGATGCCGCACTGGCGGCCGGAGTCGGCGCCGGAGGACGAGGATCCGTATGCCTTCTCCGGATTCGCCGGCGTGGGGATCGCGGCGTGAGCGCGGAGCCGGACGGCCCGGAGGACAGACTGCGCCGGTTCGCGACGATCTGGAGCCGGGCGGTGTTCCCGGTGACCTCGACGTCCCTGACCCGGCCGGAGTTCGAGGAGCAACTCCTCCCGCTGGCCCGTCGGTTGAGTGAGGTGCTGCGGGCGCACGGCTTCGACGCCGAGGAGGCCCGGCAGGTGGGGGCCGCGCTGATCGACGCGCACTGCACCGATCCCGAGGCGCTCACCCGCACCCTCGACTGCGTCGACGCCTATCTGGCCCTGTACTGCGGCGGGGACGGTCCCCAGGACGAGCTGCGGATGCGTTCCTCACGGATCCAGCACGCGATGGCCGCCGGGTTCGCCCAGGCACTGCGTGAGCGCACGCTGGCCGAGCAGGAGGCCATCGCGCAGGCCGCGTTGCGGGCCCAGGGCGTGGTCGCGCAGGCGCTGCACGCCAGCGAGGCCCGCTTCCGCGCCGTCTTCGAGGGCGCGGCGATAGGAATCGGCATCGCCGATCTGGAGGGCAACGTCCTCCAGGTCAACGGTGCGCTGCTGCGCATGTTCGGCGGCTCCGAACAGACCCTGCGCGGCCGCAAGGTCATGGAGTGGGCGCATCCCGAGGACGCGCCCCAGACCTGGCGGCTCTACGAGGAGCTGGTCCGCGGCGACCGCGAGCACTACCACGTCGAGAAGGCGTTCAACCGCTCCGACGGAACGGTCCTGTGGACCAACCTGACCGTCTCCCTGCTCCGGGACGCGGACGGCGACCCGCAGTACCAGCTGGCCCTCATGGAGGACACCACCGAGCGCCGACTGCTCAACCTGCGGCTGCGCTACGAGGCCACCCACGACGCGCTCACCGGCCTCCCGAACCGCACGCTGTTCTTCGAGCGCCTGGAGAAGGCACTGGCCGCCGGTGAGGGCCAGCGCTTCGGGCTGTGCTACCTCGACCTGGACGGCTTCAAGACCATCAACGACAGCCTCGGCCACTCGGCCGGTGACCGGTTGCTTGTGGAGGTCGCCGACCGGCTGCAGTCCTGCGCGACCGCGCCCGGCGAGATGGTCGCCCGGCTCGGCGGCGACGAGTTCGTGGCGCTGACCACCGGACCGGCCACCCAACGCGAGGTCGACGACCTGGCCGACCGCATCATGAACGCCCTCATCACCCCGATCAGCATCGACGGCCGGGAACTCATGGTCCGGGGCTCCATCGGCATCGTGGAGGGCCCGGCGGGCGAACGCACCCCGGCCGAGGTGCTGCGCAGCGCCGACATCACGATGTACCGGGCCAAGTCGGCGGGCGGCAACCGCTTCGAGCTGGCCGACCCGGAGGCCGACGCCCGCGCCATCACCCGGCACGGCCTGACCACCGCGCTCCCCGCCGCCCTGGACCGCAACGAGTTCTTCATCGAGTACCAGCCGCTGGTCCACCTCGGTGACGGCAGTGTCCGCGGTGCCGAGGCCCTGGTCCGCTGGCTGCACCCGCAGCACGGCGTCCTCGGTCCCGACCGGTTCATCCCGCTCGCCGAACACACCGGGCTCATCGTCCCGTTGGGCCGCTGGGTCCTGGAGGAGTCGATCCGCCAGGCCGGCGAATGGCGAGAACGCTATGGCGAGCAGACCAGCGCAGGCCCGCTGCGGATCAACGTCAACCTGTCCCCGTGCCAGCTCAGCCACCCCGGCCTGGTCCAGGACACGGTGGACATCCTGGAGCGGACCGGAGTGTCCCCCGACGCCCTCTGCCTGGAGGTCACCGAGTCGGCCCTGATCGGCGCCGACGACGATCTCCTCAAGCCGCTGCGCCGGCTCGCCGAGATGGGTGTCGACATCGCCCTGGACGACTTCGGCACGGGCTACTCCAACCTCGCCAACCTGCGCCGCCTCCCGGTGAGCATCCTCAAGCTGGACCGCTCCTTCACCCAGAGCATGCAGCAGTTCCCGGCGGACCCGGTCGACCTCAAGATCGTGGAGGGCATCGTCTCCCTGGCCCACAGCCTGGACCTCGCGGTCACGGTCGAGGGCGTGGAGACGGGCGCCCAGGCCGAGCAACTCCGCATACTGGGCTGCGACACGGCCCAGGGCTGGTACTACGCCCGCCCGGGCCCACCGGAGCGCCTGCACGAACTGGCGCTGGTGGACGCGACGGGCTGACGACCCGGCGTCCCTTCGTGGGCCCTCAGTCGAGGTGGAAGACCTCCTCTGCGGGGGCCCACCACTCGCCCTCGGCGGCGGTGTCAAGCGGCTGCTGACAGGGGTCCGTCAGCGCCCACCACTCGCGTGTCACCGGGTCGGCGGCGATCTCCGCGGTGTCGGCGGCGTAGTCGCTGCCCGCGTACTCCAGGTAGCTGAACAGCAGCCCGTCCCGCAGGAAGATCGAGTAGTTACCGATCCCGGCACGCTTGAGTGCCGCCAGCACGCCCGGCCATGCGGCGGCGTGCAGTGCGCGGTACTCCGACTCCTTCTCCGGACGCAACCGGATGACGGCAGCGAAGCGCTGCATCTGGCTCACCTCTCCTTCCTGAGGGACGAACGGCGAAGAATCAGTTTCATCTGACGAGCAGGACCCTAAGGATCAGATCCTTCCCGCGCAATGGTTCCGCGAGATGTCGATCGCAGGCGGTATTACCCTGCCTCATCAGGCACTTGAAACAAGTTCCGTTCGAAATCTTCCCTCCGTGTAACGCTGATGTCATAGTGACCACCGCCGATGAACCTGATTAATCCGAACATCGATGAGGGGGTACACCGTGCCCGATCCGTCACCGGTCTCCGACGGTCCCTACCGGCCGGGGTACGAACTGGTCGCCGAACAGCTCCTGGAGTACATCGCCGAGCAGAACCTGCGGCCGGGCGACCGGCTCCCCACCGAAGCGGGCCTGGCCGAGATCCTGGGAGCGTCCCGCAACGTCACGCGTGAGGCCGTCAAGGTCCTCGCCGCCATCGGCCGGCTGAGCGTGCGGCGCGGTGCCGGCATCTTCGTCGCGGAGGTGTCCGGCGGGCTGGTGGACGACCAGCTGTCGCACTTCCGGCCGACGAGCATGGAAGACGTGCTGATGCTGCTGGACTACCGCACGGTGATCGAGTCGGAGACGGCCCGCCGGGCCGCCGGCCTCGCCACCCCCATCGAGGTCCGCACCATCCGGGAGGGCGCGCAGAGTTCACTGACGGCGGCCCAGCAGAACGACGGACATGCCTTCGCCCGGGCCGACGAGGCTTTCCACGACGCGGTGGGCGCGGGCTCGCACAACGTGTTCCTGCGGTCGAGCGTCGCCGGGGTACGGCGTCTGGCGTCCCAGTCCGACGTACTGCTCTTCCACGGCGACGCCCCCGGCTCGCTGGAGGTCGCCGCACGACAGCATCTCGCCATCGCGGAGGCGGTCGCCGCGGGGGAGGCCGATCTCGCGAGCGAGCTGATGGTGGAGCACATCGCCACCACCCAGAGCCAGTTCGAGCGGAAGATCCGCGACCGGCTGTTCAACCTCGGCGACCGCGCCGCCCCCGGGGCACCCGCGCGGCCGTCGGCGGACAGCGGCTCCGGAGACTCCGGGCTTCCGCCGCAGACATCGGTGTCGTAGGCCGGTCGGCGCCATACGGGTGCGTGCCGGTGGGGGCTGGTCGCGTAGTTCCCCGCGCCCCTGAAGGGGCGCCAGGTGCACGCCCTGAACGGGGCGCGGGGCTGGGTCAATGTGCGGCTCCGCCGCGTGGGCGCGACCAGCCCCTACCGGCCCGCACCCGTACGACGCCCATCGGCGCCGGAAACCGGTCGGACGACCTGTTTCCCATGCTCCATCCCCCAGGCGATTGGATCTCCGTGTCTCTTCTGTCTGTGCGCAGGGCCAGAGCCGTGTCCCTGCCGAGAACCCTCATAGCCGCCCTGCCCGTCGCCCTGGCGATGACCCCCCTGGCCGTCGCCCCGGCCCAGGCCGCCCCGAATGCGTCCGGGCTCACCGTCTACGTCTCCCCGACCGGCAAGGACACCGGCCGGGGCAGCGCCGACCACCCCTTCAAGACCCTGGAACACGCACGGGACTACGTGCGCGACGCCAAGAGCAAGGTCGACGGCGACATCCACGTCCGGCTGCTGTCCGGCACGTACCGGCTCAGCCGTACCTTCGCCCTCACCGCCCAGGACTCCGGCAGGCACGGCCAGCGGATCGTCTACGAAGCCGCGCCCGGCGCGCACCCGGTGGTCAGCGGCGGCAAGCAGGTCACCGGCTGGACCAGGGCCGACGCCGACGGCAAGGTCTACAAGGCGAAGCTGACCGGCCTCGACACCCGACAGCTCTATGTCGACGGAGAGTTGAGGACCCGGGCCCGCAGCGGGAAGAACCCCGCCGGCTTCAGCAAGACGGCCACCGGCTACACCTTCACCGACACCGGCATCAGCAACTACAAGCACCCCGCGGACCTCGAAGTCGTCAGCTCCTGGGGCTGGAAGCTCATGCGCTGCCCCGTGGAGTCGATCTCCGGTACCACGATGACGATGCGGCAGCCGTGCTGGCACAACGCCAACCTCCAGCAGGGCCAGGAGATCCAGAACCCGACCTGGCTGGAGAACGCCCGCGAACTGCTGGACAGCCCCGGGGAGTGGTACCTGGACAAGAGCGCCGGCGAGATCTACTACATGCCCGAGCAGGGTGAGAACATGAGGACCGCGGACGTCACCGTCCCCGTGGTTCAGGACCTGGTGGACCTGAACGGCACCCGTGACCACCCCGTCGCGAACGTGTCCTTCCAGGGCATCACCTTCTCCTGCTCCACCTGGCTCGAGCCGAGTTCGGCCGACGGACTCATCGAGGGCCAGGCCGGCTTCCGGATGGTCGGGGACGACAACCCGACCTTCGACTCCACGCGCCTGAACTGGAAGAAGACCCCCGGGGCGGTCAACGTCAGCCATGGGCAGGGCATCGAGTTCACCGGCGACACCTTCACGCATCTCGGCGCCGTCGGCCTGAACCTGAACACCGGCACCCAGCACACCACGATCACCGGCAACGTCTTCCGCCAGATCGCCGCGACCGGCATCCAGATCGGTGGAGTCACCTGGGGCGACGCGCACCCCGACGACCCCCGTGACATCACCGAGGACACGTTGGTCGATGACAACGTCGTCACCAAGGTCGCCGACCAGTACAACGGGTCGCTGGGCATCCTGGCCGGCTACACCGACTCCACGGTGATCACCCACAACAAGGTCCACGACCTGCCCTACAGCGGCATCTCCGTCGGCTGGGGCTGGGGCCTGACCGATCAGGGCGGCAACTCGGCCTACCCCGGCAACGCCGGCATCCCGGTCTCCGACACCCCGACCATCAGCCGTGACAACGTCGTCAGCGACAACGAGATCAGCGACATCATGCGGTCACAGGCCGACGGCGGAGCGATCTACACGCTCAGCAGCGACCCCGGCGGCAAGGTCACCGGCAACTACATCCACGGCGTCCCGGCCCCCGCCTACGGCGCCGTCTACCACGACGAGGGCAGCCGGCACTGGGAGAACACCGGCAACGCGTTCTGCGACGTCGCCTTCCAGTGGCTGCTGATGAACCACGCCCAGGACAACACGGCCCGGGGCAACTACACGACCCAGCCCGCCTTCAGCGTCCAGTACCTGAGCCAGAACAACGACGTCAGCGGCAACACCACGGTCGGCTCCTGCGACCAGCTCCCCGCCTCCGTCGTGAACAACGCCGGCCTGGAGAAGGCCTACCAGCACCTCGACCCGGGCCCCACGGTCACCGACCACCAGGCGCCCACCGCCCCCGGCACCCCGGCCGCGGTCACCGACTTCCCGACCGTCGCGGACCTGAGCTGGACCGCCGCCACGGACGACACCGGGGTCACCGGCTACTCGGTCTTCCGGGACGGCAAGCTGGTCAGCGCCTCCGGCAAGACCTCGGTCCGCCTCTCCGGCCTGACGGCGGGTCAGACGTACACCTTCACCGTCACCGCCCGTGACGCAGCCGGCAACGAGTCCGCGCCCAGCCGGTCGCTGAAGGTCATCATGCCCGACGGCTCGGACCTGGCGCTGAAGAAGCCGGTCACCGCCTCCTCCGACTCCGAGGGCAACGTCCCGGCCAAGGCGGTCGACGGCGACCTCTCCACCCGCTGGGCGCAGGGCCTGGGGCTGCCCGACCCGTCCTGGATCCAGGTCGACCTCGGCGCGTCGTACGACGTGACCGGCGCGATCACCACGTTCGAGAAGGGCAGCGGCTACAAGTACCGCATCGAGGTCTCGCCCGACGAGGTCCACTGGCGGACCCTCGCGGACCACACCTCCGACAACACCACCGCGCAGACCGACTACGCCGACGCCGGCACCCCGGTCACCGGCCGCTTCGTACGGCTGACCGTGACCGGCACCAGCGGCAACGGCGGCAGCATCTACGACTTCCAGGTCTACGGCGCCGCCCGCGCCCCCGGCTCCGACCACACCGCCCCCACGGCACCCGGACAGCCCGCCGCCAAGGCGCTGCTGCCCAGCCTGGTGGACGTCAGCTGGCCGGCCGCCACCGACGACACCGGGGTGACCAGTTACGTCGTCTACCAGGACGGCACGCGGATCGGGGTCACCGGCGACACGACCTACCGGGTCTCCGGTCTGAAGCCCGGTACGAAGTACTCCTTCACCGTCGTCGCCCGCGACGCCGAGCTCAACGCCTCCGACCCCAGTGCGGCGGCGGAGGTCACCACCCCGCCCGACGACGACCTGGCCCTGGACAAGACGGCAACGGCCTCCTCCGACTCGGAAGGAAACGTTCCTGCCAAGGCCTTCGACGGTGACCTGTCGACCCGCTGGGCACAGGGCCTCGGCCTGCCCGACCCGTCCTGGCTCCAGGTGGACCTCGGCAAGGACACCAGCGTCTCCGCCGTGGTCACCACCTTCGAGAAGGCAAGCGGCTACAAGTACCGCCTGGAGTACTCCGCCGACGGCGCGAACTGGTCGACCTTCGAGGACCACACAGCGGACAACACCGTCGCGCAGACCGACTACTCGTTCGCCGACGAGCCCGTCACCGCCCGCTATCTGCGCCTGACCGTCACCGGCTCCAGCTGGAACGGCGGCAGCGTCTACGAGCTCCAGGCGTACGGCGGCTTCTGAGCGGTCAGCCGAAGCGCCGTCCCCGCACCCACAGAAACGAAAGCCAGGATGAAGATCACCCATGTCGAAGTACACCGGATCGACGTTCCGGCGGCCAGCCCGCCCTTCCGCTGGCGGGACGGTCTGAGCGGCAGCGCTCCGGTCGGCGACGGCGCGGTGCTGCGCATCGGCACGGATGAGGGGGCCGAGGGGGTGGCCCTGTTCGCCCGCCCGGGAGCCTTCACCACGCTCACCGAACTGGTGGACCGGGTCTTCCGCGAGGAACTGGTCGGGGCCGACCCGTTCCAGCGGGAGTGGCTGTGGCACCGGGTGTGGGAGCTGGACCGTATCCACGAACTCCCGCTCCCCACCCTGGGCCTGATCGACATCGCCCTGTGGGACCTGGCCGGCCGCTACCACGGCCAGCCGGTCTGGCGGCTGCTCGGCGGCTTCCGCGAATCCATCCCCGCCTACGCCTCGACGTCGACGTTCGCCACCACCGAGGAGTTCCTCGACGTCGCCGACCAGTGCCTGGACCTCGGCTACCGGGGCATCAAACTGCACGCCTGGGGCGACGCCCGCCGGGACGCCGCGCTCTGCCTGGCCCTGCGCGCGCACGTCGGCCCGGACGTGCCCCTGATGTACGACGGCTCGGCGGGCTTCGACCTGCCCGACGCGATCCGCCTCGGGCGGGCCCTCTCCGAGGCCGACTACCTCTGGTACGAGGAGCCGATGCGCGAGTTCAGCGTCTCCGCCTACCGGCAGCTCGCCGCGGCCGTGGACGTCCCGCTGCTGGTCGCCGAGACCTCCGACGGGGCCCACATGAACTCCGCCGACTTCATCCGGGCCGGCGCCGCCACCTTCGGCGTCCGGGCCGGCACCACCCTGCGGGGCGGCATCACCGGCGCCATGCGCACCGCCCACCTCGCCGACGCCTACCGGCTCCGCGCCGAGGTGCACGGTTCGGACATCCCCAACCACCACCTGTGCATGGCCATCTCCAACACCACCTACTACGAGTCCCTGGTGACCGCGACCACGGTCGTACGCGAGCGCCACGTGGACGAGCGGGGGCTGGTGCACGCCCCCACCACACCCGGCATCGCCCTTCCCCTCGACTTCGGCTACGGCAGCGAACTCCTGCCGTTCGTCGAACAGCCGCGCTGACCTGCAAGAACAGAAAGGCAAGACGATGAGGTCTTCCGAGTCCCCGAGAGCGGGCCGACACCGCACCGCTCTGCGCACCGCGGCCGCCGCGCTCTCCCTGTCCACCGCGGCGCTGCTGGCGGGCTGCGCCAGCGCCGACACCACCGCCCAGTCCTCCTCCGGCCAGTCGACCTTCAAGCCGGCCACGCAGCAGGACGACTCGCAGATCACGGTGTGGGCGGACTCGACCCGCCTGCCGTCGGTGCAGAAGTACCAGAAGGCCCACCCGGACGTGAAGATGGACATCGTCACGTACGACGGCGGCGCCGACGGCTCGACCTACCTCCAGTCCAAGGTGCAGCTCTTCGACCGGACCGGCAGCGGCTGGCCCGACGTGGTGTTCGGCTCGCCCACCGACGTCACCTGGGCCTCCGAGCCGACCAAACCGGGCGTGCAGCCGTTCGCCGCCCCGCTGGACGACAAGCTCGTCCCGCAGAGCACGCTGAAAGGCTTCGCCAAGGGCTCCCTGACCCCCTGCCAGTTCAACGGCCACACCTACTGCCTGCGCAACGACATCGCACAGGTCGTCCTCTGGTACAACAAGTCCCTCATGGACAAGTGGGGTTACCAGGTCCCCACCACGTGGGAGGCGTACGAGGCCCTGGGCAAGAAGGTGGCCGAGGAGCACCCCGGCTACCTCGTCGGCTCGGTCGGCGATACCAACTCCCACGAGTCGTACTTCTGGTCAGGCCAGTGCCCGGCGTTCGACCTGGTGAAGCCGGACACCCTGCGCACCGACCTCCAGGACCCGGACTGCACCCGCACGGCCAAGCTCCTGGACGGCCTGATCGACGCCAAGGCCGTCACCACCAAGGGCTTCTTCAGCCAGGGCTTCGCCAAGGAGAGCGGCGGCAAGGTCCTGATGGCCTACGGCCCGTCCTGGTACGGCCAGTACCTCTTCAAGGCGGCCTTCCACACCCCGGCCGGGCAGATCGCCGCGGCACCCCCGCTCACCTGGGCGGGGGAGACGAAGGCGGCCACCGGCAACGTCGGCGGCGGCGTGTGGATGGTGTCCTCGCACAGCGCCAACCTCAAGGCCTCCACGGACCTGGTCACCTGGCTGACCACGTCCGACGAGAACCAGGCGTCCGCGCCCACCTACCCCGCCTACACCAAGGCCGCGCAGGCGTGGCTGAAGAACCCCGCCAACAGCGGCTACTTCGCCGCCGACGTAAGCGAGGCGTTCGAGCAGGCCGCGAACGAGGTGTGGACCGGCTGGTCGAACACCAAGTTCTCGGACGCCACCGCCTGGTCCAGTGTCGTCCTGCCCGCGCTGACCGCTGGAAAGAGTCTGACCGACACGCTGCCGGCCTGGCAGAAGGAGATCGGCAACGAGGCGAAGGCGCACGGATACAAGGTGGCGGACCAGTGACCCTGCTGGAGACCGAGCGCGTCGCCGTCTCCCCGCTGCGCCGCGGCACCCCGCCGCGGCGCAGCGGCCGCGGCCGCGCGGGCTACTGGTTCGTCGCCGGCTACGCGCTGCTGCTGCTCGCCTTCGGCATCGTCCCGACCGCCTACTCCTTCTACCTGGCGTTCACCAACGACCGGGGCCAGTTCACCGGCCTGAACCAGTTCGTCAAGGTGGTCCAGGACTACCGCTTCGGGCCCGCCTTCACCCACATGCTGATCTACCTGCTGCTGTGGCTGGCCGCGCTCGTGGTCCTGGTCGTCCTGGTCGCCGTGATCCTGCGCAGCCGGATCCGCCCCGGCACCTCCGCCCTCTTCCGCTTCCTCTACTACATCCCCGGCGCCCTCGCCGGCGTGGCCAGCGTCCTGGTCTGGCTGTTCATGCTGGATCCCGACGTCAGCCCGGTGTCCTGGCTGCTGAAGAGCATGGGCATGCAGACCTTCGCGGCCGTCCTCGCCCCCGCCGACCTGCCGCTGATCCTCATGCTCATCGCCTTCTGGACCGGCGCGGGCGGCTGGATGGTGGTGATGTACGGGGCGCTCAACAACATCCCCGACGAGGTCCTCGAAGCGGCCCGGATGGACGGCGCGGGCCCCTGGCGGACCGCCTGGCACATCCAGATCCCGATGATCCGGCAGTGGATCGTCTACATGACCATCATGGCGTTCGCCACCGGCACCCAGCTGTTCGTCGAACCCCAACTGCTCCAGACGGCCAGCCTCGGCCGGGTCAGCCCCACCTGGTCGCCCAACCAGCTGGCCTACGTGTACGCCTTCCAGCAAGGCGACTTCAACGGCGCCGCCGCCATCTCCGTCGTCCTGCTCGCCGTGGGACTCCTGGCCGCGGGCCTGCTGGTCGCCCGCTCGAACCTGTTCAAGTTGGATGAGTCATGACGCAATCAGCTCTCTCCCCGGCAGCGGCGACCCGGCGCGTCCGGCCGACCCGGGCCCTCTCCTTCCTGATCGTGGCCCTCCTGCTGGCCCTCCTCCTCGTGTTCTTCGTCCTGCCGGTGATCTGGCTGCTGCTCGCCCCGTCCAAGACGGCGGGGGAGGTGGTCCGGGACAATCCTCTGGCCTTCGGCTCGTTCGGGCAGATCGGTGCGGCCTGGCGTCATCTCTTCGCCTTCCAGGACGGCGCGATGCTCACCTGGCTGCGCAACTCAGCGATCTACTCGGGCGGTTCACTCGTCCTGACCCTCGCTGTCAGCGTGCCGGCCGGCTACGCCCTGGCCCTGACGAAGTTCAGGGGCCGCAAGACCCTGCTGGTGATCACCCTCGTCACCATGATCATGCCGCAGGCCACCCTGGTCCTGCCGATCTTCCTGGAGCTCAACCGCTTCCATCTGATCGGCACCGTCTGGTCGGTGATCCTGCCCTTCTCCTTCTACCCGTTCGGCGTGTACCTCGTGTACATCTACTTCGGCAGCAGCCTGCCCAGGGACCTGCTGTCGGCGGCGCGGATCGACGGCTGCACCGAATGGCAGCTCTTCTCGCGCATCGCGCTGCCGCTGGCGAAGCCGGTGATCGGCCTGGTCGCGTTCTTCAGCTTCGTAGGCAACTGGAACAACTTCTTCCTCCCCTACCTGGTCCTCCCGAACAGCAAGCAGTTCCCCGTCCAGGTGGGCCTGAACCAACTCCTCACCTCCACCCCGTCGTTCAACCCGGTGGCCGGCGCGGGCCTGAACATCACGATCCCCGAACTGGCCCTGGCGATCATCATCGCGATCCTGCCGGTCCTGGTTCTGTTCCTCTTCTCCCAGCGCACCTTGGTATCGGGGATGCTCGCGGGAGCGACAAAGGAATGAGCGGTACCGAGAAAGGCGCGGCACCTACGGCGCCCCTTCAGGGGCGCGGGGAACTGCGCGACCAGCCACAACGAGCCAGCAGTCCCGAACGGCGATCAACCAGAACGGCGTCCATGGGCACTCTCACCTCTCCAACAGCATCCTCTGCAACTCCCTGGCCGCCCGAGGCGGCGCCACATCACTCCGGTGCGCCAAAGCGATCGTCCGATGCAACCCCGGCCGAGCCAGCGGAGTGACCCGCAACCCCCGCCCCGAACGAGCGGCAACCATCCGAGGCACCACGGCCACCCCGAGCCCCGCCCGCACAAACCCCAGCACCGCGTCCATCTCACCCCCCTCAACAGCGAAACCCGGCTCGAACCCGGCGGAGCGGCACGCCGCGACGGTCAGCTCCCGCAGGTCGTAGCCGTGCCGGAACATCACCAGCCGCTCCCCCTCCAGGTCGGAGATCTTCACCCCGCCCCGCCCCCGTCCGGGCGCCGTCGCCTCGGGCGAGGACACCACCACCAGGTCCTCCCGCAACAGCTCCACCGTGGTCAGCGCGGGCGACGCCGGCGGCAGCGGCAGCACGATCAGCGCCAGGTCCAGTGCCCCGCGCGCCAGCTCCCGTACCAGGTCGTGGGAGCCGCTCTCCTCGATCAGCAGCTGGATGCCGGGGTAGCGGTCGTGGAAGCCTCGCAGCACGTCCGGCAGCAACCCGGTGCACAGACTCGGCGTCGCCCCCAGCCGCACCCGCCCGCTCCGCAGCTGCACCAGCTCCTGGACCTCGTGGCGGGCGGTGTCCGCGTCCGCCAGGATCCGCCGGGCCAGCGGCAGCAGGGCCTCGCCCGCGTCGGTGAGCGTGATGTTGCCCCTGGCCCGCAGGAAGAGATCTGCCCCCAGCTCCCGCTCCAACGCCCTGATCTGCTGGGACAGCGACGGCTGGGCGACATGGACCAGCTCGGCGGCCCGGGTGAAGTGCCGGGTCTCGGCGACGGCGACAAAGTACTGAAGCTGCTGGAACTGCATGGTGACACGATAGCTTCTGGCTATGGAATCGAGCTGGACCATGTCTTGGACCGATCGGGTGTCCGGGCTCTACCGTCCTGAACATGGCTCTGGCAACGCGGACGGACCGACGGCCGTCCATGGCACGCACGATGTGGGACAGCTCCGTCGGCAAGAAGACCGTGATGGCCGTCAGCGGCCTGATCATGCTGCTCTACCTGGTCGTGCACATGATCGGCAACCTGAAGATCTACTTCGGGGCGGGCGAATTCAACCATTACGCCCACTGGCTGCGCACCGTCGGTGAACCGTTCATGCACTACGAGTGGACGCTCTGGCTCATCCGGATCGTCCTGGTCGTCGCCGTGGTCGCGCACGCCACGTCCGCGTACCAGCTCAGCCGCCGTGACATCAAGGCGCGCCCGACGAAGTACGTCCACAGCAGGCCCCGGGCCAGCTACGCGACCCGCACCATGCGCTGGGGCGGGATCATCCTCGCCCTGTTCATCGTCTGGCACATCCTCGACCTGACCACCGGCACCGTGCACTCGGGCGGCTTCCAGGAGGGCCACCCGTACCAGAACGTCGTGGACACCTTCTCCACCTGGTACGGCAACGTCATCTACATCGTCGCGATGCTCGCGCTGGGGCTGCACGTCCGGCACGGCTTCTGGAGCGCCGCGCAGACCCTCGGCGCCGGCAGCCGCACCCGCGACCGAGCCCTCAAGGCCACGGCCGACGTCCTCGCGCTGCTGCTCACGGCCGGCTTCATCGCCGTACCCGTGGGCGTCATGACCGGAGTGGTGAGCTGAACATGACCGACTACGTGAACTACCCGACCGGCGAAGCCGTCGTCGACGGCAAGGCCCCCTCCGGCCCCGTCAACGAGCGCTGGGACAAGCGCCGTTTCGAGGCCAAGCTGGTCAACCCCGCCAACCGGCGCAAGCACACCGTGATCGTCGTAGGCACCGGTCTCGCGGGCGGCTCCGCCGGGGCCACGCTCGCCGAACAGGGCTACCACGTCGTCCAGTTCTGCTACCAGGACTCCCCGCGCCGCGCCCACTCCATCGCCGCGCAGGGCGGTATCAACGCGGCGAAGAACTACCGCAACGACGGCGACTCCGTCCACCGGCTGTTCTACGACACCGTCAAGGGCGGCGACTTCCGGGCCCGGGAGTCCAACGTCCACCGGCTCGCACAGATCTCCGTCGAGATCATCGACCAGTGCGTGGCCCAGGGTGTGCCGTTCGCCCGCGAGTACGGCGGTCTGCTCGACACCCGGTCCTTCGGCGGTGTCCAGGTGTCCCGTACCTTCTACGCCCGCGGGCAAACCGGGCAGCAGCTGCTCCTCGGTGCCTACCAGGCGCTCAGCCGGCAGATCGCCGCGGGGAACGTGGAGATGCATCCGCGTACCGAGATGCTCGACGTGATCGTGGTCGACGGACGGGCGCGCGGGATCGTGGCCAGGGACCTCATCACCGGTCGCATCGACACGTACTTCGCCGACGCCGTCGTCCTCGCCAGCGGTGGCTACGGCAACGTCTTCTACCTGTCGACGAACGCCATGAACTCCAACGCCACCGCCGTCTGGCGGGCGCACCGGCGCGGCGCCTACTTCGCCAACCCGTGCTTCACCCAGATCCACCCCACCTGCATCCCGCGCACCGGCGACCACCAGTCCAAGCTCACCCTGATGAGCGAGTCGCTGCGCAACGACGGCCGGATCTGGGTGCCCAAGGCCAAGGGCGACACCCGGCCCGCGAACCAGATCCCCGAGGACGAGCGCGACTACTACCTGGAGCGCATCTACCCGTCCTTCGGCAACCTGGTCCCACGCGACATCGCCTCCCGCGCCGCGAAGAACGTCTGCGACGAGGGGCGGGGCGTCGGCCCCGGCGGGCAGGGCGTCTACCTCGACTTCGCCGACGCCATCGCGCGGATGGGGCGCAAGGCCGTGGAGGCCAAGTACGGCAACCTCTTCGACATGTACCAGCGGATCACCGACGAGGATCCGTACCAGGTGCCGATGCGGATCTACCCCGCCGTGCACTACACGATGGGCGGGCTGTGGGTCGACTACGACCTCCAGACCACCGTCCCCGGGCTGTTCGCGGTCGGCGAGGCCAACTTCTCCGACCACGGGGCGAACCGGCTCGGCGCGAGTGCGCTGATGCAGGGCCTGGCCGACGGCTACTTCGTGCTGCCGGCCACCATCAACGACTACCTCGCCCGCCACCCCCACCAGGAGGCGGTGACGGCCGAACACCCCGTCGTACAGGAGGTGCTGGCCGAGACGGAGGACCGGCTGAACCTGCTGCTCTCCGTCGACGGCGACCGCACCCCCGACTCCTTCCACCGTGAACTCGGCGAACTGATGTGGGAGTTCTGCGGTATGGCCCGGACGGACGCGGGGCTGCGCAAGGCGCTCGAACGCATTCCGCAGATCCGCGAGGAGTTCTGGCGGCGGATCAAGGTGCCCGGGACCGGCGAGGAGTTCAACCAGTCCCTGGAGAAGGCCAACCGCATCGTCGACTACCTGGAGCTGGCCGAGCTGATGTGCCTCGACGCGCTGCACCGCGCCGAGTCCTGCGGCGGCCATTTCCGGGAGGAGTCCCAGACCCCGGACGGCGAAGCCGCCCGCCGGGACGACGAGTTCTCCTACGCGGCCGCCTGGGAGTTCACCGGCACCGGGGACGCCCCGGTCCTGCACAAGGAAGACCTGGTCTTCGAGTACGTCCACCCCACCCAGCGGAGCTACGCATGAAGCTCACCCTGCGCGTCTGGCGGCAGAAGAACGCCGACGCCGACGGCGCGATGTCCACCTACGAGGTGGACGGCATCTCGTCGGACATGTCCTTCCTGGAGATGCTCGACACCCTCAACGAGGAACTGATCCTCAACGGCGAGGACCCGGTCGCCTTCGACCACGACTGCCGTGAGGGGATCTGCGGCGCGTGCTCCCTGGTGATCAACGGGGACGCGCACGGTCCGGAGCGGACCACCACCTGCCAGCTGCACATGCGGTCCTTCAAGGACGGCGACACGATCGACATCGAGCCGTGGCGGGCGTCCGCGTTCCCGGTCGTCAAGGACCTGGTGGTCGACCGGTCCGCGTTCGACCGGATCATCCAGGCCGGTGGCTACATCACCGCACCGACCGGCGCCGCGCCGGAGGCGCACGCCACGGCGGTGCCGAAGGCCGACGCCGACTTCGCGTTCGAGCACGCGGAGTGCATCGGGTGCGGGGCGTGCGTGGCGGCCTGCCCCAACGGAGCGGCGATGCTGTTCACGTCCGCCAAGATCAACCATCTGAACGTGCTGCCCCAGGGGGCGCCCGAGCGGGAGACGCGGGTGCTGGACATGGTGGCGCAGATGGACGACGAGGGCTTCGGCGGGTGCACGCTGACGGGGGAGTGCGCGACGGCCTGCCCGAAGGGCATTCCGCTGGTGTCCATCACGAGCATGAACAAGGAGTGGCTGCGGGCCACCCGGAAGGCGGGAAAGCGGTAGCGCCGTCGGAGGCGCGTAAATGAACGTTCGCCGACAAGTGCGGACGGACGGGGCCGGGGCTGGTGCTCCCCGGCCCCGTTTCGCCGTTCACCGACCGCCGTGCCGGGGGCGCGCAACGGCCCGGCCGGGTCACGGTAGCGTTGCTTCAACGCGTCCATCAGGACACGCGCGGGGGTGAGTCACCCACCGAATCCCGGCATTCAGCAGCCGCACATCCACGGGTCCCGCGCACGTCACGCCGAGTCCAGCCTGCCAAGGAAGAAAGCAGGTGCAGATTTCCTCAGCTACCGCTCGGCGCAGGAGACCTCCATGACCGCCATGCCCGCCTCACCCCCTGCTCTCGCCGCCCCGCCCGGGGACTCCGGCTATCTGGTGCAGCTCGCCCGTGACGAGGACGACGTCCGGGCCGCGCAGCGGCTGCGCTACCAGGTGTTCGCCGGAGAGATGGGCGCCCGGCTCGACGGGCCTGAACCGGGGCTGGACGTGGACGCCTTCGACGCGTTCTGCGACCACCTCCTGATCCGGGAAGCCCTGACCGGCGAGGTCGTCGGCACCTACCGACTGCTGCCGCCCGAGCGCGCCGCCGTCGCCGGCCGCCTCTACTCCGAGGGCGAGTTCGACCTGAGCCCGCTCGCCGGCATCCGCTCCGGACTGGTCGAGGTCGGCCGGTCCTGCGTGCACCCCGCCCACCGCGACGGCGCCGTGATCGGTCTCATCTGGGCCGGCATAGCCCGGTACATGGTGGACCGCGGCCACGAGTGGCTGGCCGGCTGCTGCTCCGTCCCGCTCGCCGACGGCGGCGCCCTCGCCGCCGCCGCCTGGGAGCGGGTACAGGCCAAGCACCTCGCCCCGGAGGAGCTGCGGGTACGACCGCTGCGCCCGTGGGTGCCCGAGGGGCCGGCCCCGGAGGGCCGTACCGAACTGCCCGCGCTGCTCCGCGGCTACCTGCGCCTCGGCGCCTGGGTGTGCGGCGAGCCCGCGCACGACCCCGACTTCGGGGTCGCCGACATGTACGTCCTGCTGTCGATGCGCCGGGTCAACGCGCGCTATCTGCGGCACTTCCTCTCGCTCGTCCCGGCCTGATGAGCGTCTGGCTGCCCAGCGCGCCGTGCACCCCCGGCGCGTGCGTGGAGTCCGCGGGGTCCCTCACGGTGCTGCCCCGCGCCGTGCTGCGGTTCGCCGCGGTCGTGGCCCTGATGCTGGTCGCGATCGTGCTGCTGCCGCTCGGCGGGCGGATTCCCACCGAGTGGGTGCGGCGGTTCTCCCGGCTGGTCGTCCGGGCCGCCGGGGTCCGGGTCCGGACCACCGGCAGTGCCCAGGGCACCGGTGGGCTGCTCCTTGTCGCCAACCACATCTCCTGGATGGACATCCCGCTGCTGGCCGCCGTACGGCCCGCGCGGATGCTCGCCAAGAAGGAGATCCGCGAGTGGCCGGTGGCCGGCGCGCTGGTGGCCGGCGCCGGGGCCCTGTTCATCGACCGTGACCGGCTGCGCGCGCTGCCGGACACGGTCGGCCACATCTCGGGCGCGCTGCGGGAGGGCGCCGCGGTGGTCGCCTTCCCCGAGGGCAGCACCTGGTGCGGCCGCGCCCAGGGCCGGTTCCGCCGGGCCGTGTTCCAGGCCGCCCTGGACGCCGGCGCGCCCGTGCAGCCGGTGCGGCTGCACTACCGGCTGGAAGCAGGCGAGGCCAGCACCGTGCCCGCCTACGTCGGCGAGGACACGCTGCTGGCCTCCCTGTGGCGAGTGGTGTCGACCCGTGGCCTGGTGGCCGAGGTGGACATACGGCCGCTGATACCGGCCGGCCGCCACCCGGACCGTCGCACCCTCGCCCGCGCCGCCCAGCCGGTGACCCACGGGCCGGCCTGGACGCACGCGGCTCTGGTGAGCCCCGGCAAGGACTCTCAGTGGTCGGTCTCCAAGTGGAGCTTGAGCAGGTCGACCCCGTAGTCGCCGCCGTTGGGCGTGCGGATGATGGTGTGGATGTGCTGCTGGGTCGGCGTGCCGCCCGGACCGTCCATGGCACCGCCGCCCGGCCGGCCGCCGGTGGGCATCCCGGTGGGCTGCCCCGACGGCCGGCCCCCTGAAGGCTGCCCTCCGCTGCCGGTCTTGGTGCCGTAGGCGAGCGGCGACTGGGCGTCGTACTCGATGAGGACGACGGGGCTGTGCACCCGGTAGTAGAAGGCCGAGGTGTCCTTGGTCGCGCCCAGCCAGTAGAAGTACGTCTGGTCCAGGTGTTCCTTCACCTCCTTCATCCTCACCCCGGCGTGGCCGTCGTCCATGTAACCGACGTAGACGCCGACCAGGTCGAGGAGCTTGTCCCGCTGGGCCGAGGTGAGCTCGGAGCCGGGCAGCCCCTGGTAGGCGAGCTTGAGGTTGTCGGCGCCGGCGCCCGCCTTCATGTCGGTGCCGGACTTGCCGACCTCGGCGTCGATCACCTTGTCCCGCTGGGCCGAGGTGAGGGAGCGGAGCAGGGCCAGACCGGCCTTCGTCTCCGGCTTGAAGAGGGTGATCTTCTCGTCCTGGTAGGTGGCCGAGGTCGGCTCCGAGCCCATGAAGGTCGGCGTCATCACGACCTGGTCGCCCAGCACGAAGTAGTTGATCGCCACATGGTGGCCCTCGTACTGGAAACCCCACGGCTTGCTGGTGGACGGGGTGCCCATGAAGGTGAAGAAGTAGGCGCCCTCGGTGAGCGTCGCCCGGTTGCCGCCGTTGTAGTCGCCCAGGAACGCGTTCAGCTTCATGATGTTGCGGGTCTGGGTGAGCCCCTTCGCGGACAGCGCGGCGCCGAGCAGCGCATAGCCCAGCTCCCGCTTCGCGTCCGTGATGTCGCCCAGCCGGACGCCCTTGCGCTCGTAGCCGTCGACGTTGCTCCAGGCGAGCCACTCGTCGTCGTCCACGTCGAAGGTGCACGAGGTGCGCTCCTTCTGGCTGAGACCGTCGAGGAAGGCCTGCGCGGCCTTGACGACCCTGTCCGTGGAGACGTCGGTGGAGTGGACCGAGTACAGGCCGTCGACGACCTTGCCGTCCGTGGTGAGCCCTACGAAGTCCTGGTACTTGACCTCGGACTGGCCGGGGCCCATGCCGCCGGCCCCGGCGGGGCCGCCGGAGGGCATGCCGACGGTGGGGGCGCCGGAGGCCGAACTCGACGGGTCGGACGAGCCGTTGGAGCAGCCGGTCATGGTCGTCAGCGCGGCGGCACCGCCGGCGAGCAACGCCTTGTTCATGAACCAGCGGCGGGTGCCCTCGGCTTCGGGGGTGCGGGGGTGGTGTCCATGCATACGCCCAAAATCCAGGGGCAACCTGAACCGTTCCTGAAGATCATCGCGAGCGGGACCGGGAGAGATAGGGCCCCGTGACACTGCCCTCGGCCCGTGCGACCTCGGCCGGCCGGCCCGCCGCGACGATCCGGCCGCCCCGGTCCCCGCCGCCCGGCCCCAGGTCGATCACCCAGTCCGCGCCCGCCACCACCGCCATGTCGTGCTCGACCACCACGACCGTGTGCCCGGCGTCCACCAGCCCGTGCAACTGGCGCATCAGCACCTCGACGTCGGCCGGATGCAGGCCCGTCGTCGGCTCGTCGAGGAGGTAGAGGGTGTGCCCGCGCCGACCACGCTGCAACTCGCTGGCCAGCTTGATCCGTTGGGCCTCACCACCGGACAACTCGGTGGCGGGCTGCCCCAGTCGCAGATAGCCGAGCCCCACGTCGAGCAGGGTGCGCAGGCTGCGCGCCACGGCCGGGGTGTCCGCGAAGAACTCCGCCGCGCTCTCCACGGTCAGGTCCAGCACCTCGGCGATGTTCCGTCTCCGGTAGGGCACTTCGAGCGTCTCGGGGTTGTAGCGCGCTCCGCCGCAGTCCGGGCAGGGCGTGTAGGTACTGGGCAGGAACAGCAGCTCCACGCTGACGAAACCCTCGCCCTGACAGGTCTCGCAGCGCCCTCCGGTCACATTGAAGGAGAACCGTCCCGCGCCGTAACCACGCTCCCGCGCCTGGTCGGTGGCCGCGAACACCTTCCGTACGACGTCGAACAGGCCGGTGTAGGTGGCCAGGTTGGAACGCGGGGTGCGGCCAATCGGCTTCTGGTCGACGGAGACCAGGCGGCCGACCCCGTCCAGCTCCTCGGTGATCTCGCCGATCAGGGTCGACTTGCCCGAGCCGGAGACCCCGGTGACGGCGGTGAGGACACCGAGCGGGAACTCGGCGGTGACCGCGCGCAGGTTGTGCCGGGTGACCGGGCCGACCTTCAACCACCCGGAGGCAGAGCGGAGTCGACGGGCCGGAGCGGGCTCCGTCGCGAACAGGTAGCGGGCGGTGGCGGACTCCGCGATCTCGGCCAGCTGTGCCACCGGCCCGCTGTGCAGCACCCGGCCGCCGTGCTCACCGGCGCCCGGGCCCACCTCGACCAGCCAGTCGGCGCCGCGCACCACGTCCAGGTGGTGCTCCACCACGAACACCGAGTTCCCGGCCGCCTTCAGACGAGCCAGCACCGTCAGCAGCGCCTCGGTGTCCGCCGGGTGCAGGCCGGCCGACGGCTCGTCCAGGACGTAGACGACACCGAACAGCCCGGAGCGCAACTGCGTGGCCAGACGCAGGCGTTGGAGTTCGCCCGCGGAGAGCGTCGGAGTCGCCCGGTCCAGGCTCAGATAGCCGAGGCCGAGTTCGACGACCGGGGCGATGCGGGAGGTGAGGTCTTCGGTGAGCACCCGCGCGGTCTCCGTCGAGGGGGCGCCGTCGAGCAGTCCGGCGAGCTCGGTCAGGGGCAGGGCCGCCAGATCGGCGATCGTACGGCCCCCGAAGGTCACCGCGAGTGCCTCGGGCCGCAGCCTGCTGCCGCCGCACACCGGACAGGGCGCGCTGCTCAGGAACCGTTCCGCCTTCGCCCGCAGAGCCGGGCTCCTGGAGTCCGAGAAGGTCTTCATGACGTACCGGCGGGCGCTCATGTACGTTCCCTGGTACGGCCGTTGGATGCGGTCGGCGTCCCGGACCGGGTGCACGGTGACCACCGGCTGCTCGTCCGTGAACAGGATCCACTCCCGCTCCTCGGCGGGCAGTTCGCGCCAGGGCCGGTCCACGTCGTGGCCGAGCGCGTCGAGCACGTCCCGCAGGTTCTTGCCCTGCCAGGCGCCCGGCCAGGCGGCGATCGCGCCGTCCCGGATCGACAGCGACGGGTCGGGGACCAGCGACTCCTCGGTCGTCCGGTGGACCCGGCCCAGGCCGTGGCACTCCGGGCAGGCGCCGACCGCCGTGTTGGGGGAGAACGCGTCGGAATCGAGCCGCTCCGCGCCCGGCGGATAGTCCCCGGCACGCGAGAAGAGCATGCGCAGGGAGTTGGAGAGGTTGGTGAGCGTCCCCACCGAGGAGCGGGAGGTGGGGGCCGAGCGGCGCTGCTGGAGCGAGACCGCGGGCGGCAGCCCGCTGATCTCACCGACCTTCGGCGCCCCCACCTGGTGGATCAGCCTGCGCGCGTACGGCGCGACCGACTCGAAGTAGCGCCGCTGGGCCTCGGCGTAGATCGTGCCGAACGCCAGGGACGACTTCCCCGAGCCGGACACACCGGTGAAGACGGCCAGCACGTCCCGCGGGATGTCCACGTCGACACCCCTGAGGTTGTGCTCACGGGCGCCACGAACGCGGACATACGCATCGTGGGCGCTGTGCATCGGGCAGACTCCGTACGGCCGACTCGCCGGGCAGGGACAAACCTCGCGAGTCTAGCCCGTGCGGTGGTCGGTCAGGGCTGGGGAGGGTCGTTCCGGTTCCGGTTCTGGTCGATGTAGTCGTCGGCCTTCTGCTGGCCCATGTCGACCTGGGACTGGTACTTGTTTCCGGTCCGCTGGTCGATCATGTCGCCGCCCTTTTCGACGCCCTGTTTGGCCTGGTCCTCGTGACCCTTGAGCATCCCCTTGAGCTTGTCCAGCATGGACATGGCAGCCCTCCTCGCTGGTTGAGGCTTCCTCACCAGCGTCACCGGCCCCGGCCCGGTCCGCATCTCGGCGGGCGTCCCCGTGCGGGCCCGGCGTGCCTGTGCGAGGTTGGAACATGCGGAATCCCGCCGACCGCAGAGCTGATCGCAGAAAGGCCCGGGCCCCATGACTTCTCCCGGTTTCGGATTCGGACGCACTCCTTTCGAAGACTTCGACGAGCTGATGTCCCGCTTCTTCGGCGGATCCGGACCGGACGCACCGGCCCGCCGCCCGCAGCGCGTCGACATCGGCAGCCTGCTGTCCGAACGGGCGCGGGAGCTGGTGGCCGAGGCCCGCGACCTCGCCGCCGCCGAGGGCAGTGAGGAGGTGGATGCCCGGCATCTGCTGGCCGCGGCCACCACGCACGACTCCACCCGGCGGCTGCTCACCGAGGCCGGCGCGGACCCCGACCACCTCCGCGAGCGGCTCACCACCGGCCACGGCGGCGCCGGGACGACGGAGCCCACCGTCCTCACCCCGGCCGCCAAGCGCGCCCTGCTCGACGCCTACCAGATCTCCCGCGCCGAGGGCGCCTCCTACATCGGCCCCGAGCACCTGCTGCGCGCGCTCGCCGCGAACCCGGAGTCGACGGCCGGGCGGGCGCTCGGCGAGAGCGGCTGGGAGCCGGCCCGGATGCCGGCCGAGGGAGCGGCGGAGCGGAAGAAGCCGAGCACCACGCCGACCATCGACGAGTACGGCCGTGATCTCACCGAGGACGCCCAGGCCGGGCGCCTGGACCCGGTGATCGGGCGGGACGACGAGGTCGAACAGACCATCGAGGTGCTCTCCCGGCGCAGCAAGAACAACCCCGTCCTGATCGGTGACCCCGGTGTCGGCAAGACCGCCATCGTCGAGGGCATCGCGCAGCGGATCGTCGCCGGGGACGTGCCCAAGACCCTCGAGGGCAAGCGGCTGGTCTCCCTGGACCTGGCCGGGATGGTGGCCGGCACCAAGTACCGGGGCGAGTTCGAGGAACGGCTGAAGAAGCTCCTCGACGAGGTCCGCGAGCACAGCGACCAACTGGTGCTGTTCCTCGATGAGTTGCACACCGTCGTCGGTGCCGGCGGGGGCGGCGACGGGTCGCTGGACGCGGGCAACATCCTCAAACCCGCCCTCGCCCGCGGCGAGTTGCACCTGATCGGTGCGACCACGATCGACGAGTACCGCAAGCACATCGAGAAGGACGCGGCCCTGGAACGCCGGTTCGCGCCGATCCTGGTCGGTGAGCCCTCCGTCGACGACACCATCGAGATCCTGCGCGGGCTGCGCGACCGTTACGAGGCCCACCACCAGGTCCGGATCACCGACGAGGCGGTCGTCGCGGCGGCCGAGCTCTCCGACCGGTACATCACCTCCCGCTTCCTGCCGGACAAGGCGATCGACCTGATGGACCAGGCCGCCGCCCGGGTCCGGCTGCGCTCGAAGACCCCGCCCACCGACACCCGGGACATCGAGGACCGGATCGCCGCCCTGAACCGGGAGAAGGACCAGGCCGTCGCCGACGAGGAGTACGAGCGCGCCAAGGAACTCCGCGACCGGATCAAGGAGGCCGAGGCCCAGCTGGAGCAGGCGAGCACGGCCGAGGAGCACGCGCCCAAGGTCACCGCCGAGGACATCGCCGAGGTCGTCTCCCGCACCACCGGCATCCCGGTCGCCCAGCTCACCGAGGAGGAGCGGGAGCGGCTGATGAAGCTGGAGGAGCACCTGCACGAACGGGTCGTCGGCCAGGACGAGGCGATCACCGCCGTCGCCCGTGCGGTCCGCCGCGCCCGGGCCGGCATGAGCGACCCCAACCGTCCGGTGGGCAGCTTCCTCTTCCTGGGCCCGACCGGTGTCGGCAAGACCGAGCTGGCCCGTGCCCTGGCCGCCGCCCTGTTCGGCGACGAGACCCGCATGATCCGGCTGGACATGAGTGAGTTCCAGGAGCGCCACACGGTCTCCCGGCTGGTCGGCGCCCCGCCCGGATACGTCGGCCACGAGGAGGCCGGTCAGCTCACCGAGGCGGTGCGCAGGCAGCCGTATGCCGTGCTGCTGCTCGACGAGGTGGAGAAGGCGCACCCGGACGTCTTCAACACCCTGCTCCAGCTGCTGGACGACGGCCGGCTCACCGACGCCCAGGGCCGCACCGTCGACTTCAAGAACACCGTCGTCATCATGACGTCGAACATCGGCGCCGACCGCATCCTGGCCGCCGGGACCGAGGACTACGCCAAGGTCCGCGAGGCCGTGATGCCGGCCCTGCAGCAGCACTTCCGGCCGGAGTTCCTCAACCGGATCGACGAGATCATCGTCTTCCGCGGCCTGGACCGCAGCCAACTGCGGGAGATCGTCGACCTGTTGCTGGAACACACCCGGCGGCGCCTGCACGCCCAGGAGGTCGGCCTCGAAGTCACCGACGCGGCCGCGGGGTTGCTCGCCGACCTCGGTCACGAACCCGACTTCGGCGCCCGCCCGCTGCGCCGCACCATCCAGCGCGAGGTCGACGACCGCCTCGCCGACCTGCTGCTGTCCGGCCAGCTCACGGCGGGCGACCGGGCGGTGGTGGACGCGGCCGACGGGGAGATCGTCATCCGCTCGGACAAACCGGCCGCGGTCTGATCAGCGGTTCACGATCCCTGCCAGCCGCCGGTAGGAGTCCAGCAGGGCCGGGCGGTCGTAGGTGCTGGTGGTGACCAGCACCTCGTCGGCGGCCGTCTCCTTCAGGACCGTCTCCAGCTCGTCCGCGACCTGCTCCTCGGTACCGGCGAGGTGCCCGGCGAGTCCGGATTCGTAGAAGCCGCGTTCCTTCACGGTCATCGCCCTGCTCTCGACCGCCTCGGCCGGGGGCAGCGGCGGGAAACTGCCGTGGGTGCGGGAGTACGCCATCGACCAGGCCTCCGGGACGAGCAGCCGGCGGGCCGCTTCGCGGGTGCCGGCGACGGCCACCGTCCCGGAGATCACGACATAGGGCTCGGCCGCCCAGGGGGAGGGGCGGAAGCGGTCGCGGTAGTGGTCGATGCCGCGTCGCATCTTCTCCCGGTTGCGGAGATCACCGATGACCATCGGCAGCCCGGCACGGGCCGCGATGTCCGCGCCCTCGCCCATCGCCAGCACGAACGGCGGCACCCGCAGCCCCTCGGCCGGGCGGGCCCGTACCCCGGTCGGCGAGGTGCCCTCGAACCAGCCGAGCAGCTCGCCGAGTTGCGCCGCGAAGTCGTCGGCGTCGCCCCTGTCACGCCCCAGCGCCTTGCGGACCCCGTCGGTGAAACCCACCGACCGGCCGAGGCCCATATCGATCCGCCCGGGGAACAGCGATTCCAGCACCCCGAACTGCTCGGCCACGACCAGGGGCTGGTGGTTCGGCAGCATGACACCGCCGGTGCCCACCCGGATGGTCCGGGTCGCGGCGGCGACGGCGGCGGCCAGCACGGTCGGCGCCGAACCGGCGACCCCCGGCACACCGTGATGCTCCGACACCCAGAACCGGTGATACCCGAGCGCCTCCGCCTCCCGCGCCAGCGCCACGGTGTCCCGCAGCGCCGCACCGGGGGTGTGCCCCTCCCGGGTGCGGGAACGGTCGAGGACGGAGAACCGGGTCCGGGCGATCAGCGCGTTCACAGAGGGTTCAACACCGGCGCGGCCCCAGGATTCCCGCCGCCGGTCACTCCCCGAGGCGCGGCAGACCGCGCTCGTAGGCCCTGACCAGCTGCTGTGGAACCTGGAGGCGGACGCCGTCGACGGTCACCGGATCCCATGAGCGATCAGCGGTCCGGGGCCCAGGGACGGTGCCGGTGCCCGGCTAGGGTTGCCGCGTGACCGAGAGCAGCAAGCGTCCGATCGCCGTGTTCGACATCGACAACACCCTCGCCGACACCGCGCACCGGCAGCGGTTCCTGGAGTGCAGGCCCCGGGACTGGGACGCGTTCTTCGCGGCCGCGCCGCACGATCCGCCACTGGCCGAGGGGATCGCGCTGGCCGTGGCGACCGCACGGGAGTGCGAGATCGTCTATCTCACCGGGCGGCCCGACCGCTGCCGGCGTGACACCCTGGACTGGCTTGCCGCGCACGGGCTGCCCGAGGGGCGGGTGCACATGCGGCGCAACGCCGACCGCCGGCCCGCCCGGCACACCAAGCTGGAGATCCTGCGCCGCCTCGCCGAACGACGTGAGGTCCGCGTCCTGGTCGACGACGACGAGCTGGTGTGCGACGAGGCCGAACGGGCCGGGTTCACCGTGGTTCGGGCCCGCTGGGCCGACGGCTCGGCCGCGCTGGAGCAGGCCCAGGAGGGGGAGGGGCGGACCTGAGCCCGTCCGGTGGGTCTGATTGCGCCCCGTGGGTCTGAGGCCGCCGGGCGGCTCTGATGCCACCCGGTGGGTCTGAGCCCCGCGCGACCCCGGTCCCGTGGGCGTCAGTCCTCGTCGTCGATGCGGAAGCCCACCTTCAGGCCCACCTGGTAGTGCTCGATCTGCCCGTTCTCGATCTGGCCCCTGACCTGTGTCACCTCGAACCAGTCCAGGTTGCGCAGGGTCTGGTTGGCGCGTGCGACACCGTTGCGGATGGCCTGGTCGATGCCCTCGTGCGAGGTGCCGACGATCTCGGTGACCCGGTAGGTGTGGTTCGGCATCGGGATGCTCCTCTCGTCGTCATTCCAAGGTGCCCCATCCGGAGGCGGAGCGCGAGGCGTCGACGATCGTGCTCACGGTCGCCGGTCGCCGGTCAGCCGGTCTTGACGGCGAAGGGGCCCCCGGTGCCGAACGCGAGCCGTCCGAAGTTCTCGGCGATGCGCCGGTGCCCCGCCGGATCGGGGTGTACCTCGTCGGGCAGCGGGCACTCCGCGTAGTCCCGCTCGCCGTACAGATCACGGCCGTCGAGGTAGTGCAGGTTCGGGTCGTCGGCCGCCCGCTGTGCGACGATCCGGGCCAGTTCGGCGCGGATGACGTTGAGCGTCAGGCGCCCGGCGGCGCGTTCGGCCGGATCGCCGGTCGCCCTGAACCGCAGGGTTCCGCCGTCGAAGTCGGGCGCGAGCGGCCCGGGAGTGTCCTCCTGGACCGGACACAGGAGGGCGGACACGACCAGCAGCGGCGTGGTCGGATGCCCCTCGCGGAGGGTGTCGAGGAAGCCGTGCACCGCGGGGGTGAAGGCGCGCAGGCGCATCGCGTCGGCATTGACGACGTTGATGCCGATCTTCAGGCTGATCAGGTCCGCGGGGGTGTCCCGCATGGCACGCGCGGTGAACGGGTCCAGCAGCGCACTGCCGGCGAACCCCAGGTTGACCAGCTCCACTTCGCCCCGCGCGGCTGCCAGGGCCGGCCAGACGGCGGTCGGATGCGTGGCGTTCGAGCCATGGCTGATGGAACTGCCGTGGTGCAGCCACACCCTGCGCCCGCTCTCCGGTGCCCGCTCGACGGGGGCGTCGGTGCGCAGCGCGATCAGCTCGGTGACCTCCGTGTGCGGAAGCCAGATCTCGACGTCCTTGTCACCGGCGGGAAGACCGGTGAACCGGGCGGTGCCGGCCGGCCCCTCCGTCAGCTCGGCGGACTGGGTGAACAGGTCGGTGATGGTGTGCACGTTTCCGCCGGCCACCGTGGCCTGGGCCGTGAGGCGGCCGTCGACCAGCAGGTCGTACACGCCGTCCGCCGGGGCCGGGAACCCTCGGTACACCCGCTTGGTGGGCCGGGTGTCCAGTTCGACGGTGGTGGCCCGGGTGCGGAAGACCAGCCGCACGCCGGAGGGCTGGGCCTCGGCCAGGGCCAGCTGGTTGTCGGGGATCTGCCGGCGCGCCCGGGCGGGCAGCCGATGCGGCAGCAGACCGAGCGGGGTCGCCTCCACGTCGAGGAAGCCGCGCAGGATGTCCACGGTGACGGGTGTGGTGATCCACTCGTGTTCGGTGCTCATTGCCTCAGCCTGTTGACGAAATAGGGACGGATGGTCCAGGGGCGGCGACGCGCGGTGCATCGGACAACCGACGGTCAGGATGCGGCCCGGCTCCGCAGCAGGGCGTCGAGGGAGTCCACGATCCAGGCCCACGACTCCCGTGCGTCGGGGGCGCTGTGCTCGAAGCCCCCGGCGAGCTCCAGGCTGACGTAGCCGTGGAAGACACTGCCCAGCATCCGGACCGCGTGCGTCTGGTCCGGCTCCGTCAGGTCGTAGCCGCGCAGGATCGCCCGTGTCATCTGGGCGTGCCGCACCCCGGCACTGGCGGCCGCCGTCTCGGGATCGAGCCGGAGCCGGGCGGCGGCGTACCGGCCGGGGTGCTCCTGGGCATAGTCGCGGTAGGCGTCCGCGAAGGCGGCCAGGGCGTCCTTGCCGGCCCGCCCGGCCAGGGCGTCGGCGACCCGGTCGGCGAGCTCCTCCAGGGCGAACAGGGCGATCCTGGTCCTGAGTTCCTGGGAGTTCTTCAGGTGCGAGTACAGACTCGCGACCTTGACGTCGAACCGACGGGCGAGCGCCGAGACGGTCACCTGGTCGAAGCCGACCTCGTCGGCCAGCTTCGCCCCCGCCACGGTCAGCCGCTCCGGGGTCAGCCCTGCTCTAGCCATAACTTTCCTCCTGACTGGCGACAACCATAATGCATTTGCCTAAAGTCTATAGGCAAATTAGTCTGCCGCTCATGAGACCCCTGAACGAGCGGGAGATCCGCACCGCCTTCGTGAACTGCACCAAGGGCGCGGCCAAGCGCCTGTCCGTCCCCCACGACCTGGCCGACCGGCCGTGGGACGACCTGGACTTCCTCGGCTGGCGAGACCCCCAGGCCCCCGACCGGGCCTACCTCGCCGTCGAGCTGGGCGGCCGCCCGGTGGCACTGGCCCTGCGCTCCTCCACCGCCACCTCCTGGCAGACGCGGCGCAGCATGTGCTCGATATGCCTGACCACCCACACCGGGGGCGTCTCGCTGATGGTCGCCGCGAAAGCCGGCAAGGCCGGGCAGCAGGGAAACTCCGTGGGCGTCTACATATGCAGCGACCTGGCCTGTCCGCTGTACGTACGGGGCAGGAAGGACGCGGGCGTCGGCGCGCGCCTGCCGGAGTCGCTCACCCTGGAGGAGAAGATCCAGCGGACCGTCGCGAACCTCACGGCCTTCATCGCCAGGGTCACCGCCTGATCGGCCATTGAGCCTGCGCCCTTGACCCTGCGCATTGGTCCATACCAAAATCCCGTACACCCGTACGGGCACCCGTGCTCGTTCCCCCACGTCGGGCCTTCTCCCCTGTCCGCCAGACAGAACAGGAACCCCTCGTGAGACGTCGTCGCCCGCTCGCCCTCGTCTGTGTGTCCGCCGCGTTGCTCAGCGCCTGTGGCGTCCTGCCCGGCGGATCGGGCGGCCGGCACACCGTCACGGTGTGGCTGATGCAGAACAGCGCCTCGCCGGAGTTCCTGCGCCGGTTCACCGCGGACTTCGAGCGCACCCACAAGGACATCCGTCTCGACATCCGTATCCAGCAGTGGACCGGGATCGTGGACAAGGTGCAGGCGGCGCTCAAGTCCGACTCCGCGGACGCTCCCGACGTCATCGAGGTCGGCAACACCCAGGTCCCGCAGTACGTCGAGGGCGGCCGGCTCACCGACCTCACCCTGGAGTCGATGCGGGACTGGGGCAAGGAGCACTGGCTGCCCGGCCTCGCCGAACCCGGCCGGGACGACTCCCGTCAGTACGGCATCCCCTGGTACGCCGCCAACCGCGTGGTCATCTACCGCAAGGACCTTTTCAAGAAGGCCGGCATCACCTCCCCGCCGAAGACCCGCGACGAGTGGCTGGCCGACACCGGGAAGCTCAACTCGGCCGGAAATCAGGGAATTTACCTTGCCGGACAGGACTGGTACACGCTCTCCGGGTTCGTCTGGGACGAGGGCGGTGATCTCGCCGAGGAGACGGACGCCGGCTGGAAGGGCGCGCTGGACAGCCCGGCGGCGCTGCGCGGGATGGACTTCTACCGGCGGCTCCAGTCCCTCGGTAAAGGGCCCGTGGACGCGGACGAGGAACACCCGCCCCAGGCCCAGGTGTTCGCGGGCGGTCAGGTCGCACAGCTCGTCGCGGTGCCCGGCCTCGCCCAGTCCATCGTGCAGGAGAACCCCGAACTCAAGGACGAGATCGGCTACTTCCCGGTGCCGGGCCGCACCGCCGACCACCCCGGCGCCGTCTTCACCGGCGGCTCCGATCTCGTCGTACCGCAGAACACCGAGCGGCCCTACGACGCGACCGCCGTGGTCGGCGCCCTCGCCGGCGCCAAGTGGGACACCGAACTGGCCCGCACCATGAACTACGTGCCCAACAAGACCACGCTGGCGGGCGCGGTCGCCGGGTCGGAGGGGGTCGCCGCCATGGCGGCGGGAGCCGCGCAGGGACGGGCGACCCCCCACTCCCCGGACTGGCCGGCGGTCGAGGCCGACAACCCGATCAAGGGCTACATGACCAAGGTGCTCGGCGGGGCGGACCCCGCGACCGAGGCCCGCCGTGCCTCCCGGCGGATCACCGAACTGCTCGCGCCGGACTTCGGGTGAGCCGGTGGGTCAGCGGGCGACGCTGAGGGAGAGCGCGAAGCGGCCCTGCGAGTCGGTCCACCAGTTGGTCAGAGCGAGTCCGGCGGCGGCCAGTTCGGCGGTGACTCCGTCCCGCCGGAACTTCGCCGATACCTCGGTGCGCAGCTCCTCGCCCGCCGCGAAGTCCACGGCCAGGTCGAGCGCGGGCACCTTCACGGTCTGCGCGACCCGGGAGCGCAGCCGCATCTCGATCCACTCCTCGTCCGCGTCCCACAGGGCGACATGGTCGAAGGTGTCCGGGTCGAAGTCGGCGCCCAGCTCCCGGTCGACGACGGCCAGGACGTTCTTGTTGAACTCGGCCGTCACCCCGGCCGCGTCGTCGTACGCCCGGACCAGTACGTCCTCGTCCTTGACCAGGTCGGTGCCGAGGAGCAGCGCGTCACCGGGCGCCAGCAGCGCCCGTACCGAGGCCAGGAACCGGGCCCGCTCGGCGGGCAGCAGATTCCCGATCGTGCCGCCGAGGAACGCCAGCAGCCGTGGCCCCGGCGTCTCGGGCAGGCTCATCCGGCCGGTGAAGTCGGCGATCAGGGCGTGCACGGAGAGCGCCGGCCGCTCCTCGATGAGCGCCTGCCCGGCCTGGGTCAGCGCGCTCTCGCTGACGTCGACCGGGACGTACACCTCGAGGGAGGTGAGCGCGTCGATCAGCAGGCGGGTCTTCTCGGAGGAGCCGGAGCCCAGTTCCACCAGGGTGCGGGCACCGCTCGCGGCGGCGATCTCGCCGGACCGATCGAGCAGGATCTCCCGCTCGGCCCGGGTCGGGTAGTACTCGGGCAGCTCTGTGATCTGCTCGAACAGCTCGCTGCCCCGGGCGTCGTAGAACCACTTGGGCGGCAGCGTCTTGGGGGTGGCGGTGAGGCCGTTCAGGACATCGGCACGCAGCGCGGCGTCCGTCGCGTCCTCGGGAAGGGTGCGGGTGACACGGAGGGGACTCACGTACAGGGCTCCTTCGGGGATGAGGGTGCCCCCGCTCGAACGGAGTCGAGAGTGGGGGAGGATGCCGGGGCCTCGACCGGGTTCTCGACCGGGTCGTCCTGGGTCCGGGCGTCCTGGGCGGTGCCGTCCTCGACCGGCTTCCCGATCGGTTTCCCGACCGGGGTGAGGGTGACGCCCCGGCGGCTCGCGACGAGCAGCGTGCGGTCGGGGACCTCCCGCCAGCGCGGGTCGTCGTCGTACGGCTCGGAGGCGACGACGGTGCGGTGGCCGGGTTCCGAGAGGTAGCAGAGGCTGTCCCCCCAGGCGGTGGCGGCGATGGTATCGCCGTCGGTGAGCAGGAGGTTCAGCCGGGCGGTCGGCGCCGCCTCGGCGACCTGGAGAACCGTTTCGGCGAGGGCTGGGCCCGGCGGTGTGCCGGACCGCAGCCGGTGCAGGGCCAGAGCCCAGACGAACGCCGAGTCGGTACGGGCCTCCATCGAGAGCAGGTCGACCGGGGGCAGCAGCGGGACGAGGGACGCCACGGACTGCGGCCAGCCCGGGATCGCCCCGTTGTGGCTGAACAGCCAGCGGCCCGCGGCGAACGGCGCCGCCGCGGCCTCCGCGTCCGCGCCCGCCAGGGTCGCGTCCCGAACGGCGGCCAGCAGCGCGCCGGTGCGCACCACCCGCGCCAGGTCGGCGAAGGACGGGTCGGCCCAGATCGGGCCGGCCCGCCGGTAGCGGGCCGGCTGCGGATCCTCGGAGGCGTACCAACCCACGCCGAATCCGTCGGCGTTGACCGTGCCGTAGCGCTGTCGCCGGGGTGCCCACGACTGGCGGTACAGGGAGTGTCCGGGCTCCACGAGGAGCCGGCCGAGCGGCTCCTCGGGTCCCAGATAGGCCAGATGACGGCACATCAGGCGGTCTCCGCGGTACGGGCGGTGCGGAAGCCGGAGAAGATCTGCCGCCGGATCGGGTAGTCCCAGTTGCGGAACGTTCCCCGGCAGGCCACCGGGTCCACGGCGAACGAACCGCCGCGCAGCACCTTGTACTCGGGGCCGAAGAACACCTCCGAGTACTCCTTGTACGGGAAGGCGGAGAAGCCGGGGTAGGGGAGGAAGTCACTCGACGTCCATTCCCAGACGTCACCGATCAACTGCCGTACGCCCAGCGGCGACTCGCCCTCCGGGTAGCTGCCCGCCGGGGCGGGGCGCAGATGGCGCTGGCCGAGGTTGGCGTGCGCCGGGGCCGGTTCGGCGTCGCCCCACGGGTAGCGCCGGGACCGGTTCTCGCCGGGGTCGTGCCGGGCGGCCTTCTCCCACTCGGCCTCGGTGGGCAGCCGACGGCCGGCCCAGCGGGCGTAGGCGTCCGCCTCGTACCAGCTCACGTGGAGCACCGGCTCCTCGGGCGGTACGACCTCGGTGACCCCGAACCGGCGGCGCAGCCACTGACCGCCCTCACGGTGCCAGAAGTGCGGGGCGACGATCGAGTGCTCGCGGATGTGCGCCCAGCCCTCGGGCGTCCACCAGCGCTCGTTCTCGTAGCCGCCGTCCTCGATGAACGCCAGGTACCGGCCGTTGGTCACCGGGGTGGTGTCGATCCAGTAGGGCGCCACCTCCCGCCGGTGCGCGGGGCGTTCGTTGTCCAGTGCCCACGGCTCGGTGGAGGTGCCCATGGTGAACGGGCCGCCCGGGACCAGCACTTCGGCCGGGCCGGTGAACGGCGGCGCCGGGTCCGGGTCCGGGGCGGTCAGCGCCTGGGGGCCCCTGCGGAGCTGATGGGTGATCAGCATCGTCTCGTCGTGCTGTTGTTCGTGCTGGGCGATCATCCCGAAGGCGAATCCCGCCTCGGTCAGCCTGGTGCCGCCGCTGAACGCCGAGCCCTCCAGCAGGTCCAGGGCCCGCCCGCGCACCTCCGCCGCATAGCGCCGGGCCTCGGCGGGCGGCAGCAGCGGCAGCGTGGGCCGCTCGGAACGCGGGTGCTCGAAGGCGTCGTAGAGGCTGTCGATCTCGGGGCGCATCGCCTCCCGGCCGCCGACGTTGCGCAGCAGCCAGAGTTCCTCCTGGTTGCCGATGTGCGCCAGGTCCCAGACCAGCGGGGACATCAGCGGGGAGTGCTGGGCGGTGAGGTCGGGCTCCTCCACGCAGCTGGTCAGGAGCGTGGTGCGGTCCCGGGCCGTGATCAGGGACTTCAGGGCCCGGTCCCGCAGGGTCTCGATGTCGATGTCGGTCTCGGGGGCGGTCATGCGGGGATGTCCTTCCCGTGGGTGCGGCCCGATGTGCCGCGCAGGGGGTCCAGCAGGTCGTCGGCCGGGCAGCGGCCCTGGCGGACGTACCGGTCGAAGTACGCCGCCACGGCCGCCGTGACCTCGGGGGTCGCGCCGAGCCGGGGCAGGGCCTCCAGCGCCGCCGCGAAACAGGCGACGGCGGCCTCGTGCAGCTCCGGGTCGCCGAGCCCGGTCCGGGCCGCGTCGATCCACAGCGGATTGTTCGGGGCGGACCGTGGCTGTGCACGCTCGGTCAGCGGTTTCACCGTCCGGTATGCGGTCTCGGCGGCCTCCGGGTCGTCGAACAGCGCCGCCGTCACCGCCAGCGGCACGATCCAGCCGTCGTCGCCGGGCTGCGCGTCGATCATCCGCAGCTCCAGATGACCGCGCGGCCGGACCGGCGGGAACAGCGTGGTGAGGTGGTAGGCGAGATCAGCCCTGGTGGGCGACCCCGACCGGGTCCACTCCCGGAAGGTGAGCCCTTCGGGCACCTCCCAGGGGCCGCTGTGCCGTCGTACGCACATCACCGGGGCGTCCAGCACGTGCCGGGCCCATGACGTGCGCGGGTCGCCGGCCAGCGGGGGCGCTCCCGCGCGGCCCGCGCCGATCTCCATCCACAGCAGCTGCCGGGTGGAGACCCAGCCGGTGGGCCGTCCTCCCACCAGGGGGGAGTTCGCGAAGGCGGCCACCAGGACCGGACCCAGCTGATGGGCCAGCCACCAGCGGCGGGTGTGCCCCAGCGGGCCGGGCTCCTCGTGGCCGGCGTCCAGGCAGACCTGTACGGAGGCCGAGCTGCACATCATGTGGCGGCCGGCCGGGCCGGTCCGGTCCAGGCAGGACTCCATCGCGTCGTAGCGCGGCTCGCGCAGGAAGCGGCGGGGCAAGTGCCAGGGATCGTGGCCGGCGCCGACGAGACCGAGACCGAGCTCGGCCAGGACCGCCCGTACGGCGTCCAGGTCGGCGGACACGGTGCCGATGCACTCCATCAGGGAGGCGGCGGGCGGCGAGCTCAGCTCCAGCTGACCGCCTGGTTCGACGGTGAGCGCCGACCCCAGGGGCACCGTGCGCAGTGCGGCGTAGGCCGCTTCGAGTCGTTCGGGTGTCACGAGGAGCTGCGGTCGCCGCAGCTCGTGGACCAGCCATTCCACTTCGACCCCGACCGTGCGGGGTGGGCCGGTCTTGAAGCAGATGCCCTTGACCAGGGCCTCCACCTCGGCTTCGGTAACGGCGGTGCGGTCGTCCGAGAAGTCGGTCTTCACCGAGCCGTCGGTACAGTCGCCGCCGTCGGATATCGAGTCGGACATGTAGGGATCCTCCTGAGATTCCACCATGCCGCCGGCCCGGCCGTGGATGGGTCCGGGACGGCACGTCCGTCCCACCCAAGACCTTCGCGCCGATTCGCACAAGGGCACCTATCGGGACGTTCTAGATCGGTAACCTCTGCTTCCTTGCACGTTCCGGAACTGTTTCGGGCGCACGAAACTCCGTTGCACCGCATCACCAGCATCGCCCAGGATGCGTGTATGAGCACGACGGGGGAGACCGCGCGGGCCGCGGTCATGGCGTCCACGGGGGTGGCGCCATGAGCGCACGCCTGCGCGGGATCGCCCAGGAGACCGAACGGATCGTGGCGGCGGGCGCCTACCGGACCGGCGACGGCCGGGAGGTCCTCCTGGCCGCGGACATCGCGGCCGCACAGGCCGGGACACGGATCCACGGCCCGGACCCCGTCCCGGTTCCGGCGACCGCCTCAGTGCGGACGGTCGTCGAGGTCACCGGCGAGAGCAGCCTGGAGGCCGCCCGCCGGCTGGCCGACGCCCCGGTCGCGGTCCTGAACTTCGCCTCGGCCCGCAACCCGGGCGGCGGCTATCTGAACGGCGCCCAGGCGCAGGAGGAGGCCCTGTGCCGCGCCTCCGCGCTCTACGCCTGCCAGTTGCACGCCCGCGCCTTCTACGACCACCACCGCGCCCACCGCGACCCGTTCTACTCGGACCGGGTGATCCACTCCCCGGCCGTCCCGGTCTTCCGCGACGACCGCGGCCGCCTCCTCACGGAGCCCTACCGCGCCGGATTCCTCACGTCCGCCGCGCCCAACGCGGGCGTGATCCGCCGTACGGCACCGGAACGCACCGTTGAACTGTCGGGCGCCCTCGGCGCCCGGGCCGAGCGGGTCCTGGAGGTGGCCGCAGCGCACGGCTACCGACGGCTGGTCCTCGGCGCCTGGGGCTGCGGGGTCTTCCAGAACGACCCCCGGCAGGTCGCGGAGGCCTTCCGGGGGCTGCTGGGCCCCGGCGGACGGTTCGCGCGGACCTTCGAGCACGTGGTGTTCGGGGTCCTGGACCGTACGCCGGGATCGGCGGTCCTGGCGGCCTTCACCGAGGTGTTCCGGGAAGCCGCCGCCCTCGACGCCTAGCGGCTCACTTCCAGCCGTAGCGCTCGTGCAGCCGGTTGCGTACGAGGTTGAAGCGGCCCCGGTCCAGCGCGCACGCCTCCCGGCGCATGCCGTCCTCGTGCAGCCGCAGCACGCGGTCCACGTCGACCCAGGAGTCGCGTCCCGACCGGTCCCAGGGGCCGCTGCCGATCGCCACCCACTCGCGGTCGTTGTCGTGCCGCTTGCTCGACAGCTGTACGGCGAGCAGCGTGCCGGCCGCCTCCCGGGCGACGACCAGCACCGGCCGGTCCTTGCCCCGCCCGTCGTTCTCCTCGAAGGGCACCCAGGTCCACACGATCTCGCCGGGATCGGGGTCGCCGTCGTGGGCGGGGGAGTATTCGGTGCGCACCCTGCCGACCTCGTGCGGGTCGGCCTCGGTGGTCGCGGTGGGGCCGTAACGGCCGGGGATGTTCTCGTCGTCGGTAAGCGCAGTCACGAGGGCACCCTAAGGGGCCTCAGCCTGCGAGAACAGGCGGGGTACCGGTACGGCGCAGCTCGGCCTCGATCAACTCGGCGGTGACGTCGGCGCGTTCGATGTGCGGAAGGTGACCCGCTCCGGGGATCGGCTCGAACCGGCCCTGCGGGAAGGCCTTCGCGTAGGCGGCTCCGTAGGCGGAGGTGACGACACGGTCGCTCTCGCCCCAGATCACCAGGACCGGCTGCGGCACCCGCCCCAGCCGGGGCAGCAGTTTCGGACTGGTCATCCGGCCGCCGTCGGTGAGCAGCCGCATGGTCGCCATGTTGGCCTGGCGGCGGGCGAGTTCGGCGGCGGGAAGGGTGGCCGGGTCGACGTAGAAGCGGTCCGGGTCGTGCCAGGAGTGCTCGGCCTGGGCGCGCGGGTCCAGCGCGAAGAAGTCGGTGACGGTTTCGCCCTCGATGTCCGCGCCGACCGCGTTGACCAGAACCAGACCGGTGATCAGCCCCGCCGTGTCGCGTATCGCCATCTCGGCGGCGAGTTGGCCGCCCAGTGAGGAGCCGACCACCAGGACGTCGCTCAACTCGCTGTCCTGGAGCAGGTGCAGATAGGCGACGGCGAGGTCGTCGATGCTCGTGAACCAGTCGGGGCGGGGGGTTCCGTCCCAGCCGGGGTGGACCGGGGTGAGGACACGGACGGACTCGGCGAGGCGGGCGGCGAGACCGGCGACGGTGGCGGGGCCGCCACCTCCGTGCAGGACGAGGACGGGGCGGCCGGAACCGGCCTCCGTGAGGGAGATGGGCAGGTCGGGATACACCTGGGCGGTGCGGTTCGTCGTCATGCCGAGGACTCTAACTAAACATCTTTATATAAACAAGCTTAGTCATGAGTTAGACTTGGCCCATGCACGATGACCTGCAAGTTCTCGGAAGAGCGGTGAAACAGGCCCAGTACCGGCAGCACCGGGCGATGGACAGTGCGCTCTCGGCCGTCGGTACCACCCTCGCGCAGTGGGACGCGCTGCGCGCCATCGACCGGTCGCCGGGCGCCTCGGCGCGCGAGCTGGCCGCGACCACGTTCCAGAGCGAGCAGGCCTTCGGCACGCTGGTGGGCCGGCTGGTCGCGCAGGGCCTGGTGGAACGGCGGCCGGGCCACGGGCGTCGCATCCAGCACCATCTGACCCCGGACGGCGAGCGGACGCTGGCGGCCGGGCACGGGGTGGCCGGCGAGGTGCTCGCCGGATGCTTCGCCGGGCTGACGGCGGCGGAGCGGAGCACCCTGCTGGAGCTGTTGCGGCGGCTCAACGAGCAGGAGTGAGCAGGGAGATGCCCCCGGACCGGCCGGGGGCATCCCTGTCTTTCGTTCGTGGCTGCGCGTCCGTCGCCAGCTCTCGGCTACGTGCCTGTCCTGCGCTCTCGGCTACTCGCCGTCCTGCTCCACCGGCACCTTCTGCGTCTTCGGGGCCGTGACCCCGTTGAGGAGGGGCGACGTCTCGTTCGAGGCATGCCCGTTCTGGTCCATCGACGCCAGCAGCTGGCGGGCCAGCCCCAGTCCGGTACCGCCCATCGTGAGCGCCTTGGCGAACATCTCGCCCATGCCGTCGGCACCGTTCAGCAGCACCATGTTGTCGACGTTGCCGAACGCCGAAGCGCCGGCCTTGACGATCTCCGGCCAGTTCTCGGCGAGTTGCTGGGCGACGACCGCCTCCTGGTTCTCGGCCAGGGCGGCGGCACGGGCCTTGATGGCCTCCGCCTCCGCGAGACCCTTGGCCTTGGCCGCTTCGGCCTCCGCCAGCCCCCTGGCCTGTGCGGCGGCCGCCTCGGCCTCACCGGTGGCGCGGGTCGCGGCGGCACTCGCCGTACCCCGGGCCTTGGTGGCCTCGGCCTCGGCGCCCGCGGCCGCCTTGACCCGGGTCGCCTCGGCCGCAGCCGCCAGCTCCGTCTCCTTCGCCTTGGCCTGGGCCGCCGAGATACGCGCGTCACGCTCGGCCTCGGCCAGCGTGCGCTTCTCGTAGGCCTTGGCGTCGGCCGGCTTGCGGACGTCCGCCTGGAGCTGCTGCTCGCGCCGGTGCGCCTCCAGCTCGGCGACCCGCGTCTCCTGGACGACGACCTCCTGCCGGGCAGCCGCGTCGGCGAGCGGACCGGCCTGGCGGGACTGGGCCGCCGCCTTGTCGCGCTCGGCCTGGTAGCCGGCCTGGAGGATCTCGCTGTCCCGGGTGGCCTCCGCCATCCGGGCGAACGACGCCTGCTCCGCCTCGGTGGCCAGACGATTCGCCTCCGCCTGCGCGATCCGCGCGTCCCGCTGGACGGCTGCCGCGTGCGGCATCGCCAGGTTCTTGATGTACCCGGTCGGGTCCTCGATCTCATGGATCTGCAGGGAGTCGACGATGAGCCCCAGCTTCTCCATCTCCGTGCCACAGGCGGCCCGGGTCTGCCCGGTGAGCTTCTCGCGGTCGCGGATCATGTCCTCGACCGTCAACCCGCCCACGATGGACCGCAGATGACCGGCGAACACGTTGTGCACCCGCTCGGACATCAGCTTCTGCTGGTCCAGGAACCGGCGGCCCGCGTTGGCGATCGACACGAAGTCGTCGCCCACCTTGAAGATGACCACGCCCCGCACCTTCAGCGGAATGCCCTGCTGGGTCACGCAGTCCACCGACAACTCGGTCTCGTTCAGGTCCAGCGAGAGCTTGCGCACCGCCTGCACGCCCGGCAGCACCAGCGTGCCGCGCCCCGTGACGATGCGGAATCCCATACCTGCTTCAAGACCCTCGGTCCGATGGTTCGAACCGGAGATGATGAGCGCCTCGTTGGGCTCGGCGACCCGCCACATCATCTTGAACACACCGATCAACACGAGAACGGCGAGAACCGCCACCCCCGCAACGACGCCGACAACCATCGGCATACGCCCCCTTTTGATGGTGCCCTTACGGCACCGAACGAAGGGAGTGTGCGCCCGCGCGGGCGCGCGGTGAAGACGCTGGCGGATCCTTGTTGCAGTCTTGACGCATACGCCCCTCACCTGGGGCTACGCGCGCTCAACTGTCGTATGCCGGCGTGACGTAGACCGTCCGTGGCGGCAGGTGCTCGACCACCATCACCACCGTGCCCCGCTCGATCCGGGTGCCGCCGTCGGCGGCGTAGGCGAGGAAGTGCTCGGCGCCTCCGCGCACCCGGACGATCACCTCGCCGACGAGCCCGGGCCCGACCGTTCCGGTGACCCGCCCCATGAGCCCGACCATCGACGCATCGTCCATGGTCAGAGGGTACGGGCAGGTCAAGCCATCGGAAAGCGGCCGGCGATGAGCGGTGAGCGGGGGGCCGTCGGGTGCGGGCCGTCAGGCGCGGGGGGTGGGCGCGGGTCGGCAGTCGCGGGTCGTCATGCGGCCGGCGAGTCCGTGACCACGGCCCGGGTCGGCCGGCGTTCGTGCCAGCGCAGTTCGGCCTCCAGCTGGGCGGCGACCGACACGAGCAGCGGCTCGCTGTCGGCCGGGCCGAGCAACTGCGCGCCCACCGGGAGCCCGTCGCGCACGAATCCGGCGGGCACATTGACGCCCGGCCACCCCAGCACGTTCCACGGCCAGGCGTAGGGGCAGGCGGCGATCATCGCCCGGTCGGTGGCGAACTGGCCCAGCCCCAGCATCGCGCCGACGCGGGGCGGGGGAGCGGCGGTGGTCGGCGCGAGGATCGCGTCGTACGAGGCGAAGAAGCCGCCGATCCGGTGCCGCAGGGCGGTCTCCGCGCGCCGGGCGGCCCGCAGCGGGGCCCCGCCGAGCAGCCGGCCCAGGCGGGCCGCCTCCAGGGTGCGCCGGTCGAGCAGATCCGGCTGTGGTGTCTCGCGGACGCGCTCGGCGATCCCTACCGTGGCGCGTGGCACGAAGGTGAGCCCGATCTGGCCGTAGGGCGGGTCGGCCTCCTCGACGGTGTGGCCCAACATGGCCAGCTTTTCGGCGAGTTCGAGGACCCGGGCGCGTACGTCCGGCTGGAGGCGGGCGGGCAGCGCGGTGAACGGCGGCTTCAAGGAGAGCGCGATACGCAGCCGCCCGGGGTCGCGCCCGACCGCGTCGGAGACCGTCAACTCCCGTGGGCGGTGCGGGTCCTGGGGGTGGTTGCCGCTCGCCGCGTCCAACAGCAGGGCGGCGTCGGCGACCGTGCGGGCCAGGGTGCCGTTGACGGTGATGCCCTGGAAGGACTCGCCGCGCGGCCAGGTGGAGATACGGCCGCGCTGGGGTTTGATACCGACGAGGTTGGTCCAGGAGGCCGGTATCCGCACGGATCCGGCGCCGTCCGAGCCGAGCGCGGCCGGGACGAGCCCCGCCGCGACGGCGGCCGCCGACCCGCCCGAGGATCCACCGGGGGTGTGCTGCGGCTGCCAGGGATTACGGGTGGCGCCGAAGGCCGGCCCCTCGGTGAACGGCCACTGGCCCAGCTCACAGGTGTTGGTCTTGCCGATGATCACCGCTCCGGCCGCGCGCAGCCGTCGTACCGCCTCGCCGTCCTCCGTCGCCGGCGGGAAGTCGCCCCGGCAGCCGAAGGCGGTCGGCTCGCCGGCCACGTCCGTGTCGTCCTTCACCGCGACCGGCACCCCGAGCAGCGGACGGCGCACCCCCTCGGCCAACTCCCGGTCGGCGCCGTCGGCTTCGGCGAGCGCGGCGGACGTCCGGACGATCCGGAAGGCGTTGAGGGAGCCCTGGGTGGCCCCGATCCGGGCAAGGCACTCCTCGACTAGCTGACGAGACGTCAACTCACCTGCGGCCAGGGCGCGTACGGCCTCGGAAAGGCCCGGTGAACGGTCGTACGGCATGGGAACCCACCTCCGGAAGCGTCATGCTTACCGGAGAGTAACGTCGAGTCGGGCCGCGCAGTACAGATTTCGCACAGCCGGCGCCCAGTCGTGCCCCAGTCCCGTTCAAGCCATTGACGTGAACCTGCTGCCCCTCCTACTTTCTGCTCGCGTTCTCGAACCGCGTTCGAGATGTCGGGCGTAGGGGCGTGCCCGCGTCCGCGCCAAGCCCAGGGAGAGCCGCCCGTGACCACACGTCCCCCCACCCCGTCCCGCCGCACGTTGCTCCGCGCGCTGACCGCCCTGCCCGCGTCGGCCCTGGTCCTGGGTGAACTGCCCGGACTGCTCGGCACCGCCGAAGCCGCCGCACCCGCGAGCGGCTACGCCACCCGCTACACGATCGTCCCCTTCCTCAACAGCGACGACGGCACGGTGAACGTCTACCAGTCCGACGACGCGGCGGACTTCCGCCTGCTGCAGTCCTCGGCCTACACCCCGCCGAGCAACCGCATCCGCGACGCGAGTGTCTTCAGGCACACGGACGGCTACTACTACCTCACCTACACCACCCACACCTGGCAGGACGTCAGCACCACGATCGGCTTCGCCCGCAGCTCAGACCGGGTCAACTGGACGTTCCTGTACGACTACACGGTCCCGATCACCGACCTGTCCCGCGCCTGGGCGCCGGAGTGGTTCGTGGACAGCGACGGCAGCGTCAACGTCATCGTGTCCTGCTCGACGGCGGACAACGAGTGGATCTTCACGCCGTACGTCCTGACGGCCACCAACTCGGCCCTCACGGCCTGGACCTCGCCCGTCGCCCTGTCCGGCATCGGCTCGAACCACATCGACACGTACATCGTGAAGGTGGGCTCCACCTACCACGCGTTCACGAAGAACGAGACGGCGAAGTACATCGAGTACGGCACGGCCGCCAGTCTCAAGGGCCCCTACACGATCTCCAGGACCGGCGACTGGGCGGGCTGGGGCAGCTACCGGGAGGGTCCGTCGGTGATCCAGCTCGACAACGGCGGCTGGCGGATCTTCTTCGACGGCTACGGCGACGGCACCTACTACTACAGCGACAGCTACGACACGTTCGCGACCTGGAGCACGCCCACCGCCCTGCCCACGCTCTCCGGCACGGCCCGGCACTTCACGGTGATCAAGGAGACGGTGCCGGGCGGCACTTCGGTGACGAGGAACACGACCTGCTCGTTCCAGTCGGTCAACTACCCGACTCGGTACTGGGAGGAGCAGTCCGTCCTTCTCAACCTCCCGGTCGTGACCGGCTCCAGCACCACCGCCGACAAACAGGCGGCCACCTTCACGGTCGTCGCGGGCCTGGCCGACTCCAACGGCTACTCGTTCCGTGACACGGCGGGCAACTATCTGCGCCACTACGATTTCCGAGGCCGGTTCGACGCCGACGACGGCACGTCGACGTTCGCGAAGGACGCCACGTTCATCGTCCGCACGGGCACGACCAGCGGCTCGGTCCGCTTCGAGTCGTACAACTACCCCGGCTACTACCTGCGCCACTACAACTACCAACTCCGCGTGTCCCTCGCGGACGGCACGGATCTGTTCCGCCAGGACAGTTCGTTCGTCCCGGTGACGTCCTGGGCCTGACCGGCACTGCTGTTGAGCCGGGCAGATGTTCCGGTGGCCGTCGGGAGTTCCGGCGACGGGCCGGGTGACCGGTCGGGAAGGGCCCGGCGAGTGCCAGATCGCTCGCCGGGCCCTCGATGCCGACGCGCCGGTCGTTCACCCACGGTGCCTTCACCCGACCACGCCGGCCGGTATCCGCCGTGCGCTCTCCCGGACGATCTGATCCGGCAGCGCACGGCCGCTTGGCGTGGTGCGGCCTCGTTGACTTTCACGGATGCGTGCGGGCTCGCCGATGAGGTGGCTCAGGGCCGGTAGACCATCCCTGGCTGCGGCTTGGCGGGGGCGAGCAGTTGCGACACGGTGACGATGGTGTAGCCGCGCTGCTTGAGTGCTTTGAGGATCCCCGGGACGGCGGGCACGGTCCCCTTGTGCAGGTCGTGCAGCAGGATGATGCCGTCGCGGTGGGTCTGGTCGAGCACCCGCTGGGTGATCAGGGCCGAGTCGGTCGTCTCGTAGTCCTTGGCCGTGACGCTCCACAGCACCTGTGCCAGGCCCAACTCCTTGCAGACCTTGGCCACTTTGCGGTTGGTGCGGCCCTGCGGCGGGCGCATCAGGACGGGCTTGGTGCCGGTGATCCTCTCGATGGCGTCCTGCGTCCGGGTCAGTTCCTGACGCGCGTCGTCCTCGTCGAGGTCGGTCAACCGCTCGTGGTTCCAGGTGTGATTGCCGATTTCGTGCCCCTCGTCCGCGATACGGCGCAGGATGTCGGGGTACTTCGAGATGTGACCCCTGCCCTGCACGAAGAACGTGGCGTGCAGACCCTGCTGCTTGAGGATGTCCAGGAGCCTGGGGGTCGTCGGGCTGGGACCGCCGTCGAAGCTGAGGGCCACGCACTTCACCTTGCGGCAGTCGGTGTTTCCGGTGACCGATCCCGATGCCTTGGCTCGGGCGGCGCGCGGCGAGGTGTGATCGTAGGTCGTGACCGTCAGGGCCAGAGTCACGGCGACGGCCAGGACGGCGGCCGCCGCTGCCGCGACGGCGATGAGTATGCGTGACCGTCTTGTACGTGTGCTGAAGAGCATGCGAGTCCATTCTTCTGTGGGGTTGCGGGGTTCCGGTGTCACTGAGTGCGGGTGAGGGCGGGCCGCGCGGCGAGGTCCCGCGGCCGCATGTCGAGCGTCAGGCGATGCCTCAGACGGCGTCCGAGTCGACGCTCCACCAGGGTGTGGACCAACAGGGACAGCCCCAGCACGCAGATGACGGACAGCGTCATCGAGGGCAGTGGCCCCAGCCTGGGGAATGCCTGGATCAAGCCCTTGGCCAGGGGGATTCCGAGGCTCTGGTGGAGGAGGTAGAAGGGGTAGGTGAGCGCCCCGGCGGTGACCGGCCAACGCCATCGCAGTCCGGCGAGCGGGCCGATTCCGGCGAGGGCCAGCAGTCCGAGGCAGAGGGTGAGTACGACCGCGCACACGGCCCAGGAGGGCCGGCCCTCGCCAGGGGGTACGGCGGCGTGGTCGGCCACCCGTAGTTCGAGCACGGTGAGCTGGTAGCACCAGGCGAGACCGAGCAGCAGCCAGAGCAGGAGGTTCTGTCCGAACCTGTGCATGAGGTAGAGCACGATCCCGGCGACGAAGAGGCCGGTGTACCGAGTCAGTGCGAATTCGTCGAGCAGGGGTGAGTGGAGTTCAAGGGCGACGACACCGGCGAGGAGCCAGGCTCCGCAGAAGGCCACCACCCGCTGGTAGGACAGGCCGAAGACGAGCAGCGCGGCCATCAGCAGGTAGAAGCGTGCCTCGACCCAGAGGGTCCAGCTGACTCCGTCGACCGGATCGAGCCCCAGCGGTCCCGGGGCCATCGTCAGGTTCCCCAGGACGGTACGGGGGTCGATGCGCGTCGCTGCGGGCCGATGGCCCAGGCGCGAGACCAGGACGAGCAGGACGACCAGGAGTACCGCGCACCAGTAGGCCGGGAAGAGCCGTGAGATTCGGGAGACGGTGAACTGTGCGGGAGTCCGTCCCCAGCAGCTCATGCAGATCACGAATCCGCTGATGAGGAAGAAGAACTCGACGCCGAGCCAGCCGTAGCGGCTGATCTCGTGCAGGAGCGGGGCGGAATCCCGGAGCTCGGCCCGGCCCCAGAAGTGCGGGGTGGGCGTGCCGAGGAAGTGGTACGCGGCCACCATCACCGCTGCCACCAGACGAAGCCCGTCCATCGCGGTCAGGCGCGACTGGTCGTTGTGAGGTTCGGGGGACGGCACGTCGGAACCGGGGCCGTGTCAGCAGGCGTCGGGGCGGGGCGAGCGGCTGACGCGTATCTTGGACTGGCCGTGCGGGCGCTGCTCCCAGTCGTCCATGAACCGTGCGTGCAGGCCGTGCCGCTGTGCCAGGGCCACGAGGGTCTCGGTGCGGTAGTAGAAGTCTTCGCGCAGCACCTGGTGTTCGGTGCCCTCGGTGCGGTCGAAGGTGAAGTCGAAGAACCCGGTTTCGGTCAGCACGCGGCCGACGTGGGCGAGGCACTCGTCGATGACTTCCAGCGGCGAGTGGGAGAACACGCTGTGCGCGTGGACGACGTCGAAGTGGTCGCCGGGCAGGAAGTCCAGGGTGAGGTCGCCGGAGATGGTCAGATGCGGAACTTTGTCCTGGAGGCGGCGCTCGACGAGGGTCTTCTTGGCGGCCATCAGGATGTCGGGCGAGATGTCGATGCCGTAGTAGTTGCCGGTGTCGAGGTGGTCGATGAAGCGCCAGCCGCCGCGCAGGTTGCCGCAGCCGATGTCCAGCATGCGGTGTCCGGGGCGCAGTCCGTGTTCGACGAGGTAGTCGAACTGCATCTGCCCGAGCGCCAGCCAGCGGTCGTGGGTCCGGCTGCCGACCGCGGCCTCCGGGTTGCGGTGGGTGTCCGAGGCCATCACGGCCCGGTAGTAGCCGACGTGGTCGGGGTGCTTGAGACGCAGCCACGCGTCCCGGCCGGCCCGGCGGAGGTACGGGACGACGCGGCCGGGGTGGCGCAGGGCGTAACCGGTCTTGTGGGTGAGGGCGGCGCGGTTGTGGCGCAGTTTCTTCGGCGACTTGGCGTCGGCGGGCATGGCGAAGCGACCTCCGTACAGAGAGAAAGGGGGAATCCGGGGGAGGGGTGAGAGGTGAGGAGTGAGGAGTGAGGGAGACGGTACGGCGACCGCGTCAGACGCGGCGGCGCAGGAGCAGCACGGTGACGACCGTGAGCAGGACGGCCAGGCCGCCGAGGACCGCGGTGTCGGTCCACTGGAAGGTCCAGTAGTCACCGGCCGGGTTGGCCTCGTAGAAGCGGGCCACGTACCCGTGTGCCGTCATGCACTCCTTGAGCTGGGTACCTGACGGGAAGGGGCAGTTGAACACGGAGTCGTGACGGCCGGAGGCAGTGATCAGGCCGTAGTCGCCGGTCGACCACTTGTCGCCCATCGGCGCTTTGGGGGTGCTGCCGGCGCTGACGTAGGTGCGCGGCGGGACCAGCAGCCGGGCCCAGTGGGTCCCCTCCAGCAGGAGTGTCACCATCCCCGTCACCAGCAGGGTCAGGCCCATTGCTGCCAGGACCCGGCGGGCCAGCAGGCCCAGCAGGGTGCCGGCTGCCAGGCCGAACAGGGCGGCCGCGACGACGCGGGGGCCCGAGCCGCTCAGGACCGTGTTGTCGTACCAGAACAGGCCGTAGCTGCGGTCGGCGGCCGGTCGCCACCACCATGCGAACACTCCCGCGAGCAGGCCGGAGAGGACGGTCGTGGTCGACGCGGCCAGGGCGAACCGGGAGGCGAACCACTGACCGCGGCTCAGACCCTGGGCGAGGACCAGGCGGTGTGTGCCCAGTTCGCGGTCGCGGCCCAGCAACGGGGCACCCCAGAAGACGCCGATGACGACGGGCAGGGCGATGTTCAGCGCCCCGAGGTACTTCAGCGGCTCGACGTCCAGCAGGAGTGGCAGGCCGCTGTCGGACCGTGTGCAGTACAGCGGGCCGGTGGCGCAGTGGTCGAACAGCCCGCTGCGCAGGGCGTCCACCATGCCCGAGCGGTAGTACGCGGCGATCGCCGCGGTGAGGACCAGGGCGGCCGCGCCGATGCCGGCCGGCACGCGCTGCTGGCGCCAGGCGAGCCAGAGGGAGCCTTTCATGCCGCCGCCTCCGTCCGCCCGCCCGCGGCGGGATGCCCCGGCTCCGTCCCGGCCTGGAGATAGCCGATCAAGATGTCCTCCAGCCTGGGCCGTGCCACATGCCAGTCACCGCGCAGTGGCCCGCGTTGCCGTATCAGGGCGGTCAGCTGTCTGCCGGCGGTACGGCGCTGTACGACGGTGTGCTGTCCTGCCAGGGCGTCGGCCCGGTCGGCGGGTCCGGTCAGTACGGCGTGACTCTCGCGCAGTGCCTCGGCGTCCTCGCTCAGCTCGGCGCGGCCGTCGCGCAGCACCAGCACCCAGTCGCAGGTCTCCTCCAGTTCGGGCAGGACGTGCGAGGACAGCACGATGTTCGTGCCGCGCTCGGCGGCCTCGGCCATGAGCTCCGCCATGATCTCGCCTCGTGCCACGGGGTCGAGGTCGGCCAACGGCTCGTCGAGCAGCAGGAGTTCGGGCCTCTTGCCCAGGGCCAGGGCGAGCGCGACGCGGGTGCGCCGGCCGGGGGACAGTTCGCCGACGCGGGCGTGGAGCGGGATGCCGCCCCCGTGGACGATCCGCTCCGCGGCCGTCCGGTCCCACGAGGAGTTCAGCTTCTCGCCCATCAGCAGGGTGTCCGCCACGGTGAAACGGGGATAGAGCGGCTTGTCCTGGGTGAGCAGGGCGACCCGGGCGCGGGCCTCGGCCGTGCCGGGCTCGGCGCCCAGCACCCGCAGCTCCCCGGAGCCGGCTCGCAGAAGGCCGCCGGCCAGGTGCAGCAGGGTGCTCTTGCCGGCGCCGTTGCGTCCGACGAGGGCGGCGATACGACCGCCGGGCACGGTGAACTCGCAGTCCCGCAGGGCCCAGCCGCCCCGCTTCCGGTACCGGAATCCGAGTCCCGTGGCGCGCAGTGCGGCCGGCGCGTCAGGCCCGGTCATACGTCCTCCTTCTTCCGTTCCCGGTCGCCCGGGGTGTGGCTGTCGTGTTCGTTGTCGTAGGCGTCCAGAACCGCTGTGACCATGGCGAGGACGTCGGCCCGTTCCAGGCCTTCGGCCCGGGCGCGTGCCACCCAGTCGGTGACCTCCCGGCGCAGCGGCGAGTCGTCCTCCGCGCCGGGCCGGGCGAGTGATCGCGTCACGAAGGTCCCGAGACCGCGGCGCAGTTCGACCAGGCCGGCCTGCTCCATGTCGCGGTAGGCGCGGAGCACGGTGTTGGGGTTGATGGCGGTCGCCGCCACCACCTCCTTGGCCGTGGGCAGCTTGTCCCCGACCTTGAGGAAGCCCATCCGGAGCGCTCGTTCGGTCTGCTCGACGATCTGCACATAGGCCGGTACGCCGCTGCCACGGTCGATCCGGTAGTCGATCACGTCGCCTTCCTCGGTTCCACCATGCTTGTACTAATGAATTAATGGAAGCATGGTGGATGTCCGGCGGCGCTGTCAAACGTCTGTGAGCGCGCAGGCACGAAGGGGGCACCGCTGCTGGGCGAAGCCGGACCAGGGCGCTTACATACGCCCAGCAAGTTGTGTCACACCGTCTGGCCCTGCCTTGTCTAAGAGGTGTCGAACAACAAACAGAGGGCCTGATGCGTGAAATTCTGATTGTCGGTGGCGGCTATGCGGGCTTCTACGCTGCATGGGGCCTTGAGAAGAGGCTCAGCACAGCAGAGGCGCGGGTCACGGTTGTCGACCCCCGTCCTTACATGACATACCAACCGTTTCTGCCGGAGGTCACGGCCGGATCGGTCGAGGCTCGGCACGCCGCCGTGTCGCTGCGACGGCACCTGCACCGCGCCCGGCTGATCGCAGGGACCGTGACCGCGATCCGCCATGCCGACCGGACGATCACGGTACGGCCTGCCGAGGGAGCCGACTACGAACTGCGTTACGACACCCTCGTCGTCACCGCCGGCGCCGTGACCCGCACCTTCCCCATCCCGGGGCTTGCCCAGCACGCGATCGGTCTGAAGCACGTCGAAGAGGCGGTGGCCATCCGCGACCGGCTGATGACCGCGTTCGACCAGGCGGCGTCCTTGCCTCCCGGCGCCGAGCGGCGGAGGCTGCTGACCGTGACGTTCGTGGGTGGCGGGTTCTCCGGGGTCGAGGGCTTCGGGGAACTGCTGTCGCTCGCGACGGCGATGCTGAAGTCGTATCCCGAGCTGAGCAGCGACGAGCTGTCCTTCCACCTGGTCGAGGCCCGGGGCCGCATTCTGCCCGAGGTGGGGGACAAGCCGGGCGCCTGGGTGGTGCGCTCTCTGGAACGCCGTGGTGCGCAGGTTCACCTCAACACACAGATCCGCTCCCTCGCCGACGGCCATGTGGTGCTTTCCGACGGGGCGGAGTTCGATTCCGCGTTGGTCGTATGGACCGCCGGCAATGCCTCCAATCCGGTCGTGCACAACCACTCGGATCTCCCGATCGACGAACGAGGTCTGCTCGTGGTCCGTCCCGATCTACGCGTGGGCACCGACAGCGAACTCGTTGCGGATGCATGGGCGGCCGGGGACGACGCGGCCGTTCCCGACCTGGCTTCAACGGTGCCCGGGGCTCACACGGTGCCGAACGCCCAGCACGCCGTACGGCAGGGCAGACGCCTCGCGAAGAACATCGTGGCCGACCTGCGCGGGGGAGGCATCAAGAACTACCGCCACAACAGTTTGGGGGTGGTGGCCACGCTGGGGCTGGGGCGGGGCATCTTCCAGTACAAGAGGATCGTCATCAAGGGGCTTCCAGCCTGGCTGATGCACCGGGGCTATCACGTCCTGGCCGTGCCCTCATGGGAACGTAAGATCCGCGTCCTCACGGTCTGGCTCACGGCTGCGGTCTTCGGCCGAGACCTCGTCTCCCTCGCCTCCGTGCAGCATCCACGGAACGCGTTCGTCACGAGCGGTGATCCGCAGCGCCCTGGCGAGAGCCCGACGAGTGGCCGCACGGCCGCATGAACACGCGGGAAGGCGGAGCGGCTGCCGGCCCCGCCAAGCAGATGTGAGGGAGCGTCGGGACGGGCGGAGAACCAGCCATTCGACAGGGCCACGGCGCTCGGCGGCAGCGGCCCGCCGGAGGGGTGGTGAGCGGGGCATACCCCTCGGCAGGAGACGGGAGCACGCTGGAAACTGCTCCTCGGCCGGAGTGACGCCCCTGTCGGACGGCGGCCTCGGCAACTGAGCCTGGGCTTGTGGCGCGGCAGGTGTTTCCGACCGATCGGACAACCGGGACGCCACGCGTGCTGCACCGTGGGCTTCCTCTTTGCCGGCGGCCGCAGGGTGCCTGTCACAGGTGGATGAGCTGCTCGGTCCATCTGTTGTGAAGGCTGCACCACAACGGTGTGATGGACAGTGTTCTTCTCTCACAGCCGGCCGATGCCGCCTCCGAAGACGAGGTCGCCTGGGCCGCACGCGTCGGCATCCAGCCGGTCGCGGGACCCGACCGATTCCGCCCGGACACGTTCACCGCTGACCGCAGCACCTGCTTCGGGCCTTGCCTTCGTCCACCTACCAAGCGCTGAGGGCGTTTCTGTCCTCCCGCAACCGGGCTCACCGCCTCTCCTGTGGAGCACACCATGAACACGAGTAAGGAGGCCGCGCGCGGCCTGACCGACATCGAGACCTTCCTGTACCGGCATGCTCATCTGGAAGCGGCGCGGCAGCGCGTGGCGGTTTTCACCACGCGGGTGGCGGGGCTGAACCAGGAGCAGAAGGCGGATATCGAGAGCTGGTACCTCAAGGAACAGAGGTACGTCGCACGCATGGTCACGGAACACATCGCAGCGAGCATCGGCGAGGTGCAGCAGCAGCACCGTGTCCGCTTCACACGATGGCTACGAGGAACGCTCACCGCGATGATCCTGATCACCGTGGCCATGGCCTTGTGCTCCGCCGTGCTCCTGGGATCGTTGAGCTGAACTGCCGGGCACGGCTCAGCGTTTCGTCGTCGATGCGTGGCCTTGGCGAACTCGGCGGACCTGACCCCCTTGTTCGTCTCCGGCTCACGGCGTTCGACGACGTCGCGGACACATCACCGTGGTCTAGGCACGATGGGCGCGGTAGAGACCTCGCCCGGTCCGCTGGACACGAGAGGCGCCGACAAGGCGATCGAGTGTGCTGCGAACCCCGTTGATGCTTGCGCTGTCGGAGTCGCGGCCCAGAGCGGCGGCCACATCACGGGCCCGTACGTCGACGTCGTCGGTCGCGGCGAAGTACTCCATGATCTGCTCGGTGAGCCGGCCGTATTTCTTCTGCCCGTCCGTGTCGTCCCCGGCCGGAGCAGGACGGTCCGCGTCCTCGCTCCTGCTCGGCGGCTTCTGCGCCCGAGGCGCAGGTGTCCTCGCGATGTCCGCGGACTCGGTGGCGGCAAGCTGGGCCTGCGGGACGACGGGCTTCGGAACCTGGGTCTGCTCCGCGGCAGCCGGGGCGCGCATCAAGGACTCGAAGGCGCTGAGGGCCCGTTGCACCGAGCCGAGATGTGCCACGACCGCCGCAAGTTCCCGTTCCAGCGCCTGCTTCTGGATCTGCAGGCGGGCCAAATCCTCTTGGAGGCCCTCGGCGGTGACCTCGATGTCGTGCGTCGAGTGGGATACGGAGACCATGCGTTCCTCTCATCCTGTACCCCTCCGGCCACGTCTCGACTCGGTTGTGTGCCGCTCGGCCCGGACGCGGAAATGGGTACCCCGCCAACATGATATGCACCGTTCCATAGGGGCACCGTGACGTCTGACCGGGTTGCATCGTGCTCTGTGGAAGATCTGCCGCGATTGCAGTCGTGCGATGCCGCGTTCGACGGGGTGCGCATAGCGAGCGTCGATGGTGGTGATGGTGTGTTTGCGCGCTTGAGCGGCTGCCGGTCGGTGGTTGCGTCGAATCACTAGTTCATGCGATGTGCCTCAGGAGTGCCCTGAGCCATTCTGGCTGTTCAGGCCTGTCCGGACGCGGTGTCCCTCGTGTGGTCGTCGCCTGGGTGAGGAGCGTCCCGGTGCGCCTGTCGCTCACGGTGTGTTGGGCTCCGTGTCACATCTTTCGCCCCCCGCCGGTCAATGGTTCGACAGGTCAGGCGGATGAGGAAGGCGGGCGGTCTTGGACGTCTATGAGGCGGTCGTGAGCCGAGGGGCGGTGCCCGGACCGTCGGTCGGCCGTGGCACGCCTACCTGCCGGCCGGCAGGTCGTCGGCCGAGAGCAAGAAGCGCTTCGGCGCCCCTGTCGCTGTGGGTTCGAGGACGCCACTGTCACATTTCCTGAGGGCTGGGCTGCGAAATCCACCCGTCCCAGCGCGGGTGCGATGGTCAGGCGTTGGCCGTGCCGGAGGCCATGTCGGGCACAGACCGCATGCCGACACCCTGAGGCAGGTCCTGCCGCTCGGCCGGCCGGCCGAATCACTCGATTGTGCGATGCGTCCAGCTGCCGCTACGACCCAGTCTGGCCTGGTTGGCGAAGATTGTATTCATTCCCTGAAGAGAAGTGCAGCTGCTGCTCGGAGTCCTGATGTGAGCCAAGGGGCGGCCCGCGAGACCACGATGTCTCTGCCTGACCGCCACTGTTCCGACAACAGCCTGCGGCATTCCTGTGCGCCGGTTCGGTCGGAGGAACGGGGCTGATTCGGATCTCTGGTTCAGCTGCGATTGGACCAGTCGTGACTTTTAGTGGCCACATTTCCCGCACCACCCGAACAAGCCACGCGGAGCCAGATGCCAGGCGCGACGCCGGCCGTGAGGAACGCGTCGCAGGACGGCTTGTCGAAGCCACCTGCTTGCGCGCGGTGGCGATGTGATCCCGCCACGCGACAGCCGTATCCGGAGAAACGAGGACCACAGGATCATGTATCTCAAGTCGTCCCCTGCGACGAGCGACCTTGACGAGGCTGTTTCTGCCTTTGTGCAGCACCGTGCGCGCCTCTTCGGGATCGCCTACCGTGTGCTCGGCAGTGTGGTCGAGGCCGAGGACGTGGTCCAGGAGGTGTGGCTGCGCTGGCAGAAGACCGACCGCTCCGTGGTGGTGAGCCCGGTGGCCTTCCTGTCGAGCGCGACGACCCGTTTGGCCATCAACGTGGCGCAGTCGGCGCGGGTGCGCCGGGAGACCTACATCGGGCCGTGGTTGCCTGAGCCCGTCGACACCAGTTCGGATCCGGAGGTGGGCGCGGAGCGGGCGGAGGCCCTGGAGTTGGCCCTGTTGCTGGTACTGGAGAAGCTCAGTCCCACGGAGCGGGCCGCGTACGTCCTGCGCGAGGCGTTCGACTACTCCTATCCGGAGATTGCCGAGATCCTGCAGCTCAGCGTCGTCAACATCCGCCAGATCGTGAGCCGTTCGCGCAAGCGGCTGTCGGGCGAGCCGCGGGTGAGTGTGGACGCGGTGGAGCATCGACGCCTGCTGGATGCCTTCGTCTCAGCGGCTCGCACCGGAGATGTGGCCTCGTTGGAAGCCGTCCTCGCCCCTGACATCGTCAGCCTGTCCGACGGCAACGGTCTCCGAGGTGCCGCCCGTGTGCCTGTGGTGGGCCGTGCGCGTGTGGCCAACCTGGCGACCGCCACTCCGCGGTTCTGGCGGGACACGGACCTGCGGCTGGTCCAGGCCAATGGCCGTACGGGCGTGATGATGTACCGCGACGGTTCTCCCACCGCGATCCTGACGGTCGCTGCTTCGAGGGCCGGCATACACAAGGTGATGTGGGTGTTCAACCCGAGCAAGATCGCCGCGTTTCTGGGCTCCCGCGCCCGCTGTGCAGCGGTTTTCGGTCCTGCGTCGGCTGATGGGTGAGCCGCGCTCCCCGGATTCCTCAACGGGGCTCCGGCCGCTCGGAATTCACCGCCATTGCCATGACCGGAGGCCAGGTCCGGCGCGCCACGGAGGCGTTCCGATCGCGCCTCCGCCGACGGGTCGGGAGTCTCCAAGGGCGTCGGCAGGGACGGCGCCACCACGAGGGGAGGCAGGCGGTCGGTCGGCGCACTGTCTGAGCACGCATGCTCCGTCGCGGTCCCGCGCCCGCAGCGTGTGTGTCGGGGCGGTGCGTCCGACAGGCGTTGCCGGTCCTGGCAGTGCATTGCGTCACTGCCCGGCTCCCGGAACGGCTCGCCGGTCTTGATCACGCATCCCGGGTGACCGCACCGTCAGTCGATCAGGACGGTCCATTCCGACACCACCCCGCCCCGTCGGCGGCCCTCACCAACCGGGCGCCGCATCGCGGGCCGCGGTCATAGGCTGCGGCCGTCGCCGCTCCAGCCCGACCGGGACGGGGCGGCCGGGGGACCCATCGGCTGCTGCACACGTCTGTGGCACAGAAGCAGCAGCGTGCTCCATGCCTGGGTGCCGGTGACGATCGGTGCCGCGGCCGCCGCGCAGTGGTACGGAAGTGCGGTCGCCGTGCGCGGACAGCGCCGGGCGAGCTCCTCGGGGTTGCTCAGCCGGACCAGCCGTCGTCGGCGCAGCGCCTCCGCCTCCGGAACAGGACTGGACAGCGCCATTCGGAACCAGGGCGTCAGACAGTCCGCCGGCAGCCCTGTGGTCGCCTCCAACCGCAGCGCGTGCCCCTTGGAAGCCGGCAAGAACACCGCACCCTCTGAGCCCGCCGGCGCGGCAGTACCCCTTGTCACAGTTCACAGCGCCATCCGGTCAATGGGCTGAAAAGGGACAAGTAGGGGCGCAATTCGGCTCATGTCCGGGTCCGGAACTGACAACGGTGACGAAGCACGGCGTGCCGCAGATGTCTGCCCCGCCGCCACCTATCCGAGGACGACGAATTCGGTGATCAGCACTGACAAAGTGACACCCGGTAAGCAGCCGGACATCCGCGAGCCCTCGGAGTCGGCGACTGCGATGCTCGACGAGCAGGGGACGGTCGTCGGATGGACGCGGGCCGCCGAGCGGCTGGTCGGGTACTCCGCCGGCGACGTCGTGGGCCGGTCGGCCTCAGCCGTACTGCCGTACCCCGAAGAAGCGCCGGCGACGGCGGAGTTCGTCGAGCAGTGCCGCGCTCAGCACGGCTGGTCGGGTACGACGACGGTGCGGCACAGAGATGGCCACGGGCTCGACGTGAGCCTGCGGGTCTCGATGCTGTGAGGGCAGGGCGAAACGGTCCGGTGGCTGGTGTCCGTGACCGACATCGGCGAGGCCTCCGGGGAAGCGACGAACCGACTGGTGCGGGAGTCCCTGCTCGCCCGCGTCCCGATGGGCATCGTCGTGGGGGACCCGCAACTGCGCTGCACCTGGGTGAACGACACGATGGAGAGTCACGACGGCATTTCCCGCGACCGACGGCTCGGACGTCGATTCACCGATGTGCGACCGGGCGCAGGGACCGAAGCACTCGAGTCAGCGATGCGACAGGCTGTCCGGAGCGGGCCCACCAAGGTGCACGACTACCGGACGCGGCTGCCGTCGAGCCCGCATCGGGAGCACACGTTCGCGGCTTCGATCTTCTGCCTCCAGGACGCCGACGGCCTGGTGCTGGGTGTGTGCGTCATCAGCGTCGACGTCACCGAGAGCCGGCGGGCGCGCGATCGCCTGGCCATCCTCAGCGAGGGCAGTACCCGCCTCGGCAGCAGCCTGGACGTGATGCGGACCAGCCAGGACCGGCCGACCTGGCCGTGCCTCTGCTCGCCGACTACGTCGCGGTCGACCTCGAGCAGTCGGTCCCCGGCGGAGAAGGGCCCCCGGTCCACGTCGGGTTCAAGGGCGAGCGCCTCCCTGTCTTCAGGCGCGCCGGTCTGGCCTCGGTTCGTCATGGGGTCCCGGAGTCCCCGTGGGTGCACGGTGAGGTGGTCCCCTGGCCGCCCGCCTCGCCCTTCACCGATGTCCTGAGCTCCGGCAGGCCCCACCTCGAGCCGGTCCTGGACACCGCTCCGGGTACATGGATCGACCATGACCCCGCGCGGGCGCGGAAGGTCCACGAGAACGGCATGCACTCCCTGATGGTCATTCCCATCCGGGCGCGGCGTGTCCTGCTGGGCATGGTGCTCTTCATCCGCACCGTGGACCCGGGGCCGTTCCAGGAGGTCGATGTGCTCCTGGCCGAGGAACTCGTCAGCCGCGCTGCGCTGGCGTTGGACAACGCGCGCCAGTACGCCCGCGAGCACACCGCTGCCCTCGCCCTCCAACGGAACCTGCTTCCGCACCGTTTGAAGGGCGGCGCGGCGGTCGAGATTGGCGTCTCGTTACCTCCCCGCCGACATGGATCACGGCGTCGGGGGTGACTGGTTCGATGTGATCCCGCTGTCCGGCGCGCGGGTGGCACTCGTCGTCGGCGATGTGGTGGGACACGGGATCAACGCCGCCGCGACCATGGGCCGGCTCCGCACCGCCGTGCGCACGCTCGCCGACATGGAGCTGCCCCCCGACGAACCGCTGACCCACCTCGACGACACGGTCCAGCGGCTGGCCGAGGAGGATGCCGATGCCCCGGAGCAGTACCTCCCGGCTGTGGGTGCCACCTGCCTGTACGCGGTCTACGACCCGGTCACCCGCCGGTGCACCATGGCGCGGGCCGGGCACCCCCCGCCCGCGATCGTCGACCCGCAGGGGCGGGTTGCCTTCCCCGACCTGCCCACCGGAACCCCACTGGGCATCGGGCTGGGAGTCCCGTTCGAGGCCGTGGAGCTGGAACTGCCCGAGGGAAGTCTCCTCGGCCTGTGCACCGACGGCCTGATCGAGACCCGCGACCACGACATCGACGTGGGCATGCACCGCCTGGGCATCGCTCTGGCACAACCGAGCCGCTCTTTGGAAGAACTCTGCAGCCGCGCGATGGAGACCTTCCCGGGGCAGGCGCCCTCCGACGACCCCACACTGCTCCTCGTCCGGACCCGCACGCTCAGCCCCGCCCAGGTGGCCTCCTGGACCCTGCCCAGCGACCAGACGGCTGCCCGCAGTGCCCGGCGCATGGCAGCCCGTCAGCTGTCCGAATGGGGCCTGGGCGGTCTTGAGGACGGCACGCGGCTGATCGTCAGTGAACTGGTCACCAACGCCGTCCGCCACGGGAGCGGCGCGGTGAGACGTTCTGGGAGCCGGGCGGTGACGTGATCCACTACCAGAACGGCAACGCCTCGTCGGACGCGCCGGCCAAGTACATCGTGTTCATGATGTGCGCGCCGGGTCAGCCGATGCTCACCCTGGTCGAGGAGCAGGAGTTGACGCGGCGGGCCCATCTGCGCGCCCCGCGCCCCACCGACTGACCTGCCGGCTCACGCCGGCCGGTTCCGAACGGAGCCCGTCGACTCCGTGGTCCGAGTTCGTTCCCCGCACCTTGCGGCCGTCGGTCGGTGGACGGCGAGCAACCCGCAGTCACCCAGGTGCAGGCGCCGATCACACAGGGGGACCGGCGTTGAGGGCACATATGGCCTGATGCATGCTTGCCCCATGCGCAGCACAGACCCCACGGGCGACCTGGACCCCGGGCGCGGTGACCAGGCCGGGACCGGGCTGAGCCTGAGGGGACGGGACCGTGAGATCGCGGCTGTCCGCGAAGCTCTGGCGGCAGTGCGTGGCGGACGGGGCGCCTGCGTCGTCGTGGAAGGCGTGCCCGGCGTCGGCAAGAGCCGGCTGCTCGCGGAGCTGGACGAGCGGGCGCGGCGGTGCGGGTTCGATGTGGTCTCCGTACGGGCCGACGAGTTCGAGCAGTACGCCGCGGGAGCCGCCCTGCAGTCCGCCCTGCGGGCCTCCGACGGTTCCGCCCGCGCCGCCGCAGCCGTGAACGACCAGCGGCTCTGGCTGCTGGACAGCATCGCGGACGCTCTGGAGGAGCGGGCTCAGCGCGCGCCGGTGCTCGTGCTCGTGGACGACACGCAATGGGCAGATCCGGCCACGCTCTTCGCGCTGCGCACGCTGCCCGGACGACTGGCCGCCTCGCGGATCCTGTGGGTGCTGGCGATACGGTCGGAGACCGAGCGGCCGACCGTGGCCAGGGTGCGGGAGGACCTCGAACGCCTCGGAGCCCGATGGCTGACCCTCGGCCCTCTGCCACAGCAGGAACTGGAGAACATCGCGGCCGACGCGCTCGGGGCGAAGCCCTCACCCGGTCTGGCCAGGATGTTGCGAGGCGTCGCGGGCAATCCGTTCCTGGCGATCGAACTGGTGCGCTCTTTTCCTGACACGGATGCCGTCAAAGCAGAGGCGGGCGCGGCCGGCCGCCTGTACCGCGACATCCCCGTGGGCTTCCGGCAGAGTGTCGCCGCACGTCTGGAGCAGCTTCCGGAAGACGCCGTACGCCTGCTCCAGATCGGCTCCGTCCTCGGCCGCGAATTCGACTTCGGCACGGCCGCCCGCATGCTCGGCAGGCAGGCCGGCAGCCTGTTGGCAGGCGTGGAGGCCGCCCTGAACGGCGGTCTGCTCTCGGCGGACGGCCCGCGACTCGCCTTCCGCCACGACCTCCTGAGGCAGGCCGTCCACGAGAACCTGCCGCCGGCCGTACGGACGGCTCTGCACCGGGAGGCCGCCGAGAGTCTGCGCGCCACCGGGGCACGGTCGGCGGAGGTGGCCTGGCATGTCGTCATGGCGGGCGGCCCGGTCGACGACGACGCCGTGACCAGGCTGCACACCGCCGTACGGGAACTGTCGTCGACGGCACCCGACGCGGCCGCGGACCTCGCTCAGCGGGTCGCCGGCCTGCTGCCCCGGCGCGACCGGCGTCGTGTCGGTCTGCTGACCGACGCCGCCGAGTACCTCGGCCGGACCCGTAGGGTCCACGAGGCGCTCGACCTGGTCGACGCTGCCCTGTCGGGCGGTCTGGAGCCGCCGCAGGAGGCGAACCTGCGCCTGGTAGCCGCCGAAATACACCAGGCCGCGGGCGATGACGCCGCCGCCATGACCCACCTGCAGCGGGCTCTGGACCTCCCCGCGCTGCCGTCCGACCTGCGTGTCCTGCTGCTCAAGACGCAGGCGACGGGCCACGTGTACCTCGGAAACATCACCGCTGCCGAGCGGACGGACACCGGCCTGGTCGCGGCTTCCTACCGGAGCCACGATCCGGCCGTCGTCGTCAGCGTCATGGTGTTCCAGTCGCAGACGTTCTTCTACCGTGGGCGCTTGGCCCGAGCTCTGGAGCTTGCCGAGGCGGCCACCGCACGCGCCTGCACCGAGCCCACTGTGCCCTACCTGCGGCCCCCGAGAATTCCGGCGCTGTGGCTGGCCACGGTACTGACCACCACCGACCGGCTCGCGGACACCGAGAGGGTTCTGCGTGAGGGACAGCACGAAGCGGAGGCGCTGGGCCTCGGCTGGTCACTTCCCCACTGGCACGCTCGCCGTGCCTGCGCCCTGTTCGAACAGGGCGCGCTGGACGACGCGGCCGTGGAGGCCGAGGCCAGTCTGGCGGTGGCGGACGAACTCGAGATCACCCAGCCGAATCCGCAGGCCCGCTCCGTGCTGGCACTGGTGGAGATCAGGCGCGGTGACCTTGCCAAGGCGAGGGGCCATCTCCGCGCCGCCGAAGCCGGCTCCGGCACGAACGCGCAGCGATACGGCCTGTGGGTGTCTCTCGCCCGCGCCTGCGTGGCGGACGCGGAGGGCCGGGACGAGGCAGCGGCAACGGCACTCACGGGCAGCTTCGAGGACAGTGAGCCGACGCGGCTGCTCGCCCTTCCGCCGTCCCACTGGCCTGGAATCGTGCGTATCGCCATGCGCGGCGTGCAGCCGTCGGTCGCGCAGGCCGTGTCCGGCGCACTGCGCACCCTGACCGCCCGGGACGACAGCCAGGAGATCATCGCGGCCGTCCGCGCCCATGTGGACGGCCTGCTCCACAGCGACCCCGGTGCACTCACGTCCGCCATCACCAGGTACCGGAGCACCGGCAGGCGACTGGCTCTGGCCGCGGCATGCGAGGACCTCGGCGAGCTCCTGGCCACCTCAGTCGATACGGCGCAGGCGATCCCGTACTTCGAAGAAGCGGGTCAGCTGGCGTCGGCCTCGGGAGCCCTGCGCGATCACGAACGGATCATGCGGCGTCTTCGGCAGCTCGGCGTGCGCGCGGGCGCCCCGCGGCAGGACACGATCAGGTCCCAGGGGTGGGCGAGTCTGACCGAATCCGAGCGGAAACTCATCCCGCTCGTCGTGGACGGCCTCACCAACCGGGCGATCGCCGACCGACTCTACGTGTCCGTGCACACCGTCAACACCCACATGAGACACATCTTCACCAAGCTCGGCATCAACACCCGCGTCGAACTGACCCGGCTGGCCGTCGAACGGGGCGATGTCGCCGACGGAGCCGAGTGAGCGGTTCCCAGGCCTGGGAGGTGCGGCGCCTGCAACGCCGAAGGCCAAGCCGATGAGGATGCGCCGACTCACACGAAGGCGCTCTGCCCGGTGATGGACTTGCCGACGATGAGGGTTTGCATCTGGCGGGTGCCCTCGTAGGAGTAGAGAGCTTCGGCGTCGGCGAAGAAGCGTGCGACGTCGTAGTCGAGGACGATGCCGTTGCCACCGAAGATCTCGCGGCTGAACGCGACGACCTCCCGCATCCGGGACGTGGTGAATTCCTTGGCCAGCGCCGAGTGGTCATCGCGGAAGATGCCCTGGTCCTGCAGCCGGGCGAGCTGTACCAGCATGCCCCAGGAGGCGGTGATGTCGCCCAGGCTCTTCACCAGCAGGTCCTGAACCATCTGGAACCTGGCGATCGGACGCCCGAACTGCTGACGCTCCTTGGCGTAGGCGAGAGCGAGCTCATAGGCACCGATCATGACCCCCAGGGCCTGCCAGGCGACACCGCTGCGCGTGAAGCGCAGGATCTCCGCGACGTCTCTGAAGGAGTTGATGTTCTGGAGGCGGTTCGCCTCCGGCACCCGTACGTCGGTCAGGGCGATCTCGGCGTTCTGTACGATCCGCAGCGCGATCTTGCCCTCGATCTTCACCGGCACGAAGCCGGGGGTGCCCTTCTCGACGACGAAGCCCTTGACCTGGTTGTCGTCCACGTCCCGCGCCCACACCACCACCTGGTCGGCGAAGGTCGCGTTGCCGATCCACCTCTTCGCGCCGTTGAGGACCCAGGTGTCGCCCTTGAGCTTGGCGGTGGTGCGCATGCCACCGGAGACGTCGGAGCCACCCAGCGGCTCGGTCATGGCGAAAGCGCCGATCTTCTCCATCGAGGCCATGGCGGGCAGCCACCTCTCCCGCTGCTCCTGGTCGCCGCCGGTGTAGATGGAGTAGAAGCTGAGTCCATTGTGGACGCCGAAGAAGGTGGCGACCGAGGCGTCGACACGACTCATCTCCATCGCGAGCATGCCGCCGAGCAGATGGCCGGCGGCGGGCAGGTGCTCACCGTAACCCTCGTAGGACAGGGCGGTCAGCCCGCTCCCGCGGAACTTCTCGATCAGCTCCATGGGGAACTCGCCCTTGTCCCAGTACCCGTTGACCATCGGCTTTACTTCGTCACGCAGGAAGGCGCGGGCTTTGCGCAGTATCTTGCGTTCGTCGTCCGGGAGGAGCGCCTCGTAGCGGTAGAAGTCGGCGCCCAGCAGGTCGTCCGGCGATGCCGGGGGAGCGGTGGTCATGTCATTCTCCTTTGGTGTCGGGCATGGGGCTGTCCCAAGAGGGCTGCGGGATGTGCGCCGGCGTTCTCTGCCAGGCCGTCTTCGCGTAAGGGCACGGAGCAACGGCCTTCTTGGGAAGCGAGACGACGACGGGAAGCCGGTGCCCGTTCCACCAGTCGACCGACGGGCCACTCCGGTTGTGACAGGGGTTCCGGCGAGGAGTCAGTGGGGCATCAGAAGCATGACCGCCGTTCCCATGGCTGTCGCTCCGTCCCAGAAGCGGTCGCAAACGCTCTTGAGGCTGGTCGAGTTGTCGGCCGTTCCGGTGGTTGCGCGCAGTGTGGGCATGTCACGGGTCAGCGAGCGAAGAGAACATGTGAGGAGGTACAGTGCCAACACTCCTGTGACGATGTTGTCGGCCTTCGACTCACCCAAGAAGTGGCCGAGATGCATGGCCTGGTGTGCTGCCGGAACGCCCTCGGCCATGGTCTGGTGCGAATGGCCCGTCGCGCGGTACGACATCCAGGTCATCGCCGCCATGCCGACCGCGTAGGGCAGTCTCTTGGCGGTGGCCGACAGTTGTCGCTCCTGGCCACACTTGACGGCGGTCAGCGGGAACCACAGTGCGGCGGTGGCGAAGAAGACCGACTGCGGCAGCTCCGGCAGGGTGCCGCCCCAGCTCCACGGCATCACTGCCATGGCCAGGGCCATGGCGGCGTGCAGCAGATGGTCGACGCGGCTGCGGTAAAAACGAGTCCGTGTCAGGACGCCCTGTCGGAGCGCGCGGACAGCGGCCGCCGCGAACAGGGCGGTCAGCAGGTAGTGGACAACTTCAGCGGCACTCATGCCGAATCGCACCCTCCCACGGAGCGGTCAGGATCCGTGTCGGAACTGCATGGTGTGAGTGGGTGGTTGGTCAGTCGGTGGGGCACGGGACGCGCAGCCGGGCCCGTTCGGCCAGTTCCTTCTCACTGACCGGTTCGAGCATGGGTTCGCCCTCCGGCTCGAAGCGGACCGCTCCCTCGGTGACGTAGCCGAGGGCAGGTCCCGAGTGGCGGTGCGGCGTCGTTCCCGGGTCTCCGGGCTCCCACCCGACATGAACGGTCATCGCCGACGCACCCTCGGGAATGGCGATCGGTGCGGCGTCCTGGAGCATCGTCGCCGCCGTCTGCCACCCTTCCGACGGGGAGTGCTCACCCTGACCGTGCGCTGCATCCCTGTCCGACATCGTGTTGTACCTCCGTCGATCCACTGCGTCTTGAACCAGACATACCTCGTGACCGGAATATCTCCGGACAGACATGCCCTTGGTCGGTCGTGTGTACCCACGCCCGGGTCCCTGCACGTTCTGCCAGAGCAGCGGGGTGCCTGGCAGATCAGCGCCGAGTTCTATGACTTCCCCCAGGCGGAGCGTGCCTGGAGGCACCCTGCGTCGGCCTGATGGCCGCTCTGTTCAGCGCAGGTGCTCATGGGCGATCTCCTGGTACTCCTGCGTGGTCGGCTTGGGGATCTGCGAGCCTTCGCCGTAGAGGGCGCGGCTGAACCTGACACGCAGGCGGCGGGCAAGGCGGGCGCCGGCACCCGGGCTCTCCGCGTTGCCGTTCGCGCCGGGTGCGATCGGCGTGTATTGCTCATGCTGTGTAAGAAGGTGGAGTTCCGCCTGGCCGAGAGGCTCGTGCACCTCGATGAACTCGCCCTGCGGCAAGCGTTTTACGACACCTGTCTCTCGTCCGTGCAGCACCTTGTCGCGGTCTCTGCGTTGCAGACCGAGGGCACACCGCTTCGCCACGGCGTAGGCTGCGACAGGCGCGACGAAGAGGCCGATGCGGACCGTCCACGTCACTGATTCGACCGAGACATGGAACCGGGTGGCGATGATGTCGTTCGCCGCGCCGATGAGCGACACCAGATAGAAGCTGATCCAGGCGACACCGAGTGCTGTTCGCACGGGTCGGTTGCGCGGTCTGTCAAGAAGGTGCTGCTCACGATCGTCCCCGGTCAGCCAGGTCTCGATGAACGGATACGCGCCTATGGCCAGGAAGAGACCGACCCCTGCCACCAGCGGAATCAGGTTGTCCAGCGCCAGGGTGTGGCCCCAGAAGTCGATTTCCCAGCCGGGCATGACTCGCAGCAGTCCGTCCGCCACGCCCATGTACCAGTCGGGCTGCGATCCGGCCGAGACCTGGTCGACGCGGTAGGGGCCGTACAGCCAGATGGGATTGACCTGCACGAGTGCTGCGATGGCGAAGATGACACCCGTGACCAGGAAGAAGAAGCCCGCGGACTTCGCCGCGCGCACCTTGGGCGGCAGGCCCACCACGTTCTTGTTGCTCCGTCCGGGGCCCGGATACTGCGTGTGCTTGTGGAGGAGCAGCAGGATCAGATGGGCCACGAGCAGTCCCACCATGGTGGCAGGGATGATCAGGACGTGAACTGTGTTGAAGCGAGCCACCAGTTCACCGCCCGGGAACGCGCCTCCGAAGAGAAACATCGAAAGGTAGGTTCCGACGATCGGTATGGAAAGGATCGTCCCGTTCACGACGGCGAGCCCGGTTCCGGAGAGAAGGTCATCCGGAAGGTCGTATCCGGTCAACCCTCCGAACATCCCGAGGACCAGCAGCAGGAACCCGAACAGCCACTGGAATTCACGGGGCTTGCGGAAGGCGCCGGTGAAGAACACTCGCAGCATGTGGACGAGCATGGCCCCGATGAACACCAGGGCTGCCCAGTGATGGGCCTGTCGGATCAACAGTCCGCCCCGGACATCGAAGGAGAGGTGCATGGTCGAGTTGAAAGCCTCCGACACCGTCTGCCCCCGCAACGGCAGGTAACTGCCGTTGTACTGCACCTCTTTCATTGACGGATGGAAGTACAGGGTCAAATAGACTCCTGTCACGATGATAACGATGAAACTGTAGAGGCAGATCTCTCCCAACAAGAAGGACCAGTGGTCCGGGAAGACCCTTCGTGCTTTGGCCCGGATCTGGCTGTACGGGCCCAGGCGTCCGTCCGCCCAACGGGCAATCCGCTCCCCACCGCCTCCTTCGCCTGCTTCTTCTTTCCGGCTCTGATCATCCATGTCCCTGAAACCATTTCTCGTCCGGCCCGAAAGGGACGCGCTCTCGATGTCATGAGCCTGACTTGTTGCCGACAGGAAATGGATACGGCGGGTTGGTCGCCTGCTGTGGGCAGAACCAAGACAGTGGGGCGCCGAGTCTGCACTTCTTGGGCGAGCAGGCTCATGACTGCTTCCACCCGTATGACCGGGCATGAGGCATGGATGTGACACGCATGGCCCCGAGGTGGTGCTCAGCGCGGTCACGCCGCCTCATCAGACGGCGTTCGCCCTCGGTCTTTCCACCCCAGATGCCTTCCACCCGCTCGACGCTCATGGCCCAGTCGAGACACTGGTCCATGACCGGGCAACGACGGCAGACGGCCTTGGCCTCGTCGATCTGAACGTGCGTCAGGCTGCCGTTGCCTATGGGGAAGAACAGATCGGGGTCGATGCGCAGGCAAGCCCCCTGTTCGCGCCAATGCGTTGCGTGGTCGCCTCGTTCTGCAGCCATGACAAAGAAAACCTCCATGATTCGTCGCGGGAACGCCGGCGCTGCGGACCGTCGGGCCTGAAGGGCAAGGAGGACAACTTCGCCCACGAGCCGACGGCCTCCCTCGGCCGGGTGGGCCATCGGCCGCCGTGCTCAGACCACGATCTTGCGCGGGTTGAAGTGGCCGCCCGGGTCGGCGGCGCCGAACAGGCCCGACATGATGGCGACACCCTCCGTCGAGATGTCCTCCTCCAGCCAGGGCGCGTGCTCCAGGCCCACCCCGTGGTGGTGCGAGATCGTGCCGCCGGCGTCGACGAACGCCTGCTGGATCGCGCGCTTGACGGTGTCGTACTCACCCAGCGGGTCGTCACCGAACACGAAGGCGAAAGTGAAATAGAGACAGGCTCCAGAGTGGTACGAGTGCGACATGTGCGACATGGTCCATCCTGTGTGGCCGATCTTCTCGTAGGCGCCTTCGGCCGCCGCGTAGACCGCTGCGTGGATGCCACGAAGCTTCGACCACGGACCGGCGGTCTCGCTCACGTCACCGGCGGCACCGCGGTCGAGCAGGAAGTCGCGGATGTACGGCGTGTCGAACTTCTTCTGGTCGTAGAGCGCACCGGGTCCCTTGCCGACGCCGATGCCGTGATGCTTGCGCACGATCCGGCCGACGAGCGACTTCTGCCGCTTCACGTGTGCCTCGTCGCCCTCGAAGCCGATGAAGGAGAGGCACATCTCGTCGAGGTTCCAGCCACGCCTCTTGAGATACGCCATGAGGCCGGCCTGTGCCTTCTTCTGAACCCCCTTCGACTCCTTGCTCGTCGCCAGGGAGAAGGCCGTCTCATGCGCGTCCGAGATACGGGTTACCGAGGGCGAGACGTCGCTCTCGGCGATCTCCTGCATCGCCGCGAGGCCGTGGTCGAGATTCTTGAAGAAGTAGGCGTGGATGGCCCGCTTCTCGGGGAGCCGGTGCACCTGCACGGTGACCTCGGTGATGACGCCGAGCCGCCCCTCGGAGCCCACCACCATCTCCCGCACGCTCGGCCCCGTCGACGCGCTCGGAACGGCCCGGACCACGAGGACCCCCCCGGCCCGCACGACACGCAGCCCCTTGACGATGTCCGCGATGTCGCCGTACTTGTCCGACTGCATGCCGGACGAGCGCGTGGCGACCCACCCGCCGAGCGTCGAGTGGGTGAACGAGTCGGGGAAGTGCCCCATCGTCCAGCCGTCCCGATTGAGTTGAGCCTCGAGATCAGGGCCCAGTGCCCCGGCCTGGACGCGCGCCAGGCCGGAGTCGGGGTCGATCTCCAGCACCTGGTTGAGGCGGCCGAGGTCGAGTGAGACGACCACCCGGGACTCGTCCATGTGCGGCTCGAGGCTGCCCGCGATGTTGCTGCCGCCCCCAAAGGGGATGATCACGGCGTCCGCCCGGACGGCCGCGGCGACGACACTTTGCACCTCCCCCTCGTCTGCCGGGTAGACGATCACATCGGGGCTGCGTGCGATCTCGCCGGATCGGATGCGGACCAGGTCACGCAGGCTCTTGCCGTAGGTGTGGACGACCCGGGACAGGTCGTCGACAACTGTGTTCCCGGCTCCGACGATGCCGCTCAGAACCGCGACGAACTCCTCGGGCGCCGTCGAGGCCGGCACCTTCAACCGCGAGAAGTCGGGCTGTTCGGTGCGCCCGCCCGCCCAGAGATCGAGACCGACGGCCTTCTGCACGAACGGCGCGAAACCAGGTTTGTCCTCGTGCCGGAATCCGACACCTTCCACGCCCCAGCCCCACCACTTCATGTGTTTCACATCGTCGGTGCGCATCGCGTCGGTGCGGACGGTGGGCTCGGTCACGAGCGGTCTCCTTCAGGTATACGACGTGAGGTCGCACTGACGCCGAGGATGCGGTCGGAGTTCTCCTCGGTGAGGGTGAGGATCGCCGAGCGGATGCGTTCGGTGAACTCGCTCCTCAACTCCCCGGGAAAAGCGGTGAGCGGTTCGCCGAAGACAACCCCGACCGGCAGACGGCCCGGTTTCGGCCAATTCGACCCGCGAGGATGCGCCGCATGCGCGCCGATGACCGCGACCGGGAGCACCGGCACCTCGGCCGAAGAGGCGAGTGCCGCCGCCCCCGGCTTGAACGCCCCGAGCGACCCGTCGCGCGAGCGGGTCCCCTCGGGAAAGATCAGGAGCGGCACTCCCCGGTTCAGCAAAGCCTTGGCGCTCACTCCGCGCGCGTTCACTCCGGTGCGGTCGACCGGGAAGGCGTTGAAGAAGAGGGCTGTGAGGCCGCGCCGCCGCCACACGTCGAAGAAGTAGTCGGCGGCCGCTCCCACCGCGAGGTAGCGCGCCAATCGGCGGGGCAGCGCGCCCATGATGAGTGGAGTGTCGAGGTGCGAGGTGTGATTGGCGACGACGACATACGAGTCCTCGACGTTCGCCAGGCGCTCGCGCCCGAGCACCGTGACGCTGGTCATGCTCCAGACGAGGGGCTTCAACAGCCCGCGCTGTGCGATGAAACGCGCCGCAGCGTGGGAGCGTGAGGTGAAACGGCCGCGTATCGTCGCAGGCATCCGCTTCCTTCCCGTGCGGGCTCGCCCGCACTGATTCCTTCAGTGAGTGAGACTGTCGTTGCGGCTGGACGAGATCCGTCGCGAGATCCACCGCACTGTGCGGCGTGGAAGATGGCGTGTGAACCGGATGAGCAACCGGTACCGGAGGCTCGGCACGGAGATCACCCGTCCGCGGCGCACGTCGCGCAGACTCGTCTCGACGAGTCGCCGGGCGTCGAGCCAGAGGAAGTCCGGAATGCTCGACGACCGGATTCCGGCCCGTGTGTGGAATTCTGTGCGGACCCAGCCCGGACAGAGCGCCGTCACGGTGACGCCCGTTCCATGGAGCTCGTTCGCCAGTCCCTCGGAGAGCGAGGTCACGAAGGCCTTGACGGCCGAATAGCTCCCCATCGTGACGAAGCCGGCCGTGCTCGACACATTGACGATCGCACCGTGCCCGCGTGCGCGCATGGCCCGCCCGGCGGCACCGGCGAGCACCAGCACCGCGCGCCCCATGACCTCGATCGCCCGGTCGTGCGGAGCGGTGTCGGCCGAGGTCATCGGTGCGTGCACGCCGAAACCGGCGTTGTTCACGAGCATGTCCACGGGGCGGGCGGGGTCCTCCAGCCGGGCGGCGACCCGCTCGACGGCGGCACGATCGGACAGGTCGGCGGGGAGCACCTCGACAGCACGGCCCCGGGACTCGAGCTCGGCCGCCGTCCGGCCGAGCCGCTCCCTGTCGCGCGCCACCAGGACAAGGTCCCATCCGCGGTCTGCCAGAGCGCGCGCGAACGCCGCTCCGATCCCCGACGTGGCACCGGTGACAAGTGCGACCCGTGTACGAGCCAACTGGTCAGCAACCCGCTTCTGCATGGGAACTTGAAGATCCACAAAGCTTCCGTGTTCGACGTCCGACAAGCCGACCCAGGGGAATTGCCACGGTCGTACAACACCAGATGGCCGGGTCCTCGCGCATGACACACCTTTCGTTTCTCGGCTCATCGGGTTAGACCGGGCACGCATCCGTCTTGTGACACGAGCTTCCGCGCATGGCGGAGGTGATCGGTGCCCAGCAAGGTCCGGCGCACGCGGCCGTACATGCAGGCCCCACACGGAGCCAGGTCACGTGTCACACATGTGCCGGCTGCCCGGTCTCACCTGACGGCCCCCGACGGCTTCTCGCACGCTCCGGGGCTTCTGCAGCGTTTCCCCTGCTCCCGCCCCAGAAAGCCTGTGCATGAACTCGAACAACGAGACGACGACCGCGCGGCCCGAGACAGCGGGCTTCGACGTGCGTGCGTTCGCCCGTACGGCACACGGCAGCCACCGCGGAACGCTCGACCTCGGGTCGCTCGCCGAAGAGCCGCTCGATGCCGAATCCGTCCGGCTCGTTCGCGCGCTGCGCGACATGGAACGCGCGACGCTGCACCGCGTGCGCGACCTCCTCGTCACGGCGACACACAAGGACGCCCGTGTCACCGCGTTCCTCACCACATGGATGTTCGAGAGGTTCTGGATAGCCGATGCCCTGGACGCCGTCCTGGAAGCTTCTCCCGCTGCCTGCGACCTCCCTTCGAGCGCCGGTCCGGCGCGGTGGGTGCCGGCCGAGCGCCGCGAACGCCGTGGGCCGATCCGTCGTTCCCTCATCGCCAACATCACCGGTACACAGATCGTCGCCGAACACGTGACGACGGGGCTTGTGGACGAATGGGTCACGCAGGCGGCCTACCGGCGTCTGGCCGGTGTGTCCTCCACGATGGCGTCGATCATCAACCCCGTGGTGGAGATCAAGCATCGCCACATCCGCTTCCTCGCCGAGGAGGCGGAGCGCCGACTCCAAGGATCGGCCCGCGCCCAGCGCATCACCCGCCGCGCCCTCCGGCACGCCGCCTGGCCGCTCGGCTCGGTCGATCGCTCCGGGCACGAGCGCACCTTCTTCGAACGCCATGTCTTCGGCGACCGGATCGGACGAGCCGAGGCGCGCCGTATCCGCGGGATGGTCGCCGCTCTCCCCGGCATCCGCCCCGGTGTCGCATCCACCGTGGAATCGAGGCTCCTTCCGTGATACCGCAGAACGCGAAGACCGAACTCGGCAACGCGCACGTCCTGCTGACCGGCGCGACCGGCTTCGTCGGGCAGGCCGTGCTTGAGCGGCTGCTCACCGACCACCCCGCCACCCACATCTCACTCCTCGTGCGCGGGAAGGGCAGCCAGACCGGGCAGGACCGGCTCCGGCAGCTTCTGCGCAAACCCGTGTTCGAGCGCTGGCGGGATGCTGTGGGCGCCGAGGAGGCCGAGCGCATAGCCCGTGCACGGATCACGGTGCTCGACGGCAGCATGACCAGCATCCCCGAGCTGCCCTCCCACCTTGACGTCGTCATCCACTCGGCGTCGACCGTCTCGTTCGACCCGCCCATCCACGAGGCGTTCGACACGAACGTCAACGGCGCCGTAAGCCTCTACGAGGCCTTGCTCGCCTCCGGATCCGACCCGCACGTCGTCCATGTGTCCACCTGCTACGTCGGAGGGCTCCGTCGTGGTGTGGTGCCCGAGGCCAAGCTCGAACACGATGTCCTCTGGCACACCGAGTGGACCTTGGCGACACGGACCCACGAGCAGACCGAACTCACCTCGCGGGAGCCGGCGATGCTCGAGCAGTTCATGTCCCGCGCCCGCGGCAGCCACGGGAAGGAGGGTCCGATCGCGGCGGCCCGCGCGAGCGAGAACGCACGGCGCGAGTGGGTGCGTTCCCAGCTCGTGGCCGCCGGCCGGCGGCGCGCGCAGAGTCTGGGGTGGACCGACGTCTACACCCTGACGAAGGCACTCGCCGAACGTGCCGCGGAGGACCTCTGGGGCGAGGCCGGACACCGGCTTTCGGTGGTCCGGCCCGCGATCATCGAGAGCGCGCTCCAGCATCCGTTCCCCGGCTGGATCGACGGCTTCAAGGTCGCCGATCCACTGATCTTCGCCTACGGCCGCGGCCAGTTGCCCGACTTCCCGGGGCTGCCCGACTCGATCCTCGACGTCATCCCCGTCGACTTCGTCGTCAACGCCATCCTTGCCGCGGCGGCCAACCCGACCCCCGTCGACGAGCCAAGGTACTTCCACATCGCCTCGGGCGCGTCGAATCCGCTGCCTTTTCACCGCATGTACGAGAACGTACGCGACTACTACACCCAGCACCCGCTGCCCAAGGGCGACGGATTCATCGAAGTACCGGCCTGGAAGTTCTCGGGCGAGCGCAAGTTCAACCGAGGCCTTCGGCTGGCGAAGAAGAAGGCCGACCTCTGGGACGCCGCTCTGCGGCTGATGCCGAACGACGAGCGCAAGCGCGCTCTCGCCACCGAGAACGCCAAGCTGCGCGCCGGCATCGCCACCCTCCGCGACTTCACCGACCTCTACCGGGCGTATGCGCAGACGGAGATCGTCTTCGACGACCGCAACACCCGCGCGCTGAACAACGCCCTCCCGGCCGAGGTGCGCGAGGACCGTGGCTTCGATGTGGAGCGGATCGACTGGGAGGAGTACCTGCAGAAGGTGCACCTCCCCGCCATCAGCGAGCTGACGGCGGCCTACCGTCGCCGGAAGGCCGGGGCCGCCCGGCCGGTGAACGCCCGCCCGAAACGCGAACTGCCGCGGCGTACCGACGTACTCGCTGTCTTCGACCTCGAACGGACCGTCGTCGACTCCAACATCGTCGAGCAGTACCTCTGGGTGCGCACCGCGGGCTTCCGCAAGGCGGCCTGGCCGAAGGAGGCGGCGGACCTGCTCGCCGCACTGCCCGGCTACCTCCGCGCCGAGAGACGTGACCGCGGGGAGTTCATCCGCGCGTTCCTGCGCCGCTACCGCGGCATGTCCATCGCCCGTCTTGAGGAGGTCGTACAACGCGGGTACGCCGATACGATGCTGCGGCACACGAGCGCGGACGCCCTGGCCCGCATCCGCGAGCACCGTGCGGCAGGTCACCGCACCGTCCTGGTCACCGGCTCCGTCGGCCTTCTCGCCGCTCCGCTCGCCGACCTGTTCGACGAGGTCGTCGGGAGCTCCATGCACGTGCGGGACGGTGTGCTCACCGGCTACCTGGCGAAGCCGCCGCTTGTGGACGAGGCGAGGGCCGCCTGGCTTCAGCGGTACGCCGAGGAGGGCGGCTACGACCTCGCTGCGTCCTACGGCTACGGCGACAGCCACTCCGACCTGCCGTGGCTGTCGCTGCTGGGCAAGCCCTCGGCGATCAACCCCGACGCCGGACTGGCGCGCGAGTCGCACAAGAGGAACTGGAACATCTACCGCTGGAAGAGGGGCGGTTCGGGTGTGCGCCGCGACGTCCTCGCGGCACGGGCGACGATTCCCACGCGCACCGACGAGAAGAGCGACTGATGGCTTTCGACATAGACAAGTACACGAAGAACTCCACCGGCGTGCAGTGGGCCGACCTCGACTTCGACGAGTTCGAGCGCAGCCCACTGTCCGAGGAGACGTTGCGCACGCTCCGCTACATGTGTGACATCGAATACCACACAGTGTGCTACCTGCGTGATCTGCTGACGACCCCGTCTCACGACGAGCCCGCGGTGGGCGCTTTCATGACGATGTGGAACCGTGAGGAGTTCTGGCACGGCGAAGCACTCGCGGCCGTGCTGGAGCGCCACGGCCTCCGAGTCGACTTCGACGAGCTCAAGGCGACCCGTCTGAAGCTGGGCTGGAAGGACCGCCTGGGGACGGTGAAGCAGACAGTGATCGGTCGGCTGGTCGGAAACGACTTCGTCGCCGTGCACATGGCGTGGGGCGCCGCGAACGAGTGGTCGGCGACGGCGGCGTATCACCGGCTCGCTGCGCTGGAGAGCCACCCGGTGCTGGTGCCCCTGCTGAAGCGGATCGCACAGCAGGAGACGAAGCACGTCGCGTTCTACGCATCGCAGGCGCGTGACCGGCTCGCGGCAAGCAGGAAGGCCCGCGTGGTCGCCCGGCTGGCGCTCGAGAACGCCTGGGGCCCGGTCGGCTCGGGCGTCATGCCCGAGACCGAGGTCACGCACGTCATGACTCACCTCTTCGCGGGCCCGGAGGGCCGCAAACTCATCCGCGACATCGACTCGCACATCGCGAAGCTGCCGGGCATGGACGGGCTGCGCATAGTCGAGGACGCCATGGACAAGCGCGGGATCGCTGCCTGATGCCGATGTCAGAACCGCTGTGACAACGGCTGGCTCAGTGAGCCGAGTTGTCGCTGGGTGATGAGGCGGCAGGTGAGTTCGAGGAACGCTTCATGGATGTCCGAGCGGCGTTCTCACGGGTACCGCTGACTATTCATCGACAAATGTGACCGTCTCGTCGAGCGGTGCTCGGCCCGTACGGGTGTAGGGCACTGCGGTGTCTTCGAACCCGATGGACATGCCGCAGAAGAGGATGAGGTCGGCCGGGGGCGACAGGACCTCCGCGACGGTCTTGCGATAGACCGACCACGCCATCTGCGGGCAGCTGTGCAGCCCTTCGGCGCGGAGCAGCAGCATCACGGTCTGCAGATACATGCCCACGTCGGACCACTGGGGCCGGCCCAGACCTCGGTCGACGTAGCAGAACAGGGCGGCGGGCGCGCCGAAGCATTTCCAGTTCGCGGAAGCGGCTCGCTGGCGCGCCTCCCAGTCCTCGTGCGCGATACCGAGTGCGCTGTAGCGCTCCGCACCGAAGGCGGACCGGCGCTCGCGGTACGGGGACTTCAGTGTCGGCGGGTACATCTCGTATTCCCGCTCGTCCCAGGGATCGGACGCGGTCACGCGCCGGCCGGCGAGCTCCTTGAGTTCGGCCAGCGGTCGGCCGGTCAGCACGTAGACGTGCCAGGGCTGGAGGTTCGACCCGGACGGCGCCCAAGCCGCAGCGGAGAGCACCCGCTCCAGTACCTCTCTCGGGACGGGCCGGTCGATGAATCCACGTACGGCTCGTCGGCTCGTGACCGCCTCGTAGACGTCCAAGTTCACCGTCTCCCTCGTCTGCTCTACGTGCCCCCTGTCAGTCACAAGACCACGAAATGCAGCAATATGCATGCAGTGCTACAGATTGCGGTAGTGCCGGTTCGCGCCCTGTGCGGCCGGTCACGCGGAAGCGTTCGCATCGTGAGAAGTGGCGCAGTGGTCGTGGCGAGGCAGGAAGCCATACCGGAGCCGCCGACTGCCCAGCGGTGTTCCGGGCCCCGGGGGGTGGGTATCTCGAAGCCCCTCGTGATCCACACCGTGCCCTGTGGACCCGGCCCGATACTTTTCCGCGTGCTTGGTCGGATCCCGCAGACGACAGCGAAGCCACCGCCGGTTCTTGCCCTGCCGCGGTCGTGAACGGTGCTCCCTTTCATGCTGGTGTCGTTCGACCCCGGCGAGGCATGTGTCCGGCTGCAGCTCCTGCTGCCGGCGCGGAATGGGAGGTCAGTGGCCTGGTGCGGCCGGTTGATCAGATGCCGGTGGGCTGCTTGCCGGAAGGTGATCTTCCGCCCACAAGAACAGAATGGCCAGGGGGATGAGGAAGGCCTTGCCGTGTGGAGAGAGTGCGTAACGGGTTCGCGATGACACCTCGGGCCGGACGTCCTGGGCGACCAGATCGATCGCGGTCAGTTCCTGGAGCCGCTGGGCGAGCATGCGGTTGCTGATGCCGGGGAGGCGCTCGCGAATCTCAGCGAAGTCGGACGGGCCTTTGGCCAGAGCCATGAGGACCAGGCCGTTCCAGCGTCTGCTGAGCAGGGTGAAGGCCCGAGTGATGGCCGGAGATTCATCGGCTGACTGCGGATGCGCGGTCCGGCGTGCCGGCTGAGGGTGTTGTGGGGTAGGCATGGTGGGTATCCGTACTGTGCCGAAGTTGCCGGCGGTCAGGGCCTGATTGCGCACTTCAAGCGCTCGGCATCAGTCGTCGCCGTCCTGGCGACGGGCGTGAGCGTGCGCGTGACGCCGAACCGGCACAGCGGTGCCGGACCCGGGCAGGGCAGGGAGCAGTTCCCCGGAAGTCGCCGCACCGGTCTTCGTGCCGCGGGGTTCCCTGATGACCCAGTGGCCGCACATGACTGCTGTGAGCCCGCAGACGCTCCACAGGGCGAGAACGGCAAGGTGGCCGGCTTCGGCGTTGCCGTCGAAGTACGTGGTGTCGCGAAGCAGACTGGCTCCGGCGCCCGGGGGCAGCCACTGGCCGACGGAGTCCACGCCCTTGGGAAGCATCTCCGGAGCGGAGGTGGCGCCGGAGAACGCGTTTCCGACGAAGACCATGAGCGCGGCGCTGAGCCCGAGGCCCGCCGGCCCGAGAAGCCGGATCACGCCGGCGGCGGTGGCGCTGATGGAGAGCAGGTCGAGTGACAGGATCGCCCACGTGGCCACGTGATTGTGGGGCAGCGCCCCGAGGAAACCCTGGGCCACGAGATAGACGCCGAGGGCCGCTACGGCGCATGCGACGAGAAGTGTCAGCACTCGGTGCCGCGGGCGGGCCAGGCCGCGAGCCATCGTGACAAACGCCCCGATCAGGATGCCGCAGATCGTGAGCGGGAAAACCGATGAGCTGAACACCACACCCCGGGGGTCGTCTGTGGCGACGGGCACCACGTCGACCGCCTTCGCGAGGACCGTCACCGAGGAATCGGCACTGGCGGCTCCCTGCGCGGCGGCCTTCCGCCCGGCAGCGCCCTGCTGGGCGGCCGCCTGCTTGTGGACCTTCGCCGGGGAATGCGCACCGCCGGCCTCCTGCTCGGCGGCCTTCCGCTCGGCAGCCTTCTGCCGGGCGGCCATCTGCTGGGTGGCCTTGCCGGCCAACTGCTGTCCGACATCGGTCAGAAGCTGGGCCACGGAGGGGCTGGCGGCGGTGGCCTTCAGCACCGTGATGCCGTGGCCGGAGACGGCGAAGGCGCCGTAGACATCCCGGTTCTTGATTGCCGACCGCGCGGCCTGCTGGTCGGGATAGAGGTGGAAGTCGAACGCGCCGGGCATCTCATGGGTCAGCCCCTCCACCGCGCGCTGGCCGGCCGGACCCGTGCCCACGATCCCGACCGGCACGTCGCGCGGCGAGATCCGCCCCGCCGGCCAGGCGAACGCCATCACCGCCAGAGTGATCGCTATGGGCAGCACCACGGCGGCGATGGCTACTTCGCGCCATGCCGGGTGTCGTGACAAGGGGTTCTTCACAGCCGGGCCTCTCGAAAAAGAATGATCGTTTTCTTTAGTCTTCAGTCTGGCCTGCTGCGTCGGTAAACGTCAACACGAATGTTCGTTTTCTTTGCTACGCTGGTCCCATGCCCAAGGTCACCCAGCAGCACATGGACGCCCGTCGCACCCAGATCCTGGACGCGGCGCGCCGTTGTTTCCTCCGTGACGGGTTCCACTCCACGTCCATGCAGGACCTGTTCGCGGAGGCAGGGCTGTCCGCGGGCGCGGTGTATCGGCACTTCACCAGCAAGGACGAGATGATCCTCGCGATCGCCGAGGAGAACATGCGTGATGTCCTCGACAACACGCTCGCCATCGCCACGAACCGGCAGGGCCAATCCGTTGGGGCGGTCCTGGCGGAACTGCTCGACGTGATTCGGGCCAAGTCCGACGAGGAAGACGTCGCCGGCCTCGCGGTTCTGGTCTGGGGAGAGGCTATGCGCAACCGCTCGCTGGCGCGCAAGCTCGACCATCTCATGGGCCGCATACGCGCATATCTGGTCACCTTGGTCCGTGACCACCAGGAAAGCGGTGGTCTGCCCGCGAACGCGACGGCCGAGGGGATCGCATCAACGATGCTCTCCATCCTCCCCGGTTACATCCTTCAGGTGGCTCTGCTCGATCAGGCTGCTGTGGCCGAGGTGCCTGACGCAGTGCGGGCGTTGTGGCCGGGTCCGGCCGGTGAGCGCTGAGCGGTCTCCCCACCTACGAGGCTGCACGCGCTGGTCACAGATGGGATATCCGTGGGCCAGGGCGCGGCGGGGTCATGCGTTCGGCGCCCGCGGTCATCGGCCTCTGCGGCATCGGCGTCAGCGTGGGGGAGGGCGAAGCCCCACCCGCCGGGCGCGCCGGTGCAGCGGCCCCGCAGCGGGCCGCCCCGCTCGCCGCCGGCCGGAGCGCCCTCGCCCGGCAAGTGCCGGGCGAGGGCGGAGAACATCGCGCGGTCCGGCCAGAAGGGGCGCGGCTGGGCGCCGAGCCGACAGCGCAGCGGCGTGTTCTCGTGGCTTGCCCGATCCTGGTGGTCACCGTCGCCACCAAGATCGCGCGGTTGTGTGGATCAGCGGGTGCGGGCCGCGGTGGTGATGGGGTTGGCCACGCTGCCGCTTCAGGGTGCGGACGGCGGCGGAGGCACGGCATCCGCCTCGGACTGCATCGTGCTCTGCGGAGGATCCGCAACGACGTCAGTCGTGCGGTCCGCGTTCGCCGGGCGCCTATGCTGCGGACAGCTTGTGCTCCGGTTGTGTGAGCCACGCGGGCGGCACGGCCGGTCGGCGCCGAGTGCCGGACATCCGCGGTCCGTTCGACTGCTCAACGGGACGGAGGCTGCCGCAGAGCGGCGGTGATGGCTTTCATCTGCTCGTTGAGCGCCGCGAGTTCTTCGCGAAGCGCGTTGATACGCGTTTGCAGTTCGGCGGCTTCGGCGGTCAGCGCCACGACTGTGGCCGCCAGGCCGATGCCGTTCTCCGCGGCTTGCGTCATCGTGTGTCCTTCTGCTGGATACGCCGGCAGGCGTCTCGCGGCCTATGCGCCTTGTGTCCGGTCCAGCCGCACGGCACGGATGTCGAGAGTCACCTTCACCTTGTCGCTGATCAGAACTCCGCCCGTGGCCAGGGCCCTGTTGCCGTCGAGCCCCCAGTCGGAACGCTGCAAGGTGGCCGTGCCCGTGAAACCGACACGGTTGTGACGGTGAGCGTTTCGGCTCGCTCCGCAGAACCCGAGGTCGACGTTGACGGGCAGTTCGATGTCCTTGATCAGGAGGTATCCCGCCATGCGGAAGCGGTCGCGACCGGCATGGAGGATTCCGCCCGAGCGGAAGCTCATGAGAGGGAACGTCGCAGCATCGAGGAAATCCGGGCCGGTGACATGCGCGTCCCGTTCCGGATATCCCGTGTCGACGCTACAGGTCTGGGCACTGAGGAAGGCTTCGGACCGAGTGGGACATTCTCCGTCGAGCTTGACTATCCCCTCGAAGGCGGTGAATTTTCCGTGCACGTTCGTGACCATGCCGTACCGGACGGAAAACCCGATTGTGCTGTGGACCGGGTCGATGGCGTAGACGCCGGTCAGCCCTGCAAAGGGGGCGGTGCGATAAAGAGTGGTTTCCATGCGGTTGAACATGGCGAGCCGGTTCCTTCGTGCGTGGATCTCAGACAGGGGCGCGTTCTGCGGCGAATCTGCGTCCGGGTCGGCCCCTGGCTGCCGCCAGGGGCCACTCGCAGGGCCTACCGCTGCTGCCCGAGCCATTCGGTGAACCGGGTCGCGGCGATATGCGCGTCAGGACCTGGCACGAGCGTGGTCTCCTTCAGCCCGGCACCGGAGTACGGGGCGCTCGGGTCCGTGACGACCGTGCGGGTGTCGTCCTTGTCGGCGAGTACCTGACGGATGAGTTCGTCGAGCTGGAACACGTCCGGGCCGGCGACCTCCACCACTCCGTTGACCGGGGCGCCGACCGCGGTGCGGCCGACGGCCGCGGCCACGTCGTCGGAGTAGATGGGCTGGAACTTGACGGGGGCCAGACGCACGGTGTCGCCCTCGGTCGAGATGTCCGCGATGCCGCTGACGAACTCGAAGAACTGAGTGGCGTGGACGATGGAGTACGGGATGCCGGAGGCCTTGATCAGCTCTTCCTGTGCCTGCTTGGCACGGAAGTAGCCGCTCTCCTGAAGGCGGTCGGTACCGACCACGGACAGCGCCACGTGGTGCGTCACGCCGGCGTCCGCCTCGGCCTTCAGGAGATTGGTGGTCGAGGTGCGGAAGAAGTTCATGACTTCTTCGTCGCCCCACGAGGGGGAGTTGGACACGTCGATCACGATCGACGCGCCCTGCAGCGCCTCGGACAGCCCTTCGCCGGTCAGAGTGTTGACGCCGGTGTTGGGCGAGGCCGCGACCGCCTCGTGCCCGTACTCGTTGAGCTTGCCCATCAGCTTCGAGCCGATGAGCCCGGTTCCACCGATCACTACGACCTTCATAGCGGTGTCCTTTCGTAGGTATTCATGCTGCGGCGCGCGGCTGTGACGAGTTCCTCGTCGGCGCCGAAGTAATTTTGGTCTGCGCTAGGAGAGACCGGACAGCAGGCCTATTTGTGACAGGGATTCGTAAGAATCGAGAAAGGTGAGGCTGTTCATCCGGTCGCGACACGGCGTTATTCGGCGAGCTTTCCATCGGTCGAGATCTCCGCCATCAGAGAGGAAATCTCGTCGGGGATGGCAGGAATGCTCTCGCGGGTGATACCAGCCGTGGGCGACCACACGAGGTTGACCTGCTGAGCGGGGTCCAGTTGGGGGTAGTCGCTGCGGTTGTGGCAGCCGCGGGTCTCACGACGCTCAAGTGCTGCTTCGAGGGTGGCCCGGGCCGACAGTGCCGCGGACTTGAGATCAAAGGCGTGCGCGAGATCCTGGAAGCCGGCGATGTCCGGGTGGACGCCGACGTCCTCCATCCTCTTCTCGATCGCCGTGAGCTCCGTCAGCCCCGCGCGCAGGCCTTGTTCGTCACGTACGACTCCGGCGTGCTCTGTCATGGTGTTGCGGATGGCGCGCTGCAGGGCGCGGACGTTCTCCGGTCCGTCGGCCACCAGCAGATCGTCGATCTCCGCGCGGGCCTGTGCGACGGCTGACGCCGACCGCGGCTGGGCGGTCAGGGACTGCGAGTAGGCGGCTGCCGCCTGGCCCGTGATGCGGCCGAAGACCAGCAGTTCGATGAGGCTGTTCCCCCCGAGGCGATTGGCACCGTGCAGGCCGCTCGACGCCTCACCGATGGCGTACAGACCGCGCACGTCGGTGCTGTGGTCCTCGTGACGTACCCACACCCCACCCATCGAATAGTGCGCGGTGGGCGCGATCTCGATGGGATCGCGGGTGATGTCCAGCATCTGCAGATCGAGCAGGGTCTGGTAGACACGGGGGAGACGCGTCATGATCGTCTGCCGTGGCAGATGGGAGACGTCGAGCCACACTCCGCCCTTGGGCGTCCCCCGCCCTTCCTTGATCTCCGTGTAGGAGGCCAGGGCCACGCGGTCGCGGGTCGACAACTCCATGCGCGCAGGGTCGTAGCGGTTCATGAAGCGCTCGCCGAGCGCGTTGCGCAGGATGCCGCCCTCACCGCGCGCGGCCTCGCTGACGAGGGTGCCGGCCGCGTTCTCGGGTTCGATGATCCCGGAGGGATGGAACTGCACCAGTTCGGGGTCGCGCAGACGGGCGCCGGCCTCCACGGCCAGGCGGAACGAATCGCCTGTGTTCTCGTCGCGCCGGGAGGACGTTCGTCGCCAGATGCGGGTGTGACCGCCAGCGGCAAGGATGACGGCGTCGGCGTGGATCAGGTACCGCGTTCCATGGGTGAGATCGAAGCCGTAGGCACCGAAGACGGCACCGTCATGGACCAGAAGCCGGGTGATGTAGACACCATCGAGCACCGGAACGTTCAGCTGGTCCGCGCGCCGGATGAGCGTGCGCTGGATCTCCAGACCGGTGTAGTCGCCGGCAAACGCCGTCCGCCGGAACTTGTGCGCGCCGAAGAAGCGCTGGGAGATCCGTCCGTCCTCCTCGCGAGCGAAGGCCATGCCGTAGCGTTCCAGGTCGCCGATGCCCCGAGCGGCGCCCTGGGCGACGATCTCCACGGTGCGGGGATCGGCGAGCAGATAGCTCTCCTTGAGCGTGTCCGCTGCATGCTGCTGCCAGCTGTCCTCGGGATCCATGGTGCCGAGGGCCGCGTTGATTCCTCCGGCGGCGAGCGCCGTATGCGCGTCCTCCTTGGGGCGCTTGCCGACCGCGAGGACGTCGACACCGGCCTCGGCCAGTTCGATCGCCGCTCGCAGCCCAGCACCTCCCGTTCCGATCACCAGCACCATGGTGGAAATACGTTGTTCGCTGATAGCCACGATCTACTCCGATCGCCGAGGGATTGTCACTCAGTACGACCGGGATGTTCCGGAATCTGTGACACCTTTCGTGGCTTCCCCGTCAGCTGGCCACTGCGGCCGGTGCTCCCGCAGTGCCGCACCCCGGCGACGACCTGGGCGGGTCAGGCGCCGGCCGTCACAACCTCGGGGGCTTCACGGTCATATCTCCAGTCGACCACCGCCTTGGCAAGCCGGCCGACCACTGATCATCTCCGTCGGGCAAGGGAGCGGAAGATGCCGTACGTCATTGCCCAGCCCTGCACCGACGCCGATCGATGACGGAGCTTGCCTCATCGAGCGCCGAGTGGACTGCCACGCACACGCACCCGTCAGCCAGGTCGAGGCCGGGAGCCGGCACGGTCCGAGCCGAACACGGTGGCCTGGTTGCCCCACCAGCGGTTCGGAACAGGCAGGCTGCCGGGGCCATGGGCAGCTGGTGGCGATGATGTCCCCGGTGAGGAAATGAGGCAGTAAGTGGGAACGACCCTTCACTCCGGAGGCCGGGCCTTCCGGCCGAGCTCCGCTTCCGGCGCTACTCAACGCCCCGACCTCCGCTTGCGCCATGAGCGGCTGGCGTTCGCCAGGATGCGCACGTCGCAGGACCGGCTCGCAGACGCGATCACCGCCTTCGCGGGCACGATGGGCTTCGTGTACGTCCATGCCGTCTGGTTCGCGGTGTGGATCGCCCTCAACCTCAGGCTGTTCGGCTCCGTTGCGGTCTTCGACCCCTACCCGTTCGGGCTGCTCACCATGATCGTGAGCCTGGAGGCCATCTTCCTGTCCACATTCGTCATGGTGAGCCAGAATCGGCAAGTCGCACGTGAGAACGTCCGGGCCGACCTGGATTTCGAGACCGGTCTTCGCGCCGAGGTCTGGACGGTGCACATAGGCAAGGCGCTCGGCCTGAATCCGCAGGAGATCGAGCTTCACGTCCAGGAGATCATCCAGCAGAGCAAGATCGCGATGGAACCGGGGTCCGGGGTTCCGCCGGTGGCCCCGGACGCGCTGTGAACGTGGACTTACGACGGCTGAGGCTCGGTCTGCCCGGTGCGCGCAACCGGCCGGATGTTGTTCAACGGCCAGAGACTTGCTCGGCCACCTACCGGTGGAGGCTCGTACCACTGTCACGGCATGGGGTGGCGGGCACGATGCTTCGGGTGGTCGGCCGGCGCCGGGCCGGTCGGTCTCCCCTTTCCGTAGCCGTCGTGTGCCGGCATGACGCGCACAACGGCTACGGAAACGACATGCAGCTGGACAGGCAGCCTTCGCCGTCGGCTAGGAGGCCAGCCTGATGCTTGTCGGTGTTCCCCGCTGGGCCATCTTCGTGTAGGGGCACAGTGAATCGGCCTTCTCCACGAGCGGGGCGGCGACGGCAAGGTCGATGTCCGGCCACCTGACCTCAAGGTCGACGTGCAACAAGTAGCCGCCGTCTTCCGGGTCCCGTCCGAAAGCCACGGTCGCCACCACGGAGATCGCTGCGGGGTCGAGCGCGGCCTGCCGTGCGACGAGACTCAGCGCCCCGTGAAAACAGGCGGCGATGCCGGCGGCGAACAACTGCTCGGGATTCGTCCCCTGGCCGTCTCCTCCCAGTTCCGCGGGCATGCGCAGGCTGAGATCCAGGACTCCGTCGCCCGAGCGTGCCCTTCCCGAGGCCCGCCCGTGACTCACCATCCCCCCGCTCACCGTCACGGCCGTGGTGTAGATCGGGGCGAAGGTCTCGCCGTCGAAGTCTTTGCCGGTGGACAGATCGGGCAACCGGGTCCGCTCAGTCATGACATGACTCCGTCAGCGGCGCAGTACACGGCCGGGCGCTGAGCCGAGATCGACGCGGGAAAGGCCGCGCCCGTCGGCCTTTTTACGTCACGCGGCCTCTTTGTGCCGAGCCGCCATGCGATACCAGACTCCGGGCCATGGGCTGAGCCCAACGCACCGGTAGTGTCATATGCCATATTTGGTGCACCTTCGCGTATGGAGGGTTTCCAGATCCGGACAGTCAGTTGACAGACATGTCCCCGCTGTTGTGACAGCCGGTGGTGTGCAGCTCGCTTGGCGAGTGCCTCAGCCCTGGCCATGCGGCCAGGCCACTACGGTCGTCGCCCGTCCTTAGCCCTGGACTGAGTGGACGAACCTGCCCTCGGCAGCCGGGCGGCATGTGGCCGGGCCAAACCCGTATTCCCCGCATATAGTGGCTTATAACTCACTTCAGGCGTACTGGCGACGAAAGGGCACGTCATGAAGGTCGCAGTCATCGGCGGTACCGGGCTTATCGGGTCGCAGGTCGTCAGGAACCTGACCGCCGCCGGGCACGAGGCGGTACCGCACTCGAAGTCCACCGGCGTCGACGTGCTCAGCGGCCAGGGGGTGGACGAGGCGCTGGCCGGGGCCGACGTCGTCGTCAACCTGACGAACTCCCCGACCTTCGACGAGGCCTCCCCGGCCTTCTTCCAGACCTCGATGGACAACCTTGTGGCCGCGGCCCGCAGGGGCGGCGTCGGCCACTTCGTCATCCTCTCGATCGTCGGCGTGGACCAGGTGCCGGAGATGGACTACTACCGGGCCAAGACGCTCCAGGAGCACATCCTCGCGACCGGGCCGGTCCCCTACTCGATCGTCCGGGCGACGCAGTTCATGGAGTTCATGGACGACGTCATTTCCTGGTCCTCCGACGCCGACACCGTCCGGCTGCCCGCCACGCCCATCCAGCCCATCGCGGCCGCGGACGTGGCAGCGGCGGTGGCGGAGGTCGCCGCGGGCGCCCCGCTCAACGGCATCCGCGACATCGCCGGCCCCGACGTCTTCACCCTGGACGAACTGGGCCGGCTCACGCTGTCCCGCAAGGGCGACAACCGCACCGTCGTCACCGACCCCACCGCCGGCATGTTCGCCGTGGTCAAGGGCGACGTCCTCACCGACAAGGACGCCCACCTCGCCCCCACCCGCTACACCGACTGGCTCGCCTGAGCGCCTCGCGCAGTCACAGGCGAACGACCGTCGCCGGGGATGCGAGCCGGCACCGCGCAGCGCAGGTCTTCCGGGGGTACGGGGCGCATGCCCTATCCGCATCCGTAGTCGAGATGGGTGGCGTGCCTGCTGATCCCGCCCTTGGAGGATGCCTCCCGGGGCGCCCAGTTGAAGCCGGTCACGCTGTCACGACGGCGGGACGCCCGACGAGTTGGCCGTGCCCGGAGCCTGCAGCACCGCCATGGCAAGGGCCATGGCGGTGCTGCAGTGGAACCGCGGTCCCTGGAGTGGCCCACTCGGCCGCGCCACCCAAGGCACGACGGCATGCCGCAGTGCGCGGACGGCCGGGGCGGCGAACTGCGCTGCCAGCGTGCAGCACACACTCCGCGCGGAACCGGCCTGTGCGCAGGCGGGAGCTCAGTCCGTGGGCCGCGGGGACCGCAGGTGGGCCCGCTCCTTCAGTTCCTCGTCGTCGACCAGGGTGAGCATCGGCTGGTTCGGCGCGCACATCATGAACACGATGTACTTGGCCGGCGCGTCCGACGAGGCGTTGCCGTTCTGGTAGTGGATCACGTCACCGCCCGGCTCCCAGAACGTCTCACCGGCCTTGATCACGTGCTCCGGCTCGCCCTCGAGCTCCCACCGGACCGCTCCTTCGAGAACGTAGCCGAAACACGGCCCCGAGTGGCGGTGCGGAGGAGTCCCGGGGTGACCGGGAGCCCACTCGACGAGGACAGTCATTCCCGAAGCACCCTCGGGAATGAAAGGCGGCTTGACGTCCGCCAGCATCTTGGGTCCGAAGCCGTCCTCTGAGTGCATTTCGTGCATTTCGTGCATTGTGCTACACCTCCGTAGACCGGCCCGGAACGGACGATCTCGCGTCGGCAGTTCCGGGCTCAAAACAACTTGCGTTACAGCGAAGACAGAGCGTGGACCGCATCTGTGACACGCCGCGAGCCTCTGAAGCCTTTTCCCGCGCCAAGGCAGCGGTGACGCGGACAGGCACCGTCCGCGTGCGGTTGAGCCCCGGACCCGGCTCAGCCGAACATGCCGACCTTGTAGCTGCCGGCCGGCTGCTGGGTGATGATGTTGATGCGGTTGTAGGCGTTGATGATGGCGATGAGGGTCGTCAGCGCGGTGAGCTGGTCCTCGTCGAAGTGCTTGGCGGCGTTCGCCCATGCCTCGTCGGTGACTCCACCGGCCGCGTCCGCGACGCGGGTGCCCTGCTCGGCCAGTTCCAGCGCGGCGCGCTCGGCCTCGGTGAAGACCGTCGCCTCCCGCCAGGCGGCGATCAGGTTGAGCCGCACCGAGGACTCCCCGGCGTGGGTGGCCTCCTTGGTGTGCATGTCGGTGCAGAAGCCGCAGCCGTTGATCTGGCTGGCGCGGACCTCCACCAGATACTGAATGGTGGCAGGCAGCGTCGAGTCAGACAGCGCCTTGCTGGCCGTGAAGAGCTGCTTGAGCACCTTGCCCGCGAAGGGATTGCCGTAGTAGTTGAGGCGTGCGTCCATTGGTCCTCCAGGCGAAATTGCCGGTACGCACTACTGACCGGACGGCCCGGCAAGGTGTGACACCGAACCGCAGTGTGATGCAGGTCTCAGTGACCATGTCGTTGTCGTACAGCTCCCGCTGCGGGTCGCGCCCGGCAGGACCTCAGCAATCTCACAGTGTCGAGGACTGTCACAAAAGTGGCATGAGGGCGGTCCAAGGTGTTGTGAACGGCTGACTTCACCCCACCCACGCACATCTCTGACCGGTCGACACCGGAGTACCTCCGTGTCGGCAGTCGGTCTCTCCCCTCCCCACGCTGTGACAGAAAGGCCGCCATGAGTGATCCGTCCCGGCCCACCGAGTTCTCTGCGACGAGCGAGCTCGACCAACTACCCGACCGGGACACCGAGGAGACCGCCGAATGGCAGGCATCACTCGACGCTGTCGTGCGGAACGCAGGGCCGGATCGGGCGGTGTACTTGCTGCGACGGGTGCACGAGCACGCGGCCAGGTCCGGGATCGCCCTGCCCGGGCTCTTGTCCTCGGACTACATCAACACGATCCCGGCGTCCGCGCAGCCCGTCTTTCCCGGTGATGTCGCCGTGGAGTCCAGGATCACCGCCGTGAACCGCTGGAACGCGGCGGCGATGGTGACACGCGGCTCCCGCCTGGGGCTCGGCGGCCACATAGCCACCTACGCTTCGGCGGCATGGCTCTACGAGGTCGGGTTCAACCATTTCTTCAAAGGCAAGAACGGGGACGGCTCGGGCGATCAGCTGTACGTGCAGGGGCATGCCTCGCCCGGCATCTACGCCCGCGTGTTCCTGGAAGGGCGCCTCGACGAGCAGCAGTTGGACAGTTTCCGACGCGAGGCCGACGGTCACGGACTGCCGTCCTACCCCCACCCCCGCCGCCTGCCGTGGCTGTGGGAGTTTCCGACCGTTTCCATGGGACTTGGTCCGCTCGCCGCCATCTACCAGGCTCGGTTCAACCGCTACCTGCACGCGCGCGGCATCAAGGACACGTCCGGGTCCCGCGTATGGGCATTCCTCGGGGACGGGGAAACGGACGAGCCCGAGGCGATGGCCGCGTTGGCGCTCGCCGCCCGGGAAGGGCTCGACAACCTCACCTTCGTCATCAACTGCAACCTGCAGCGCCTGGACGGCCCCGTACGGTCGAATTCCAAGATCGTTCAGGAACTTGAGGGCCGGTTCCGGGGAGCGGGCTGGAACGTCGTGAAGTCCCTCTGGGGCGAAGCTTGGGACGCCGTGCTGCGACAGGACACCACGGGGGCCCTGGTCCACCGCCTGGGCGAGGTACCCGACGCCCAGATGCAGACGTACGCCGCGCGGGACGCCGCTTACCTGCGCAAGCACTTCTTCACCGGTGATGCGCTCTCCGGCATCGCCGCCCGGCTCAGCGATGCTCAGCTCACCGATCTGTTCGAGAACTCGCGGGGCGGGCACGAACCGCTCAAGGTCCATGCGGCCTATCGCACCGCAGTCCAGCACCGTGGCGCACCGACCGTCATCCTCGCCCAGACGGTGAAGGGGCACACGCTGGGCGCGGGCTTCGAGTCCCGCAACGCCAATCATCAGATGAAGAAGCTGACCATGGCGCAGTTCCGTGACATGCGGGATGTGCTTGAACTTCCCATTCCCGACAGTGCGTTGAGCGGCGACCTGGTGCCGTACTGGCACCCCGGTGAGAATTCGGAAGAGGTGCAGTACCTGCGCGATCGACGTACGGCTCTGGGAGGTCCGGCCCCGGTACGCAAGGTGGTCGCCAAGCCGATGCAGCAGCCCCCGGCCGCGCCCTTCGAGTCCCTGACGAAGGGCTTCGGCAAACAAGAGGTGGCCACCACCATGGCTCTTGTCCGACTGGTCAAGGACCTGATGCGCGTCGAGGAGACGGGACGGCGCTGGGTGCCGATCATCCCCGACGAGGCCCGCACATTCGGGATGGAATCCCTGTTCCCGACAGCCGGCATCTACTCGCCGCACGGCCAGACCTACGAACCGGTCGACGCGGATCAGCTGCTCCACTACCGCGAAGCCAAGAACGGCCAGCTCATCGACGAGGGCATCACCGAGGCCGGCTCCATGGCCGAGTTCACCGCTGCGGCGACCTCGTACGCCACACACGGCGAGCCCATGATCCCGTTCTACATGTTCTACGCCATGTTCGGTTTCCAGCGAACCGGTGACCAGTTCTGGGCCCTGGCAGACCAGATGGGGCGCGGGTTCGTCATCGGGGCGACGGCCGGCCGTACGACGATGACCGGTGAGGGGCTGCAGCACGCGGACGGACATTCCCACCTGCTGGCATCCGCGAATCCGGCTGCCGTGAGCTACGACCCTGCCTTCGCGTACGAGATCGCGGTGATCGTCAGGGAAGGGCTGCGACGGATGTACGGTGACCGGCCCGAAGACGTCTTCTACTACCTGACGGTCTACAACGAGCCCAAGCAGCAGCCGGCCATGCCAGCCGGGCCGGAGGTCGAGGAGGGGATCCTCCGGGGCATGTACCGGTTCCGGCAGGCGGAGCCGCCGGGCGCGGGACCGCGGATCCAGTTGCTGGCTTCCGGCACGGCCGTCCACTGGGTGCTGGAGGCCCAGGAACTGCTCACGTCCCAGTGGGGAGTCCAGGCTGACGTGTGGTCGGTGACCTCCTGGACGGAGCTGCGCCGGGACGGCATGAGTGCCGACAGGGCGCGGCTTCGGGGTGAGGAGCGCGTTCCGTACGTGACGGCTGCGCTGTCGGGCACTTCAGGGCCCGTTCTGGCGGTCAGCGACTGGATGCGGCAGGTACCCGACCAGATCAGCCAGTGGGTGGAGCAGGACTACACGTCGCTGGGAACAGACGGCTTCGGGCTGTCGGACACCCGTGATGCCGTACGCCGCTATTTCCACGTCGACGCCGAGTCGATCGTCGTTGCCGCCCTGGACCAGTTGGCGCGGGTGGGCGCAATCGCCCCGGAGACGGTTGTCCAAGCCCGCGATTGCTACGGCTGGCCGCAGTGAGCACCTCGTCGAGGGGGTGGCGCCGTGGAAGTGAACCTGCGGACTGCGGGGCGTGGAGAGACCAAGGGCGCCCGGGGCGCCCTGCGATTGCATGAGGAGTAACCGAAGTCGTGGCGGTTTCCGTAACCGTGCCGGCCCTTGGCGAGAGCGTCGCTGCGGGCACGGTCACCTGCCGGCTGAAGTGGGTCGGGAAGACAGCACGGTCGAGGAGCCACTCCTTGACGCCTCCACCGGGAAGGTCAAGCGCGAGGCTGGTGCGGCTGTGATCATCTGGCCTGCGCTGCTTGGCCGCTGCCGAGATGGTTGCGCCGCGCCGTGGCGATGGTCACGAACGTCTTCGAAGCCCGTTGCGCGGGCCGGCGCCGACCGTTCGTGGTGGCGTGGGGCGCCGCAGGGGCCGACAACGACTCCGAGCACCCCAAGGCGGTGGCCTGATGCACCAGCACTTGGACGTTCACGCAGACGCGCGACTGTCCGCCGGCACGGGCGAACGACAGGGGCGACGGCGGGCGTCGGCGTGTGCCGTACCGGTCGATCCGGTGTGCCTGCTCGACCGAGGGAGACCTGATGCCACCGACGATCCGCAGGGCCGTGATCCCCGCCGCCGGACTCGGCTCCCGTCTGCTGCCGCTGACGAAGGCCACGCCGAAGGAG